>MKWN01000038.1 GCA_001899775.1 Thiobacillus sp. 65-29
AGCCGCCGCAGCAACGGATCATAGCTTGCATCAAAATCACGAAAAATGGCTAATGGACAATCTGGGATTATCCCGCATCACACAGGCAAGTCGCACATGGATGGTATCTACGGCTGGCTGGGCGAGCACGGCGCCCATCAGGAACTGATTCGACAGATGGGCATGGCATCGGGTATCCCACCCGATGCCATGCCCGACGTGCATGCCAGCCCCCTTGCCGGAGTGGGCGCTTGCTCGCGCCTGGGCAAGGCCGCCATCCATCTGGAAAACGGCATCATCGCGGCAGTTTTTGGCCGTCCACGCTTTCTCGACGAAGAGCTTGCGTCGATGGCGCGCGAGCGCAATACGGCGGCCGCCGTATTGCGTGGCTGGTCGCG
Source organism: Thiobacillus sp. 65-29 (assembly GCA_001899775.1). Lineage (GTDB taxonomy): Bacteria > Pseudomonadota > Gammaproteobacteria > Burkholderiales > Thiobacillaceae > Thiobacillus. Next base: position 378 of record MKWN01000038.1, read on the forward strand.
CCATGGCGTGACGTTGCCCACGCGGATACAGGGCAATTTCGCGCTGGCAGTGATCGACCCCCAGAAGGACCAGGCCTTCCTTGCGCTCGACCGCATGGGCATCGAACGCCTGTGTTTGGCCAACCGCGGCGGGCATTTCGTGTTCGGCACCAGCGTGCAGGCGGTGGCCGCGCATCCGGCCGTCGGTCGTACCCTCGACACGCAGGCGATCTACGACTACCTCTATTTCCACGGTATCCCGGCGCCGCGCAGCCTCTACCAGAACGTGCACAAGCTGCTGCCGGGACAGTGCGTGACACTGCGCAACGGCCGTGTCGACACGGGCTTCTACTGGCATGCCGACTATGCTCCGGCGAAGCCCGATTTCGAGACCTTGCGCGCGGAATTTCGCAGCCTGCTCGACGAGGCCGTACGCGCGGCCGACGCGCCGTCGACGGCGGCATTCCTGTCCGGCGGTACCGACAGTTCCACGGTCGTCGGCGCGCTCACCGCGGCACGCGGCGCGCCGGTCGACACCTTCTCGATCGGTTTCGACGCCAGCGGGTTCGACGAAATGGAGTACGCGCGCTGCGCGGTCGAGCGCTATGCCAGCCGTGCCAACGAGTACTACCTGAAGCCGGCCGACATCGTCACGGCCGTCCCGCTCATCGCCCGCGCCTACGACGAGCCCTTCGGCAACGCCTCGGCGGTGCCGGCGTATTTCTGCGCACGCAACGCGCGCGAAGCCGGTTTCGCGTTCATGCTGGCCGGCGACGGCGGCGACGAGATTTTCGGCGGCAACGTGCGCTATGCGAAGCAGGGCCTGTTCGAACTCTACGGCCGCATCCCCGCCATCCTGCGGCATACACTCATCGAGCCGGTCGCGCATTTTCCGGGCTTGTCGAACCGGTTTCCGCTGTCCAAGCTGAAAAGCTACGTCACCCAGGCCAGGATTGGCCTGCCGCTACGGCTGGAAACCTACAACTTCCTGCATCGCACGCCGCTCGACGAAATCTTCACGCAGGATTTCATGCGCGCGGTCGACCCAGCATCCACCGATGCCGCACTCACCGAAGTCTATGCACGCACCGCCTCGGACCATTACATCAACCGCATGATGCACGTCGACCTGAAATTCACCCTCGCCGACAGCGATCTGCGCAAGGTCGGCACGATGACCGAGAGCGCGGGAATCGAGGTGCACTACCCGCTGCTCGACGATCGTCTGGTCGCCTTCGCCAACCATCTTCCGGTGGATTACAAGGTGCGCGGACAGACGCTGCGCTGGTTCTTCAAGGCAGCGCTCACCGATCTGCTGCCGGAGAAGATCATCAACAAGAGCAAGCACGGTTTCGGTCTGCCGTTCGGCGTATGGAGCAACCAGCACGCGCCACTGGGCGAAATGGTCGGTGACAGCCTGGCCGACTTCAAGCGGCGCGGCTGGCTGCAACCGGCGTATCTGGACCACATGCTGGCGATGGCGAAAGGTCCGCACGCCAGCTATTACGGGGTGATGATCTGGGTGACCATGATGCTGGAGCGCTGGTTGCAGGAGAACGGGCACTGAGCCAAGCCGTCCCTTCGGGCACGCTACGAAGACCGGAACCCGCTCATCCGTCGCCACCGAGACGCTTGACCGCCGCAGGGTTCGCCTGCATGAAACCGCGCAGATCATTCCTTAACCGATCCAGCTCACCGGGCAGCGATACCGGGATGAGCCTTGTCCCGAATCCGTGTGTCACCGATGCCCCGCACCGGCGGTCCAGCATGGCGGCAAGCATGAGATCGCCCAGTTCGCTGCGGTAGTGCGCCGGCTCCCAGAACCAGCGCAGCATGGCACGCCGGTCATGGGGAGGCGGCGGGTCTTCCGTCGAGTACGCGTCGACGGTGTTGAAATCCCACAACGGCACATCGAATTCCGCCGCGATGTCACTCAGCTGGCGCTTCCATTCCTCGAACAGGGGCCAGTGCCCAGACATCTCGACAAGAATCAGATAGTCGACATGGTAGGGATTGACGAACAACACGGCCTCGACACCCTCGGTCTTCGCCCACTGCAGGAACTGCCGCAACGCCTGCAGCGGCTGGCCGCGCCGGCCGTCGGCGTAGCGCACGCCAAGATTCTGCGCATGCAGCCGGCTGCGCACTTCGCGGTCTTTCTGTGCGAACAGCACGGACTGTCCTTCGCTGCGGATGATCGGCACATAATCGAGGCCCGGGTTGAAGCCGTCCTCGCGGCGCGTGGCAGCGTAGGCGTCGTGCTGCGCGGTGACGGTCGTCAGTGAGTCGGCGAGCGCGGTAAGGGAAAACAGGCCGCTTGCCACGTCCTCCGCCTTTTGCAGGCTCACGCCGGGGCCGAGGCGCCCGTCGAAGCTCTTGCCGAGCGCGCGCCAGTCGATGCTGCCCGCGGCCTCGTTGCGGTCGACGAGAAAATCGAGGAAGTCGACGCCGAACAGCACGCGCCTGGATTTGCCTTGCGCCACCGCATGCTGGACGTAGCGGGTCTGCATGAACACGCTGCTACCGGGCACGCCCATGTTGAACACGGGCTGTTCCGTCTTGTCCCAGCAGGCGCTCTGCGGATCCAGGCCGATCTCCGGCCGTGAATTGCCGCCGATCACCACCGTCGGCCGGACACGCGCAGCCATGTAGGGCTTGGTGACGCGCACCCGTTCGGTGGACGCCGGCTTGCGTTCGTTGAAGCCGGCGATGCGGCGCGTACCGAACAGGCCGTACGGGTCCACGAAATAGTTGACGCCGGCGCCAAGCAGGCAGACCGCCAGGAACGCCCCGACGAACACGGAGACGAAACGCTTGTGTGCGGAAGCGGGCTGCATGACTCAGAACTGGAAATACAGGAATTCGGAAATCCGGCTCATCGCCAACACGCCAAGCGCCGCAATCACCCCGGTCGCCAACGCCCAGCGGCTGCTCGGCTTCCAGCTCAGTGCGGAGTGCAGGTGTTGCAGCAAACGCAGCTCGCTTGCCTCCTCGGTACGATACCGCTGCAGCGCCGGTTCGAAGCGGTGCAGTATCTGCTGTGTGTTGGGCGTGGCGACGACGATCGTCAGCAGGGTGATCGTCCACAACCAGGTGAAAATGAACTGGCTGCCACCGCCAAGATAAGTGCTGAAACCATGCTCGGCGAGCATCGGCCAGGCTCCGCCCAGCCTGGCGGCAAGCGCGTTCGGTAGGGCAACGCCGTTCAGGCCGGCCATGCCCTGCAGCATGGCGATCGCCGCGTCGAAACCGGCGGCGCGAAAGAACACCCAGCCAACGACGACGGCGGTGAAGGTCACCAGCCAGGCCAGCAGCTTGACCGCGCGTGATGCAAGGAAACGGCCAGGCAGGCGACGGCCGGCAAGATGCGTCCAGGCATGGTTGACGCACAGATACAGTCCATGCAGACCACCCCAGACCACGAAGGTCCAGCCGGCGCCATGCCACAGTCCGCCGAGCAGCATGGTTACCATGAGATTGACGTAGCGCCGCGCCCGGCCCTTGCGATTGCCGCCGAGGGCGAAGTAGAGGTAGTCACGCAGAAAGCGGGACAGCGTCATGTGCCAGCGGCGCCAGAACTCGACGATGCTGGTCGCCTTGTAGGGGGAGTGGAAATTCAGCGGCAGTCTGACACCGAACAGGCGCGACAGGCCGATGGCCATGTCGGAATAACCGGAGAAATCAAAGTAGAGCTGCAGGGTGTAGGCCAGCGCGCCGCCCCAGGCCTCGAAAAGAGTCAGCACCTGCCCCGCGGCAGCGGCATCGAACACGGGGGTCGAATACTGGCCGACGCCGTCGGCAAGCACGGTCTTCTTGAACAGCCCGATGAAGAAAATGCTCAGTCCGACCGACAGGTTTTCCCAGTGCAGGCGATAGGTCCGGGGCTCCGCGAACTGCGGCATCATTTCCTTGTGATGCAGCACCGGACCGGCGATGAGATGTGGAAAGTAGGTGACGAACAGGCCGTAATGGATGAAGTTGCGCTCCTTCACCTCGCCGCGGTAGGCGTCGACCAGGAAGGCGATCTGCGTGAAGGTGAAGAAGGAAATGCCCAGCGGCAGGATCACCTCCTGCACGTGCCAGCCGGTTCCCAGCAGCTGATTGGTGCTGGCAAGGAAGAAATTCGCGTACTTGTAAAAGCCGAGCAGAGCCAGGTCACCGCCGATGGCAGCACACAGCAGACCCTTCGCGCGGGTCGCTGTGCCGCGCCGATGTGCCGCGGAGATGGCCGAACCCATGGCGAAATTGAACAGGATGGAACCGATCAGCAAGCCGACGTAAGCCGGGTTCCACCAGCCGTAGAAAAACAGCGAGGCGGCGAACAGCCAGAGCGCCGCCAGCGGACGGCTGAACCGGCCGATGGCGAAAAACGCCGCGAGCACGACCGGGAGGTACAGGAGCAGGAAGGGGTAGGAGTTGAACAACATGCGGGAATGAACACCGGCACACCGGCCCGGTCGCCGGCCTCAGGCCACCGGGAGCCCGGGCAGATGGTTCTGTGGTCGCGTCAGCCCGAAGCTACGGTCTGCTTCGGGCGGTAATTGCCGACACCACAGGAATGTCACGCTTCTCCTCCTTGTCAGGCTTGCCGCTGTCGGTTGATGCCACGCGGATGCGGCAACGGCGTTTCCGTCCGGCCCTGCGGCACGACCGGACGGCCACGGTCCAGCACCCCGGCCAGTTTGGCGGCGATGACCACGATGATCATCAAGTGATACGTCAAGTCGAAATAGGCCAGCCCCAGAAATGCGCCGCCGGCACCATATCCGACCAGGCTCACCTGGATCATTGCCGCGAGGTCCGCGGCCCATTTTCGTTCGGGATCGTTCCTGCACTGGCTGATGACCTGGCTGGCGCGCCGCCAGGTGAACAGCGCCAGCAGGAGGAACATCGCCAGTCCGATGAAGCCATGCTCGCCCAGCACCTCGAAATAGATGCTGTGCACGTCGTGGATCCTGAAGGGGTCGGGGGCATAGCGCCGGAACGTCGGCGCCTGGAACATGTTGTAGCCGCCCCCGGTTATCCTGTCCTTGGCCACGTTGAACGCGGTGTGCCAGGCATTGATGCGGCCCAGAGCCGACTCGTCTTCCTGATACGTCTTGATGGTATACATGCGGTCATACCATTCCTGCGGCATGACGGCATGAATGATTCCGACAGCGAGCACGATGTAGATGCCGGTGACCAACTTGTGGCGGCTTTTCAGCCAGAGGAACAATCCCATCGCCGCCATCGCCAGCAAGCCGCCTCGCGACTGGCTGCCAATGGCGGCAATACCAGACAGCACCATGGCGGAAGCGAGCCCGAGGCGTACCCACTTGCGTGGTTCCTGCAGATGGAGATAGCGGATGAGCGGAACGAGCATCGCGAGCACGAGCGCCATTTCGTTGTTGCCGCCGAAGAAGGTGCCCGTGGGCCCCTGCACCCTGAACTGCCCGCCATGGGCAATGGTGAAAATACCGCCCTTGACGCCGTAATAACCCAGCGACAGCGCGATGACCCAGATCATCCAGTGAAGATGCTTGCGTTCCTTGATGATCATGGCCGTGAGGAACACCATGAGCTGGATTTTCCAGACCGTGTTCCATTGCGTCCACGCAAGGTCGGGATAGAAGGCGAAGAGGGTGGTAAAGAACATCCAGCCTATGAACAGCAGGAGCAGGATCGTCTCGCGCGTCCAGATCATCGTCTTCTGCTCTTTGGAGAACACGAAGGCCGTGATCGTGACGAGGGCCGTGATCATGGCGAAGGGCATGTCATAGGCGAAGCCCCAGGCTTGGCGATGCGGGTTCATGTAACCGAGCCAGCACCAGAGCAGGATGCCGACCCACGGTCGTCTGAAGATGAACGGCAGCACACCGAAGACGATCGCGGTGACGAGAATGTCTCTCATACCTTCTGCCCCGATGTTTCACGATTGAACCAGCGCACCCGCCGCGGCAGCGCGATGTCCCGCAGCATGCCGGCGGCGAGGTTCGCCTCCAGTTTCTTCTCGTGACGCAGACCACGATCCCTCACCTGGTACAGCCTTCCCTTGCCCGGCTGCGGCGCGCCGAACTGCTCGCCGCAGGCGATGCGTTCGACGGCCTCGGCGTAGATTTCGGCGCTGTCCCGCACCGCGCGCCAGAACAGTACCAGCTCGGTGTCGCCGGCACCGACCTCGGGGCGGATGTGGGCGATGAGGCGGCCCGTATCGATGCCGGCGTCGATGTAGTGCAGCGTGCAGCCGACCTTGTCGGGCTCGTTGTTGTACAGGGCCCAGAAGGTGCAGTCGGCGCCGCGGTATTCAGGCGAGAGGCCACCGTGCAGATTGACGATGCCCAGACGCCCTTCGTCGAGCAGTTCGCCGCGGATGAGCGAAGTGCCGAACACGCAGATGAGGTCGGGCTGCAGGTCGCGCGCCAGCTTCACCACGTCGGGGTGGTTGATGTGCGGCACCTCGCGCACCCGTTCGGGGTGGTCGAGTCGTGGGCCTGCGCCGGGAAAGAAGAATTTCGCCTCAGGGTTGCCCGTGTAGCGGCGCCGGTCGCGCAGCCAGCGCCAGGCCTTGCGCCAGAGATTCGCCGGCCGCAGTTTCTTCAGGGTCTTGCCCAGACTCCAGTCGCCCCCGGTTTCCTGCACGATGGCGACAACCTCGCCGGCGCGGCACAGGGCGTTGGCGACATACAGGTGGCGCGCACTGCGCCCGCACAGGACCAGCAGCCGCAGCCGGCTCATTGCCCTTTTCCCTTCGCGCCCGCCGGCACGGGCGGCACGGCGACATTGGCCATGTCCATCATGAGCGCATCGGCAAAGAACTTGGCCGCCCAGTTGGGAAACTCGAAGCGCGAATACGCGCCCCAGATCGGCGCCGAGCCGGGAATCGCGCCACGCACGACCCCATCATCGTCTTCCAGACGCTGCGTGCGCTTGACGTAGGCAATCGCCTTCCACGCGGCGTCACGGTAGGTCTTGTCGCCGGTGATCTGCGCCAGCCGCAGCCAGCACAGCGCCATTTGCGCCACGCCGGTGACGCAGGCATAGTCCGCGCTCGGCGTCCAGCCGTCATCGTAGGTGCCGGCAAGCCAGCCGTCGCCACGTTGGCGCACCATCAATCCGCGCGCTGCCTTTTCCGCGGCGGCGAGATAGCGCTCCTCGCCGAGCAGCACGGCGACTTCGAGAAAGCCCCGGATCGCATACGCGATGGTGTGGGTAAAGGGATGCCGCCCCGGCACGAAGGCGTTGGTGGCGAACCAGCCACTCGGTGTCTGCTGCGTCAGTGCCCAGTCGAGATTGCGTCGTGTCGCGGCGATGAAGTCCGCTTCACCCGCCACCACGCCGACCGCCGCCAGTGCCCACAGTGCGCGCGTGTTGTAGACGTGCGGCACGCCGTTGTGCTCGAAACGGCGGTAGCAGCCATCGCTGTCCTGTTGCGCCACCAGCCAGCGTCCGGCGCGCACGCCGGCTTCGAGACAGTCGTCGCGGCCGAGCGAGGCGTGGCCCGCGACGAGGCCATGCATGATCTGACCCTGGTTGAAAATCACCGGATGGCTGCCCGGCTCGCCAAAGTGACCGGGGAAGGCGCCGTCCGTGGCCTGCAGCGAGAGTTCCCAATCGATCATCCGGTGCGCACGCTGCACGAGTTCCGGTCGGTCGAGGTATTGCGCCGCGGCGATGAAGGTCTCGATGATATAGCCGGTCGTTTCCGGATAGCCGGGCAGCCAGCCGTCCTCGAAGCTCCAGCCGGCGGCCACCCCTCCGGCATCGGACTTGCCGTTGCGCACGTCCTGCGCCCGGCACAGCCAGTCGATGGCGCCGCGCAGATGGGTGCGATGATCGTGCTCCGGCTGACGCGCCGGGCCTGCGAGATCCTGGAACACCAGACGCAGATTGCGGCCCTGCCAGGGTTTGTAACGCAGAGGCAGATGGAGAAGTGCGGAAGGTTTCATACTGAAGTCATTACCGTGAATTCATGCCGCCGCGTGTTTCAGCACGTCGGCGAGGGGAACGTGGCTGACGACGTAGCGGTGCTTGCCGGACGCCTCGGGCGGGATGTCGTCGACCACGCGCAGATCGACCGTGAGCGCCTCGCCCAGCCGCGCACGCAAGCCGTCGATCACCGCCAGGCGGCCCGCCTCGCCCCAGCCCGCTGCAGGCACCACCAGCACCTCCATGTGCAGGGGCGTGTGCTGGATGCACTTGAACCGGGCAATGCCGGCTGCCGCGCGCAACACGTAGATGACGGCCAGCGCATGCATCATGCGTCCGTCGGCCGCCACCACGAAGTCGGTCTGACGCCCACTCACTTCGGCGATCACGTGCAGGCCCTGGCCGCCCGTTGCCGGTTGCGTCGACATGCGCACGACATCGCCGGTGCGATAGCGGATGAAGGGCTGCGCCGTCGAGGTGAGGCCCGTGATCACCGCTTCACCCGCCTCGCCCGGCGTCACCGCTTCGCCCGCCGCATCCAGCACCTCGACGATGTGGCTCTCGCTCATCAGCAGTATCTGTCCGCCCGGCGCTTCGTGCGCGGTGAAGCCGATGTCGCGGCTGCCGAACTCGTTGGCCACCGGCACATCGAACACGCGGCCGATGAGTTCGCGCTGGTGGGGGTAGAGTGGCTCGCCGGTGGTGCACACCACGCGCAGGGCCGGCAGGCGCAGCGTACGCCCGCGCGCCTCGGCGTGCGCCGCGAGCAGCGCGATGCTCGATGCGTAACCGTACAGGCAATGCGGCTGCCACGCCACCAGTGCGTCGAGATAGGCATCCATGCGCGCCGGCGACATGGCGAAGGCGTTCAGCACCATCTGGTTCACCAGGCGATCGCGCAGGGTCTTGATGCGGTCCGTCTTGTTCAGCTCGACCGGTGCGCCCCACAGATAGGCCTCGCGTGCGCCCGGCTCGACCCCCCACCAGTGCCGCGCACGCATGCGTCCGGCGGCATCGGAGGCCTGGCGTTCGCGTCCGAAATGGAAGATCAGCGGTTCGCCGCTGGAACCGCCCGTGGTGTAGGGAAACGCGCCACCCGGCACGCCGCGCCACACCAGACGCTCGGCATTTTCGCGCGCGTCGCGTTTGCTCATGGTCGGCAGCCGCGAAAGATCGGCGAGGCCGACCGCATACTCGCGCACCGCCGCCTCCAGGCCGGCGGCGCGCAGGCGCTCTGCGTGCCATGGGCTGTGCGTCAGCGCACTGGCCAGCAGACGGTTGAGACGACGCGCCTGGTACGCCTCGATGTCGGTGCGTGACAGCCATTGCGTGCGCTCGATCTCGGCCAGCATGGCGAAGGTGGGACGACGCATCGCCGCTTCCTGCGCACGATAGATGCCACGGGCCAACCAGGCGGGCAGGTTCATGGGCGTGGTCCCGCCGCCACGGCCCTGAAACGCGCCAGCAGGTTGTCGCACAGATCGACGACCGCCGGGGCGATATCGGGTGGGGTACGATGCTTCACCGAACGTGCGTGGATCCTTGCGGCGACGGCGGAACTGAAGCCGGGAAGGCCGAGAAATTCGTAGATGGCCGCCACTTCGCGCGCAGGCCGTTGCACCAGATCTTCGTAGAACATCAGGCGCACGCGCGGATCCGCGGCGAGCTGCTGCTCAAAATACAGCACATTCCGATAGAACCACATGATCGCCGCGCCCTCGGTCTCGCTGGCGTCGGATCGGTACAGCGCCGCCAACAGCTCGCGCGTCGCCGCCTGCATCCCGCGCCCGCGCCAGTCGCGGGCGTCGCCCTGCGCCAGGCGTTTCCACTGCGGCACGAAATTCCCGAACGACCTGACCGCCGAATGGGCGCTGTCGCGCCAGTCGCGTACCAGCCACAAGGTCCGCGCCGGCGCGAAACCATCCATCAGCGCACGAATGCGGTCGAGCTCGCACAGGGCCTTGATCACGAACACAGGGGCAGAACTTGTCCGTACCAGTTCGCGAATCACGCTTTCGTCGCGCATTTCGTAATTGTCGAAGGCGCGCGGATCCGTCTCGTGAAACACCTGCGTCGCCGCGCTTGCATCGAGCACGTCCATCAACAGATTGGTACCCGAGCGCTGCACGCCGGCGACGAACACATGCAGCGCGACGGGCTGCGGGCGCAGACGCTGCCGCAGGGCCTTGCCATGGCGCCAGGCCGTGCGCCGCAGCCGTGCCGCCAGGCTGCGCGCGTCGTGTCCGGTGGCAGCCGTGCGCCCGCTCATGACCCGGCCACCAGCGAATCGGCACCCGCCGTACCGCCCCCGCGCAGCAGTGGCGCATAGGCGCGCAACAGCTGCGCGATGCGTGTGTCCCACTGATTGGCGCGTGCGTAGTCGAGGATGGCGCCCCGATCCCACTGCGCATCGAGCGCCGCATCGAGCGCGTGTTGCAACGCCAACGCATCGCCGAACGGCACGATGCGCCCCAGTTCCGCGCGACACACCACCTCGGCGTTGCCGCCGACATCGGTGGTCACCACGGGCAGGCCGCACGCCATCGCTTCGAGAAAGACGTTCGCCCAGCCTTCGTTGCGCGTGGCCAGCACGAACACGTCCGCCGCCGACAAGGGCGTCTTCAGTTCGTCCGGCGGCAACGCGCCGAGAAAATGCACGCGCCCGGCAAGCCCCAGGCGCGCGACCTGCGCATCGAGTTCGCCACGATTGTCACCTTCCGGGCTGGCGCCGCCGACGATGAGGTAATGCAGGCGCGGATGCTGTTCGATCAGCGCCGGCAGGCAGTCGATGACGCGGTGCATGCCCTTGCGTTCGACCAAGGCGCCGACCGAGATGAGCACCTGCGCATCCAGCGGCAGCCCGAGCGCCTGCCGCGCGGCAACCCGGTCGACCGGATGGAAGCGCGCCAGATCGACGCCGTTGCCGACGACTTCGCTTTTCGCGGCATCGGCGCCCAGGCCCAGCGCGAGCCGGCGCAACGAATCGGACACCGTGAAGACTCGTGCCGCCGCACGCAGTGTGCGCACGAGACGCGGGCGCAACGCCGGATTGCGGCTGTGCGGCACTTCGGTGCCACGCAGGGTCAGCGTCACCGGGAGCTTCAGCCAGCGGCCCAGATGCACCGCGGCCTCGCCATCGGGATAGGCGAAATGCGCGTCGATCAGGCGTGCGCCCTGGGTCTTGAGACGACGCAGCAGGACGAGGCTCGCCCACGCCATCGACCAGCCGTCGAGGCGGCGCAGCAGGCCGGGCAGCGCGAGATAACGCGGATGGTAGACACGGATGCCATCCTGAACTTCCAGCGCCGGCGCCTGCGGCCGATAGCCGGGACGCCAGCGGCGGAGCACGCCCTGCCCCGGAAACCACGGCTGCGGCGACACCACCGCGAGCGGATGATGGCGCGCGACGCGGAACATGCGCTCGCGAATGAACAGCCCGGCGCCCGGTCGCACGCTGCTGGGAAAGAGCGCGCTGAACACGACGAGCTCGATGGCGCCGGCGCGCGTCTGCGAATCAACCAAGCGCGTGCTCCATCGTGGGCTTCACCAGCTCGCCGTAGACGCCACGATAGCGCGCGACGCTGGCCGCCCAGTTGCGCTCCGTTTCGACGAAACGGCGCCCGTTCTGCTTCATGCTGTCCCAGCCCTGCTCGTATTTCAGCAGTGCGACCACCTTGCTCGCGAGATCCCCGGCGTTGCCGGCCCGAAACAGCACGCCGGTCTTGCCGTCCTGGATCAGCTCCTTGTGGCCGCCGACGTCGGAGGCGACCATCAGCCGCCCCTGCGCCATCGCTTCCAGCGGCTTCAAGGGCGTGACCAGTTCGGTCAGCCGCATGGGATGGCGCGCGTACACCAGCACGTCGACGAGATCGTAGTAGCGGTTGACTTCCGCATGCGGTACGCGGCCGGTGAACACCACACGGTCCTTCAGATCGAGCGCCATCACCTGCTGCTTGAGCGCGGCCTCCTGCGGCCCGCCACCGACCAGCAGCAGCTTGACGTCGGGAATCTGCCTGAGGATCGCGGGCAGTGCCGCCACCAAAAGGTCCAGACCCTCGTAAGCGTAGAACGAGCCGATGAAGCCGAGCACGCGGCTGGTGCCCAGGCCGAGCCGCAGCTTCAGCTCGGGGTCGGGCTTGCCGCCCATGTCGAACTTGTCGATATCGACCGCGTTCGGAATGACGGTGATCTTGCCCGGCGCAATGCCACGCGCCACCAGGTCGCGGCGCAGGCCTTCGCAGATCACCGTGACGGCGTCGGCACGCTTCACCGCCCAGGTTTCCAGCGCACGCGTCAGACGATAGCGCAGGCTGCCCTCGCGCGTCGTGCCATGATCGACCGCGGCGTCTTCCCAGAACGCGCGGATTTCATAAACCACCGGGATGCCCAGCTTGCGCCCGACGCGAATCGCCGGCACCGCATCGAGCACGGGGGAATGCGCATGCAGGATGTCAGGTTGCAGTTGGCGCGCAAGGCCGAGCAGGCGTCGCTCGATCGCGCCCATGACGGCAAAGGGATCACCGCCGGGCAGACGCGCAAGCAGACCCACGGGCTGCGGCGTGCGATAGAAATGCAGGCCGTCGGCGTCTTCCTCGCTGGCTTCGCAGTGCAATTGCCTGGGGCCCGACAGGTGGAAGGTTTCCCAGCCGAGCTTGCGCTGGTTGCGCAGGATGGCCGCGCTGCGGAAGGTGTAACCGGAGTGCAGCGGCAGGGTGTGGTCGAAGATATGGAGGATTTTCATGGTGTTCGTCAGCGCGCCGATGGCGTCATGCCGCCTCCCGCTGCGTGGTTTGCACGCCCAGCACCTGGGCGAGGAAAGCGTCGAACATCAGCACCGTCCACAGCACGACCGAATAGTCGCGCCGTCCCGACTGGTGCGCCTCGACCACTTCGCGCAGGTAGGCGGTGTTGAACAATCCGGTCGACGCCAGCCGCTCGCCCAGCACCACGCTGCGGATCGTCGCCGCGAGGGGGCCGCGAAACCAGGCCGCCAGCGGCACAGCGAAGCCCATTTTCCTGCGATACAGCACGTCGTGCGGCAGATAGGGTTCCATGGCCTTTTTCAGCAAATATTTGCCCTCCGTGCCGCGCAGCTTGAGATCGACCTGCAGCCCGGACACCCAGCCCATCAGTTCGTGATCGAGCAGCGGCTCGCGCACTTCGAGCGCATGCGCCATGCTGGCGCGGTCGACCTTGGTGAGGATGTCGCCGACGAGGTAGGTTTTCATGTCCAGATACTGCACCAGCGACAGCGGGTCGTCGGTCGGCGCGACGGCGGCGTGGCGGCGCAACACCTCGACCGCCTGATAACCCTGCAACTCGCGCCGGAACGCCGGGGAGAAGAGCTGCCGACGCTGCGCGTCGGACAACAGCGAAACGCCGTGGAAATAGCCCTCGACGGTGTCGCGCGCCAGTGCCTCGAAGGTGGTCTTGGCGCGGAACACCTTCGGCGCCCAGTCGGCCTTGGGATAGAGCCGGCCCAGCGCGCCGAACAGCGGCCGGCGCAGCGCCAGCGGCATGACCGAACGCATGCGCTCCTCGTAGCGGAACCAGCGGTAGCGTCGGTAGCCGGCGAAATGCTCGTCGCCGCCGTCGCCGGACAGCGCGACTTTCACGTGTTTGCGCGCCAGCTCGCATACGCGGTAGGTCGGCAGCGCCGACGAGTCCGCATACGGTTCGTCATACACCTGCGCGAGCCGCCCGACCAGGCCGAAATCGTCGGCAGCGACGGTCTCGACATGATGTGCGGTGCGATAGCGTTCGGCAACCTGTTGCGCGAATTCGACCTCGTCGTAGGCCGGGTCGTCGAAGCCGATCGAGCAGGTGTTGACCGGCGTCGCCGACTGCGTCGCCATCATCGCCACCACGGCGCTGGAATCGACGCCACCGGAGAGAAAGGCGCCCAGCGGCACGTCGGCGATCATGCGCAGGCGGACCGATTCCCTGAGACGCGTGACGAGTTCCTCGCACGCCTCGGCCTCGTCCCGCACCGCCACCGGGGTGAACGGCATGTCCCAATACTGCTTCGGCAGCGCACGCGGCTGGCCGCGCTTCAGGGTCATCGTGAAGCCGGGCGGCAGTTTGTACACCCGCCGGAAAATGGTGCGCGGCTCCGGCACGTAGCCATAGCCGAAATATTCTTCCACCGCGAGCGGGTCGATGTCGCGCGGCAGGCCGGGGTGCGCCATCAGCGACTTCAGCTCCGAGCCGAAGACGAAATGGCCGTCGTCGAGAAAGGCGTAATAGAGCGGCTTGACACCAAAGCGGTCGCGCACGACGAACAGGGTTTCAGCCTTGCGGTCCCACAGCGCGAAGGCGAACATGCCGCGAAAGCGCGCCACGCAGGCCTCGCCCCAGGCTTCCCAGGCATGCACGATGACTTCGGTGTCAGAATGCGTGCGGAACACGTGGCCGAGCGCTTCCAACTCCGGCACCAGTTCCTGGAAGTTGTAGATCTCGCCGTTGAACACCACGACCACCGAGCCGTCTTCGTTGCACAGCGGCTGCTGGCCGGTCGACAGGTCGATGATCGACAGGCGGCGATGGCCAAGCCCGAGTCCCGGCTCCCGATGCAGTCCGCCTTCGTCGGGACCACGATGGAACTGGGTCTCGTTCATGCGATCGAGGAGCGCATGCGGAATGTCCCTGCACTCGCGTGTATCGAAGATGCCAGTGATGCCGCACATGGTGTTGTTGGTCCTGTCCCTGTCGAGTTCTCGCGCCGTTCGGCGGGCTTTCAGCGCCGGCGCGCGAGTGTCTTGTCGTACACCGCCGCGTAGGCGTCCGCCATGACCGGAATGCTGTAGCGCTGTTCCGCCTGCCGCCGCGCGCTGGCGCCATGCTCGGCGATACGCGCCGGCGCGTCCAGATAGAAAAGCAATGCCTGTACCAGCGCCGCCATGTCGCCGGAGGGTACCAGGCGGCCGGTGACGCCGTCCTCCACCAGTTCGACGTTGCCGCCCACCGCCGTGGCGATCACCGGCAGGCCGCTGGCGAAGGCTTCGAGGATGGTATTGGATATGCCCTCGTTCCTCGATGGCAGCACGAACACGTCGATGGCCTGCATGATATCCGGTATGTCGTCGCGCGCGCCGGGCAGCCAGGCCAGATGCGCCAGCCCCGCGCCCTGCAGCATGTCCAGACAGGTCTGGCACGCGGGACCCTCGCCGACGATGACCAGCCGCGCACGCTCGGACCGTTCGGGCTGCTGGCGCATCAACTGAATGAAGGCGCGCACCAGCGCAGGATAATCCTTCACCTCGACCATGCGCCCCACCGAACCGAACACGATGCTGTCCGGGTGCGCGAAGTCGGGACGTGGTCCAATGCGTGGATGGAATTTCACGCTGTCGACCCCGTTGTAGATCTGGTGGATTTTCCGCGGCGGCACGCCGATCGTTTCGTGTAGCCAGTGTTCCAGATCGCGGCTTACCGCGATGTAGTTCGATACCAGCGGGCGCGCGGCGCGGCGCAGCAGGTTGTATTTCCAGTTGCGGCCGTGCAGGTCGAATACATCGCGCCCATGCTCGCCATGCACGGTGGCGCGTATGCCCGCCGCGGCGGCAACGAACTGGGCTTCCAGGGCCGCGAGATTGCGCGTGTGCACGAGGTCGGGCTGCAACTGGCGCAACAGCCGCCACAGGCGCACCATCCAGCCGAGGCCATTGCCGGGTGGACGCTGGAGCGCATGAAAATCGACCCGCTGCGCCGTGATGCGGTGGCGGAATCCGCTGTAATCGGTGAGCGCGACCACCGTATGGCGATAGCGCTGCGGCGACAGGGTGTTGAACAGGTTGACCATGCCGTTTTCCATGCCGCCGGTATCGAAGCGATGGACGACGTGGACGATATGCGCCGTCACGGCCCGTCGACCCGGTCGAGCGCCGCGGTGATGGCCGGTTCCATGTCGGCGGCGAAGCGCGCCAGGATGGCCGTCGCGGCTTCCACGCTGCTCTCGTCGTAGGGCGTGGCGATCAGCACGGAGAGCCCGTCGTCACGCTGCAGGCGCACGCGGTCGAAGGCAAGCACGAGCTTGGCGAGGTGATCGCTGACCGTGACGCGTTCACCGATGCGGTTCCACTGCCACACCAGCAGGCGTTCGCCGTCGCGTGACTTCAGCTTGGCCTGACGGACCTGGCGCGGCGTGCCGGCAATGTCGACCGAAACGACCTGCTCGCCGACGTTCGACCAGACCTCGTCCTTTTGCCGGATCATGAAATTCTGCGAATTGATGAGCTCGGCGCCCTGGCGCTGCGTCACGTAGTAATCGAGTTCGAGCATCGCCTCGCGTCCGGCGCGGGTATAAGCCTGGCGGACCTGGCGATCGGCGCCCACCCAGTGCGGCGTCCAGCCGGTGAACGGCTCGCGCGGCTGCCAGTCGCCGCACGCTTCGACCCGCAGATCGGGCATCGCCGGCAGCGGGCGCGCCGCGAGCCAGGTCGCATACGCCGGCCACAGGCCGGCCACGCCGACCACGGCGAGGGCAAGCGGCCACATGGAACGCGTCGCTGCGCCCTCGTCATCCTGGCGCCGCACCGCCGCAATCTGCGGCTGGTCGTCCTCGCGCCAGAAGCTGCCGGCCCAGAACAGCAGCAGCATGACGAGACCGAAAAACACCCAGCCGTAGATGTAGTGATCGACACCGAGCGCAAGCTTCATGTCGGACAGGTGGGCGATCATCACGATCATGTAGGCGCGGCCACCGTTGGCCAGGATCGGCACGATGACGGCGGCGAGCGTGAACAACAGCCGCCGCGTCCACGAGCGGTAGGTGAGATAGGCGTACAGCAGCCCGAGCGTGATGGACGCGATCAGGTAGCGCAGGCCGGAGCAGCCTTCGACCACCGACCAGTCGCCGCTGGGGATGCTGAAAAACGTCCCCTCGCGGTACACCGGGATGCCGGTGAACTGCAGGGCGAGCACGGTGAAATCCGCGGTGAACTCCATCAGCGGAGGAATGAGGAACTCGCCGACCGGCACCGCAAAGAACAGGAACATCAACGGGAAGAACGCCGCGCGCACGAAGTCCCCGCCGAGCAGCGTCCACACGGTTCCGATCAGCAGCGCGATGAAGGCATATTGCGCCACGACGTTGACGCTTCCGGCATCCGCGAGCAACCAGGCGGCGCCCGCGCCGGCCAGCAGCAGCAAGCCGCGCACATCCGGGCGCGGCGTCAGTTGCGCGAGCTCACGACGCTGGCGCCAGATCAGCCACAGGCTGATGGGAAACACGAGGTAGCCATGCGCAAAGGTCTCGGAACGTTCCCAGATTTCCGCCATGGAAAGGAAAGTCGGCCAGAACAGGCCGAACACCACGAACAGCACCCCCGCCGTCAGCAGTCCGGGCAGGCGCCAGCGGCTGGCAACGGCGTGGGGCAGGGATTGGGGCAAGGCACTCATGCGGGACAGGTCTCCAGCGGGGTGGCCGCGGGCGCGGCGGCATCGAGCAGCGGGTCGATCGCCGCGACGTTGTGGTCCCAGTCGTAGCGCGCCAGCACGCAGGCGCGTGCGTCGGGGTTGCTCGCGCCGGTGCGCAGGGTGGCGACCACGGCGGCGGCAAAAGCCGTCTCGTCGTCGGCACGCTGGAAGTCACGTCCGTCGACGGCACGAATACCCTCCGCCGCCTGCGGCGTCACCACCACCGGGCGCGCCATCGCCATCGCTTCCAGCACCTTGTTCTGCACGCCGCGCGCAATCCTCAATGGCGCCACCACGCAGACCGCGTGCGCGAGATACGGCCGCACGTCGGGAACGCCGCCGGTGACGCTGACACCCGGCTGACGCGCCAGTCCACGCACGGCCTCCGGCGGCCGGCTGCCGACGATGGTGAACTGCGCCGCCGGCACGGCCGCGCGCACCGCGGGGAAGACCCGTTCTGCGAACCAGCTCACGGCGTCGATGTTCGGCCAGTAGTCCATCGCGCCGGTGAACGCCACGTTGAGCGTATCCGTCGCATAGGGGTTCGGATAATCACGCGCCGGCGAAAAATACTCGGCATCGACGCCGTTCTCGAAAGCGCCGATGCGCGCGCACGCAGCCGGGGCGCGCTGGCGCAGCAGTTCCGCCTCATCGTGTGACACCAGCAGGGTGGCGTCAAAATCGGCGGCGACACGCGCCTCCCACGTGGCGAGCTTGCGCCCTTCGCGCGCATAGATCCACGACAGCGGCCAGCGCTGCGTCGCCGCGTACTGCGTCCACTTGTCGGAATCGACGTCGACCATGTCGACCACCCGCCGCGCCAGCGTTCGCGGCATGAATTGCGCCATGGCCGAGGAATACGCCACGCCGCGCGTAACCGTGCCCTCGGCCGCCCGCGCTGCCGCCCAGCCCGACAGTTCGCGGTTGTGGTAGTACGGCAGCGTCAGCGCCTCACCGGTCAGCAATCCCCTGAGGCTTGCCAGTTTTGCGCGGCGCGGCACCAGCGGCACGAGCTTCACCTCGGCACACCAGGTCTCCAGCGTCTGCGCATGCTGCCAGTCGTCCGGATCGTCGACGAAGGCGCCAAGATGCACGCGATAGCGCGTGGCGAGGTGACGCAGCAGATGGAACGAGCGAATCTTGTCGCCCTTGTTGGGCGGATAGGGAATGCGGTGGGCGAGGAAGAGCAGGCCGTCCACGCTCACCCCAGATTCTTCACGATGTGCGGCCCGATCACGTTGGCGAGCGGCAGGGGCAGCTTCTTCCATGCCTGGATGAACAGCCGGTATTTCGGGTTGAGCGGATTGATCTCGGGGACCTCGCGATCCTTCACCAGGAAGTATTCGTAGAACAGCGGTGCCGGCTCGAAACCCCAGTTCTTCTTGAAATCGAACGACCCGGTGCCGTGCTTGCTGCGCCCGAAATCGAACACCTTGACGCCACGCTCGCACGCGCGCCGCATCAGGTCCCAGTACATGAAGTCGTTGCCGGCCACGCCGCGCGCCTCGGCCACGCCGCCGCCGTAGTACGGCAGCACCTCGTCACGGAAATAGAACGACAGCACGCTGGCGATCAGCCGGCCTTCGAGGGTGATGGTGAGCACCTCGCAGTCGTCGCCGAAGACCTCCTTCAGCAGGCGGAAGTAGCGGCGCGAAAATACCGGCGTGCCGAGCCGGTGCACGCTCGCCGAATAGGCCTGGAAAAAACGCGTGGTGTCACTGTCGATCTCGCCGACGAGTCCCGCCTTGATGCCCTTGCGCACCATCGCCCGCTGCTTGCGCGGAATGGCGTTCATGTTGGCCTCGATTTCCGGGTCGATGGTTTTCCTGAAGGTGACGTAGAGGTCCTTGGTCGGCCAGTGGGCATGCTGCGCCGCAAGGTTGCGGTATTCCAGCGCGCCGACGTTCAGCCGATGGGCGAGCGCCTGCGCCACGGCATCGAGCGCGCGGTACGCGGCATCGTCGTCCGCGAGAATGCCGCCGTAGGCGCAGAACGGCAGGGAAGCCAGGCTGTGGCCGAACAGGTGACTCCTGATTTCGGCAAGCGGCAGTACGCCGACGATGTGGCCATTGCACTCGGCGAGCAGAAAATGCGTACGGTGGCCGAACGCGCCCTCGATCACCCGCTTCCAGCCGGCGCGGTGGAAAAAAGTGGCATCGGGGTGCGCCAGCACATAGGCGTCCCAGCGTGCCGCATCGACCCCGGCAAACGACCGCACCGTCACCTCGGCCGCTGGGGCGGCGGCCAGAACGAGCGGGTCGGTATGCGTATTCACTTTTCCGAAAGGAACACGCGGTCGACGCGGTCCCATGCAAAATCGCTCAGTAGCTGGCGCAGTCTACCGGGCATGCGTTGCAGATTGACGTAGTGGCGGAAACGCGTCCTGGCCGACAGGCCCCGTGGACGCGGTTGCTCGGTATCGAGCTCCCAGGGATGGAAGTAGAACATGCACGGCGCCCGTTCGCTGATGTTGACGCGGCGCAGCATCCAGCGCGACACCTCGTAGGGCAGCAGGCGGAACCAGCCGCCGCCCGCGGCAGGCAGGTTGCGGCCGAACAGCGGCACGGTCGTCGGCGGCAGTTCGAGAATACCGTCCGCGCCGCGCGGCCGATACGGATGCCGCGGCGCATCGGGCATGCCGTAGTGGTCGTGGCGCACCGGATAGATGCTGGAGCTGTAGGCGTAGCCCGCATCCTGCAACTCGTCGATCGCCCAGACGTTGTTGCCGTTGATGGAGAAACTCGGCGCGCGGTAGCCCCGTACCGCGACGCCGCCGAGGTCCTCGAGCAGGTGCTTGGCGCGCACGATGTCGTGGCGGAACGAATTGGGCGTCAGATCGCTCGCGCGCTCGTGGCCGTAACCATGGCTGGCGAGTTCGTGGCCACTGTCGACGATGCGTCGCACCACCTGCGGATAGCGTTCGGCGATCCAGCCCAGGGTGAAAAAGGTCGCCTGGGTGTCGGCATCGTCGAGCAGGGCGAGAATGACATCGACATTGCGCTCGACCCGGCACGGCAGCCGGTCCCAGTCGTCGCGCTTGATGCAGGGGGCGAACGCGGAAACCTGGAAGTAGTCTTCCACGTCGATCGACATCGCATTCTTGATCATGCGCTGCGCCGGCCTTTCTGCATGGGCAACCAGCCCTTCAGGGTGTAGGCGATGCGCATCGCCGCACGGCCGTCCCAGTATTCGGGAATGCGCCCCGCCTTGCCCCCGCCCGCCATCACCTCGGCGAAGGCGGCGCGGATCGCGGCCGGATCGGGGCCGACCAGGGTGTTGGTGCCTTCGCTGAGGGTGATCGGGCGTTCGGTGTTTTCGCGCAGGGTGAGACAGGGCACGCCGAGTGCGGTCGTCTCCTCCTGGATGCCGCCGGAATCGGTGAGCACCAATCGGGCGTCACGCATCAGGCCCAGCATTTCCAGATAGCCCACCGGCGGCAGCAGATGCAGGCCGTCGAGCCGGGCGGTGAAACCGAATTTCTCGATGTTGGCGCGGGTGCGCGGATGCAGCGGCAGCACCACCGGCAGGCTGCGGTTGATCTCGCCGACGACGTCGAGCAGCGCGGCAAGCGTATGCGGGTCGTCGACGTTCGACGGGCGGTGCAGGGTCAGCACGGCATACTGCGGCAACGCGGTGCCGAGTGTGCGCGCCGCCGGTACCGCGCGTTCCAGATTGCGGTACAAGGTGTCGATCATGACGTTGCCGACGAACTCGACGCGCGCGGGATCGATCCCCTCGCGCACCAGGTTGGCGAGCGCGCTCTTTTCCGTGGTGAACAGCAGATCGGAAATCTGGTCGGTGAGCACGCGGTTGATTTCCTCCGGCATGCTGCGGTCGTAGCTGCGCAGGCCCGCCTCGACGTGGATCACGCGCACCCCGCGCTTGGCCGCCACCAGCGCACAGGCAAGGGTGGAATTGACGTCACCCACCACCAGCACCGCGGCCGGCTGCACGTTTTCCAGCACGGGTTCGAAGCGTTTCATCACCTCCGCGGTCTGCACGGCGTGGCTGCCCGAGCCGACTTCCAGATGATGGTCGGGCGGCGGAATGCCGAGATCGGCGAAGAAGCCGTCGCTCATCGCCGCGTCGTAATGCTGCCCGGTGTGGAGCAGCTGGGCGGCGATGCCGGTCTCCGCCAGCGCCGCCATCACCGGCGCGATCTTCATGAAATTGGGGCGCGCCCCGGCGATGCACAATACCTGGGTCATGGCCGCTTACGGTTCCGCGTCGTGCGGCACGTCTCCACCCTGCACGCTGTCGGCATGACGTTCGCTCACCGTGTAGAGAATCTTGCGCACGATGGGCAGGATGCGGTTGACCGAGCGCTCCACCTGCTCGATGCGCTGCGCGAGATGCGCCGTATCCTCGCTGTGCAGAGCGTTACCCGATGTCGCGGTGTGGTTGATGCCCGTCGGCCCGCGAAACTCCTGGTGTGCCACCTCGTTCTTGAGATCAGCGATCACCTCGTTCACCTCGGCTTCGCCGAAGTGGTTCTTCTCTTCCAGGTAGCCCAGCAGCAGCAACCGGTCGCTGGTGGTGTTGATGCGGCGCGGTATGCCACCGGTGAAACGGTGCAGGGCGGCGAAGGCTGCGTCATCGAAGGAAGGGTTGCCCTGCCAGCCGACCGTGCGCAGGCGATGCTCGATATAGCCGCGCGTCTCGTCGGGATCGAGCGGGCCGAGGTGGTAGGACGCCACGACGCGCTGGCGCAGCTGCTGCATGTCCGGACTCTGCAGGATGCCGCGGAATTCCGGCTGCCCGAGCAGGAAGGTCTGGATCAGCGAGCGCTCCTCGTTCTGGAAATTCGACAGCATGCGCAGCTCTTCGACCGCACGCGGCGTGAGGTTCTGCGCCTCGTCGACGACGAGCAGCGCGCGCCGGCCCTGGCGCGCCGCCGCGGCAAGAAAGCTCTCCAGGTTCTTCAGCAGCGAGGACTTGGCGAGCCCCTCGTGCTCCAGTCCGAACGAGGCCGCCACGCTGCGCAGCGTGTCTTCGGCATCGAGCTGGGTCGACACCAGTTGCGCCGCCACCAGGCTGTGGGCGTCGATCTGGCGGAACAGGTTGCGCACCAGCGTGGTCTTCCCGGCACCCACCTCGCCGGTGATGACGATGAAGCCTTCACCGAGCGAAAGGCCGTAATCCAGGTAGGCCATCGCCCGCTTGTGTCCCTTGGACCCGAAGAAGAAACGCGGGTCCGGGTTGAGCTGAAATGGCTTGGCACTAAAGCGGTAATAGTCTTCGTACATGGGTAATCCGTGGTCGGGGCAATCCGTGCCCGCGTGCGCATCCTGGATTTAGCAATGGCCATGCCATGCCGGCAGGCCGGTCAGAAGCGCAGGCTGACCGAGGCCGTGAGGCTGTTCTCGTCGTAATCCGCGGTGGCGACGTTCGAATCCCGTTGCGTGTGGCGGAAAGTCAACGCGCCGCTCAGATCTTCCGCAAACCGGTGGCTCACACCCAGGCTCAGGCTGAAAAGGTCGTCGTCGCGCGCCACCGGGGACAGCGGCGTGGGCGACACCTGGGTGCGCGTGAGCGTCAACCCGGCATTCGCCGTCGTTTGCCGCGACATGCGGTAGGTGGTGGTCAGGCCGAGGACACGCGTGCGATCCTCGATGCCGCTGGCGACATAATCGCGCCGGGAATCGCTGTAGCCCAAGGTATGCGTCACCTTGCCGAGCGTCCAGCCGACGCTGCCGCGCAAGGTCCTGGCGACGAAGACGCCGCTGCGCAGGTCGAACAACAGCCCGGGCGTGCCGCCGAAAGCGATGCAACCCGACGTCGCCGGCGGGAAGGCGTAGGGCCAGTTCTCGATCAGGGACAGGGAACCATCCGCGCCCACGCACAGATAGTTGTATACCGTGCCGCTGGCCTGCAGGAACTGCGCCATGTCGCTCACGTCGTCCGCATAGCTGAGATTCCAGTTCGTCGTGCGGGTACGATGGCGCGCGGTCAGGCCATAGCTCCTGCCATAGGAACGTTCCCCCGCCGACGCTTCGATGCTGGTGCGCCGCGACGGCGACCAGCCCACACCCATGCTGTAGAACGGACCATCGATGTCGGTGCCGGGCGGGGCCGGGTAATCGTTCCACTCCTCGCCGACCGTACCGAACACCCGGAATTTGCGCGTCAGCGTATGACCCAGCGTGAGGCCGGCGCGCTCGAATCTGGTGTCGATGTTGTTGCGATTGCGCGCGTCGCGGATGGAATAATCGAGCGCCCAGGTGAAATCGGCGAACCGCGTCCCGCTGGCGAGTCCGGCCGCGAATGAATTGACGCGCTGCGTCGACGCCACATTGTTCTCGAATATCGCGCCGCTCGCCGTATACCGGGCGCTGGCGTTGGCGAACGTGCCGAGGCGCTTCATCACATACGGGCTCAGCGAATACGTACCGACGGTGGCGCGGTTGCTGCTGCTCGTCGTCGCGTCGGCCTGTGAACCGAGCAGGTCGATGAGTTCCTGTGACACGCGTGCATTGCCTTCGACGAACAGGAAATCCTCGACCAGCTCGGCCTTTCCGCTGGCGTTGAGGGTGTGGAACAGATCGTCGCTCTGTTCGTCGCCGAAACGCTTCACGCCCGACAAGCCGTAATGCATGCCCGCTTCGACACGCGGCGATTTTTCCGATCGCAGCGTGAATCCCGGCGCCACCCGCAGGATCATCGCCTCGTCCTTGTTGCTCGCGGTATTTCCTGCGTTGTCGGTAAAGGTCGCCGAGGCATCGAGCGCGGGTTCGAAACGCCAGTCGAGCGCCTGAGCCGGCACTGCCCAGGCGAGCGCCATGAAAACGGAAAAGGCTCCGGCCAGGGGAGCTTGTCTGCGCAGGCGACGCTTCCCGGCGCCGGATTCCCGTTTATTTTCCGTAACTGCCATAGTAGCCATAGTAGTAATCCGCCCCCGGAGTCGGGGTGCTCTTGTTGAGCAGCATGCCCACCACCTCGCACGATTGGATGTGGGAGAGCGCCTCGCGCACCGCCTCCTGCGACGTACGTTCGGCCTCGACCACCATGACGATCTGGCCCATGTGCGTCGCCAGCACGCTGGATTCGCTGGTCGCCAGAAGCGGCGGCGAATCGAACAGGATTATACGATCCGGGTAGCGGTTGCCGATATCCTCCACCAGGCGCGTCATCGCCGCGCTCGCCAGCAGTTCGGTGGCGCGCTTGTAGGTACGCCCCGCCGGCAGCACGGTGAGCTTGGCGATGTCGGTGCGGATGAGCACGTCGGACAGCTTCAGATTCGGATCCTGGAGCACGTCGAGCAAGCCCTTGTCGGCGTGGATGCCGAGGTATTCCGGCACACGCGGCTTGGCGACGTCGGCGTCGACCAGGAGCACGGTCCGGTCCATTTCCATCGCCATCGAGATCGCCAGGTTGATCGCGCAGAAGCTCTTGCCCTCTCCGGGCAGAGAGCTCGTGATCATGATGAGGTTGCCGTTCTTCACACGCGCCGCGCCCTGACCGAAGGCATTGGCGATGAGCGGGCGCTTGATGATGCGAAATTCCTCGGCGATCTGGCTCTTCTCGGCGTCGGGCGAGACCACGCCCATGCGATGCAGGCGCGCCAGATTGATCGACTGCACCTGGCTGCTGCCTTCCGCCGGTTCGGTTTCGGGCACGCTGAATACCGGTTCGACCGGGGTGGCGACGAAGCCCGCCGGCTCGCTCGTGCGTTGCTTGTCGAGCGCGTGCTCGATCAGGCTGTCGCGCGCGCGTCCGTTTGCAGAGTCGACGGCCGGGGCAGGATGGGATACGCCGCCCCCCAGTTTACCTGCCGCTTTTTCGATGATGCTCATGCTGTCTCCTAGGCCGCGCGCGACATCAGCAGGTAGAGGACCAGGACCCCGCCGTAGGCGGCGAGCAACCCGCCCAGGGTGGCGAGGTAGGCCAGCAGTCCCTTGCGCCGGCGGCGCCGGCTTTCCGCGGTCTCGACCCGCGACACCGCACCGAGCAGCGGCAGGCCGGTGAGTTCGCGCAGGGCGCGGCGGTCGGTCACGGTGCGACGCAACTGGCTCAGCAGGAACGCCACCGCGACACCCGCGGCGAGCCCGCCCAGGGTAACCAGCGACAGCAGCAGCGGCCGGTTCGGCCAGGCCGGCTGGCTCGGCACGAAAGGCGGGTCGATGACGCGGAAGTCGACGGTGTCGGTCTTGCTCTCGACCTCACCCGACATGGTGACCGATTCGCGGCGCTTCAGCAGCGCATCGTAATTCTGCTTGTAGACGTCGTAGTCGCGCATCAGCTGGGTGAATTCCTGTTCGACCTGCGGAATCATGTTCGAGGCGTTGCGCAGTTCGTTGTAGCGGCGCTGGTATTCGGCGACACGCGCACCCAGCGAGGACACTGTGGCGTCCGCCTCGGCGATGGCGATGGTGAGCTGCTGGTAGACCGGGTTCTGGATTTTCGCCCCGGCCGGATCGGCCTTGCTGGCGGTCGCGTCGGTCTTTTTCTGCGCCTCCAGTTTCTCGATCAACCGCTTGGTTGCCTGAATATCGGGATGCAGGTCGGTGTATTGCAGGCGCAGCTGATCCATCTGCTTCTGCAGAGCCTGGATCCGACCGTCGATCTCCGGATTGCTGACCGCAGCAGCCGCCGCCGACAGTTCGGGTTCCTCGTCGGACAGCTGCCGCTTCAACTGGTTGCGCCGGTTGGTCGCCTCCTGCTGGTCGAGCTGCGCCTGCCGCAGCAGCGCCGCGGCCTCCGACAGCTTGCTGTAGTAATTGCCGCCCTCGCCCGGCATCATGCCGATGTGCCTGCGCTTGAATTCGGTCAGCGCGTTTTCCGCCTCGACGAGTTTCTGCTGGTACTGCTGCAACTGTTCCTCGATGAAACGCTGCGAACTCGAAATGTCCTGGCGTGTCTTGCCAAGGCTCGTTTCGACGAAGATGGTCAGCAGCGACTGCACCACCTTCTTCGCCAAATCGGCGTTCGGGTCCTGATAGGCGATGGTGTAGAGGTTTTCGCGCCCGGCGTCGGCGATGGAAATCTTGCTCGCCAGGTCGTTGAGCATCGTCTCGGTCTGCTCCGGCGTCTTCGCCTTGACGTCGAGATCGGTCATGCGCGCCACCTTCTCCAGCGTCGGACGGCTGACGAGTTGACGCGTCATGAGCTTGATCTGCTGGTCGATGTCGGGTGCCACCGTCAACCCGGTGAGCAGAGGCTTCAACAGCGTTTGCGTATCGACATACACGCGCGCCGAGGCTTCGTAGCGGTCCGGAATCAGCATCACCCAGGTCCAGCCGACGATGCATACCAGCCAGGCCACCGCCACCCCCCACCAGCGGCGGTGCCAGGCCGCCTTGGCGTACGCGAGGATTTGTTGCAGGACTTGATCCATACGAGACGTTCCGCCTTACAAAAGGCGCCGCCGGGGCGGCACCAGCCGCCTTAGAACAGACTTTCGGGGATGACCAGGACGTCGCCCGGCCGCATGTCGACGTTGGCGGCGATGTCGCCACCCTTGAGCAGGTCTTCCAGGCGCACGCCCAGACGCTCCTGCTTGCCTTCGCCGCCGCGCAGGATGTAGGCCTTGTTGCCGGCCGCGAAATCCGTGAGACCGCCGACCGCGATCATCAGGTCGATCAGGCTCATCTTCTCGCGGTAGTTGAGCGCCTGCGGCTTGGCCGCCTCGCCCACCACGCGGATCTGCTGGTCGAATGGGCCGATGCCGCCACCGACGATGACGGTGGCGATCGGTTCCTGGATGTACTTGCCGAGCGCCTTCTCGATGTCGCGCGCGAGCTGGGTGGGTGTCTTGCCCGACGCCTGCAGGTCCTCGACCAGGTTCATGGTCATCTTGCCGTCCGGACGCACCGGGAAGCTGCCCGACACTTCCGGGTTGCGCCACACGAAGACCTGCACCGTATCGCCGGGGCCGATCAGGTAGTTCCATTCGACCTGGCCGGTGCGCTCGGGCGCGGGCGGATAGGTCGGCGTCGTGGAGCAGCCGGCGAGAAGGGCTGCGGCCAGCGCGATGCCGGCGCGTGCGATGGGCTTGTCGATCAAGAACATGGTCCGTCTCCCTGTGTTATGCAGTTGGTCGGCGCAATATTATGCCAAATCGAATTGTACAACTGCCTGTTTCGGTCCAGATGGCAAGCAAACCACGGGCCATCCCCGGCACCACGGCCCGGCGTGGATTGCCGACCCGCCGCACGGGGCGGGACGTCGATCCACCGACACCCCTGTCGTAAGCCCGCCACCCGTCGCGGTATCATGGCGGCCATGGACACCCTGCCCCCCGCTGCCATCGACTCGCTCGACACCCTGCGCGAGCGCATCCGCGCCTTCGCCGAAGCGCGCGCCTGGGAACGGTATCACACGCCGAAGAACCTGGCGATCGCGCTCGCGGTCGAGGCCGCCGAGCTGCTCGAACCGTTCCAGTGGCTGACCCCGGAGGAAAGCGCGGCGCTCGACACCACGCAGCGCGAGGCGGTGCGCCAGGAAATCGCCGACGTCCTCATTTATCTTACCCGCCTGGCCGACCTGCTCGACATCGACCTGCTCGAGGCCGCCGCCGACAAGCTCGCGCTCAACGCGCGCAAGTATCCGGTCGAGAAAGCCCACGGCAACGCCCTCAAATACACGGATTTCTAAAATGAGCGAATCGTATTACGCCCACCATGTGTTCTTCTGCACCAACCAGCGCGAGGACGGCGCCAAGTGCTGCGGTGCGGCCGGCGGCCAGCGCATGCGCGACTATCTGAAGAAGAAGATCAAGCAGGCCGATCTCAACGGCAAGGGCAAGTGCCGCATCAATACCGCGGGCTGCATGGACCGTTGCGCGGAAGGTCCGCTGCTGGTGGTGTATCCTGAAGGGGTCTGGTACACCTACGTCGACGAGGCCGACATCGACGAGATCTTCGAGTCCCATCTCAAGGAGGGGCGTATCGTCGAGCGCTTGCGGGTGAAGTGAAACGCTACAAGCTGCGCATCCCGGTGCCGGCGGGCAAGCTGGAGACCGTGATCGACGACCCCGAGACCGACCGCCGCGGCCTCTTGCTGGTGGCGCACCCGCACCCGCTGCACGGCGGCAGCCTCGACAACAAGGTGGTCACCACGCTCGCCAAGGCGGCCAACGAGGCGGGCTGGGTCAGCGTGCGGCCGAACTTCCGCGGCGTCGGCATGAGCGACGGCGAATTCGATGCCGGCGTCGGCGAAACCGACGATCTGCTCGCCGTGGCGCGTTTCGTCGAGGCCAGCTACCCGGGCCTGCCGTGGGCGCTCGCCGGCTTCTCCTTCGGCGCCTTCGTGCAGCACCGGCTGCGCCAGGAACTGCCGGCGGTGCGCCTCATCCTCGTCGCCCCGGCAGTCACCATGTACGAATTCGATCCCGTCCCCACGGATACGGTGGTCATCTACGGCGACGACGACGAACTCATCCCGCCCGCGGCGATGCGCCAGTGGGCCGCGCAGCAAGGCCTCACGGTGAAGGAAATTGCCGGTGCGAGCCACTTCTTCCACGGCAAGCTGAAGGAACTGAAGCAGGTTTTTCTGGAGTCCTGCCCGTGCTGAGCGTGCGCGGCCTGACCAAGCGCTACGGCACCACCACCGTGGTGCGCGGCCTCGATCTCACCGTGCGGCGCGGCGAATGTTTCGGGCTCCTCGGCCCCAATGGCGCCGGCAAGACCACCACGCTGCGCCTGCTGCTCGGGCTCATCGAGCCGGATGCCGGCAGCATCGAACTCGCCGGCCTGGCGGTGCCGCAACTGGCGCGCGAAGCACGCGGCAAGGTCGGCGTCGTGCCGCAACTGGACAACCTCGATCCGGACTTCACCGTACGCGAGAACCTCATCGCCTACGGCCGCTACTTCGGCCTGTCGAAAGCGCAAATCACCGCGCGCGTGCCCGCGCTGCTCGACTTCGCGGGCCTTGCCAACAAGGCCGACGCGCCGATCGCGCAACTGTCCGGCGGCATGAAACGGCGCCTGACGCTGGCGCGCGCGCTCGTGAACGATCCCGACATCCTGTTCCTCGACGAGCCCACCACCGGTCTTGACCCGCAGGCGCGCCACCTCATCTGGCAGGGTCTGCGACGGCTGATCGGCGAGGGCAAGACCATCGTCCTCACCACCCACTTCATGGACGAGGCGGAACGGCTCGCTGACCGCCTCGCCATCCTCGACCACGGCGCCATCGTCGCCGAGGGCGCGCCGCGCGCGCTCATCGAGTCGAACATCGAACCCGCGGTCGTCGAAGTGTTCGGCGAGGGGCTGGAAAACTGGGCGCGCGAACACGCGCCTTCGATCTGCCAGCGCTTCGAGCGCGTCGGCGAGACCCTGTTCTGCTACACGGGCGACGCCGACTGCGTGATCGACGCCCTCCACCACGTGCACGGCCTGCGCTACGTGCACCGCCCCTCGAACCTGGAGGACGTGTTCCTCAAGCTCACCGGGCGCGATCTCAGGGATTGAGCGTGAGGGAGAGTCTTTTTTATCCGCGAAGGACGCGAAGGGGCGCGAAGAAAACCTTGAACCTGAAAACCGTGCCCGTATATGGCATAGGTACATGCCTGTGTTTCGGCGAAATTCCCTTCGTGTTCCTTCGCGCCCTTCGCGGATAGAAAAATGACCGGCTCCCTGCGACTCCCCCGTCTGTCCTGGCGCTTCGTCCCGGTGTGGCAGCGCAACTATCTGGTGTGGAAAAAACTCGCCATTCCGTCCATCCTCGGCAATCTCGCCGACCCGATGCTCTACATGCTCGGGCTGGGTTACGGCCTCGGCCGGCTCTTGCCGGACGTCGACGGCATGCCTTACCTCACTTTTCTTGCCGCCGGCACGGTCGCCTACAGCACCATGAACGCGGCGACCTTCGAGGTGCTGTATTCGAGTTTCTCGCGCATGCACGTGCAGCGTACCTGGGACGCGCTGCTCAACGCGCCGCTCACGCTCGACGACATCCTGGCGGGCGAACTCGCCTGGGCGGTGTCGAAGAGCCTGCTCTCCGGACTGGCGATTCTGGCGGTGATCTGGGGGCTGGGCCTGTACGGCCACTTCTGGATGACGCTGTGGATCGTCCCGGTGGTGGCGATGGTGGGCTTCTGCTTCGGCGGCCTGGGCCTGGTGATGAACGCCGTGTCGCCGAGCTACGATTTCTTCCTCTACTACTTCACCCTGGCGATCACGCCCATGGTGCTGCTGTGCGGCGTGTTCTTTCCGGTGTCGCAGTTGCCGCTTCCGGTGCAGGCGGTGTCGGCCTGGCTGCCGCTCACCCACGCCATCGATCTCGCGCGCCCGCTGGTCGTCGGCGACCTGCCCGCGAATATTCCGCTGCATGTCGCCGCGCTGCTCCTCTACGGCAGCGTCGGCTACGTCATCGCGCTGGCGCTGACGCGCCGGCGGCTGCTCCGGTAGGAGGGCCGCCCTCGGCCCGATGGGGTGATGATTGTGGCGTCCGAAAATCGCGGCGAGGGCGCCGCTCCTACAGAGGGCCCTTGGTGGGCGGCCCCCGGCGCGATGAGATAATGGTTATGGTGTCCGACAATCGCGGTGAGTACCCGGAAGGCATAAAGGCTCACACCCCCGCCGCCTGCCGATCCGCGTGATAGCTCGAGCGCACCATCGGGCCGCAGGCCGCGTGTTTGAAACCCATTGCCAGCGCCTCCCGTTCGAACTCGGCAAAACGCTCGGGGGTGACGAAGCGCAGCACCGGCAGGTGATGTTGCGAGGGTTGCAGGTACTGGCCGAGGGTGAGCATGTCGACGTCGTGCGCACGCAGGTCGCGCATGACTTCGAGGATTTCCTCGTCGGTTTCACCCACGCCGAGCATGAGGCCGGACTTGGTGGGGATGTCCGGGTGGCGCACCTTGAAGTCCTTGAGGAGCTTCAGCGAATGCGCGTAGTCGGCGCCCGGGCGCACCGCCTTGTACAGGCGCGGCACGGTTTCGAGATTGTGGTTCATGACGTCCGGCGGCGCGGCGTCCAGCGCGTCGAGCGCCTTCTCCAGGCGGCCACGAAAATCCGGGGTGAGAATTTCGATGCGCGTGGCGGGCGAAGTCTCGCGCACCGCCGCGATGCACCGGGCAAAATGCTCCGCCCCGCCGTCCCTCAGGTCGTCGCGATCGACGCTGGTGATGACCACGTATTTCAACGCCATCAATGCGATGGTCTCGGCCAGATGACGCGGTTCGTCGGCGTCGGGCGGCAGCGGCGTGCCGTGGCCGACGTCGCAGAACGGGCAGCGCCGCGTGCACAGGTCACCGAGGATCATGAACGTGGCGGTGCCGTGGCCGAAACATTCGCCGAGGTTGGGGCAGGAGGCTTCCTCGCATACGGTGTACAGCTTCGCTTCGCGCAGAATGCCCTTGAGCCGCCCGACATTGGGCAGGCTCGGCGATTTGGCGCGGATCCACGGCGGCAGGCGTTGTCTTTCCTGCGGCACGATCTTGATCGGGATGCGCGCGGTCTTCGCGGCGCCCTTGTGCTGGACGGGGTCTGCCATAATCTCTTTCCAGTATGAAAAGGAATTCTAACGCATGCGCCTCCTTGCCCTGACCCTGCTGGCCGCGGGGCCGCTCGCCGCGGCCCCGGTGACGCCGAGCGTCGACCCCGAGACCGGCCTTGCCACCTGGCAGACCGAGTCGGCGGGCGCGCAGATACGGCTCACCCAGATCGGTCCGGACCAGGCGCGCGCCTTCTATCAGGCGCGCGGCTTTGCCGCCGCGGCGGCGGAGCGCTACGCGGCGGAATGCGTGTTCATGACCGTGGTGCGCAACGTCGGCGACACGCCGATCCGCCACCGTCTGGCCGACTGGCGCTACGTCACGGCGGACCAGGCGCCGCGCACGATCCGCAGCAAGGCCGAATGGGAACGTCTGTGGCGACGCCTGGAGGTACCCGAGGCGGCGCGCATCGCGTTCAACTGGGCGCAGTTTCCCGCGACGCAGACCTTCGCGCCCGGCGACTGGAATCAGGGCATGACGACCTACAGCGTGCCGCGCGGCGGCGAGTTCGACCTGCGCGTCACGTGGCGCGCCGGCGGCGCGACGCATTCAACCACCCTCGAAAAAGTGAGATGTGCCAATGACGCTTCGTGACACCCTCATCGCCGCACTGGCAGCGCTTGCGCTTGCCGGCGGCGCCACCGCACCGGCACGGGCGGCCGACCTGCCGCCGCTGTCGCACAGCCTGACCCGGCTCGCCCCGCAGCCGGCGCCGGCGCTTAAACTCAAGGACCTCGACGGCAAGCTTCACGATCTCGCGAGCCTGCGCGGCAAGGTCGTGCTGATCAATTTCTGGGCGACCTGGTGTCCGCCGTGCCGCCGTGAAATGCCGTCGATGGAGCGGCTGCGGCAGGCGCTGGCGAACGAGGCTTTCGTCGTGCTTGCGGTGGATGTCGGCGAGAATGCCGACACCATCGAGACGTTCACCAGCCAGCTCGACACCACGCCGGGCTTCCCGATCCTGCTCGACACCACCAGCCGCGCCATGCGGGCGTGGAAGGTCGGCGGCCTGCCGACGACCTTCCTCGTCGACACGCGCGGCCGCATCGTCGCCAGTGCCGTCGGCGGGCGCGAGTTCGACCATGCGGAGATCGTGAGCACCGTCCGCAGCCTGCTGAAAAAATAGGCGGCGGCGCAAGGCCGCGCGCTCAAGCTTTCTTCCGGTCTGCCGATTGACCTCGTATAGCCGTTTCTTCGGACATCGATATGAGGATCGTCAGCAGCGACATTCAGCTTGCCAGCCAGCACGCCGCCATCAGCCGGGATACGGTGAGGGAATCGCTGCGCGTGTGGGCGCGCCCGCCCGCGGACAGCGGCCGGTCCGGCAGCGCCAACGGCCTGCCCGAGCCGGACACCACCCTTCGCATATCCCCCGAGGCGCGCAGCGCGCTAAAGACCGCCCCCGCCAGCAAAGCCGATCCGGACGAGGCCCTCGAACTCGATCTGCGCTACCTGCTCGTCAAACGCATGGTCGAACAACTCATCGGTCACGAAACCAGGCATCTGCGCGCGTCGGATCTACGCGCCGCCCCGCCGGCAGCCCCGCCTGCTCCGGCAACGGCTGGCGCGTCCGCGCCGCAGGCGGCCGGATTCGGTATCGAATACGAGCGCCACGAAAGCCACTACGAGGCGGAACAGACGCAGTTCTCTGCACAAGGCATGGTGAAAACGGCAGACGGCCGCGCCATCCGCTTCCAGCTCGAACTCGCCATGAGCCGGACATATTACCGCGAGGAAACGGTCAGCGTGCGCGCGGGTGATGCCGCGGCGAAAGACCCGCTGGTCATCAATTTCGCTGGCCAGACCGCGCAATTCGACGGCGCCCGCTTCTCGTTCGATCTCGATGCCGACGGCGTAGAGGACTCCATCGCCTTCGTCGCATCCGGCAGCGGTTTCCTCGTCCTCGATCGCAACCGCGACGGGATCATGAACGACGGCAGCGAACTGTTCGGCCCGCGCACCGGCGACGGCTTCCAGGAACTGGCGCAGCACGACGCGGACGGCAACGGCTGGATCGACGACGCCGATGCGGTGTTCAGCGAACTCCAGGTCTGGACCCGCGACGCCGAAGGCCGGGACCGGCTCACCCCCCTCGCCGCGATGGGTATCGGCGCAATCGGTCTGGCGCACGTCGCCACGCCCTTCAGCCTGAAGACCGATGACAACGCACTGCTCGGCCAGGTCCGCAGCAGCAGCGTGTACCTGAATGAAAACGGCACGGTCGGCAGCGTGCAGCAGATCGATCTGGTCGTCTGAACCGAACAGCCGCTCCCGTCAGGCGTAGACCCCATCCAGCAAGGCACGGGCAAGCGCCTGTCCGGCCTCCACCGGCAACAGGCTCACACCGAGATCGCGACATTGCGTCACCCGCATCCCCGCGTATCCGCACGGGTTGATGGCGGCAAACGGAGCAAGGTCCATGTCGACGTTGAGCGCGAGGCCGTGATAGGTGCAGCCACGCTTCACCCGCAGGCCGAGCGCGGCGATCTTGGCGCCCTCGACGTACACGCCGGGCGCGCCCGCCAGGCGTTGCGCCGCCACCGCGTGTGCGGCCAGCAGCTCGATCACCGCCTGCTCCATGCGCGCCACCAGTTCACGAACGCCGTAGCCGCGCCGGCGCAGGTCGACCAGCACATAGATGACGACCTGTCCCGGCCCATGGTAGGTGATCTGTCCACCGCGGTCGATCGGCACCAGCGGAATGTCGGTCGCCGCGAGCAGGTGCTCGCGCCTGCCCGCCTGTCCCAGCGTATACACCGGCGGATGCTCGAGCAGCCACAGTTCGTCCGGCGTGTCGGCATCGCGCCGTGCGGTGAAATCCTGCATCGCCCGCCAGGTCGGCTCGTACTCGACGCACCCCAGGCTGCGCACCACCGCCTTTCCCTGACCCCTGAATCCTGAATCCTGATCCCTCACAAGGCCATCTTCACCCACGGATGCGCAGTGATGTCGCGGTACAACGCATCCAGTTGCGCCTTCGACGTCGCGCGCACCACCACAGTGACGGACAGATAGGTGCCGTTGCGCGAGGCGCGCATCTCCACGGTCTCGGGCCTGAAATCGGGGGCGTGGCGCAACACCAGCCCGACCATGGTCTGGGCGAAGTCGTCGCGCCGCTCACCCATGATCTTGATGGGGAAGTCGACCGGGAATTCCAGCAGCGTGTCCTCGCTCATGCCCGCATCACCTCGCGCTTGAAGGTCTGGTAGAGCGCATCCATGCGCTGCGCGAGCGGCCCCGGCACGCCGGAGCCCACCGGCACGCCGTCGAGCGTGACGATGGCCATGATCTCCCGCGTCGACGAGGTCATCCACAACTCGTCGGCGCCGCGCACCTCGGCTTCGGCGAGGGCGCGGACTTCATGCGCAATGCCATGCGCCTGCGCCAGTTCCAGCACCACGTCGTAGGTGATGCCGGTGAGCATGAGACGGGACGGCGGCGGCGCACGCAGCACGCCGTCCTTCACCACGAAGATGTTGCTCGCCGCGCCTTCGCTGAGGAAACCGTCGCGCAGCATCACGGTTTCCGCACAGCCCGCGTCGATCGCCTGCTGGCGCAGCAGGATATTGGCGAGCAGGGAAATTGCCTTGATGTCGCAGCGCTGCCAGCGGTAGTCGACCGCCGTCACCGCGCACACCCCGGCGGCCTTCTGTTCGGCGGTCGCGGTGACCAGCGGCTGGGTGAACATGAACACCGTCGGCGCCGTATTCTGGGGAAAGGGATGATCGCGCGGCGCGACGCCGCGGGTGACCTGGATGTAGACCGACTGATCGTCCGCGTCGTAGTGCGCCACCAGCGTTCCGATCAGCTCACGCCATGCGTCGGCGGAATGCGGATTGGCCAGACGGATCCCGTCCAGACTCGCCTGCAGCCGGCGCAGGTGGTCGTCGAGGCGAAACGGCTTTTTCGAATACACCGGCACCAGTTCGTACACGCCGTCGCCGAAAACGAAGCCGCGGTCGAGCACGGGTACCGTGGCCTCGGCGAGCGGCAGGAAGCGGCCGTTGAGATAGGCGTCGTTCATCGCGCGAAGAACAGCCGGATCGAATCCCAGCCGCGGCCGAAAATGCCCGCCACGGACACGTCGTGCAGCGCCGCCAGCGGAAATTCGCCAAGCGTCTTGCCGTCGAGCGTCAGCCTCAGCGTGCCGAGCGACTGCCCGCGGTGAACGGGCGCCACCACGGGCTGCTGCGTGATCACCTCGGCGCGGATGCGCCCGGCGCTACCACGCGGCGCGAGCAGATGAAAATCCTCGGTGAAACCGATGCTCACGCTGGCGCGCGTGCCCCGATACAGGCTCACGACCTTGACCGGCTGCTGCGCGCGATAGAGCAGCACGCTGTCGAAATTCTCGAAACCGTAGTTCAACAGACGCAAAGCGTCCTGGGTGCGCTGCGCGTCGGAGCGGCTGCCCAACACCACGGCGATGCGACGCTGCTCGCCGCGCTGCGCCGACGCCACGATGCAATACCCCGCCTCGGTGGTGCGGCCGACCTTGAGGCCGGCGACGGTACGATCGCGCCACAGCAGACGGTTGCCGTTGTAGTAGGTGATACCCTTGAAAGCCAGTTCCTTCTGTGCGAAATACGCCATGCGTGCGGGAAAGTCGCGTGCCAGCGCGCGCGCCAGACGCGCGAGATCCCCCGCGCTCGACTCGTGGCCGGGCTCGCTGAGTCCGGTGGCGTTCATGAAGCGGGTGCGGGTCAGACCGAGCCGCTTCGCCTCGCGGTTCATGCGCGCGACGAACGCCGCTTCGCTGCCATCGCTCCCCACCACCAGGGCAAGCGTCGCATCGACCGCCGACTGCAGCAGCATCGCCTGGATCAGCGTATCCACGCTCACTTCCTCGCCAGGCTTGAGGAACACGCGCGCGCCGTCGACCTGCGTCGCCGCGTCCGGAATCTTGATCGGCTCGACGAGCGTGAGCTTGTTCTTCGCCAGGTCGCCGAACAGGACGTAAGCCGTCATCAACTGCGTCAACGATGCCGGTGCCAGCGGCAGATCCGCCTGGTGCGAGCCCAGCTCACGCCCGCTGGCGCTGTCGATCACGGTCCACGCGCGCGCCACGATACCTGCGGGCTGCGCCCACGCCGGAGCGGTAAACAGGAGCAGCAGCCCCAGCCAGATGCTTCTCATGCCTCGATTGATTCCTCTAACCATCACGCCTCACCAGGACTGCATTGAGATCGAGACGTTCCCTTACCCGCGCACGGTCGGCGAGTGCCTCGTCGTCGCTGGAATACGGCCCAAGCTGCACGCGATGCAGGCTGTCGCGCAGCACCACGCGCGTGCGCTCCGGGTCGACGGCGAGCTCGCGCGCGAGCCGTGCCACCAGTTGCTGCGCGTTGTCGGCACGCGAAAAGGCGCCGATCTGCAGGAACACGCCTTCGGACAGCGCCTCGCCCCGGGTGTCGTAGGCGTCCGGGTCGAGACTTTCCACCCGCACCCGCGCGCTGCCGCGCGCGACCAGGCCAAGCCTGTGCGCAGCGGTGTACGACACATCGACGAGGCGGTTCTTGTGGAAGGGGCCACGATCGTTGATGCGCACCACCACCGAGCGTCCGCTGTCGAGCGCGGTGACGCGCGCATAGCTGGGGATCGGCAGGGTGGGATGCGCGGCGGTCATCGCGTACATGTCGTACAGTTCGCCGGACGCGGTTTTCTTGCCATGGAAGCGGCGGCCGTACCACGACGCCAGGCCTTCCTCGCGGTAGCCACCCGCGCTGGACAGCGGCGTGTAGGTATTGCCCAGCGCGACATAGGTGCGGTTGGCAAAGCGGTGCAGCGGCTCGCGGCGCGGTACGGCATCGGGCACGGCATCGAGGTCGACGGGCGGATTCGCGTCCGGGCCATCATCCAGGTAATAGCCACCACGGGCGCTCCCTGCCGGCTTGCCGACCGGCGGCGTGGTCCCGCAGGCACCGACGGCCAGGGCAATCCCGGCCACGACGAGAAGACGCAAGGTGTGCATGGGGGTCATTCTAGCCGCTCACGTCTTGTTGAGCTGGCGGTGCGTCGCCACGCTCATGACAATGCCGACGCCGAGCAGCAGCGTAACGAGCGCGGTGCCACCGTAGCTCATCAGCGGCAGGGGCACACCGACCACCGGCAGGATGCCCGACACCATGCCGATGTTGACGAACACGTAGGTGAAGAGATTGAGACTGAGCGTGGCCGCCATCAGGCGCCCGAACAGGGTCGGCGCGCGCGCGGCGATGGTGAGCCCGCGCGCCACCAGCGCGAGATGAAGCGCCACCAGCAGCACCATGCCGACGTAGCCGAATTCCTCGCCGAATACGGCGAACACGAAATCGGTGGTGCGCTCGGGAATGAAGTCGAGCTGATTCTGCGTGCCCTGCGCCCAGCCCTTGCCGAACAAACCGCCCGAGCCGATCGCGATGGTCGACTGGATGATGTGATAGCCGGCGCCCAGCGGATCGGTCGACGGATCGAGCAGGGTCAGCACACGACGTTGCTGATAGTCGTGCAGGAAGCCCCACGCCAGCGGCAGGCTGGCCCCAGCCAGCACCCCGCCGCCGAGAATGAACTTCCAGGGCAGGCCGGCAAAGAACAGCAGGTAAACACCCGACACGCCGATCATCATCGCTGTGCCGAGATCGGGCTGACGCAGAATCAGCAGGAAGGGCAGGGCCAGCAGGCCGGCCGCGGCAAGATAGTGTTTCACCCGCAGCACCGCTTCGTTGTGCTGGAAATACCAGGCGAGCATCAAGGGCAGCGCCAGCTTCAGGAGTTCCGAGGGCTGGAACGCCACGACACCCAGGTCGAGCCAGCGTCGCGAGCCGTTGCGCACCTCGCCGAACAGCGCCACCGCGACCAGCAGTATGACGCCCGTCACATAGAGCGGCATCCCCACCCGGGACAGCAGGTGCGGTGGCACGTTGGCCATCACCACCATCGCGCCGAGGGCAAGACCGATATTCATCAGGTGGCCGCTGATGCGCGCCGCACTTTGCCCCGACGCGCTCGCCACCACCGCCACGCTGATCCCCAGCAGCACCAGCACGAGCAGCAACAGAACGGGATCGAGATGGCTCAGGCGGCGTGCGATCCAGTGGCTAATCCGCGGCATTGTCGTCTCCGAATTGCATGTCGCCCGGGCGCTTGCCGGTGAGGTAATAGTCGAACACGGCGCGTGCGATCGGCGCGGCGGTGCCGCTGCCCGATCCACCGTTTTCGACCATCACCGCCAGCGCCAGCGTGGGCTTGTCGGCTGGCGCATAGGCGATGAACAGGGCGTGGTCACGATGCTCGCGTGCCAGCCTGCTGGCGTCGTAGCGCGCGCCCTGCTTGATCCCCACGACCTGCGCGGTTCCGGTCTTGCCGGCGATGGCATACGGCGCCCCCGCCGCCGACGCGGCCGCGGTACCGCCCGGCCGGGTGACGTCGAGCATGCCCTGGCGCACCACCTCCAGGTGCGCCGGTGCGATCGCCAGCGCGGGCCGGGCCGGTGGCGGTGCAACCGGCGCCCATGTCCGCGTCACCGGATCGCGCACGGCCGCGACGAGACGCGGTGGCACCGGCCGGCCGCCGTTGGCGAGCATGGCGACTGCCGCGGCGAGTTGCAGCGGCGTGGTGAGATGGTACCCCTGGCCGATGCCGGCGATTACGGTCTCGCCCGGATACCAGGGCTTTTTCCAGCGGCGCTGCTTCCATTCGCGGGATGGCAGCAGGCCGGCCGATTCTCCTTCAAGATCGATGCCAGTTTTCTCGCCAAAACCGAATTGCGCGAGAAAATCATGCATGCGATCAATACCCATGTCGACCGCGAGTCGGTAGTAGTACGTGTCGCACGACTGCGCGATCGACCTGCGCAGGTCGACGACGCCATGTCCGCCACGCTTCCAGTCGCGGAACTGGTGGCTGCTGTTGGGCAGCATGAAATATCCCGGGTCGACAATGCTGTCTTCCGGGCGGCGCACACCGAGTTCCAGTCCGGCCAGCGCCATGAAGGGCTTGATGGTCGACCCCGGCGGATAGATGCCGCGCAGCACACGGTTCACCATCGGGCGCGCAGCCGATTCGTTGAGTTCCTTCCACGTATCGGGATCGATGCCGTCGATGAACAGATTGGGGTCGAAGCCGGGTTTCGATACCAGCGCCAGCACGCCGCCGGTATTGGGATCGAGCGCCACCAGCCCGCCAAGGTAATCGCCGAACGCATGCTCGGCCACCGCCTGCAGCTCCGCGTCCAGGTACAGTCGCAGATCCTTGCCCGGCACCGGCGGAATGCGCGACAGCACGCGCACCGCGCGGCCGCCGGCGTCGGTCTCCATCTGGTCGAAACCGGTGCGCCCGTGCAGCAGGGCCTCGTAGCTCTGCTCGAGCCCGGTCTTGCCGATGTGGACGCTGCCGCGATAGTTCTGTTCCCGCCCGCCTTCGCGCAGCGTGGCGAGA
Source organism: Thiobacillus sp. 65-29 (assembly GCA_001899775.1). Classification (GTDB taxonomy): domain Bacteria; phylum Pseudomonadota; class Gammaproteobacteria; order Burkholderiales; family Thiobacillaceae; genus Thiobacillus. Next base: position 40,534 of record MKWN01000038.1, read on the forward strand.
TCGCGATCGTTGATGCGGCCGATGAAGCCGACCACGTGCGCCATCCCCGGCCCCGCGCGGTAGTTGCGGAACAGGCGCGCCTTGACCTCCACGCCCGGCAGGCGATAGCGGTTGGCCGCCACGATCGCCACCTCCTCGTCGCTCAGCCGGCTTTTCAGCGGCACCGTCTCGAATTCATTCGACTCGGTGAGAAGGCGCCGGAAGCGGCGCAACTGACCGGGCGTGATCTCGATCAGCGCCTGCAGTTCCGTGAGCGTGCGTTCCAGGCTCGCCATCTGCGCGCGGTTGATTTCCAGCGTATACGCGGAATAGTTGTCGGCGAGAATCCGCTCGTTGCGGTCGAGGATGAGGCCGCGATGGGGGGCGGCGGGCACCAGCGAAATGCGGTTGCTCTCGGCGCGCTGGACGTAATACTCGTGCTGCACGCGCTGCAGGTAGTAGCCACGCACCAGCAGCGCCGCCGCGAGCAGCGCGACGAAGCCCGCGCCGACTTTCAGGCGCAGTTGGAAGCGCGCCAGTTCGCGGTCGAGGTTCTTCAGCGAGGTGATGGCCATCCGGATTCCAGGCAGATCAAGGCGCCACCCGGCTGCGAGCGGCTCGCGAATTGACCGGAATCAGGCGCGATGGTTGCAGCCATGCACGCGGTGCGGACCCCAAGTAGCGCATCACGTCGTATCCCGCAGGCTCTTGCCGTGCCACAGGCGCAGAAATCCCGCCACGAGGAACCACAGCACGACGCTGCTCGGGCCCACCAGCAGGATTTCCAGCCCCCCCGGCGGATTGATCGCCAGCCAGCCCACCAGCAGCACGACGACCTGCACGGCCAGCAGGATTGGAAACACCTGGGCCGCCTGCCGCAGCGGGTCGAACTGCAGCAGCCGCAAGCGCAGGAACTGCACGAGATAGACACCGATCACGTAGGCCGTCGCGTATTGGCCAAACGCGACGCCGTCCTGGAAATCGGCAATGAGACCGAGCGCGAAAGCCACACCGAAACCGACGCGCAAGGGTTGATACAGCGCCCAGAACAGCAGCGCCACCAGCACGAAATCGGGACGCAGCGCCAGCGCCCAGCCCGACCACGGCATCTGCTCCAGCAACACGGCCAGCGCCAGGCTGCCGAAAATCCGCCCCATGCCGACGGGGTTGCGGTCGCGCGTACTCATCGGGCGGCGTCTCCGGCCACGCTCGTCATCACCAGCACCGAGCGCGCCCGGTCGAGGCCCGCAAGCGGCGCGCACTCGATGCGCAGGTAGGGCCCCGCCTGCGGCTGGGTAACCCGCAGCACGCGCGCCACCGGAATGCCGGACGGGTAGACGCGGTCGATGCCGGACGTGAGCAGGCGGTCCCCCACGCGGACGTCCGCATGGATCGGCATGTAGCGCAGTTCCATGCGTCCCTGCCCGCTTCCTGCGGCGAGGCCGCGCTGCCCGGTGCGTTCGATGTAGACCGGCGTCAGCTGCTCGGAATTGCTGACCAGCATGACTTCGCTGGTGTCCGGATAGACGCGGATCACCTGCCCCACCAGCCCCGTACCATCGATCACCGGCAGGCCTCCCCGCAGTCCCGCGCGCGCGCCGCGGTCGAGGGTGATGCGCTGAGCGAACCAGTCATGCCCCTGATACAGGAGCGAGGCCGCCACCGCCTTGTGCCCCGGCAGGCGTTCGAGCGCCAGCATGGCCCGCAGTTCCGCGTTCTCGCGCGCCAGATCGGCCGCCGTGTCGAGTGCCAGGCGTTGTCGCCGCTGCTCGGCAAGCAGCGCGTCGCGCTCCTTCTGCAGCGTGCGATGGCGGGTGAAGAACCCCCCCAGTTCGCTCGCCACCACGGTCGGTGCGCGCGTCGCTTCGCGCACCGGCTGGAGCAGGACGGACAGGCCGCTGCGCAAGCCTTCGAGCGCATGAAAGCGGGTATCGAGCACGACACAGGCGAGCCCCACCACGATCCAGATGATCAGGCGCGCGGCCGGCCCCAGCCGGCGCACGAACATGAACTGGCCGGCGGCTGCCATCTAGTGGTCTGCTTCCGAAATAACGTGACAGGATGAAACGGATGGCTTTTTCTGCAGGGCAAGGCGCGAGGAGGCGCCATAGCCCGGACTATGGCAACGACGAGCAACGCCGCCATGCGGAAAAAGACGCCGTTTCATGTTGCGTTATTTCGGAAGCAGACCACTAGCGCCGCACCCCGAACGGCATGCCACGGAAAACCGCGCTCACTCGTTGGTGAACACCGTCGCCAGCTTGTCCATCTCCTCGAGCGCGCGCCCCGAACCCCGGACCACGCAGGTGAGGGGATCGTCGGCGACGATCACCGGCAGGCCGGTCTCTTCCATCAGCAGGCGGTCGAGGTCGCGCAGCAGCGCGCCGCCGCCGGTCAGCACCATGCCCTTCTCGGCGATGTCGGCGCCGAGTTCGGGCGGGGTCTGCTCCAGCGCCTGCTTCACCGCGCTGACGATGGCATTGAGCGGTTCGGTGAGTGCTTCGAGAATCTCGTTGGACGACACGTTGAAGCTGCGCGGCACGCCTTCGGCGAGGCTGCGGCCCTTCACTTCCATTTCCAGCACCTCGGCGCCGGGGAACGCCGAGCCCATTTTTTTCTTGATCTGCTCGGCAGTGGCTTCGCCGATCAGCATGCCGTAGTTGCGGCGGATGTAGCTGATGATAGCCTCGTCCATGCGGTCGCCGCCGACGCGCACCGAGTTGGCATACACGACGCCGCCCAGCGAGATCACGCCGACCTCGGTGGTGCCGCCACCGATGTCGACCACCATCGAGCCGGTCGCATCCGCCACCGGCAGGCCGGCGCCGATCGCCGCCGCCATCGGCTCCTCGATCAGATAGACTTGTCTTGCGCCGGCGCCGATCGCCGATTCACGGATCGCGCGGCGCTCCACCTGCGTGGAGCCACAGGGCACGCAGATGATGATCCGCGGACTCGGACGGAACATGCGCGTGTCGTGCACCTTCTTGATGAAGTACTTCAGCATCTGTTCGGTGACCGTGAAGTCGGCGATCACGCCGTCCTTCATCGGCCGGATCGCCTGCAGATTGCCCGGCGTGCGGCCCAGCATCTGCTTGGCTTCGGTGCCCACCGCCTGCACCGCCTTCTTGCCCCCCGCTGCAAGGTCGGTACGGATCGACACCACCGAGGGTTCGTCGAGCACGATGCCGCTGTCACGGACATAGATCAGCGTGTTGGCGGTGCCCAGATCGATGGCGAGATCCGTGGAGAAATAGCTGGTGAGAAACTTGAACATGGCGGCGGCACTCCCCGCACCGGGCGGGCAAAAGGGCAGAAAAACAAGAGGGCTATGATAACCTAACGGGCTTCGTTCCCGTAAGCCTCCAGGTCTTTCACCATGTCCCTCAGCACGGACGACATCAAGCGCATCGCCCGTCTCGCGCGCATCGAAATCGATGACGCGCAGGCGCAGGCCACGCAAGGCCAGCTCAACACCATATTCGGCCTCATCGCCGCGATGCAGGCGGTGAACACCACCGGCATCGCGCCGATGGCGCATGCGCAGGAAGTGTTCCAGCGCCTGCGCGAGGACGCCGTCACCGAGGCCGACCGCCGCGACGCCTTCCAGGCCATCGCCCCGGCGGTGGAGAACGGCCTCTATCTCGTGCCCCGGGTCATCGAATAAACCATGTTCGAATCCTCCATTTCCACGCTGGCCGCGCGTCTCGCCGCGAAGGACATATCGAGCCGCGAACTGGCGCAGGCCTGGCTCGACCGCATCGGTGCGCTCAACCCCGTCATCAACGCCTTCATCACCGTCGATGCCGACAAGACCCTGGCCGAGGCCGCCGCCGCCGACGCCATGCGCGTCGCCGGCACGGCCGGGCCGCTCACCGGCGTGCCCGTCGCCCACAAGGACATCTTCTGCACCGAAGGCTGGCTCACCACCTGCGGCTCGAAGATGCTGCATAACTTCGTCGCCCCCTACGACGCCCACGTCATCCAGCGCTTCAAGGCCGCCGGCCTGCCGAGCTTGGGCAAGACCAACATGGACGAGTTCGCCATGGGCTCGTCCAACGAGACCAGCTTTTACGGCGCGGTGAAGAACCCCTGGGACGTCGCCCGCGTGCCCGGCGGCTCGTCGGGCGGCGCCGCCGCCTGCGTCGCCGCGCGCATGGCGCCCGCCGCCACCGGCACCGACACCGGCGGTTCGATCCGCCAGCCCGCCGCGTTCACCGGCATCACCGGCCTGAAGCCCACCTACGGCCTGGTGTCGCGCTACGGCATGATTGCCTTCGCCTCCAGCCTCGACCAGGCAGGGCCGATGGCAAAATCCGCGGAGGACTGCGCGCTGCTGCTGAACGTCATGACCGGCTTCGATCCCAACGACTCCACCAGTCTCGATCGCGCCAAGGAAGACTACACTCGCGACCTGGACAAGCCGCTCGCGGGCGTGCGTGTCGGCCTGCCGCGCGAATTCTTCGCCGCGGGCCTCGACGGCACGGTCGCCGCGGCGGTCGAGACGGCCATCGGCGAACTGAAAAAGCTGGGCGCGATCCCCGTCGACATCTCGCTCGCCAACTCGCGGCTCGCCATTCCCGTCTATTACGTGCTCGCCCCCGCCGAAGCCTCGTCCAACCTGTCGCGCTTCGACGGCGTGCGCTACGGCCACCGCGCCACGGAATACGCGGACCTCGACGACATGTACGCCAAGACCCGCGCGCAGGGGTTCGGCGCCGAGGTGAAGCGGCGCATCCTCATCGGCACCTACGTGCTCTCGCACGGCTACTACGACGCCTACTACGTCCAGGCGCAGAAAATCCGCCGCCTCATCGCCGACGACTTCCGCGAGGCGTTCAAGGCCTGCGACCTCATCCTCGGCCCCACCACACCCGGCACGGCCTTCAGGATCGGCGAGATATCCGACGACCCGGTGCAGATGTATCTCAACGACCTCTACACCATCCCCGCCAACCTCGCGGGGCTGCCCGGCATGAGCCTGCCGTGCGGCTTCGATGCGCAGGGCCTGCCGATCGGCCTGCAACTCGTCGGCAACTACTTCGACGAAGCGCGGATGCTCAACGTCGCCCACCAGTACCAGCGCGTCACCGACTGGCACACGCGCCGCCCGGAGGGTCTGCAATGAAATGGGAGACCGTCATCGGGCTGGAAGTGCATACCCAGCTCGCCACGCAATCGAAGATCTTCTCCGGCAGCAGCACCGCCTTCGGCGCCGCGCCGAACACCCAGGCGAGCGCGGTCGACATCGCGCTGCCCGGCGTGCTGCCGGTATTGAACCGCGGCGCGGTCGAATGCGCGATCCGGTTCGGCCTTGCCGTCGGCGCGACGCTCAACCGCGTCAACGTATTCGACCGCAAGAACTACTTTTATCCCGACCTGCCCAAGGGCTACCAGATCAGCCAGTTGGCGAAACCCATCGTCGAGCACGGCACGCTGAAGATCGCGGTGGACGACGCCGAGAAGACCATCCGCATCACCCGCGCGCACCTGGAAGAAGACGCCGGCAAGTCGCTGCACGAGGACTTTCACGGCATGACCGGCATCGACCTGAACCGCGCCGGCACGCCGCTGCTGGAAATCGTCTCCGAGCCCGACATGCGCTCGTCCGCCGAGGCGGTGGCCTACGCGCGCGCGCTGCACACGCTGGTGTCCTGGATCGGCATCTGCGACGGCAACATGCAGGAAGGCAGCTTCCGCGTCGACGCCAACGTCTCGGTGCGCCCTGTCGGGCAGAAGGAATTCGGCACCCGCCGCGAAATCAAGAACCTCAACTCCTTCCGCTTCCTGCAGCAGGCCATTGATTATGAGATCCGCTGGCAGATCGAAACGCTGGAGGACGGCGGCCGCATCCAGCAGGCCACGGTGCTGTTCGATCCCGACACCGGCGCGACGCGCATGATGCGCAGCAAGGAGGAAGCGCACGACTACCGCTACTTCCCCGATCCCGACCTGTTGCCGGTGAAGCTCGACGAATCCTGGATCGAAGCGGTACGCGCCGCGCTGCCCGAACTGCCCGCGGCGATGCAGGCGCGCTTTCAAAAAGATTACGGCGTGTCGGCCTACGACGCCACGGTGCTCACCGGCTCGCGCGCGCTCGCCGCCTACTTTGAGGCTGCGGCCCAAAAATCCGGACAACCCAAGCTCGCCGCCAACTGGGTGATGGGCGAACTCTCGGCCGCGTTGAACAAGGCCGAGCTCGACATCGCGGCGAGCCCGGTCTCCGCCGCCCAACTCGGCGCGCTGGTCAACCGCATCCAGGACGGCACGCTGTCCGGCAAGCTCGCCAAGCAGGTGTTCGAAGGCCTGTGGGAAGGCGCGGGCGAGGTCGACGCCATCATCGAGGCGCGCGGCTTGAAGCAGATGTCGGACAGCGGCGAACTGGAGGCGATCGTCGACGCGGTGCTTGCCGCGAACCAGAAATCCGTCGAGGAATTCCGCGCCGGCAAGGACAAGGCGTTCAACGCCCTGGTCGGTCAGGTGATGAAGGCCAGCCACGGCCGCGCCAATCCGGCGCAGGTCAACGAACTGCTGAAGGCTAAGTTGCAGTAGCCGCCCGCCAGCACCGCGCGGCGTTCGCCAGCGGGGCGGAGAGCGAGCAGCGAATCACCCTGAACGTCACGGCTTGCCGGTAAGCTCGCGAAAGCGCAGCTTGTCGGCTTCGTACCTCGCGCGCACCGCGTCCATCGCCTCCAGGTTCTTCTGGATGGTGCGCTTCAATTCCGCACTTTCCTTGTTGGCCTGCGTCAGATCGTCGCGCAGGCCGACGGGGATCGTGCGGCCTGCCTTCTCGATGCGCGCCACGCGTTCGTTCATTTCTGCGAGGTTCGCGTCAACCGCCACCGCGCGTGCCTCCGCGCTCTTGATCGCCAGCTTGTGGTGCTCCAGCGCGCGGTCGCGTGCGAGGTCGATTTCCGCCTCGCTGGTATAGGTCTGGGTCAGCGCGCGGTCACGCTGCGCCTGCTTCTGCTGTTCGGCCTGGATGCGCTTCGCCTCGGCCTGGCGCTCGGCTTCGGCGCGCCGCTCGGCCTCGGACTGGGTGCGGCGGATCACCTGGCCCTGCTTGTTCAGTTCGGCGCCACCGCTCTGGTTGTAACTCGTCGGCGGCGTGTCGCTGTAATGCACCCGGCCGCTGCCGTCGACCCAGCGGTACAGCGCCGCGTGCGCGCTTCCAGCGAGCACGACGGCCAGTGCGAAAACGCTAAACGCCGTACTTCTCGCGGTAGGCCGCCACGGCTTGCAACTCGGCTTGTCGACTCGCATCACGCTCCAGGAACTCCACCAGATTGTCCAGGGTGACCACCGCCACCACCGGAATGCCATACTGCCCGCGCACTTCCTGCACCGCGGATGTCTGCCCGCTGCCGCGCTCCATGCGGTCCAGCGCGATCACCACACCGGCCGGTTCGGCGCCCGCGGCGCGGATCAGGTCCACCGACTCACGCACCGAAGTGCCCGCCGAAATCACGTCGTCGACGATCAGCACCCGCCCTTTCAGCGCCGCGCCGACCACCGTGCCGCCTTCGCCGTGGTCCTTCGCCTCCTTGCGGTTGAAGGCGAACGGCACGTTGCGGCCCATCGCCGACAGCGCGATCGCGATGCTCGCCGCCAGCGGAATGCCCTTGTAGGCCGGACCGAACAGCACGTCGAACGCGATGCCCGAGTCGACGATGGCTTTCGCGTAAAATTCGCCCAGCCTTCGCAGCTTTTCGCCGTCGTTGAACAGCCCCGCGTTGAAGAAATACGGCGACAGCCGCCCCGCCTTGGTCTTGAACTCGCCAAAACACAACACGTTCGACGCGACGGCGAACGCCACGAACTCGGCCTTGTAATCGGACATTTCCCGGCTTTTCTTGAATAAGGATCGACATGCGCATTATATCGGCCAACCTCAACGGCATCCGGTCCGCCGCCAGCAAGGGTTTCTTCGACTGGCTGCCCACGCAGCGCGCCGACGTCGTCTGCGTGCAGGAACTGAAGGCGCAGGCCGCCGACATGAAGCCCGAATTCCTCCACTGCGACGGCCTCGCCGGCGCCTTCCACTACGCGGAGAAGAAAGGCTACAGCGGAGTGGGCATTTACACCCGATCCTCGCCGCAGCGCATCGTCGAAGGGCTCGGCGTCGCGGAATTCGACGCCGAAGGCCGCTACGTGGAGGCCGACTATGGACACGTCGCCGTCATCTCGCTCTACCAGCCCTCCGGGTCCAGCAGCGAGGAACGCCAGCAGGCGAAGTTCCGTTTCATGGACGCCTTTTTTCCGCATCTCGAAGCGCTGATGAAATCCGGCCGCGAAGTCATCATCTGCGGCGACTGGAACATCGCCCACCGCGAAATCGACCTCAAGAACTGGAAATCGAACCAGAAGAACTCCGGCTTCCTGCCCGAGGAGCGCGCGTGGATGACGCGCCTGTTCGACGAACTCGGCTGGGTCGACGTCTACCGCAGCCTCTACCCCCAGCACGAAGGCGAGGCCTACACCTGGTGGAGCAACCGCGGCCAGGCGTGGGCGAAGAACGTCGGCTGGCGCATCGACTACCAGATCGCCACGCCGGGCATCGCCGCGAAAGCCAGATCGGCCTTCGTGTACAAGGACCAGCGCTTCTCCGATCATGCGCCGCTGGTTGTGGATTACGATTACGCTCCATAACCCGTTACTCAAAAAAATCCAACGGGGAAAAAAGGGAGGAACGACATGGCAAAAAATGAGCTGCCAAGCATCGGTGGGCTATCCTTCGAGAGCCTTAAACAGGTCAACGACCACGGCGCCGAGTACTGGAGTGCACGCGACCTTCAGCCCCTGCTGGGTTACAGCCAGTGGCGGCGGTTTGAAGATGCCGTCAGGCGCGCCATAACCTCTTGTGAGCAATCAGGAAACAATCCGGAGCATCACTTTGCCGGCGCCGGCAAACCGATCACCGGCGGCAAAGGTGCCGTCCAGATCGTGCAGGACTATCAACTGTCGCGCTTCGCCTGTTACCTCATCGCCCAGAACGGCGACCCGCGCAAGCCGGAAATCGCTCAGGCCCAAAAATACTTTGCCATCCAGACCCGGCGCCAGGAATTGTCCGAACGGCTTGCCGCGGACAGGGAGCGCCTGGAACTGCGCAAACAGACCTCCGAAGAATTCAAGACGCTATCCGGTGCGGCTCGACAAGCGGGCGTGCAGAACCGCATGTTCGGCATTTTTCACGATGCCGTCTACAAAGGCCTGTACGGCGGCCTGGGCAATGAACAGATCAAGGCCAGGAAAAACGTCCCCGCCAACGAACAACTGATGGACCGGATGAACGCCACCGAGCTGGCCGCCAATCAGTTCCGCATGACCCAGACCCGCGACAAACTCGCACGCGAAGGCATACGCGATCAACAACAGGCCATCCGCGCCCACGAACAGGTCGGCAAGGAAGTCCGCGCGGCCATCAAGCGCATTGGCGGCGAACGCCCAGAAAACATTCCCGCCGCCGAACACATCAAGGAGGTGGAGAAGCGCATCAAGACCGCCACGCCCAGGCTGGAACTGGACGAGCGTGATGCCAGTGGCTTGCTCGGTGGCAAATCCGAAGGCAAGGATACAAACAAATAGCCGCCATGCCGCTCTCCTGGAACGAAATCAAGTCCCGCGCCCTCGCCTTCTCCCGCGAGTGGGCCGACGCCGCCGACGAGGCCAGCCAGGCCAAGCCGTTCTGGATCGCCTTCTTCGAAATCTTCGGCATCACCAACAAGCGCGTCGCCACGTTCGAGCACGCGGTGAAAAAATTCGGCGGCGGGCAGGGCTACGTCGACCTGTTCTGGCCCGGCGTGCTGCTGGTCGAACAGAAGTCGCGCGGACGCGACCTCGACCGCGCCTTCGACCAGGCGCTCGATTATTTCCCCGGCATCAGGGAACGCGACCTGCCGCGCCACATCGTGGTGTGCGACTTCGCCCGCTTTCGTCTGTATGACCTCACACACTCCGGCCCCGCTCGCGGGGAAGGCGAGAACGCCTGCATCGAATTCGCGCTGAAGGACCTACACAGGCACATCCGCCACTTCGCCTTCATCGCCGGCTACGAAACACAGGACATCAAGCCGCAGGACCCGGTCAACGTGCAGGCGGCCGAGCGCATGGGGCGGCTGCACGACGCGCTGAAGGCATCCGGCTACGACGGCCACGCGCTCGAAGTGCTGCTGGTGCGCCTGCTGTTCTGCCTGTTCGCCGACGACACCGGCATCTTCCAGCCTGCGCAGGCGCTGCGCACCTACATCGAGGAACGCACCCGCGAGGACGGCTCCGATCTCGGCCCGCTGCTCGCGCAACTGTTCCAGGTGCTGAACACGCCGGAGAACAAGCGCAGCGCGGCGCTCGACGAGCAGCTCGCCGCCTTCCCCTACGTCAACGGCCGCCTGTTCGAGGAAGCCATCCCCATCGCCGACTTCGACGCCGCCATGCGCGAGGCCCTGCTCGATGCCTGTGCCCTCGACTGGAGCGCGATCTCGCCGGCCATTTTCGGCGCGCTGTTCCAGTCCATCATGGACCGGACCGCGCGGCGCAACCTCGGCGCGCACTACACCAGCGAGGAAAATATCCTCAAGCTCATCAAGCCGCTGTTCCTCGACGCGCTGTGGGCCGAGTTCGACAAGGTGAAGAAGAACCGCAACCGCCTGTTCGAATTTCACCAGAAGCTGCGTTCGCTGACATTCTTCGACCCGGCCTGCGGCTGCGGCAATTTCCTCGTCATCGCCTACCGCGAACTGCGCCTGCTGGAACTGGAAATCCTGCGCGCCTCGCTCGCGCTGGAGCGCGAATTCAAGCAGGCGCTGATCGACGTCTTCCAGCTGCTCTCGATCGACGTCGACCAGTTCCACGGCATCGAGATCGAGGAATTCCCCGCGCAGATCGCCCAGGTCGCGCTGTGGCTGGTCGACCACCAGATGAACCTTCGGGTGGGCGAGGAATTCGGCATGTACTTCGCCCGCATTCCGCTGAAGACCAGTCCGAAGATCGTCCACGGCAACGCACTCACGCTCGACTGGAACGCCGTGCTGCCGGCGGAGCGGGCGAGCTACGTCATGGGCAATCCGCCCTTCATCGGCGCCAAGTTCATGAGCGAGGCCCAGCGCGCCGACGCGCGCGCCGTGTTCGAGGGTATAGCCAACGCCGGCCTGCTCGATTTCGTCGCCGCCTGGTACGTGAAAGCGGCGCGCTACCTCCAACACACCCCCTCTCCCTTCAAGGGAGAGGGCCGGGGAGAGGGTGAGCGTTCCGCGACCCGCTGCGCCTTCGTCTCCACCAACTCCATCACCCAGGGCGAGCAGGTCGGCGTGCTGTGGGACTGGCTGCTGGCGCAGGGCATCAAGATCCACTTCGCCCATCGCACCTTCTCGTGGAGCAACGAGGCGCGCGGCAAGGCCGCCGTGCACTGCGTCATCGTCGGCTTCGGACTGGGCAACGTGGCGGAGAAGACGATCTACGAATACGCCGACATCAAGGGCGAACCGCACGCGGTGAAGGCGGCCAACATCAATCCGTATCTGGTGGATGCGCCGGATGTGGTGCTGGAGAAGCGCAACAAACCAATTTCGAATATTCCAAGCATGTGTTTCGGAAACCAGCCCATTGATGGTGGCAATCTGATTCTGTCCGAGGACGAGAAAAACGAACTCTTGGCACTTGAACCACTGGCCGCGTCGTTTGTGCGCGCTTTCTTGGGGGCTGATGAATTCCTAAACAATCTGCCGCGCTACTGCCTTTGGCTCAAGGAGGCCACACCGGACGAGCTTCGTCGGATGCCCGAGGTCCGGAAGCGGATCGAAGCTGTTCGAACGTTTCGCAATGCGAGCAAACGTGCTGCAACCCGAGAACTCGCACTGACGCCCGCGCAATTTGCATTCGTGTCGCACCCGAACACCGATTATTTGCTCATTCCAAGCGTAAGCTCCGAGCGGCGGCAATTCGTGCCTATCGGTTTCATGCCCTCGGAGGTAATCGCGAGCAATCTTTGTCTGATCGTGCCGGGTGCGACGCTCTTCCACTTCGCCATTCTGACCTCGTCCATGCACATGGCCTGGGTGCGCGCCGTGTGCGGACGGCTGAAAAGCGACTTCCGCTACTCCGCCGGCATCGTCTACAACAACTTCCCCTGGCCTGAAGCCGCCCTCTCCCCCAGCCCCTCTCCCGCAAGCGGGCGAGGGGAGCCACTACGCGCCGCTATCGAATCGGCCGCCCAGGCCGTGCTCGACGCCCGCGCCCAATTCCCCGGCGCCTCGCTCGCCGACCTCTACGATCCGCTGACCATGCCGCCCGCACTATTGAAGGCGCACCAGAAGCTCGACGCGGCAGTGGACAAGGCTTACGGCAAATCCGGCTTCAAGTCCGACGCCGAGCGCGTGGCCTTCCTGTTCGAGCGTTATCAGGCGCTGACGTCGCTGCTGCCCGCTGCCCGTTCCAAACGGGGCAGGAAAGAACCCAACGCTCAGTGATAGCGCTTCTGCGCGACGTGCCAGATCTGCAGGATTTCGACGGCTTCGCTGCTGACGCGGTAGCTCAGCAGGTAGTTGCGGTGCAGCATCAGTTCGCGGGTGCCTTCGAGCTCGCCGCGCCGGCCGATGAAAGGATGCCGGGTCAGGTGTTCGGCGGTGTTCTTGAAACCCGCCGCCAGTGCGCGCGCGGCTTGCGGGTTGTCTTGTGCGATGAAATCCAGAATCTGCTGTAAATCAGCCAGTGCGGCATGCGTCCATTCAAGTTTCATACGCTTTGAAGAACTTCTCGACGTCGTCGGCGCTGGCAAACTCGCCCCGGTCGGCGGCGGCGACCGCCTGTTTGAGCGCTTCGATCTGCGGTATGCGCCAGTCGAGATAATCGGCCAACGCCTCGCTCGCCACGCTGGCCTGGGGACGGTCAATCATTCGGGCGTAGTTTTCCAGCCGGGCTTTGAGTTCGGTGGGCAGGCGCACGTTGAACTGCGTCAGATCAGGGGCCGGGGGTTTGGTTTTGCTGCTCATGAGGTCGTCTCCAAACAGGATGTAGCATCACGCTAGCATGTTGCTAGCGTTTCACCAACCCGACAATGGCGGGGCTTGCCTGGTTGCGCACCAGAACCTTGGCTTGCGCCGCATCACGGGCTAATATAACAACCGTTATAACGTGCGGAGTCCATCATGCATGCGCTCAAACTCACCCAGATCGGCAATTCGGTCGGTCTCATCCTGCCCAAGGACGTGCTGGCGCGGCTGAAGCTGGAAAAGGGCGATACGGTGTTCTTGACCGAGACGCCGGATGGCGTGGCGGTGCGCGCCTACGACCCGGCCTTCGAGGACCAGATGGAAGCCGCCCGGACGATCATGAAAAAACGCCGTGCCGTGCTGCACGAGCTGGCAAAGTGACGCACTGGGTCTGGCTCGACCGCGCGGTGCTGATTGCTGCGCACGACGAGCAACTGGCCGAACACGGTGGGGCGGCGGGTTTCCGCGACGAGGGACTGTTCGATTCCGCGCTGGCGCGACCGCTCAATCTCGCGAATTACGAATCGCCCGATGTCTCTGCGCTGGCGGCGTCGTATGCCGTGGCACTGGCGAAGAATCACCCCTTCGTGGACGGCAACAAGCGCACCGCATTCGTCGCCATGGAACTGTTCCTGTGGCTGAACGGCCAGGATCTGAATGCGGGTGATGCCGAGTGCGTACTCGCCATGCTCGCCGTCGCCGGCGGCGAATGGGACGAAGCCACGCTGGCCGCCTGGCTGCGCGAACGCATCGCCGCGCGCACCTGATCCGCATTACGGAATTTCCGCAATGCGGATTATCGGATATGATGGATATTCCCCTTGAAGGAGATTCCCATGCGCCAGACCCTGATCGTTTCCAGCCGCGGCCAGATCACGCTGCCAGCTGAGGTGCGCAAGCAGTTCGGCATCAAGAGCGGCGAGCCGGTGATCATCGAGGAACGCAACGGCGAACTGGTGCTGAAGCCGGCGACCGTGCTGGAGATCGAGATGTACACGCCGGAGCAGGTCGCCGCGTGGGATCGCGAAGACCGGCTCGACGAGGCCGAGCGGCAGCGCGTGCTCGCCCGCATGAAGAAACCCGCCAGGACCCGTTCCACGCGCGGCTGATGCGGCTGTTCTTCGACGCCAACACGCTGTTCACCGCAGCGCACAATCCGAAGGGGAAGGCTGCGTTCGTGATCGAACTCGGCGGCGCCGGTCACTGGATGCTGTGCACCAGCGCCTATGCGATCGAGGAAGCGCGGCGCAACCTCGCAGCCAAGTTTCCCGATGCGCTCCCGGTGCTGATGGAATCCCTGACCCGATTCGAGATCGGGCACGAAAGCCGCACGCACGCCTGTCCCGAAAGCTTGCCCGCAAAGGACCGCCCGATCTATCTGGCCGCGCTCGGCTGCCGCGCAACGCATCTGCTCACCGGTGACATCCGGGACTTCGGCCCGCTGATGAACCAGCCGGACAAAACCGGCGGGATCCTGGTCCAGACCGTCTCCCACTTTCTGGAGTGTCTCTAGTGGTCTGCTTCCGAAATAGCACAACATGAAACGGCGTCTTTTTCCGCATGGCGGCGTTGCTCGTCGTTGCCATAGTCCGGGCTATGGCGCCTCCTCGCGCCTTGCCCTGCAGAAAAATCCATCCGTTTCATTCAGTCACGTTATTTCGGAAGCAGACCACTAGCTCATGACCGCCCACCCCTGGCTCGCCGCCCTCAAGGTCTACATCCACCCCCGCGTCGTCGGCATGCTGTTTCTCGGCTTCTCGGCCGGCCTGCCGCTGCTGCTGGTGCTCGGCACGCTGTCGTTCTGGCTTTCGGAAGCGGGCATCGCGCGCGCGACGATCGGACATCTCTCCTGGGTGGGGCTGGCCTACGGCTTCAAGTTTTTGTGGTCGCCGCTGGTCGACCGGCTGACATTGCCGCTGTTGACGCGCACGCTGGGCAAGCGGCGGGCGTGGCTGCTGCTCTCGCAGGTGTGCATCGCGGCGGCGCTGCTCGGCATGGCGAACACCGACCCGGTGATGAACCTGACCCACACGGTGTATTTCGCACTGGCGGTGGCCTTCGCTTCGGCGACGCAGGACATCGCGCTTGACGCCTACCGCATCGAAGCCGTGGAAACCGAAAAACAGGGGGCGATGGCGGCGACCTACCAGGCCGGTTACCGCATCGCGATGATCACCGCGGGCGCGGGCGCGCTGTGGATCGCCGCGGCGGTCGATCCGAGTGAGGCGACCTACGATTTCCGTCCGTGGCAGGTGGCCTACACGGTCATGGCGGCGCTGATGGGTGTTGGCATGCTCACCACGCTGATCATCCGCGAACCGGCGCACGCCACGCCGCTGCCGCGCATCGCGGAACAGGGATTCGGCGCCTGGCTGGCGACGAGCTTCGTGCAGCCGTTCGTGGATTTCTTCGCGCGCTACAGGTGGCAGGCGCTGCTGCTGCTGGCGCTGATCGCGGTCTATCGCATCTCCGACGTGGTGATGGGCGTGATGAGCAATCCGTTCTACCAGGAACTGGGCTTCACCAAGAGCGAGGTGGCGACGGTGTCCAAGGTGTATGGCGTGATCATGACCATCACCGGCGCGGCGCTCGGCGGCCTGCTGGTGATGCGCGTGGGGGTGATGCGCACGCTGATGCTCGGCGCGCTGCTGTCGGCGGCGACCAACCTGCTGTTCGTCTGGCTCGCCGGACGTGGCCATGACGTCTCCGCGCTGGTGTTCACGGTGTCGGCCGACAACCTCTCGGCCGGCATCGCCTCCAGCGCCTTCGTCGCCTACCTTTCCAGCCTGGTGAACCAGGCGTACTCGGCGACGCAGTACGCGCTTTTCACCTCGGTGATGCTGCTCCTGCCGAAGTTCATCGCGGGTTTTTCCGGCGAATTCGTCGACGCCTTCGGCTGGGCGAGTTTCTTCACCAGTACCGCGGCACTGGGGATTCCCGTGCTGGTGCTGGTGTGGCTGGCGGGACGCAAGCCACCTGCCGGCTGATGTGCTACGCTTTCGCCATGCCGAATCCTGACACCCTCGCCCAACTGCCGCTCGCCGAACGCCTCGCCGCGATGGAATCCCTGTGGGACTCGCTGTGCCGCGACGACGCGGCCGAACTGAGCCCACCGTGGCATGCGCAGGTGCTGGAGGAGCGTGTACGGGAACTCACCGACGGCCAGCATCGTGACTGGCACACCGCCAAACAGTCCTTGCGCAAGCTGACCGAACGCTGACCGTCCATGCACGCGGTACGGATCGGCGCATCGGCCGAGCGCGACTTGCTACTCGGCTTCGAGTTCTATGAATCCCGGTCCGACGGACTCGGCCAGTACTTCCTCGACAGCCTGTTCGCCGATATCGATGCGCTGGCCCTCTACGCAGGGATGCACCCGAAACCGCTCGCGGGTCTTTATCGCAGCCTGGCCAAGCGGTTTCCGTTCGCGGTCTATTACGATTTCGACGGTCACACCGCCGTCGTGCTGGCCGTGCTCGACTGCCGCCGCAACCCGCGCTCGATTCGCGGCACGCTCCACGCGCGACGCACTGCCCGGCGATGATCGAATTCTCCCTGTTCACCGCCCTCCTCGCCGGTCTGCTCGGCGGGGTGCACTGCGTCGGCATGTGCGGCGGCATCGTCGCGGCGTTCTCCTTCCGTGCCGACGGCACGCAGCCGCCGTTTCGCCTGCATCTGGCCTACAACCTGGGGCGGATTTTCTCCTACGCGATGTTCGGTGCGCTGGCCGGGGCGCTGGGCGCCTCGCTCAAGCTGG
Source organism: Thiobacillus sp. 65-29 (assembly GCA_001899775.1). Classification (GTDB taxonomy): domain Bacteria; phylum Pseudomonadota; class Gammaproteobacteria; order Burkholderiales; family Thiobacillaceae; genus Thiobacillus. The sequence continues at coordinate 57,253 of MKWN01000038.1, forward strand.
CGACCTTCCTGCCGGCGCAGACGCTCCTCTACGTGCTGGCACAGGTCGTGATGATCCTGCTCGGGCTGTACCTGGCGGGCCTCAACCGCTGGGTACTGGTGTTCGAGCGCGCCGGCGGCGCGCTGTGGCGCGTGGTGCAGCCGCTGTTCCGCCGCCTGCTGCCGGTGCGCTCGCTGCCGCAGGCGCTGCTGGCGGGCATGGCGTGGGGCTGGCTGCCGTGCGGGCTGGTGTATTCGGTGCTGGTGTCGGCGCTGGCCGCGGGTAGCGCCACGTCGGGCGCGGCGCTGATGCTGGCGTTCGGCCTCGGCACGCTGCCCAATCTGCTGGGCATGGGCCTGTTCGCGCGCCAGTTGCAGCCCTTCATGCAGCGGCTGTGGGTGCGCCGTGCGGCCGGACTGATGGTGGCCGGCTTCGGCGTATGGGGACTGGCGCGCGGCGCGCTGGCGGTGCTTGCCTGAGCCTATTGGAAAAACTTCTGCTCGAATTTCAGTTCGCGCTTCGGTTCGCCGTTGGCCTCCACGGTGGCGGTGAATTTCAGCGTTTCCGGCGGAACCATGCGGAATTCACCGAGATAGTAGATGGCGGTGCCCTCGCGCACTTCGCGCATGTCGATGTTGGCGAGCTGCTGCTGCGGGTTGACGACGTAGGCCGACAGTTTCGCCGGGACCGGGTTGAGCGCGCCAAGCTTGTTGCGCTTGAGCACGGACATGGTGAGCAGGCCGCGCGTCTTGCTGCGCTCGATCTTGTAGCTGCGGGCGACCTCGGGCAGCAGGTCGTCGGTCGACAGGGCGTTGTAATGGATCTCGATGTCCCCGAACTTCTGCGCAATCTCGGCATGTGCGGCGAATGCGGTCAGGCTGAGGCACAGGACGGCAAGCAGGTGTTTCATGGCGTGTCTCCTTTTCTTGTGGATGCCATCCCCATTCTAGATGTTTATCGCAGGCTGGCGAGCCACGCCGTGAGGGCGTCGAGCGCCTGCCCCACGGCAACATCGGCGGCCGCGGCAGCACCGGCGGCATCGAAGCGCGCGAGCGGCACCGTGTGTTCGAAGGTCTGGCGCCCAAGCAGGGTGCGTTGCCGGAGGTCGATCAGTTCGGCGCGCAACACCAGACGCATCGTACCGGGCTCGCTGCTGGCGTCGTGATAGAAGTCGATGAGCTCGGTATCGAGCAGCAGGTCGCCAAGCACGTAGCCGCCGGCGGCCGCGACCCGGTACGCGCCCTGGCCGTCGAGGCGGGCACGCATCAGTTCGGCGAAGCGCTTGCCGGGACGGTCGGTCCACCGCGCGAACTGGTAGTAGCCGCGCGTCGCGGGGCTGCGCGCGAACACCATCTGATCGGTGTCGTAAAAGCCGCCGGCGGTGGTGTCGAGCACCAGCAGCAACGGCGCCCCCGCGCGCACGGGCGTGCGCGAGGCCAGCGCGGTGCCATCGTTGAGGACGTAATTCACCACTTCCGGACTCTTCCCGGAGGGATCGGCGAAGTTGACGCAGCCGCCAAGTGACAGCGCAACCGCCAGCACAAACAGGGCGCGTCTCATGGCAGTTTTTCTCCGGGCCCGAGCTGCTGCCGGGTCGGGCCGAACAGGATGGCGCGCGGATCGCTGAGGCGCTGCCCCGCAGTGGTGAGCGCGTCGGCGCTGGTGCGCACGTCACGGCTGACATTGGTCATTTCCAGTGAGCCGGTGTCGGTGAACTGCTGGACGCGCGCGGCGATGAGGGTGGCATCGCGCTGAAGTTTTTCCATCGCGACCACGGCTTCCTTGAGCGCAACGCTGGCATGGTCGCCGACGCCGACGATGCTGCCCTCGGCACGGGTGGCGGCCTGGCCGATGCTGGCACCAGCAAAGCGGAATTCGTCGGCGGCGTCGCGCATGGCCTGCACCAGGGTATCGAGGCTCTGCTTGTTGGCCGCAAGGTGGGACGACAGTTCGTCGAGGTTGGCAAGCGTACGGCCCAGCGCGCGCTGGTTGTCCTCCGACAGCAGGGTGTTCATTTTTTCCAGCACCTGCGCGCCGTTCACCGACAGGCGCGACACGGCGGTGGCGACCCGGTCGATATCGGAACTGCCTTCGGCGATGACCGGGTAGCGCTCGCCTTGCGGCACCTGGACGAGAAGCGGGCTGCCGCTGGGGCCGTTGTCGATCTCGACCGCGGCTATGCCGGTGACCAGGTTGCGCTTGATGTAGGCGACCGCACCGGTGTGTACGGGCACGCCCTCGTCGATGCGCGCGGTGACGCTCACCGCCTCGTCACCGCCACGCGCGAAACGGTAGCCGTCGACGATGCCGACCTTGATGCCGCGCATCTTGACGGGACTGCCGACCGCCAGGCCGTCGAGCGACTGTTTCTCGAAATACAGGGTGTAGGTCTGGTAGGCGATGCGGTCCGCGGCACCCGCAAGCCACACGAGGGCCGCCGCCATGACAGCAACCACCGCCAGCACCAGCGTGCCGACGAGGGTGTAGCGACCTTCAGTTTCCATGCGCGGGCTCTCTCCCCGACGAACGTGCGGCAAAATAATCCCGCAGCCACGGATCGTCGATGTGTTTCAGTTCGTCCACGGTGCCGCTGCCCAGCACGTGGCCGGCCGACAGCACAATGACGCGATCAATGATCGAAAACAGTGTATCCAAGTCGTGGGTGATGAGGAATACCGTGAGTCCCAGGCTATCGGCGAGCAGACGGATGAGACGGTCGAAGGCACGCGCGGAAATGGGGTCGAGGCCGGAGGTGGGTTCGTCGAGAAACAGCAGTTCGGGATCGAGCGCCAGGGCGCGTGCCAGCGCGACGCGCTTCCTCATGCCACCGGACAGTTCACTGGGGCGCTTGCGCGCGACGTCGGCGGGCAGCCCCGCGAGGGCGAGCTTCAGCCGCGCCAGCCGCCGGCAGGTCGCGCGCGGCAACGCGGTGTGCTCGAACAAGGGCGCGGCGACGTTGTCCTCGACACTCAACGAGGAAAACAGTGCGCCGTCCTGGAACAGCACGCCGAAGCGCCGGCGCAGCGCGTTCATCTGCTCCGGCGTGGCGTCCCACACCGGCTGCCCGAACAGGGCAATATGCCCCGATTGCGGGCGCAAAAAACCGATGATTTCACGCATCAGCACGGACTTGCCGGTGCCGCTGCCGCCGATGAGGGCGACCACCTCGCCACGTGCGACGGACAGGCTGAGGCCGCGATGAATCGCGTGCCCACCCAGGGTGGTGGACACCTCGCGCACGTCGATCACGGCGTCCGCCATCAGATGCCCAGCCGCACGAAGGCCACCGCAAAGGCGGCATTGAGGATGATGATCGCGACCAGGCTCTGCACCACCGTGGAAGTGGTGTGCTCGCCGACGCTGCGTGCGTCGCGGCTCACTGTCATGCCCATGCGGCAGGCGATCATCGCGATGAAAACGGCGAATACCGGCGCTTTCCCCAGCCCCACGAGCAGCGTCTTCAGCTTGATGACGTCGAGCATGCGGTCTGAAAACATGCGGTAGGACAGGTCGAGCTGCTCCTTGGCGACCAGCATGCCGCCTGCCATGCCGGCGATGTCGCCGATGAACACCAGCATGGGCAGCGCGATGAGCAGGGCAACGATGCGCGGAATGACCAGCACCGCGAGCGGGGACAACCCCAGCGTGGCGATGGCGTCGATTTCCTCGTTGACTTTCATGGTGCCGATCTGCGCGGTGATCGCGGCGCCGGTGCGGCCCGCCACCAGCACCGCGACGATGACCGGCGAGACCTCGCGCAGCATGGCAAGCAAAAGGCCGTCGACGACGAAGATATTGGCGCCATAGCGCACCGCCTGGTCACCGAGCAAGTAGGCGAACACCACACCGAGCAGGAACATCATGCCGATAACGATGGGAATGGCGCCGACGAAGACGTCGCGCACCTGTGCGCCGAATTCGCGCCAGCGCCACTGTCCGGGACGACCGACCAGGGACGCGAGTTCGAACGTCAGGCGGCCGACGAAGTCGAGCAGGCCGGCGACGTGGCCCCCCATCGCCACAGCCCCGCGCCCGGTGAGCTCGATCACGCCCTCGCGGCGCGGCGGCGGCAGGACACCGGTGCGGTCGGCATGCCGGGCGACCAATTCCATGAGCGCGCGGTGCTGCGGGGTGAACGCACGCAGTTCCGGCAGCGCCGCGCCGTCGTGCACGCCAGCGGCATCGAGCAGCAGCCACGCGCCATTGGTGTCGAGCGCGGTGATGCCGGCGCCGTCGAGCACGCGTACGGCCTTGCCGTGCAGCGCGGGCAGCGCCACGGCGGATTCGGCATGCCAGGCACCGCCTGCGACCAGCGCGCCCGCGGCCTCGTCAAAGTGTGCGCGCGCGTCGCTCATGCAAGATTGAGCGGGTTGTTGGGGTCCACTCCGGGCATGAACGGCAGGCCGCGCTCGGCGTGGGTGACCTGGTAGACGCAGCCGATCCAGTTGCCCACCACGGCCTCGGCGGTGTCGTGCCAGGTGTTGTCGAGGCGCGGCAGCAGCAGCGCCTCGGGGAATTCCAGCGTCTCGCCCGCCTTGATGCGGTGGCCATATTCACTGAGCAGCGCCTGCGCCCTGCGGTCGAAATAGCGCTGAGGAAAGGGCGGCCAGTCGAGCTTGCCGGCGGTGGCGAGCAGCAGGTCGCGCTTGTATTCCTTCAGCAGCGACACCGTGTCGTATTCGGGATGCCCCTGGAAGAACACGGTTCTCAGACCGTCGGCGGACACCGCCAGATGCACACCGGCCGCGGCGCTTTCCGCCAGCACCTTGACGCCGGCCGCCTCGAACTGGGCGCGCGAGACGTCGTTCCAGCGCGAATGCGGCACGTCGAAGCGCGTGTTGACGTCGCCCACCAGCGGGTGGCGCAAGTCGGTGACGCGGTGTTCGAACACCCCCCAGATCTTGGCGGGCTGCTTCACCCGCGTCTGGCCGTGGCGGAACTGCATCACCGCGTGGGTGGCCAGGCACGAGCACAGGGTCGAGGTGACGTTGTCCCACGCCCAGTCGATTACTTCGATCAAGGGCTGCCAGAACGGCTCGTCGGCGAGATTCGGATGGGTGACGTTGGCGCCGGTGATGATGAGTGCATCGAGCCCTTTTGCACGAATCGCGTCGAAGGATTCATAGAACTGCGCGATATGCGCCTGCGCCTTGGCACCGCGCGGCAGGGTCGGCAGGGTGAAGGGATGCATGTAGAACTGCGCGATCGGATTGGACTCCCCGACCAGGCGGTAGAACTGGCGCTCGGTCGCCTCGATCGCCGCATCCGGCATCATGTTCAATAGACCGATGTGCAGTTCGCGGATCGTCTGGCCTGCCGCGCGCCCGGTCGACAGTACCGTGATGCCGTCACGGCGCAGGCGTTCGAACGTGGGAAGGCTGTTATGCGCGACCAGTGGCATCTGCCCCCCCTGACCCCTGAATCCCGACCCCTGACCCCTTTCTGGCGATGGCCGTTTCCAGCAACGCGACGAAGTCACGCTCGTCGCGCACCTGCGCCACTTCCTGCGAGGTGACCGTGTAGCCGTGCGGGCCGGCGATCGCCTCATAGCGCGGAATACGCGAATGGAACAGGCGCGGAAACACCCAGCGCGCGAAGTCGTCGGGTTCGATCTGCGCGACGTATTCCAGCCCCTTCTCGGTGAGATAGCGCGGTAAATGCTCGGCGAGAAAGGCTGGGCGAAAGTACAGTGGCTTCGGGTCGGACTGCGCGCGGCGGATGAGGGCTTCCTCCTCTTCGCGCGTGGTGGTCTGGATGTAGAGAATGAGCGTGTGTTCGGCGAGCAGCTCGATCACGCCGGGCTCGTCGAGTTCGCACAGGCTGCCGCCGACGTCGTTGACGAAATGCGGATAGCCGTAGATTTCCTGGCCCTTGCGGATGAATTGCGGCACGTCCCGCATCGCCGCGATCTCGGCCTCGCGGTAGGCCGCCTGGCGGCGCGAGAACTCGTCGAGCGACAGCCCGCCCCACTCCGGCCCGCCGAGCTTGCCGACGAAGGTCAGCACCGGACCGAGATCACGAATCTTGATGATGTTGCGGATGGAAATCCAGTCGTTGCGCAGGAGATCGCGCAGGAACGGCACCTGCATCGCCTGCTGCTTGACGAGGTCGAGAATCGGCTCGTCCAGGTAGCGCGTGCCGATGCGGTAGTCGCCGGAATAGTGGAACCAGTCGTGGGTGCGCAGCATCGACGAGATGTGCGTCTTGCCGACGCCGGACATGCCAAGCAGGGTGATGCGCCGGGTCGGCCACGCGCGGAAGGATTCGGGGGTGAAATGCATGGTCTCGGTCTGGGGAGGAACATCGCGAAGCCTACCGAAAACCCGTGCAATTAAAAAGGGCGCCCCTCGCGACCTGTTTGTGCTTCGGACGCGCGGTCCGCCAGGGCTGCATGCAGCGTAGCCACTTCCGCCGCAAACGCCCGCGCCGGCAGCGGCCGGGCATGCAGATATCCCTGCACCAGCTTGCAGCCAATCTGCGCCAGATAGTCCTGCTGCGCGCGGGTTTCGATGCCCTCCGCCACCGCCTCCAGGCCGAGGGTGCGCGCGAGCCCGATTACTGCAGCGGCGATGGCGCAGTCATTCGGATCGTCGGGAATGTCGCGCACGAACGAGCGGTCGATCTTGAGGTTGTCGATGGGCAGCTGCTTGAGATAGGCCAGACTCGAGTAGCCGGTGCCGAAGTCGTCGATGGCGACGCGCACGCCATGTTCACGCAGCCGCGTCAGCACCTGCGCGCACCGCTCGATGTCGTGCAGCAGCGTGTTCTCGGTGAGCTCGATCTGCAGCGACCCGCCCGCCAGGCCGCTTTCACCGAGCAGCGCGACGACGCGAGCCGGAAAGTCCGGCTGGGCGAGCTGCACCGCCGAGATGTTGACCGACACATAGTCGAGGCCCAGCCCGTGCTCCCGCCATGCGCGCAGGCACGCCAGCGCCTCGCGCAGCGCCCATTCGCCGAGCGGGACAATCTGCCGCGTCTCCTCGGCCAGCGCGATGAACGCGCCTGGCATCCGCGCATCGGCCGGACCCGAGGGCCAGCGCAGCAACGCCTCGCACGCGACCACCCGGCCCCGCCCGATGTCGACGATCGGCTGGTAATGCAGCTCGAATCCTCCGTCGCGCACCGCGGCGCGCAGGGCGCTGTCAAGCACGATGCGCGCCCGCGCGACACGCGACAGCTCCGCACTGTGGCGCACGTGACAGTCGCGCCCGGCGTCCTTGGCCCGATACATCGCGGCATCGGCGTTGCGCAGCAGCGTGACGTCGTCGATTCCATCCTCCGGATAAACCGTGATGCCGATGCTGCACCCGATATGCAGGTCGATGCCGCTTACCGTGAACGGCCGTTTGCAGGCCTCGATGATCTTTTCCGCCAGATTCGCCGCGGCAGCGTGGGCGGCACCCTCCTCGAGCAGCACGACGAATTCATCACCACCCAGTCGCGCGACCGTGTCCGCCTGGCGCACCAGGCTTTTCAGCCGGTGCGCCGCCTCGATCAGCAACTGATCACCGACTTGATGGCCCAGGCTGTCGTTGACGTGCTTGAAGCGATCCAGATCGATGAACAGCAGGGCCGCGCCGAAGCCCTCGCGCCGCGCCCGCTCGATTGCGTGACGCAGGCGGTCGCTGAACAGCAGGCGGTTGGGCAGCCCCGTGAGGGCATCGTGGTGCGCGAGAAAGTCGAGGCGCGACTGCGTTTCCTTGAGCGCCGAAATATCGGTCATGACCGAAATGTAATGCGACGTCGGCCCGTCTGCGCCGCGTACCTCACTGATGGTCTGCAACAGCGGCAGGATGCGGCCGTCCCGCGTGCGGTCGAGCACCTCGCCCTGCCAGAAACCGTTCTCACGCAGCGTCCGCCACATTTCCCGGTAATAGCCGGCGTCGTGCAGACCGGATCTGAGGATCGCGGGCGTCGCACCAATCAGTTCCTCGCGTGCATAGCCCGTGATGCGCGAGACTGCGGCGTTGACCTCGACGATGCAGCTGTCGGCATCGGTGATGAGAATGCCCTCGCCGACATGGCGGAAAATTTCCGCATAGAGTTGCAGATGGAGTTCGTTTTGCTGTTGCTGCGTGATGTCCGAAAACAGCATGACGGTGCGGGCGTGGTGGCCGGCTTCATCGAGAATCCGCGATGCGACCACCTGTACCGCATGGCCGTGCAGGTTGACGGTCTGCATGGCGCCGTCGGCCTGCCTGCGGATCGACTTGAGCGAATCAGCCTCGTCGCACACCTGATTGGCGAGCTGGCCGATCACTTGCGCACGGTCGGCGCCGTGGAACAGCCAGGTCAGCGCCTGATTGTTGCAATCGACGACGTGGTCGTCGAAGTCGAGCACGACGATCGCGGCACCAAGGTTGTCGAAGATCGTGCGGATTTCGGCGGTGGCGAGATTGAGGGCATGGTTGGTGTGATTGAGGTGCGCGATCACCTGCGAGAAGGACTCGGCGACAATGCCGATGGGGTCGAGCTCGATGAGCGTGTTGTCATCGAGCTCCTCGGGCCGCAATGGCAGGGTGCCCATCACCGTCAAGAGCTGGTCGATCTTGGCGCGGATATAGCGGAAGGCGTCGGGCTGGCTCGGCATCGCTTCAGCGCTGGCCACGGATGCGGATGCGGTAGACGCCGTCGACCGCATGCACATCGACCGCATAGCCCATGTGCTCGGCCGCGATGGGGATGGTCGAGGTGGCCTGACGGTCGTCCGTGGTGATTACGATCTCGGCATCGCCCGCCCGGATTTCCTGGTTCCGGCGGTTGAGTTCCTTCAATGCCAGCAGCAGGCAGGACGGACAGATCTGGCCGCGAATATCGAGGTCGACGCTCTGCATGATTATTTACCGTATCACGAAACGGGTCAGCAGGTGGGCGCCGAGCCACGCGCCGGGCACGAGACCGGCGGTGAACAGCAGGCTCTGCATGGCGAGGATGGGCATGCCACCCCACAGATGCCAGACATTGCAGGAGGGTGCGAGACGTGCCGCCAGTCCGAGCAACAGTCCCCCGAGTGCGGCGGAAACGAGCTGACGTGGCGGCAGCCGCCAGTTCGGCCGTCCTTCGCCAAGCCACCTTGCCGAGGCGAACGCGCCGGCAACGATGCCGAGGATCAGCGGGAACTGGACCACGGCAATGGCATCGAGCCCCAATCCAGGACCGCCCTGAATGGAGTGATCAGCGAAGGGCGGCGTGTAGTGGAGCGGTTGCAATTCAAAATATGCCAGCCCCGCGACATGCGCAGGCGCCACCAGCGATTCGAGCCATGCCCCGGCCTTGGCGTAACTCGTGGTGATGCCCATCGGCATGCCGACCAGCACGTATGACACAAAGCCGAGCAGTGCCAGTGCGACGGCGGCCCGCCACGGCGCCAGGTGTCCACGCGCGAACGCCGGCCGCACCATGCGCCCCGCGCGAAACTCGCGCGCGAGCCACAGCGCACCGAGCGCCGCCAGCGGCAGCAGCAGCAATCCCGGCGCCACGCCCAGCCATTGCGGCACGGTGATCGTATCGGGCACGAGCGTGGTGGCCCGGGCAAACGCACTCCACTGCGGATGGATCTCGGCATACGCCGCCGAACCGGCGATCATGCCGACGAGCGCCACGCCACCGGTGATGCTGCCGGCACCCAGTTTGTACAGGCTGCCGACGACGCACCCGCCGGCGAGCACCATGCCGATACCGAACACGAAGCCGCCCACGAGGCTGGCCAGCGTCGGCGCCCCCAGAAGCGGAAAGGGCTGCTGTTCGATGAGACCACCGAGGCGGCCAAACTCGAAGAGCGCCATGCTGACGACGACGAGCAGCAGCATCTGCCGCAGTAGAAAGAAGTCGCGAAACAGGAACACGTCGCGAAATGCCGCGGTCACGCAGAAATCGGCGCGATGCATGACGACGCCGGCGCACAGGCCGACCAGCAGCGAGACCGCAACGATCAGTCCGATGACTGGATCCATGGGGAGGTTTTTGACAGCAACGAAACGGTAAGCACCGCGTCCCGCGTGGCCGGACTGCGGCGATGGCAGGTGCGCACGACAACGCGTCCACCTTGGGGCGCGTCGGCGCTACCGACCATTACGGATACGTGAGCGAAAAATTCAGGGTTCCGTGCCGCGACAAATCCCGCGAACAGCCAGGCCCGCGCACCGGGCGTAAAAAAAGGGCGCCCTGCAGAGCGCCCCATACCCTCGTCGGAGAAAGTCTTGCTCAAGTGCTGTAGGCCCGCTCGCCGTGGCTGGCGGTATCCAGACCCTCGCGTTCCTGTTCTTCGCTGACGCGCAGGCCCATGGTCATGTCGATGAGCTTGAACAGCACCAGGCTGACGCTGCCGGACCAGAGGAGGGTGATGCCAACCCCGGTGACCTGCGTCACGACCTGGCTGGCCATGCTGTAGCCGTCGACCCCGACGCCGCCGAGCGCCGGCGACACGAACACGCCGGTGCCGATGGCGCCGATGATGCCGCCGATGCCGTGGATGCCGAACACGTCGAGGCTGTCGTCATAGCCAAGCGCCTTTTTCAGGCCGGACACCCCCCACAGACAGACCACGCCGGTCACCGCGCCGAGCACGATGCCACCCATGGGGCCGACCAGGCCGGCCGCCGGGGTGATCGCCACCAGGCCGGAGACGACGCCGGATGCAAGACCCAGCATCGAGGGCTTGCCGCGCAGCATCCACTCGGCGAACATCCAGGCGAGGCCCGCCGCGGCGGTGGCGAGGATGGTATTGAGGAAGGCCAGTGCCGCACCGCCGGTGGCCTCCAGGTTGGAGCCCGCGTTGAAGCCGAACCAGCCCACCCACAGCAGCGAGACGCCGACCATGGTCATCGGCAGGTTGTGCGGCGGCATGGCATCGCGCCCGTAGCCGACGCGCCTGCCGAGCACGATGGCGCCGACCAGCGCGGCGACGCCGGCGTTGATGTGCACCACGGTGCCACCCGCGAAGTCGAGATCGCCCGCCGCGAACAGATGGCCGCCGGTCGCCCACACCATGTGCGCGACCGGCAGGTAGGAGAAGGTGAACCACAGCGCGGAAAACACCAGCAGGGCGGAGAACTTCACCCGCTCGGCGAGACCGCCGACGATCAGCGCCACGGTGATGGCGGCAAAGGTCAGCTGGAAGGCAACGAAGGTGAACTCGGGAATCACCACACCGTCGGTGAAGGTCGCCGCCGTGCTGTCAGGCGTGATGCCGGCGAGGAACGCCTTCGACAGGTCGCCGATCGCCCAATTGAGCGCGCCGCCGTCGCCAAACGCCAGCGAATAACCGTAGGCTGCCCACAGCAGGGCGATCAGGCAGAAGATCGCCATCACCTGGGTGAGCACGGAGAGCATGTTCTTCGCGCGCACCAGGCCACCGTAGAACAGCGCCACCCCCGGCACGATCATCAGGACCACCAGCAACGTCGACAGCATCATCCAGGTGGTATCGCCCTTGTCCGGCATTGGTACGGCAGGATTCTGCGCCAGCGCCAGCACGGGCATCAGCAGGGGGGCACTCAGCCCCAGCGTGGAAATGAGTCGTTTCATGGTTGTAATCCTCACAGAGCATCGGGGCCGGATTCGCCCGTGCGGATGCGCACGACCTGTTCCAGGCTGGTGACGAAAATCTTGCCGTCGCCGATCCTGCCGGTGTTCGCCGCGACCTCGATCGCCTCGATCACGCGCTCCACCAGGTCGGCCCGGATGGCCACCTCGACCTTGACCTTGGGCAGGAAGTCGACCACGTATTCCGCGCCACGATACAGCTCGGTGTGGCCCTTCTGGCGGCCGAAACCCTTCACTTCCGTGACCGTGAGGCCGGTTACGCCGAGGGCGGACAAGGCTTCGCGCACTTCGTCCAGCTTGAACGGCTTGATGATTGCGGTAACGAATTTCATGGTGTCTCCCGATTCAGGAATGAGGATGAAGAGGTGGATGCCCGCCTCAGAGCGCCTTCGAGATCCAGACGATGGCGGTTCCCGCGCCCAGGTCCTGGCCGTTCGCATCCGTCCACGGTGCGGAAAAGCCGGTGCCGTCGCCGCCCGCCGTGTCGGTGTCGGACCAGGCGACACCAAGCGTCACGCCGGACAGGGTGCCGGAAAGCCTGCCCAGGTCGTAGGCGGCGCTGAGTTTCCAGTCGTCGTAATCCTGTGCGCTGTTGTTGTCGAAGGAAAAGCGGCCCCAGTGCGCGCCCAGGGTCAGCCCCGTTTCGCCGAGCGGCACGCCGGCCGAGACATCCAGATAGCCGGAGCCGCGGGAGTTGGCGAAGCCGAAGGTTTCGCCACCGAGGCTGTAGAAATACTTGACGGTGACCCCCTTCCAGCCGAAGGCGGCATAGGCTTCCGTGGTGTTCGCATCGACGGCGCCATTGGCCTTGCCCGGATAGAAATAGCCGATGACGCCGACGTCATAGCTCACGTCCGTCGCGCCGAAGGTGCCGCGCAAGCCGCCGTAGAGATCCAGTTCGATATTTCCCGACGCATAGCCCTGGAAATCCTCGATCCAGCCGATGTTCGACCCCCAGGTGCCCAGGTAGACACCGCTGCGGTGGGTGTAATCGAGGCCACCCTGGATCGCCGGATCACCACCGGTTTGCGAGATGCCGCGGAAGACGTAATCGCTGGCGAGCGCGACATTCCCGGTCACGGTGTGTGGGCTGGTCTCCGCGGCCGCGGGGGCACCCATCAGGGCGGTCAGAACGAATGCAGACAGGACGTGCTTCATGAAGGTCTCCAGTTTGACGGGGGCATACAATCGCACTCCCACTTCAGCACGACGCGTGCCAGGTTTTTTTGTTCGCCGAAACAATGACTTGCACGCCCACGGTGGGAAATCGTCCATACCACCGCACTGTCCTGGTGCGCCGCGCCGGCGACGTGCACAATCTTCGTGCGGCTTCGTGCGGCCTCGTGCGGCTACGCGGCGCGCGTCCCGCTTGCTACACTCACGCCTCACTGGAGGCCGTCATGAATCCCAAGTTTTCCCAACCCGCTTTCATCAACGAAATCGTCGGCAAGCTCGGCGACGTGCTCAAGCAATCGCCCGCGAAGGATATCGAACAGAACCTCAGGGCCGGCCTCACCTCGATGCTCGGCAAGCTCGACATGGTGAGCCGCGAGGAATTCGACGTGCAGGCAGACGTGCTGGCGCGCACGCGCGAAAAACTCGTCGAGCTCGAAGCGCGCATCGCCGAACTGGAAAAGCAGCAGCGCGCCGAAGACTGAAGGCATGGCTGTCGCCGTCGTCACCAGCCGCGCGCTCGCCGGCATGCACGCGCCCGAAGTGATGGTCGAGGCGCATCTGGCCAACGGCCTGCCGGCCTTCACCCTGGTCGGTCTGCCCGAAACCGAGGTCAAGGAAGCCCGCGACCGCGTGCGCGCGGCGATCCAGAATGCGCGCTTCGAATTCCCCGCGCGCCGCATCACCGTCAACCTCGCCCCCGCCGACCTGCCGAAGGAATCCGGCCGCTTCGACCTGCCGATCGCGCTGGCGATCCTTGTCGCATCCGGGCAGATTCCCGCCGCCCGGCTGAAGGACACCGAGTTCGCCGGTGAACTCGCGCTGACCGGCGCGCTGCGCCCGGTGCGCGGCGCGCTGGCGATGGCGCTCGCCACCCGCACGAGCGGCCGCACACTGGTGCTGCCGGCCGAGTCGGCGAGCGAAGCGGCACTCGCGCGCGGCGTCGACACGCGCGGCGCGGGCAGCCTGTTGGAGGTGTGCGCGTGGCTCGCCGGTCAGGGCGCACTCGCCGAACCCGCGCGGATCGCCGCCGACGCCGTCCCCGGCTATCCGGACTTCGCCGACGTGAAGGGACAAAGCGGGCCGCGGCGCGCGCTCGAAGTCGCCGCGGCGGGCGGACATTCGGTGCTGATGGCCGGGCCACCCGGCACTGGCAAGTCGATGCTCGCCGCGCGCTTTCCCGGCATCCTGCCGGCGATGGCGGAAAGCGAAGCGCTGGAAGCGGCCGCGGTCGCCTCGCTGAACGGCGGCTTTCATCCGGCGCAGTGGGGCCGCCGCCCCTTCCGCGCGCCGCACCACACCGCTTCCGCGGTGGCGCTCGTGGGGGGCGGCGGCAACCCGCGTCCCGGCGAAATCTCGCTCGCCCACCACGGCGTGCTGTTCCTCGACGAGCTGCCGGAATTCTCGCGCCAGGTGCTGGAAGTGCTGCGCGAGCCGCTGGAAACCGGCCACATCACCATTTCGCGCGCCGCCCGGCAGGCCGATTTTCCGGCGCGCTTCCAGCTCGTCGCGGCGATGAATCCCTGCCCGTGTGGCTACCTTGGCCACCCCAACCGGGCCTGCCGCGACACCCCCGACCAGATCGCGCGCTACCGCGGGCGCATTTCCGGCCCGCTGCTCGACCGCATCGACATCCAGATCGACGTGCCCGCGCTCACCGAGGATGAGTTGATGCGGGCCGGCGCGGGGGAATCCAGCGCCACCATCCGCACCCGCGTGGAAGCCGCGCGCACGCGCCAGATGGAACGCCAGGGCAAACCCAACGCCGCACTCGGGCCGCAGGAGATCGAGGCGTTCTGCACCCTCGACGCCACCGGCGAAAACCTGCTCAAGCAGGCCATCAGCCGTCTCAACCTGTCCGCGCGCGCGTACCACCGCGTGCTGAAACTCGCGCGCAGCGTGGCCGATCTTGCCGGCAGCGCCGACATCACGACCGCGCACCTCGCCGAGGCCATCCAGTACCGCCGGCAGGCCGCATGAGCGATCCGCTCACCTCCTGGCACGAGGAAAAACAGTCCGCCTGGCTCTACCGCGTGGTCGCCGACTGCGAGCGCGGCACGCCGCGCGAGGCACTGTTCAACGAACTCGCGCAGGCTGCCGAGGCGCAGGCTGCCATCTGGCAGACGCTCGTCTCGCAGAACGGCGGCACGCTGCCACACGCCTTCCGCCCCGAGCTGCGCGCGCGTGTCGTCGCCTGGCTGGTGCGCCGCTTCACACCACGCGCGATGCGCAGCGTGCTGGCGGCGATGAAGGTACGCGGCATGGTGCTCTACACGCACGCCGCGCCGCACCCCATGCCGCTGCACCGCGAGGACATCGGCAAGCGCCACCAGAGTGGCGCCGCCGGCAATGCGCTGCGCGCCGGCGTGTTCGGCGTCAACGACGGCCTGGTCTCCAACGCCGCGCTGATCTATGGTGTCGCCGGCGCCGCGCAGGACGCCTCGGTGATCGTGCTCACCGGTGTCGCCGGGCTGCTCGCCGGCGCGTTTTCCATGGCCTCCGGCGAATACGTGTCGGTGCGCGCGCAGCGCGAGATGTTCGAATACCAGATCGGCCTCGAGCGCGACGAGCTGGAGCAATACCCCGACGAGGAGGCCGCAGAACTGGCGCTGATCTACGCCGCCAAGGGCATGGACCCGGCCGAGGCGCGCAAGCTCGCCGACACCCTCATGCAGGATCCCGAACGCGCGCTCGACACCCTGGCACGCGAGGAACTCGGCCTCGATCCCGCGGAACTCGCGTCGCCCTGGGTCGCCGCGCTGTCCTCCTTTGCCGCCTTCACCGCCGGCGCCGCGCTGCCCCTCGCGCCCTTCCTGCTCGGCGCCGGGCACGCGCTGCCGGTCTCGATCGGGCTGACCGCGCTCGGCCTGTTCGCCGTCGGCGCCAGCATGAGTCTTTTCACCGGTCGCCGCGCCCTGTTCTCCGGACTGCGCATGCTCGCCATCGGCGGCGCGGCGGGTCTCGCGACGTACGGCATCGGCGCGTGGCTGGGTGTGACGCTGGGATGAACTAGAATCGGTTTTTCATCACTCACCGGGAGCCTCCATGCGTTGGGAACGCGGACGCCGCAGTGACAACATCGAAGACCGGCGCGGCATGCGCGTGAGCGGCCGCGGCCTGGCGGGCGGCGGCATCGGCGCCATCATCCTCGCGCTGGTCGCCATGTATTTTGGGGTGGATCCCTCGGTGGTGCTGAACCAGGCAGGCAATCTCGCTCCCGCGGAGCAGACACAACCGGCAAGCTTCAGCCCGGAGGAAGAACGCCTCAAGGATTTCATGGCGGTGGTGCTGGCCGACACCGAGGACGTCTGGGGCGCGCTGTTCCGGGATTCCGGCCGACAGTACGAAGAGCCCAAGCTGGTGCTGTTTTCCGGCGCGGTACAGTCGGCGTGCGGCTTTGCACAGGCGGCGATGGGGCCGTTCTACTGCCCGGCCGACCGCAAGCTGTATCTCGACATGAGTTTCTTCAACGACCTCGCGCAGCGCCACGACGCACCGGGCGATTTCGCGCAGGCCTATGTGGTGGCGCACGAGGTGGGCCACCACGTGCAGACGCTGCTGGGCGTTGCGGAACAGGTGCACGCAGCGCGGAGCCGCGCGGGTGAGGCGGAAGGCAACGCCTTGCAGGTGCGCATGGAACTGCAGGCGGACTGTTTCGCCGGCGTGTGGGCGCATCATGCGCAAAGGGCGCGCCAGGTGCTGGAGCCGGGCGATGTCGAGGAGGCACTCGCGGCGGCGGCCGGTGTCGGCGACGACCGCCTGCAGCAGCAGGCGCGCGGCTACGTGGTGCCGGAATCCTTCACCCACGGCTCGTCCGAACAGCGCATGCGCTGGTTCCAGCGCGGCATGCAGACCGGGGACGCGACGCAGTGCGACACGTTCAAGGCGGGCCGCCTGTAGCGGCGGCGCGCGGTAGAATCGACGGTTCTTCGCATCGCCCGCTTCGCGCATGAACATCCACGGCACCCCCACCCGCACCATCCGTCCCCTGCCCGATTTCGCCGGCGTCGAGATCATCGACCAGACGCTGCTGCCGCACCGGCTGGAATTCCGTCCCCTGCGCACACTGGACGACGCCGCCGAAGCGATCGCGGTGATGCGCGTGCGTGGCGCGCCGCTGATCGGCGTGACGGCGGCCTACGGTTTGGCGCTGGGGCTGGCGGACGAGGCGCACGACGCCACGCTCGAAACCGGCTGCGCGCGCCTGCTGGCCACGCGCCCGACGGCGGTGAACCTGCGCTGGGCGCTGGAACGCATGCAGGGCGTGCTCGTGCCGCTGCCCGCCGCCCAACGTCGTGGCGCCGCGTGGCGCGAGGCGGCGGCGATCGCCGACGAGGACGTCGCGCTGAACCAGGCGATCGGCCGCCACGGCATGGCGCTGCTGCGTGCCTGCCACGAACGCCGCGCGCGCACGGTGCAGGTGATGACCCACTGCAACGCGGGCTGGCTCGCCACGGTGGACTGGGGCACGGCGCTGGCGCCGATCTACGCCGCATTCGACGCGGGCATTCCCGTGCATGTGTGGGTGAGCGAGACGCGTCCGCGCAACCAGGGCGCCTCGCTCACCGCGTGGGAACTCGCGCAGCACGGCGTGCCGCACACGGTCATCGCCGACAACGCGGCGGGCCACCTGATGCAGCACGGCCAGGTCGATCTGGTCATCGTCGGTGCCGACCGCGTCGCGGCCAACGGCGACGTCGCCAACAAGATCGGTACCTACATGAAGGCGCTCGCCGCGCACGACAACGGCGTGCCCTTCCACGTGGCCGTGCCCGGTCCCACCATCGACTGGCGCCTGGCGGACGGCACCGGCATTCCCATCGAGGAACGCGCCGCCGCCGAAGTGACGCACATTCCCGGCGCGACGGAAGACGACGGCGTGACCAGCGTGCGCCTCACGCCGCCCCAGAGCGCGGCGGCCAATCCCGCGTTCGACGTCACCCCGGCGCGCCTGGTCCACAGCATCGTCACCGAGCGCGGCGTGTGCCCGGCCACCGCGGCCGGCCTCGCGGCGCTGTACCCGCACGGAGCCCGCGCGTGAACGGCGAAGCCGCACTGCGCGCCGCGCTCGCCGAAACCGCGCGGCAGACGGTGGTGCAAGGCCTCAACCAGAGTGCCTCCGGCAACGTCAGCGCGCGCTGGGCGGACGGTTTTCTCGTCACGCCGAGCGGCCTGCCCGGGGCCACGTTGCAACCCGCGCAGATGGTGTTCGTCGGTCTCGACGGCGTGGCACGCAGCGAGTTGAAACCGTCGAGCGAGTGGCGCATCCACCGCGACCTTTACGTCGCCCGCCCCGAAGTCCACGCGGTGGTGCACGCGCATTCGCCGCATGCCGTGAGCCTGTCCTGCCTGCGCCGCGCGATCCCGCCCTTCCATTACATGGTCGCGGCAGCAGGCGGGCGCGACATCCGCTGCGCGGATTACGCCACCTTCGGCACCGAAGCGCTGTCGCACGCCGTCCTCGCCGCCCTGCAGGATCGTCGCGCCTGCCTGATGAGCAACCATGGCCAGGTCGCCGTGGGTGCCACCCTGGATGCCGCGCTGGATCTCGCGCTGGAAGTGGAAGCGCTGTGCGCGCAATACTGGCGCGCCACGCTGATGGGCGAGCCGGTGCTGCTCGACGACGCGGAAATGGATGTCGTACTCGAACGCTTCAGGGATTACGGCCAGCGCGGGAAGACGGCGTCGCCATCCAGTGACGCCGCCTGATCCGCTTCACGCCACGGTCGTTTTGCCGCGTCCTTGCGGGTGCTCCTCGGGTGCGTCAGGAACACCGGGTTGAGCCTTGGTCGGCCTTTTCCTGCAGCCAGACCTTGATCAGCGATTGATAAGGCACGTCACGTGCGTTGGCGGCGGCCTTGATGGTCTCCAGGAGATGCAAGGGCAAGCGCAGCGAAATCGTCTGCGTGGTCGGCTTGAGACTGGGCATGACAACCTTCGCCGCCTTGCTCCAGTCCACGTAATCACTGCTGTCGTGGCTTTCCCAGAACGCGCGTTCTTCAGCCTCGGTGGCGAAGTGTGGGATAGGTTTAAGTCGCTTGTTCATAGAATGCCCTTTCCTTGCGATGCATGTCGCGCGCCGAAATCACGCGGATGCGGGTGCCGGCGCCGCGCATCGTGAAGGTGATGTGTAGCCGACGCCCGTCGTGCGTATGGCCCAGCGCATGGTAGCGCACCTCGTCCTGGCTGTGCTTGACGTCTTCCAGCAGCAACAGCGGCTGGTTGAAGAAAACCTGCTCCGCTTCCGCCACGGTGACATCGTGCTTTTCGTTTTTCCGCGCATTTCCGATGTCCCACTCGAAGCCGACCACCAAGCCAAGATCAATCATGCTTGTATATTACCAAAATATACAACACCAGCCAGTCCGTGTTAGCGGCTGATCGGCTTGTAGCGGATGCGTTTCGGCTTCGCACCCTCTTCACCCAGGCGCTTCTTCTTGTCCGCCTCGTATTCCTGGTAGTTGCCGGGGAAGAACACCACCTGCGAGTCACCTTCGAAAGCGAGGATGTGGGTGGCGATGCGGTCGAGGAACCAGCGGTCGTGGGAAATCACCAGCACGCAGCCGGCGAATTCGAGCAGCGCGTCTTCCAGCGCGCGCAGGGTTTCCACGTCGAGGTCGTTCGACGGTTCGTCGAGCAGCAGCACGTTGCCGCCGGAGATGAGCGTCTTGGCCAGATGCAGGCGGCCGCGTTCGCCGCCGGAAAGCTTGCCAACGAGTTTCTGCTGGTCGCCGCCCTTGAAGTTGAAGCGGCCCAGATACGCGCGCGACGGAATTTCGTAGCGGCCGACGGTGAGAATGTCGCGGCCTTCGGCGACTTCGTCGAACACGGTTTTTTCTGCGGCGAGCGCGTCGCGGCTCTGGTCGACGTAGGCGAGCTTCACCGTCTGGCCGATCTCGATCTCGCCCGAGTCGGGCCTTTCCGCGCCGGTGATCATGCGGAACAGGGTCGATTTGCCGGCGCCGTTGGGGCCAATGATGCCGACGATGGCGCCGGGCGGAATCGAGAAGCTGAGGTCGTCGATCAACAGGCGGTCGCCGAACGCCTTCGTCACGTTGCGGAACTCGATGACCTTGTCGCCCAACCGCTCGCCGACCGGAATGAAGATTTCCTGGGTTTCGTTGCGCTTCTGGTATTCGACCGAATTCAGCTCCTCGAAGCGCGCGAGACGCGCCTTGGATTTGGCCTGGCGCGCCTTGGGGTTCTGTCGCACCCATTCGAGCTCGTGCTTCATGGTCTTGATGCGCGCCGCTTCCTGCTTGGCCTCGGTCTCCAGGCGCGCTTCCTTCTGTTCGAGCCAGCTGGTGTAATTGCCTTTCCACGGGATGCCGTGGCCGCGGTCGAGTTCGAGGATCCATTCGGCGGCGTTGTCGAGGAAGTAGCGGTCGTGCGTCACCGCAACCACTGTCCCCGGATAGCGCACGAGGAACTGCTCCAGCCACTCGACTGACTCGGCATCGAGATGGTTGGTCGGCTCGTCCAGCAGCAGCATGTCGGGATTGGACAGCAGCAACTGGCACAGCGCGACGCGGCGCTTCTCGCCGCCGGAGAGGTGGCCGATCACCGCGTCCCACGGCGGCAGCCGCAATGCGTCGGCGGCGATTTCCATCTGCGTATCGAGGTCGGCGCCGGCGGTGGCGAGGATGGCTTCGCACTTCGCCTGCTCCTCGGCCAGCTTGTCGAAATCGGCATCGGGCTCGGCGTAGGCGGCGTAGATCTCGTCGAGCCGGGTCTTCGCCGCGACGATCTCGCCCAGTCCCGCCTCCACCGCCTGGCGCACCGTGTGCGTGGGATCGAGCTGCGGCTCCTGCGGCAGGTAGCCGATGCGGATGCCCGGCATCGGAATCGCCTCGCCTTCGATGTCGGTGTCGACACCGGCCATGATGCGGATCAGCGAGGATTTGCCGGAGCCGTTCAGGCCAAGCAGACCGATCTTCGCGCCGGGGAAGAAAGACAGCGAGATGTCCTTGAGAATCTGCCGCTTGGGCGGGACGATCTTGCCGACCCGGTTGAGGGAATAGACGTATTGCGCCATGTCTCGATGATTCAGGAATGGATTACTGGAAATGTCCCGCGTCCGGCTGCGTGGAGCGCGGGTCAGGCATACGAGCGCGCGAGTTTCACATAGTGCGCGGCCGAATAGGCGAAATAGGCGATCTCGTCCGGCGTCAAGGCACGCACCAGTTTCGCCGGACGCCCCAGATAGAGATGGCCGGATTCGAGCACCTTGCCTTCCGGCACCAGCGAACCGGCGCCGAGCAGCACGTGCTTCCGGATCACCGCGCGGTCGAGGATGATCGAGCCCATGCCGATCAGACATTCGTCCTCGATGGTGCAGGCATGCAGGATCACGCTGTGCCCCACGGTGACGCGCGCGCCGACGACAAGCGGCCCGCCGGCCGGATTCTCCGCGGTACGGTGCGAAACATGCAGCACGCTGTTGTCCTGGATATTGGTGGCGTCGCCGACGGCGATCGCATTGACGTCGCCGCGGATGACCGCGCCGGGCCACACCGAAGCGTCGCAGCCGAGCGCGACCTCGCCGATGACGGTGGCGCGCGGGTGCACCCAGGCGCCTGCTGCGAGCCGGGGAACATGCCCCTGATAGGGCGCGACGGAAGCGTGCAAGGCCATGGTTCGAGCGGGGTTGAAACGCGACGTATCGGGCACAAATTATAATCGCTTGTAATCGCTTGCCGGCACCGATTCGCCGGCATGCTCCAGTCTTCCTTTTGTGAAAGCCCAACGATGAACCCGCTGCTCGATTTTTCCGGCCTGCCCCGTTTCGCCGATTTCAGGACCGAATACGTCACCCCGGCGATCGACGAACTGCTCGCGGCATGCCGCGCGGCGGTGAAACAGGCCGAAGCACCGGACACGCCGCCCGAATGGGATGCTTTCGTCGCGCCGCTGGAAGATGCGAACGAGCGTCTCGGCCGCGCCTGGGGCCAGGTCTCGCACCTGCATTCGGTGATGGATTCACCCGAACTGCGCGAGGTCTACAACGCCAACCTGCCGAAAATCACCGTCTACTATGCCGAGCTCGGGCAGAACGCCGCCCTGTTCGCCAAATACAAGGCGCTCGCCGCAAGCCCGGCCTTCGCCACGCTGTCCCCCGCGCGCCGCAAGATCGTGGAAAACGAGCTGCGCGACTTCCGCCTGGGCGGCGCCGAGCTGCCCGCCGACAGGAAGGCGCGCTTCATGCAGGTGCAGGAGGAACTCGCCCAGCTGTCGGCAAAATTCGAGGAGAACCTGCTCGACGCCACCAACGACTTTGCGCACTACACCGAGGATGCGGGCGAGCTCGCCGGTGTGCCGGCCGATGTCCTGGAAATGATGCGTGCCGCCGCCGAAGCCGACGGCAAGCCCGGCTGGAAAATCACCCTGCAGATGCCGTCCTACCTGCCGGTGATGCAATACGCCGACCGGCGCAGCCTGCGCGAAACCCTCTACCGTGCCTACGTCACGCGCGCCTCCGAATTCGGCAAGGCCGACTGGGACAATACGCCGCTGATTAAAAAAATTCTCCGCCTGCGCCGCGAAGCCGCCGAGCTGCTCGGCTTCGGGAGCTACGCCGAAGTGTCGCTGGAAGCCAAGATGGCCGACACGCCGGCCCAGGTACTGAAATTCCTCGACGAGCTGGCCGCGCGTGCGCGCCCATACGCGGAAAAGGATTTCGCCGAGATGAAGGCCTTCGCCGCCAGCGAGCTCGGACTCGACACGCTGGAAGCCTGGGACAACGCCTACGTCTCGGAAAAACTGCGCGTGGCGCGCTACAGCTTCTCCGACCAGGAAGTGAAGCAGTACTTCCCCGAGCCGCGCGTCCTGGCTGGCCTGTTCAAGCTCGTCGAGACGCTCTACGGCCTCTTTATCCGCGAGGACCAGGCACCGGTGTGGCATCCGGACGTCAAGTTCTACACCCTATACGACCGCGCCGGACAACGCATCGGCCAGTTCTACCTCGACCTCTATGCGCGCGCCTCCAAGCGTGGCGGTGCATGGATGGACGACGTCATCACCCGGCGCCGCCTGCCTTCAACCGATGGGGGGGGTAACACCATCCAGACCCCGGTGGCGTATCTCAACTGCAATTTTTCCGCACCGGTCGGCGGCAAGCCCGCGCTGTTCACCCACGACGAGGTCATCACCCTGTTCCACGAAACCGGCCACGGCCTGCACCATCTGCTGACGCAGGTGGAAGACCTCGGCGTGTCCGGCATCAACGGCGTGGAATGGGACGCGGTCGAACTGCCCTCGCAGTTCATGGAAAACTTCTGCTGGGAATGGGACGTGCTGAAGCACATGACCGCCCACGTCGACACCGGCGCGGCTCTGCCGCGCGAGCTTTTCGACAAGATGCTCGCGGCGAAGAATTTCCAGGCCGGTCTGCAGATGCTGCGCCAGATCGAGTTCGCCAGCTTCGACATGCACCTGCACGACGACTTCGACCCCAACGGCGATCGCACCGCGCAGAACCTCATCGAGGACATCCGCCGCCAGGTCGCGGTCATCGTCCCGCCGGCGTACAACCGTTTCCCCAACAACTTCTCGCACATCTTCGCCGGCGGTTACGCGGCGGGCTATTACAGCTACAAGTGGGCGGAGGTGCTCTCCGCCGACGCCTACGCGCTGTTCGAGGACGAGGCCGAAGGCTACGGCGGCGTGCTCAACCCCGAAGTCGGCCACCGCTTCTGGAGCGAAATCCTCGCCCAGGGTGGCGCGCGCCCGGCGCTCGAATCGTTCAAGGCTTTCCGTGGCCGCGAACCGGCGATCGACGCGCTGCTGCGCCACAACGGCATGGCCTGAGCCGATTCGCCGCACGCAGCATACTAAAGTCCATCACCCTGCCTGCCGTTACAGGAAACGATTGCGTCCGAAGGGAGAGCGGCATGAAGGCAGGATGGTTCGTCCTCGCGGCATGTCTGGCAGCGAGCACCTCGCTGTCGGCAGCCCAGGTGTACCAGTGGAAGGATGAACAGGGACGGACGGTCTACAGCGACCATCCGCCGCCGCCCAGTACCCGCAACGTGCAGCAGAAGGCGATGAAGGGCAACGTCATCGAAGGCGGCGAGTCCTACGCCGGCCGCATGGCACGCGAAAAGTCTCCGGTCACCCTGTACGCGAGCGACTGCGGCATGCCCTGCGACGACGCGCGCAAACTCCTGGGCGAGCGCGGCGTGCCCTTCACCAGCAAGGACCCGCAGGCGAATCCCGACGCCCAGACGGAACTGAAGAAGCTGACCGGCAAGCTGAACGTCCCCGTGTTGCTGATCGGCAGCGACCGTCTGGACGGTTTCGAGACCGGACAGTGGCAGGCGGCGCTCGACCGTGCCGGCTATCCCAAATCGGTCCCCGCCCGCCAGCCGGCTGGCGCTCCGGCTACGGCACCCGCGCCCGCACCCGCACCCGCCGCGACACGATAGCCGCCTGCGGTACACTCGGCGGCATGAAACTCGCCGCCTGGAACGTCAACTCCCTCAAGGTCCGCCTGCCGCAACTGCTGGATTTTCTGGCCACGCGGCAGCCGGATGCCGTCTGCCTGCAGGAAACCAAGCTCACCGACGACGCCTTTCCCGTGGCGGAACTCGAAACCGCCGGCTACCATGCCGTATTCGCCGGGCAGAAAACCTACAACGGCGTCGCCATTCTCAGCCGCAGCACACCAACCGACATCCAGACCGGCATTCCCGGCTTCGACGACGCACAGCAGCGCGTCATCGCCGCCACCGTCGAGGGGGTGCGTCTGGTGTGCGTGTACTGCCCCAACGGACAGAGCCTCGATTCCGACAAATACCCCTACAAGCTCGCCTGGTTCGACGCGCTGATTGCATGGCTGAAGGATGAGCTCGCGCGACATCCAAAGCTTGCCGTGCTCGGCGACTACAACGTCGCCCCCGAGGACCGCGACGTGCACGACCCGCAGGCGTGGGAGGGCTCGGTGCTGGTGTCCGAACCCGAGCGCGAGAAATTCCGTGCGCTCTTGGCGCTGGGCCTCGCGGACAGCTTCCGCCTGTTCGAGCAGCCGGAAAAGAGCTTCTCCTGGTGGGATTACCGCATGATGGGCTTCCGCCGCAACCACGGCCTAAGAATCGACCACATCCTGCTGTCCGCGCCGCTCGCCACCCTGTGCACCGCGGCCAGCATCGACCGCGACATGCGCCGGCTGGAGCGGCCGTCGGACCATGCCCCGGTGCTCGCCGAGCTGAACCTGCCCACCTGATACGTTGACCTCGTCAGGTCTGCTCCCACGGCAGGCCGTCGAAGCGCCAGCCGTTTGTCATGCTGCGATGATGGTGCTCGTCCATATCGCCCTCGAAACCGTGCAGGATGTTATAGACCTCGGGAAAGCCATGTTTTTCCAGGTAACGCCCGGCGTCGACCGAACGCCGCCCGGAGCGGCAGATCAGCACCACCGGGCGGTTGACCGACGCCGCCCTGCGCGCGTGACCAAGGAAATCCGGATTGATGTCCCAGTCGGGGCTGTCCTGCCAGGCGATGTGGATGGCACCGACCGGATGACCGACGAACAGGTATTCGATTTCCGAGCGACAGTCGATGAACACCGCTTCGGGATGCGATTGCAGGAAAGCATGCGCTTCCCTGGGCGCGAGATGCTTCATGGGGCGCTCCACACAAAATTTTATCCACTGTAGCAGTTCTCCGGCCCCATAACGGAAAAACCCCGCTTGCGCGGGGTCGTTCGGGTGACGCTGGCCGTCAGGATTTCTGGCGCCGCATCAGCCGGGTCATGCCAAGGAAGCCGGCGCCCATCAGCAGCAGCGTACCCGGCTCGGGTACCCCACCCGGCGGCGTGTAGCCGCAGCCATTGGCCTTGGGGTTGTCGGCGCAGGTCGTGCCGGCGATCTTCAGGAGCTTGAACGCGTCCTTCTTGGAGTCGTTGGCGCCCGCGTTGGCACCGATCAGCCAGTAGCTGGAATAGATGTCGCTGGCGTTGATCGTTTTCCAGCCAGCGCTGCTGCCGCCGCTGTGATGCCCGACCAGCGTCCAGCCTGCGGTCGCCATGCCCGCATCGGTATAGGTCACCCCCGCGAGGTTGGCGAGGCCAGCGCCCGTGAACGCATACACGGAGAAGTCCGAATCCCCATAACCCGAGGCGCCGCTCACCCAGCCGAAATACGTGGACGTCAGGTTGACCTTGTCGCCGGTGAAGCTGAACAGCACCGAATCCTTGCGCTGGTCGTTATCGATGGCATGCTCGGGATCGATCCCTTCGTTGGTATCGCCGGCGTTGTAATCCTTGTTCTTGACGCCCAGCCCGGAACTGCCCCAGGTGGTCAGGTAGGCGCTTTCCAGCAGGGTGTTGGTCGAGCCCGCGGTATTCGCCCAGGCACTGGCGGTCGCGGTGACGCCGGTCTGCGTATCGGAGGTCACATTGTTAAAGGTCCAGGTCGCAGCGGACGCGACGCCCGAAACAGCGAATGCGCAGGCACCCGCGAACAGGGCAAGCGAACGATGGCAGGGTTTCATGGTTGAACTCCGGTTTGGTTTTCGTATGAGACAAGATAAGCAAGACAGATGCCAGAAACATTTTGTCTTTGAATGTCAATGGCTTGCAAAATTCAGTGTCTTTTCAATGGTTGCTTGTGTAAAAAAACCCGACGCTTTCACCGCCTCGTACCGCGCGTCTTCGCCAGCGCCTCGTCGAGATGGCCGCGAATCACCGGATCGTCGGGCGCGCGCAATGCCGCTTCGCGCAGGTAACGCAGGCCCTTCTCGGTCTGCCCCTGCTGCACCAGAATCCAGCCGAGCGTATCGTTGACCTGCGGCTCGTTCGGCGCCAGCGCGCGCGCCCGTTCGGCATGGCCGAGTGCCCCGGGGTCGCCCTGGCGCATCAGCACATGCGCCAGATTGTTGTACGCACGCGCGTCGCGCGCGTCGCGCCCGACGAGGTCCAGATACACGGCACGGGCGCGCGGCCAGTCTTCGAGGGCCAGCCATGCCTCGCCAAGGGCGTGGCCGCTGGCGGAATCGGCCGGATGAAGGGTACGCCAGCCCTCCATCAGGCGCGCCGCCTCGCGCGCCTGGTTCGACGCCATCAGCGCGCCATAAAGACCAAACAGACTGTCGCTGCCACGATCGGCGGCATAGGCGGCGCGCCAGGCGTCGACCGCCTCGATCTTGCGCCCCTGCACCTGGCGCAGCTCGCCCAGGAGACGCCGCGCCGCGGCTTGCGCATGACTGCGTTGCTGCAGCGCCTGCATCTGCCTCTCGGCGTCGGCGAACCTGCCCTGCTGAATGGCCAGGCGAGCCTGCAACACCAGCGCCGACACATGGTCCGGCTCGGCGAGCAGCGCCTTGCCCAGGCTGTAGGCGGCCGCGTCGGTGTCGCCGATCTGCATCTGGCGCGCCGCCGCCCGTGTCAACCAAGCCGCATCGAAGGCGGCGCCCTGCGCCAGACCACGCAGGGTCGCGCGCGCCGCATCGGCGTTGCCGAGCGCGATCTGTGCATCGGCAAGTGCCAATAGCGCGCCGGGATCCCGCGGGGCGATCGCCTGTGCATCACGCGCGACGTCAAGCGCCCGCTGCACCTGCCCACTGCGCAGATACAAACCGTGCAACGCCAGCCGCGGCCGCACATCCTGGCCCTTGAGGCCGGCGGCCTTTTCCAGCCAGCGCACGGCTTCCGGGGCGCGGCCGACCTGTTCCTCGAGACGCGCGAGTTCGAGCATGGCATCGACATGGTCCGGCTTCACCTTGAGAATGCCGAGATAGCGCTGGCGCGCCCGCTCGACCTGGCCATCGGCCTCGTCGAGTCGCGCAAGGTTGAGGTGGGCCGCGTAGAAACCCGGGGCACCCTTGATTGCGGCAACATAGGCCGAACGCGCGCCGGGACGGTCGCCCGCCGCCAACCTTGCCACCCCCAGCAGATTGTGCAGCGAGACATTGCCGGGGTCGCGGCGGAGGATCGTGTCGATGATGGCGACGGCAGGTTTGCCCTCGCCCCGTTTGAGGTAGGCGAGCGCCAGTGGCACTCCGGCCTCGGCGCTGGCGGGGGCCAGTTCGTAGGCGCGCAGCAGCGCGGCAAGACCGGCTTGGCGCTGACCGGCACCAAGCAGGCTCAGACCCAGCCCGGTCTGGATGGCCGAGGTGTCCTGTGCCTGGGCCGCCTCCTGGAACATCTGCGTGGCCTGCGCGTGCCTGCCCTGGCCCATATAGGCGCTACCCAGCAGCGACAGGGTCTGCGCATCGCCCGGCTGCGCGCGCAGGGCCGGTTGCAGCATGGCGATGGCCCGATCGAACTGGCGCTCGGCCAGATAGATGCTGCCCAGCAGCTTGCGTACGCCGGGTTCGCGCGGAAACTTTTCCTGGTACGGCACGAGGTAGGACTTGGCGCGCTCGAATTCACCGAGCGCGTGGTGCGCCAGCCCTCCGAGCAGTTTCAGCTGGTCGCTGGCCTGCAGGAACTCCGGCGACAGTTGCCCCAGCGTACGCGTCACATCCTGCATGGCCGCGCGGCTGGCCGCCCCGTCGCCTTGGCGGGCGTGGTAGAGCGCGCGCAGATAGGCTCCACGGGGGTCGTGCGAAAAGTGCTTCTGCAGAAAGTCGATGTCGGTGCGAGCCTCCGCGTCGCGCTTGAGATCGAGCCAGATGCCGGCGCGCGCAAGGCGCGCCTCCAGATATTGCGGCTGGTATTCCAGTGCGCGGCCATAGTCGCGCGCCGCCCCCGCGAGATCGCCCTGCGCATGCGCGATCGACGCCTGCATGGTCCACGCTTCGGCATCACGCGGCGCAAGCTGCAGTGCGCGCTGGGCGGCCGCCTGCGCCTCCTGCACGCGGCCGGCATTGAGGTGGATCTGCGCCTGCAGCGCCAGTGCGCGGGCCGCGCCGGCGGGGATCGTCTCGGCCTGCCGGGCGCTCGCCAGCGCCGCGTCGAGCTGGCTCAGCTGGATCTGCGCGCGCGTGCGCAGAACCAGCATCTCCAATCGCGCCTGCGGCGCCAGGCCATCGGGACCGAAGCGCTCCAGCAGCAGGCGTACCTTGCCCTGATCAAAATAGGCACGCGCCTGAAGCACAGCGAGTTCCGCACGTGCCGCCCCAAGGCGTTCCGCGTCAGCCAATACACGCTCGGCCGCCGCGGGTTCACCCCGGTGCAGATGCACCTGCCCCAGCAGCACCAGCGCCGGCAGCATCTTCGGCTCTTCCTTGAGCGCATTCTTCAACTGGATGATCGCGCCGGCATCGTCGCCGCGTCCATAGCGCGTCAGCGCATCCTCATAGAAGCGTGCGGCCTCCGCCTCGCGATCCGCGCGGACGGGAAAAGATAGTGTCAGTCCCGCGAGCAGGCTGACGATCAGTGTACGTTTCAACATCGTTGTCGCTTTCTCTCTGCGGAAGCCGGGGTGTCGTCGACGCCCTTCGTCTCAGGGGACCGCAACTTTCGTACCAGGCGCCTTCTCCCTGCGGCGCGCCGGATCGCAAGGACCTGCCGCCGTCCGGGCACGGCAGACTGTCGAGTTCCGGACCGCAACGATGGAATGTCATATTCACGGACACGCGTGGGTGCCGGGCGCCGATATCCCTGTCGCGCTTCCGGGATAAGTGGGCGCTCGGCTGCGGTTTCCGGGATAATGGTCTGCCTCCCGCTTCGCTGTCCTGCCATGTCCCGCGCCGACCTCCTCCGCTCCCTCCTCGCCCGGCGCATCCTCGTCCTCGACGGTGCCATGGGAACGATGATCCAGTCGCACAAGCTCGCCGAGGCCGACTACCGCGGCGCGCGCTTCGCCGATTTCGCGCACGACCTCAAGGGCAACAACGATCTGCTGTGCCTGACGCAGCCGCAGCTCATCAAGGGCATCCATGCGCAGTATCTCGCGGCGGGCGCGGACATCCTCGAAACCAACAGTTTCAACGCCACCGCGATCGCGATGGCGGACTACCACATGGAGCACCTGGTGGCTGAGCTGAACTTCGCCGCGGCGCGCCTCGCGCGCGAGGCGGCGGACGAGGCGAGCGCCGCCGATCCGGCGAAGCCGCGCTTCGTCGCCGGCGTGCTCGGCCCGACCACGCGCACCGCCACCATTTCTCCCGACGTCAACGATCCGGGCTACCGCAACGTCACGTTCGACCAGTTGCGTGTCGCCTATCTGGAAGCGATCGACGGCCTGGTGCGGGGCGGCGCCGACATCCTCATGGTCGAGACGATTTTCGACACCCTGAACGCCAAGGCCGCGCTCTTCGCCATCGAGGAATACTTCGAAGCCCACGCGCTGCGCCTGCCGGTGATGATCTCCGGCACCATCACCGACGCCTCCGGCCGCACGCTTTCCGGCCAGACCACCGAGGCGTTCTGGAACTCGGTGCGTCACGCGCGCCCCCTGTCGATCGGCCTGAACTGCGCGCTCGGCCCGGACCTCCTGCGCCAGTACGTGGAGGAACTCGCGGGCAAGGCGGACACCTTCGTCTCGGCGCATCCCAACGCGGGCCTGCCGAACGCCTTCGGCGAATACGACCTGGGGGCGGACGAGATGGCGACGCACATCGCCGAATGGGCGCGCGCCGGCCTGCTCAACATCGTCGGCGGCTGCTGCGGCACCACACCCGCGCACATCGCCGCCATCGCCCGCGCGGTCGAGGGCGTCGCACCGCGCGTGCCGCCGGTGGCAGAGCCGGCGATGCGCCTGGCGGGACTGGAGCCGTTCAACGTGGGCCGCGACAGTCTTTTCGTCAACGTCGGCGAGCGCACCAACGTCACCGGCTCCAAGGCCTTCGCGCGCATGATTCTCGAAGGCCGCTACGACGATGCGCTCTCGGTGGCGCGGCAGCAGGTCGAGAACGGCGCGCAGGTCATCGACATCAATATGGACGAGGGCATGCTCGACGCCGAGGCAGCGATGGTGCGCTTCCTTCTCCTGATCGCTTCCGAACCCGATATCGCGCGGGTGCCGATCATGCTCGATTCGTCGAAGTGGGAGGTCATCGAGGCGGGCCTGAAATGTATCCAGGGCAAGGGCATCGTCAACTCGATCTCGATGAAGGAAGGCGAGGCCGAGTTCATCGAGCGGGCGAAGCTGTGCCTGCGCTACGGCGCGGCGGTGATCGTGATGGCCTTCGACGAGACCGGCCAGGCCGACACCTGCGCGCGCAAGATCGAGATCTGCACGCGTGCCTACAAACTCCTCACGGAACAGGTCGGCTTCCCGCCCGAGGACATCATCTTCGACCCCAACATTTTCGCCGTGGCCACCGGCATCGAGGAGCACGCCAACTACGCCGTGGACTTCATCGAGGCCACGCGCTGGATTCGCCAGAACCTGCCGCACGCCCACGTCTCCGGCGGCGTGTCGAACGTCAGCTTCTCCTTCCGCGGCAACGACCCGGTGCGCGAGGCGATCCATACCGCCTTTCTCTACCACGCGATCCAGGCGGGCATGGACATGGGCATCGTCAACGCCGGCCAGCTCGGCGTTTACGCCAACCTCGATCCGGAACTGAAGGAGCGCGTCGAGGACGTGCTGCTGAACCGCCGTGCCGATTCGACCGAGCGGCTGGTGAGCTTTGCCGAAAACGTCAAGGGCGGCGCAAAGGAAAAGGTCGAGGATCTTTCCTGGCGCCAGTTGCCGGTGAACGAGCGGCTCAGCCATGCCCTGGTGCAGGGCATCACCCAGTACATCGTCGAGGACACCGAGGAAGCGCGGCTCCAGTCCGAACGCCCGCTGCACGTCATCGAAGGCCCGCTGATGGCGGGCATGAACGTCGTCGGCGACCTGTTCGGCGCCGGCAAGATGTTCCTACCGCAGGTGGTCAAGTCCGCCCGCGTGATGAAGCAGGCGGTCGCCCATCTGCTGCCCTTCATCGAGGCCGACAAACAGGCCGGCGACGCACAAAGCGCCGGCAAGATCGTCATGGCCACCGTGAAAGGCGACGTGCACGACATCGGCAAGAGCATCGTCGGCGTGGTGCTGGGCTGCAACGGCTACGAGATCATCGACCTGGGGGTCATGGCGCCGGCGCAGAAGATCCTCGACGCGGCGAAGGAACACCAGGCCGACCTCATCGGGTTGTCGGGCCTCATCACCCCGTCCCTGGAGGAAATGGCGCACGTGGCGCGCGAAATGCAGCGCCAGGGCTACACGATTCCCCTGCTGATCGGGGGCGCTACCACCTCGCTCGCGCACACCGCGGTGAAGATCGCGCCGCACTACGAGTACCCGGTGGTCCACGTCAAGGACGCTTCGCGCGCGGTCGGCGTCTGCACGCAACTGCTGTCGAAGGAGCGGCGTGACGCCTACGCCGCCGAGATTCGCGCGGAGTACGACAAGACCCGCGAACGACACCTGAAGAACAAGTCGGAAACCTCGCGCATCGCGCTCGCCGATGCGCGCGCCAACAAGTTCGCGATCGACTGGGCAAGCTACACGCCGCCGGTCCCCAGACAGCTGGGCGTGCACGTGATGAACGCCTACGATCTGACGAAGCTCGCCGACACCATCGACTGGACGCCCTTTTTCAGTTCCTGGGAACTGCACGGCAAGTTCCCGAAGATTCTCGACGACGCAGTCGTCGGCACCGAGGCGAAGAAACTCTTCGCCGACGCCCAGGCGATGCTCAAACAGATGATCGCGGAAAACTGGATCGAGGCGCGCGCCGTGTTCGGCCTCTTCCCGGCGAACACGATCCATGACGACGACATCGAAATCTATACCGACGCCGCACGCACGACGCCGGTGGCGACCTGGCACGGCCTGCGCCAGCAGATGAAGAAACCCACCGGGCGCGCCAACCTGTGTCTGGCCGACTTCGTCGCGCCGAAGGACAGCGGCAAACAGGACTATCTCGGGGCGTTCGTCGTTACCGCCGGCATCGGCGAGGACGAGCGCGCCAAAATGTTCGAGGCCGCCCACGACGACTACTCCGCGATTCTATTCAAGGCCCTGTGCGACCGCTTGGCGGAGGCCTTCGCCGAGCATCTGCATTGGCGCGTTCGCCGCGAATTCTGGGGTTACGCGAGCGAGGAAGCGCTCACCAACGAGCAACTGATCGCGGAAGAATACCAGGGTATCCGCCCCGCGCCGGGCTATCCCGCCTGCCCCGAGCACAGCGAGAAAGCCACCCTGTTCCGCATTCTCGACGCCACCCGCCAGATCGGCGTGGAACTCACCGAGAACTTCGCCATGTGGCCGGGCGCCGCGGTATCGGGTTTCTACCTCTCGCATCCCGACAGCCAGTATTTCGCCGTGGCGAAGATCGAGCGCGACCAGGT
Organism: Thiobacillus sp. 65-29; assembly: GCA_001899775.1. Lineage (GTDB taxonomy): Bacteria > Pseudomonadota > Gammaproteobacteria > Burkholderiales > Thiobacillaceae > Thiobacillus. The sequence goes on from MKWN01000038.1 coordinate 90,170, forward strand.
CGAGGATTACGCGCGTCGCAAGGGCTGGGATGTGAAGACGGCGGAACGCTGGCTGGCGGCGAACCTCGCCTACCCGCGCGACTGACGCGGCGGGGCTACCAGCCCTGCTGCAGCATCTTCTCCAGCCAGAACAGCCCGATCACGGTCTTGGTCTCGCAGATGCGGCCATCCCTCACCCACTGCATCGCCTCGGCGAAGGGCAGGCGCAGGATTTCCAGGAACTCGTCGGCGTCGCGGCCATGGCTGCCGTTTTGCAGCCCGCGCGCGAGATAGAACGCGAGTCTTTCGTTGGAATAGCCGATGCACGGATAGATGGTGGTGACCTCACGCCATTGCGCTGCCGTATAGCCGGTTTCCTCTTCCAGCTCGCGCCGGGCGCAGGCGAGATCGTCCTCACCGGGATCGATCTTGCCGGCGGGCAGTTCGATGAAGTCGCGGTGCAGCGGGTAGCGGTGCTGACGTTCGAGCAGCAGGTCGCCGTTGTCGAACAGCGGAATGACGACGACGGCACCAGGATGGACGATGTACTCACGCGTCGATTCGGCACCGTCGGGCAGGCGCACGCGGTCGCGCCGCACGTGCAGCAGGCGCCCGTCGAACACGGTTTCGGAGTCAAGCTGGGTTTCGGTCAGGTCGATGGCGTCGGTTTTCATGGCCGCCATGATAACCGGAGGTACACGGACAAAAAAAAGCCGGATTCTTGCGAACCCGGCGGAAATGAAGGGACAGGCCCCTCGTTGCGGAGAACTTCCTGCTTGCAGCCCAAGCAGCAAGCAAGTGCATCCTACAAGAGGAAGGCGCATCGGCGTATACAACTTTAGTTGTAGGCGGCTCGCAACACGTTGTTTACATGGACTTAAATTTTTCACGCAGGCCACTATACTGGCGTCGGCTGACGGCAAGGCGCTCGTCGAGGCCGTCCAGACGCACGAAATGGCCATCGTCCTCGCCCGGCATCTTGCCGATTTCGCGGATGCGGTCGGCGGCCACCAGGCAGTTGCGGTGAATGCGCGCGAAAACCTCGCCAAACTCGCTCTCCAGACGCGCCAGCGATTCCTCGATCAGGAATTCGCGCGCGCCGGTGCGCACGGTGACGTACTTCAGTTCGGCCTTGAGATAAAGGATGTCGGCCACCGGAATCAGCACCATGCGGCCCTTTTCCGTCAGCGACAGGTGAGTGCGCGCCTTCGGATGCGCCTCGCGCAGGTGGTCGATGGCGGCGGGGCTGAGGCGGTGGGCGCGCGCGAGCGCCCGCGCCAGGCGCTCGGCGCGTACCGGCTTCACCAGATAATCGACGGCGTTGAGATCGAAAGCCTGACAGGCGTAGGCATCGTACGCGGTGGTGAAGACGATGGCCGGCGGCGCTGCCAGCCGGTTGAGATGGCTGGCGCACTCGAGGCCGTCCATGCCCGGCATGCGGATATCGAGCAGCACGGCGTCAACCGCCTGCCGTTGCACCAGTTCCAGCGCTTCCATGCCGCTCGCCGCTTCGCCGACGATGCTGGTCGCCAGTTGCCCGGCACAGTCGGCGAGCACGTCACGCAGGCGGTGGCGCGCGGGCGCCTCGTCATCGACGATCAGGACGCGCAGGGGGGGATGGGGAGCGTTCACGGCCGGAGGTGTAGGGAATGACGATATGCACCTGATAAACGGCCCCCAACTGCTCGGACTTGAGCTGGGCGTCGAGATCGAAATGCAGCAGCAGCCGTTCACGGATGTTGTCGAGCGCGATGCGGTTGCCCTTGTGGTGGCCCGGGTCGGCGGCGACCGGGTTGCGCACCACGATGTGCACCTTGTCACCGCTGCGATACAGGTTGACGCTGATCTCGCCGCCTTCGGCCTGCGGCTCAATGCCGTGATACACCGCGTTTTCCGCCAGCGGCTGGATCACCAGCGGCGGAATCAGGGCGTCCGCCGGCATCTTGTGATCGTGCCAGACGATCCGCAGGCGATCACCCATGCGCAGTTCTTCCAGTTCCAGATAGGCGCGCGTGAGGGCGACTTCGTCTTCCAGCGGCACCAGCTGGTTGGCCTGGTTCATGAGCGCGCGGAACAGGTCCGCCATGTTCTCCAGCGCTCGCTCCGCACGACGCGGGTCGCTGCGCACCAACGAGAGCACCGCGTTGAGCGTGTTGAACAGGAAATGCGGACGGATGCGCGCCTGCAAGGCCTGCAGGCGCGCCTCGGTGATGGCCGGCGACAGCGCCCGCGCACGCAAATTGAAATAGCCAAGCAACCCCGCGCCGACCAGGCAGGCGAAAACCGCCACGCCGGTCGGCGTCAGCCGCTGCCCGGTGATGAGGAGCGGCCCCATCGCCGCCGCCGTCAGCGCCGGCACCCCCGCCGCCAGCGCCAGCGTGGCGGCCACGCCGGTTCGATACGACAGGTCGCGCAGCCAGCGCCCCGCCCCGCACAGGGCGAGCAGGGTCAGAAGCAGCGCCGGCTGCGCCAACGCCGAGACATCGACGAAGCCGTCGACGAATGCTGCAAGGTCGTGCGCACGCGCCACCCCTGCCGCGGCCAGCACCGCTTCCACCGCCACGACGATGCGCAGCATCACGCCCAGGTGGCAGAAGTTCGGCAATTCCACCGGCCGGTTGTTATGATTCCCTTTTTTCATCCCCTTTTCCTGCCCCCATGAGCACGTCCACGACGCCGCCCGCTGGCGCCTGGTCCGGCCGCTTCGCCGAGCCGGTATCCGAAATCGTCAAACGCTACACGGCGTCGATTCCCTTCGATTATCGGCTGGCCGAGTTCGATATTCAGGGTTCGCTGGCACACGCCGCCATGTTGCACCACGTCGGTGTGCTCTCCAAGGGCGATCTCGAAGCGATCCGCCGCGGCATGGCGGAACTCCTGGCAGAGATCCGCACCGGCAAGTTTGTCTGGTCGCTGGACCGGGAAGACGTCCACCTCAACATCGAAGCCGCGCTCACCGCGAAGATCGGCGACGCCGGCAAACGCCTGCACACGGGGCGCAGTCGCAACGACCAGGTGGCGACCGACGTGCGCCTGTACCTGCGCGACGCCATCGACCGCATCAGCACCGGGCTGCGCGCCTGCCAGAGCGCGCTCGTCGATCTGGCCGAGGCGCACACCGACACCGTGATGCCCGGCTTCACCCACCTGCAGGTGGCGCAGCCGGTCACTTTCGGCCACCACCTGCTCGCCTACTTCGAGATGCTCGCGCGCGACGCCGAGCGCATGGCCGACTGCCGCCGCCGTGTCAACCGGCTGCCGCTGGGTGCCGCCGCGCTGGCCGGCACCAGCTATCCGATCGACCGCCAGTTCGTCGCCAGAGAGCTGGGCTTCGAGGCGGTCTGCGAGAATTCCCTCGATGCGGTATCGGATCGCGACTTTGCCATCGAATTCACCGCCGCGGCGGCGCTGGTGATGACTCACCTCTCGCGCCTGTCGGAAGAGCTGATCCTGTGGATGAGCCCGCGCTTCGGTTTCATCGACCTCGCCGACCGCTTCTGCACCGGCTCGTCGATCATGCCGCAGAAGAAGAATCCCGACGTGCCCGAGCTGGTGCGCGGCAAGACCGGCCGCGTCAACGGCCACCTGGTCGCCCTGCTCACGCTCATGAAGGGCCAGCCGCTCGCCTACAACAAGGACAACCAGGAAGACAAGGAACCGCTGTTCGACACCGTCGACACGCTCACCGACACGCTGGCGATCTACGCCGACCTGCTCACCGGCGTGACGGTGAAGCGGGAGGCGATGCGCGTGGCGGTGATGCAGGGCTACGCCACCGCCACCGATCTGGCCGACTACCTGGTGAAGAAGGGCGTGCCCTTCCGCGACGCGCACGAAGTCGTGGCACGCACGGTGCGCGCCGCCGAAGCCGCCGGCCGCGATCTGGCCGAGTTGCCGCTCACCGAACTGCAGGCGTTCAGCCCGGTCATCGCCGACGACGTCCATGCCGTGCTGACGCTGGAAGGTTCGCTCGCCGCCCGCGACCACCTCGGCGGCACCGCACCAGCGCAGGTGCGCGCCGCAATCGCGCGCGCACGCGCCCGGCTCTAGGGCGACTCCGCCAGCACCACCGGCGGCGCATGTTCGCGGCAGATGCGGCGCACTTCGGGGCTGGACAGCTTCTCCTGCATCAATGCGCAAAAATAGCTGCGCGGCCCAAGACGCTGGTTGTGGCGGCAGGTCGCGCACACGCCGAAGCTGCGCTTGGCGCTCTGCCCCTGCACCTGGGCGAGGATCTGGCGCAGCACCACGATCGCCGAAGTCACCCGGGCCGGACTCGCGGTCTGCACGATGTCGCGCCAGGCGCCGCCGGCGGACAGCGTCTTCAGCAGGGTGGTACCGCCTTCGGTGAGAATCAGCCGCACCACGCGGCCGTCGCGCGGATCGGCATAGCGCGAGATCAGGCGGCGGCGTGCCAGCACCAGCACGGTCTGCGACACCGTGCCCTTGGTCAGCCCCAGATACTCGGTCAGCGCCTGCGGGGTGTTGGAAAAGCGGTTGGCCTGGTTGAGATAGAACAACACCTGCAGGTGCACCGGTTGCAGGTGCTGCGCGGCGCCCGCCTGGCGCAGGTCGGCGCGGGTCAGCAGCGAAAGCCGCTCCACCAGGTCGAACAGGGTGAGCGCCTGGCTTTTCACGGGAGAGGTTAGAAGCCGACCGTACCGCCGCCCTGCGCGGCGATCAGCTCGCCAAGCCGGGTGAACAGCGGCGTGCCGTCGCGGGTGTCCACCCAGTCGCCATCCTGCGGGCGGAAGTGGAAGCCGCCCGAGCGCGCGGCGACCCAGAGTTCGCGCGCCACGCCGTGGCGGTTGACGACGATCTTGCTGCCGTCGTCGAACTCGATTTCGATGATGCCGTCGGCCGGCGTCTCGAAGTCCAGACCGGCCACCTCCAGCGCCTGTTCGATATGGGCCAGCGTCGCGCCGGCTGCCCGGTTGAAGTCGATGTCGCTCATGATGTCCGTGCTAACATTTCGCGCATGAATGTGCGTGCCATATATATAGTGTCCCTGCTGCTGTGCGGTCTTGCCCTTTCCGCCTGCGGCTCGAAGGGCAGCCTGTATCTTCCCGAAAATCCCCCCGCCCCGCAACGGACCTCCCCGTGAACACCCTGCATCGCATCGACGGCCGCCTCCATTTCGAGGACGTGGCGCTGGATTCGCTCGCCGAACGCTTCGGCACCCCCCTCTACGTCTACTCGCGCGCCGCCCTCGAAGCCGCCTACCGTGCCTACGCGGACGCCTTCGCCGCCGTCCCGCACCTTGTCTGCTATGCGGTGAAAGCCAATTCCAGCCTCGCGGTTCTCAACGTGTTCGCGCGCCTGGGTGCCGGCTTCGATATCGTCTCCGGTGGGGAACTCGCCCGCGTGCTGGCCGCCGGCGGCGACCCCGGCAAGGTGGTGTTCTCCGGCGTCGGCAAATCCGCGGCCGAGATGCGCGCCGCGCTGGAGGCCGGCATCCTGTGCTTCAACGTCGAGTCCGAGAGCGAACTGCACCGCCTGAACCGTGTGGCCGGCGAGCTCGGGCGGACTGCGCCGATTTCGTTTCGGGTCAATCCCGATGTCGACGCACGGACCCATCCCTACATCTCCACCGGCCTTAAGCAGAACAAGTTCGGCGTGCCGATCGCCCAGGCGCATGCGCTCTACCGGCAGGCTGCGAGCCTGCCGCATCTCGCGGTCGTCGGCATCGACTGCCACATCGGCTCGCAGCTCACCGATCTTTCGCCGCTGGCGGACGCCGCTGACCGCGTACTTGCCCTGGTCGATGCCCTCGCCGCCGACGGCATCCTCCTTCAGCACATCGACCTCGGCGGCGGTGTCGGCATCCGCTACCGCGACGAGACGCCGCCCGACCTCGCCGCCTACGGCCGCGTGCTGGCCGGGAAATTCGCCGGGCGCCGCGAGACGCTGCTGCTCGAACCGGGGCGCTCACTGGTCGGTAACGCCGGCCTGCTGCTCACGCGTGTCGAGTACCTGAAGCCTGGCGAAGAGAAGAATTTCGCCATTGTCGACGCCGCGATGAACGACCTGATGCGCCCGGCCCTGTACGAAGCCTTTCACGAAATCGTCGCGGTCGACGAAAGAAGCGTGCCTGCCCGGCGCTACGACATCGTCGGCCCGATTTGCGAAACCGGCGATTTTATTGGCTTTGCGCGTGATCTCGCGATCGAGGAAGGCGATCTCCTCGCCATTCTTTCGGCCGGCGCCTACGGCATGAGCATGGCCTCGAACTACAATTCGCGCCCGCGCGCCGCCGAAGTGCTCGTCGACAAGAACAAAATTCATTTGATCCGCGACCGCGAGACGTTCGCTGCCTTGATCACCGGAGAACGGCTTCCTGATTGACTCTGCACCATGCGCGCCAAACGTCCAAGAGGGTGCTTTTTGGTATCGTCCCGATACATTTTGTTTCACTGCGACATTTTTCTGTGGCGGCCCCACGCCGCGCATTGACTATTCGTTGAACACTCCGCAAAACGCTCTAGAATGGGATTCACCAAGCGGAGCTTCGGTATCGCCCGTCTCCATGCGGGTTTCGGGCATTTCGTTGCCTGTCGGTACCACGCTTTGGAAGTGCATGTCTGACTGCACGTTGCTTCAAAAATGTAGTGACTGGTAAGTACGTTCAACTTCTGAAGGAGTGTTAAAGATGGCAACAGCGAAGAAACCCGCCGCCAAACCGGCGGCCAAGAAGGCGGCAGCCAAGCCGGCTGCGAAGAAGGCCGCCCCGGCCAAGAAGGCAGCGCCGGCAAAGAAGGCCGCCGCCAAACCCGCAGTGAAGAAGGCCACCGCCAAGCCGGCTGCGAAGAAGGCCGCCCCGGCCAAGAAGCCCGCAGTGAAGAAAGCCGCCCCCGCCAAGAAGGCCGCTCCGGCCAAAAAGGCAGCAGCGGTCAAGAAGCCCGCAGTGAAGAAGGCCGCCGCCAAACCGGCTGTGAAGAAGGCCGCTCCGGCGAAGAAACCCGCCGTCAAGAAAGCCGCCCCCGCCAAGAAGGCCGCTCCGGCCAAAAAGGCAGCAGCGGCCAAGAAGCCCGCAGTGAAGAAGGCCGCCGCCAAGCCGGCTGTGAAGAAGGCCGCTCCGGCGAAGAAACCCGCTGCAAAGAAAGCGGCCCCCGCCAAGAAAGCCGCTCCGGCGAAAAAGCCCGCTGCAAAGAAAGCGGCTCCCGCGAAGAAGCCCGCTGCCAAGCCGGCTGCGAAGAAGGCCGCTCCGGCGAAGAAACCCGCCGCGAAGAAGGCCGCTCCCGCCAAGCCTGCACCGGCCACGGCGCCTGCCGCGGCGCCTGCTGCCCCCGCACCGGCGGTACCGGTCATCAAGCCCTTCGGGCTCTAACAGGTCGGGCGCTGCCCAATCTGAAACGGGGGCCTGGCCCCCGTTTTTATTCTTCCCGCACACGCGCCAGGAGTCGCTGCGTCCACCGCAGGCGTACCACCAGCAACAGGCCGAGCACACCCGCGTAGACGAGCGGTTCGGTCAGATCCTTCTTCACCAGCCACAGGAAATGCAGCACCCCCAGTACCGCCGCCGGATAAATCAGCCGGTGCAGCAATTGCCAGCGGCGGCCGAGTCGGCGCATGGCGGCCCGGGTGGACGTCGCTGCCAGAGGCACGAGCAGGACAAAGGCGGTAAACCCCGCCGTGATGAAGGGCCGTTCGAGGATGTCGCGCGCAATGGCGCGCGGATCGAAGGACTGGTCCAGCCAGAAATAGGTGAGCGCATGCAGGCAGGCGTAGAAGAAGGCGAACAGGCCGAGCATGCGACGGTGGCGCACCAGGCCGGAGCGACCGGTGAGCCGCCGCAGCGGCGTCACGGCAAGGGTCAGCAACAAACCGATCAGCGCCCAGGTCCCCGTCGAGTGCGCGACGAATTCGACCGGGTCCGCCCCCAGCCCACCCCACACACCGAGCAGAATCAGCCGCAGCAGGGGCAGGCAGCCGGCGACGAACAGCCAACTTCCCGGCCGCCGCAGCAGACCGTGCATCAGAAGTACCGCTTCAGATCCATGCCGCGATACAGCCCGGCGACCGCATCAGCGTAGCCGTTGAACATCAGCGTGTCGCGGCGGAACAGTTCGCCGATGCGGCGTTCCTTCGCCTGGCTCCAGCGCGGATGGGCGACCTGCGGATTGACGTTGGAATAGAAGCCGTACTCGTCGGGTGCCGCCGCCATCCACGCGGTGCGCGGCGGCTTCTCGACGAAACGGATGCGCACCAGGGATTTCGCACTCTTGAAGCCATACTTCCACGGCACCACGAGACGGATCGGCGCACCGTTCTGGTTCGGCAGCACCTCGCCGTAGAGACCGACCGCGAGCAGGGTGAGCGGATGCATGGCCTCGTCCATACGCAGCCCCTCGACGTAGGGCCAGTCGAGCACACGCCGGCGCTGCCCGGGCATCTGCGCGGGATCGTGGAGGCTGACGAATTCGAGGTACTTCGCGTCGCCGGTCGGCTCGGCGCGGCGGATGAGCTCGGCCAGCGAGAATCCCACCCAGGGAATCACCATCGACCAGCCTTCGACGCAGCGCAGGCGGTAGACGCGCTCCTCCAGCGGTGCCAGGCGCAGCAGCGCGTCGATATCCCACACCCGCGGCCGGTTCACCGCGCCTTCGACCGCCACCGTCCAGGGACGGGTGCGCAGGCTGTCGGCACGCGCGGCCGGATCGTCCTTGCCGCTGCCGAACTCGTAAAAATTATTGTAGGTGGTGATGTCCCGATAGGGCGTGCGCGCCTCGTCGGGCGCCTGCGGGTCCGCGCGCACCCCCGTCAGCCGCGCGGGCGCCGCCTCCGCCGTCGCGCCGAACCCCGCCGCCAGCGCCAGCGCACCGATACCCTGCATGAAGCGGCGGCGCTCGCGGTAGATGTCGGGCGGGGTGATCTCGGAGGGCAGGATGTCGGGAGAATGGCGGGGCGGCATGGCTGGCTCGGTTTTGGACTTTGGAACGCGCCTGGTACTGGTGGGCAAATACGACCTGTCTACTGGACCACGTTTGACGGCGTTGGTTTCGCGGCGGCCGAGTGGCCAGTACGACGCATGTCACTGACGAAACCGCTGACGGGCTGTCGACGACTCGTCAGGATTTCCCCTGCCCAAGCCGCGCCCCGCCCGTGTTCGTGCCCGAAACCATGCGCCTTTTCATGAAGTTGGCGCACGCGTGGTGGCTGGCATGAACACTGCAACAGTCCTTGCAAAGACGACGCAAGGAGACCCGAACATGATCGAAATGGAAAATGGTGGCTCGCTCGACATCAACCTGCGCGAAGACAGCCACGGACGCGACCGTGTGGCGCTGACGCTCGGACAGGGCTGCACGCTCGAACTCAGCCCGCACCAGGCGCGCGTGCTGGCGACCGAACTCATCATGGCGGTGAATCGCGCCGAGGTGCGCAGCAACCTCAAGCACAGCCACAACATGACCCGCGGCGGAGACACCGGCTCGCAGCGGCGCGGCCCGTTCCATCAGGCGTTCGCGAAATAGATTTCAAGGCCAGCCGGCTTCGGCTGGACCGGGGCAGCGGGCGCGCAGGCCTGAGCTTGCCCGACAAGACGCCTCCGCATTGTCGGGGGCCCGCCATCCGTGATAGGGTGGCACTAGGCGCGAGGTTCGTCCTCGCGCCTTTTTATTCGTCAACGCTTCCGGGAATCAGCATGGCCGTCATCGAACTCACCAAGGACAATTTCGAATCCACCATCAACGGCAACGATGTCGTCATCGTCGACTTCTGGGCGCCGTGGTGCGGTCCCTGCCGCGGCTTCGCCCCGGTTTTCGAAGCGGCATCCGACAAGCATGCCGGCATCGTGTTCGCGAAGGTCAATACCGAGGTGGAGCAGGAACTGGCCGGGTTCTTCCAGATTCGTTCGATCCCCACCCTGATGGTGTTCCGCGAGCAGGTCATCCTCTATTCGGAAGCCGGCTCCCTGCCCGCCAGCGCGCTCGACGCCCTGATCGAACAGGTGATGGGCCTGGACATGGCGCAGGTGCACAAGGATATCGCCGAACAGCAGGCCCAGGGAGAGGCCTGATCAGGATCGGTCGCCACCCGCCAGCAACTGCCGCAACAGCGGCAGCGTGATCGGGCGCCGCGTTTCCAGGCTGAAACGGTCGAGCGCCTCCAGCACCCCCAGCAGGCTCTGCATGTCCCGCGCCGTGTATTTGAGCAGGTAGTCGGCGACCTGCGGGTCGAGGCGGAACCCCAGCGTTTCCGCATGATGTGCCAGCGCGGCGCGCTTCTCCGCGTCGTTCAGGCCCTGGATCTGGAACACCAGCCCCCAGCCCAGGCGCGTGGCCAGTTCCGGGAGGATCGGCAGCCCGGCCGGGGGCAGGCGGCCCGCCGCCAGCCACAGCCCGCCCGCCTCGCGCACGCGGTTGAACGTGGCGAAGGCAGCGCGCTGCTGCGCGTCGCTCCAGCTCTCCACCGTATCCGCCACCACCACATCGGCTGCATCGGCCCCCCCAATGTTCACGCTCAGGCCGCGCATAGTGCAGGCGCGCGCGCACGCGGCGAGTAGATAACTCTTGCCACTGCCCGGCGTACCCCAAACGTAGACCATGCGCTCGGCGGCTTGTCCATCAAGCATGGCACGCAGTTGCGCCATCAGTTCGACGTTACGCCCGACGATGAAGCGGTCGAGATCAGGCGTGGCCGGGGGGCGGATGTCGAGGACGAGCTGCTGCATGGCGGTGTTATTGATTCGGCCATCTGAAGTTTGAAGTGGCGGGGTAATCCGATTCGATATTGCAAGATCGGGAAGGTGAATGGGCCGAAGCAATAATCCTAAAAACCGCAGTTGGACGCGCCCGATGGTGCGTCGGATCGCGTGCCTGCCGCGAAGCAACGACGCCGCAGGCGCGACCGCGTAGCGCGGAGCAGGGGCCCCTTTGGGGATGCGACCGCGAAGCGGGATGCAGGCGCCCCAGGGCGCGGTCGCTGGCACCCCTGCGCTGGCCGATCCCCGCTGCGCGGGGCCCCTCGTCCCACGCTCCGGGGCGCCCCTGCAAGGAGGCGCGACAAAGGCAGGTGCGTGAGCCGGCGTGCCAGCGGGTGCGTAGCGGTCTCACCCAACAGGTGAAGGCGAATGAAGCCTGAAGGTTCAGCGTTCATACGATGTCCGTAAGGGAATGGAGCGGTCAACTGCGGTTTTTAGGATAATGAATTAAAACAGCGCTCTATTGAGGCGGCTCAACGAATCTGTCCACCCCTGAAGCTCTTGCAAACCGATACGGCTTCAAATTTCTTCGCGCCGCCTCAATAGTGTACTGCTTCGCAATGATCGGCACGTGTCTCCATAGCGGCAGGCGTCGAAAGCGATGCCGCCGCGCCGTCCTGGCGCTATACTTTTCCGTTTCCGCCGCACCCCGAGTCCAGACATGCCCGCCGCTTTTCCCGTTCCGGTGAAACCCGTCATCCAGCCGCCCCCCCTGGTGGAGGAGACGCTCGATCCTGCCGAACGCGACGCGCTGAAGACGCGCATCAAGGCGCTGATGAAGGCGCAGGACGCGGTGCTGGTCGCGCACTACTATACCTCGGGCGACCTGCAGGACCTCGCCGAGGAAACCGGCGGCTGCGTGTCCGACAGCCTGGAAATGGCGCGTTTCGGCCATGCCCACCCGGCGAAGACGCTGATCGTCGCAGGGGTGAAGTTCATGGGCGAAACGGCGAAGATCCTCAATCCGGAAAAGCGCGTGCTCATGCCCGACCTCGGCGCGGAATGCTCGCTCGACCTCGCCTGCCCGGCCGACGAGTTCGCCGCCTTCTGCGACGCGCACCCCGACCGCCTGTCGGTCGTCTATGCGAACACCAGCGCTGCGGTGAAGGCACGCGCCGACTGGGTCGTCACCTCGGGCATCGCGGCGAAGATCGTCAAATACCTGCATCGCCAGGGCCACAAGCTCGTGTGGGCGCCGGACCGCCATCTGGGCGAATACGTGCGCGAGGTCACCGGCGCCGACATGATCCTGTGGCAGGGCTCGTGCGTGGTACACGAGGCGTTCAAGGCGGAGGCGCTGAAGACGCTGCGCGCCGAACATCCGGATGCCGCGGTGCTGGTGCACCCGGAGTCGCCCGAGGCCGTCATCGCCCTCGCCGACGTGGTCGGCTCGACCACGCAGTTGATCGAGGCGGTGCGCACCCTGCCCAACCCGGAATTCATTATCGCCACCGACAACGGCATCTTCCACAAGATGCACGCCGTCGCCCCCGGCAAGCGCCTGATCGAGGCGCCGACGGCGGGCGTCGGCGCGACCTGCACCTCGTGCGCGCACTGTCCGTGGATGGCGATGAACGATCTGCGCAGCCTCGCCGCCGTACTGGAGCACGGCAGCAACGAAATCCATATCGAGGAATCGATCCGCGCGCGCGCCGCGGTGTCGATCCAGCGCATGCTGGACTTCGCCGCCGCAGAGAAAGCCGGCCGCATCCAGCTCGGCGACTGAGGCGCAGCACCATGGCCGGTGGCAGCCTGCTCGCCCTGCTGGACGACATCGCCAGCGTGCTCGACGACGTGTCGGCGATGACCCAGCTCGCCGCGAAAAAGACCTCCGGCGTGCTCGGCGACGATCTCGCGCTGAACGCGCAGCAGGTTGCCGGCGTGCGCGCCGCGCGCGAGCTGCCCGTGGTGTGGGCAGTCGCCAGGGGATCGATGCGCAACAAGCTGATCCTCGTTCCCGCGGCCCTCGCCATCAGCGCCGTCGCGCCGTGGGCGATCCTGCCGCTGCTCATGCTGGGCGGCGCCTTCCTCTGCTACGAAGGCGTGGAAAAGCTGGCCCACAAATATCTGCATCGCACGGAAGCGGCCGCGCACGAAGCCGGTCTCGCGCACGCGCTGGCCGATCCGGCAGCGGACCTGGTCGCGCTGGAGCGCGACAAGATCCGCGGCGCGGTGCGCACCGACTTCGTCCTTTCGGCCGAGATCATCGTCATCACCCTGGGTACCGTCGCGGCAGCCTCCTTCGGCGTGCAGCTCGCCGTGCTGGCGGGGATCGCCGTACTGATGACGGTCGGCGTCTACGGGCTGGTCGCCGGTATCGTCAAGCTCGACGATGCCGGGCTTTATCTCGCCGCGCGCCCCGGCCGGGTCGCGCGCGCGACCGGCCGCGCCCTGCTCGGTGCCGCGCCCTGGCTGATGAAAGCCCTCGCCGTCGTCGGTACCGCCGCAATGTTCCTCGTCGGCGGCGGCATTCTCACGCACGGCATCCCGTCCCTGCACCATGCCGTCTCACTGATCACGCCGCAGCATGGCGTCGGCGGCGTGCTGCTACCCTTGCTTGTCGACGCCGGGGTCGGCATCATCGCGGGTGCGGGGTTGCTCGCCGGCATCACGCTGGTTCGCCGCCTTGTCGGCCGCTGAGCGAAGCGCGCGGCCGTTTGTACCATTGTGAATTTAATATCAGAATACTCTAATATTCATATTCCAACCTGACATGAAAGGTTTGCCATGAACACCCTGCGTACGCTTCTCCTTACTCTCGTTCTGGTATCCGCGTCGGTTCACGCCGGCGAACGCGATGCCCTCAAGACCTACGTCTCGCCCGCGCCGTCGCTCATCGCGCTTGCCATCGACCACACCAAGGATCTCGGCCTCACCGATGCGCAGAAGGCCAAGCTCGAAGACTGGGTCAAGGCTTCGGATTGCGAACGCCGGGAGCACGAACTCGTTACCGACCGCCAGGCGATCAACAAGGCCATACTCGACGGCCAGTCCAACGCCGAGGTGCAGAAGCTGATGCAGGACCTGCAGGTCAAGGAAAGCAAGCTGGTGTCCTCCAAGCTCGCCTGCCGTGACTACATCCGCAAGGTACTCAGCGAAGAACAGTTCAAGCGGCTGGTCGACCTGTATCGGGCGAAAAACTAGCAGGCCGAACCTCCCGCCGGCGGGAGGGCGGACTGCCGGAGCGCGCGCAGCGCGGATCAGGCGGCAGCGGCTTCCCGCAGCGCACCGCGCGCGCGGTTGACGATGGTTGCCGCCAGCAGCAGCGCCATCACCCCCAGCCCCCAGTTGATCCAGTCGCCCGGCGGCACGCCCAGACCCAGTGCCAGTCCCAGCGCGCCGAACCACAGCGCGCGGTCGCTCTTGCCCATCGGCCCCTGATACTGCCGACGCGCGCCGACCTGCACCGCGATCACGCCGGCCATCTCGCTCACCACCGCGAGCACGACCACGCCCTCGATCAGTGGCACCCACACCAGCGGCACCCACGCCAGCGGCAGGTAGAGCGCCGCGTCGGACACGACATCGCCCAGTTCGTCGAGGATGACGCCGAGCCGCGACTGCTGGCCGTGCTCGCGCGCCAACATGCCGTCGATGGTGTTGAGCGCCATGCGCAGGAGCAGGAAGCCCGGCAGCAGAAGCAGCGTCCAGGTGGCGAAGGGCTGCCACGCGATGAGACCGCCGCCAATGAGCGAGAACACGACGCCCGCCAGCGTCACCGGGTTGGCGGTCACGCCGCCTGCGGCCAGACGCCTGACGAGCGGGCGCAACAGCGCCTGGAAGCGCGGTTTCAGGTCGTGTACGGAAGCCAGGATACCCTCCGATCGTTGTGGTTTCGCGCGATTGTAGCCGCTATCCCTTAAAATGCATGCTTTGCAGATGATCGCCGCGGGGCCGCCCCGTGGCGTCCGCCCCTCCAGCATGACCGCACGCCTGCGCGAAATTCCCTACAACTACACCTCGTTCTCCGACCGCGAGATCGTCATCCGCCTGCTCGGCGCCGACGCCTGGGGGGTGCTCAACACCCTGCGCGCCGAACGCAAGACCGGACGTTCGGCACGCATGCTGTTCGAGGTGCTGGGGGACATCTGGGTGGTGCGGCGCAACCCCTATCTGGAAGATGACCTGCTCGACAACCCGAAGCGCCGCGCGCAGCTCGTCGAGGCCCTGCGCCATCGCCTGCACGAGATCGAGGCGCGCCGCCAGGGCAACGCGCTGGTCGGCGAACTGCTGGCGGTCGCCACACATGCGGTCGACGCCTTCGAGACCTGGTTCAACGATACGGCGAGCCTGCGCGCACGCATCCGGCAGCGGCTGGCCGGGCTGACGCGCCGCGACAACATCGCCTTCGACGGTCTGGCGCGCGTCAGCCACGTCACCGACGCCACCGACTGGCGCGTGGAATACCCCTTCGTCGTGCTGACCCCCGACAGCGAGGCGGAAATGGCGCCACTGGTGGCCGGCCTCACCGCGCTCGGCCTCACCGTCATTCCACGCGGCGGCGGCACCGGCTACACCGGCGGCGCGGTGCCGCTCACCGACCGCGCGGCAGTGATCAACACCGAGAAGCTCGAAGCCCTGGGCGCGGTCGAGATGCTGCACCTGCCCGGCTGCGACTTCGCCGTGCCGACCATCCATTGCGGCGCCGGCGTCGTCACCAAGCGGGTGATGGAAGCCGCCGACGCCGCGGGTCTGGTGTTCGCGGTCGATCCCACTTCGGCCGACGCCTCGACCATCGGCGGCAACGTGTCGATGAACGCCGGCGGCAAGAAGGCCGTGCTGTGGGGCACCGCGCTCGACAACCTGGTGTCGTGGAAAATGGTCACCCCGGATGCCGACTGGATCGAGGTCACGCGGCTGGATCACAACCGCGGCAAGATCCATGACGCCGTGTCGGCCAGCTTCGAGATCCGCCACTACGGTGCCGACGGCCGCACGCCGAAAGGCTCGCCGGACATCCTCACCATTCCCGGCAGCCACTTCCGCAAGATCGGCCTCGGCAAGGACGTCACCGACAAGTTCCTCGCCGGCCTGCCCGGCATCCAGAAGGAGGGCTGCGACGGACTCATCACCTCGGCACGCTTCATCCTGCACCGCATGCCGGCGCACGTCCGCACGGTATGCCTGGAATTCTTCGGCAGCGCGCGCGAGGCGACGCCGGCCATCGTCGAGATCAAGAACCACTGCGACGCCCACCCCGAGGTGCAGCTCGCCGGGCTCGAACACCTCGACGCGCGCTACCTGAAGGCGGTCGGCTACGCCACCAAGGCGCCGCGCGCCGGGCGCCCGAACATGGTGCTGCTGATCGACGTCGTGTCGGACAACGAAGCCGCGCTCGGCGAGACCGCCTCGAAAATCGTCCAGATCGCCAACCTGCGCGGCGGCGAAGGCTTCATCGCGGTATCGCCCGAGAAACGCAGGATCTTCTGGCTCGACCGCGCCCGCACCGCTGCCATCGCGGCGCACACCAACGCCTTCAAGATCAACGAGGACGTGGTCATTCCGCTCGAACGCCTGGGCGACTACACCGACGGCGTCGAGCGCATCAACATCGAGCTGTCGATCGCCAACAAGCTGAAACTCGCCGACGCCCTGGCGGAATTCTTCAGGGGCACCCTTCCCTTGCTGGAAGATGAGGACACCGTCGCCGACCCCGCCCAGGTGGCGGAAAAACAGGCGCAGGCGCAGGCGCTCATCGCCACGGTGCGCGAGCGCTGGGCGAACTATCTCACCGACCTCGATGCGCCGTTCGTGCCTCCCGCGAGCGAGGACGGCTGTGCACCCGCCGCGCTGCCGCCGCTGACGGTTTTCACCGCGCTGCGCGACAAGCACGCGCGCGTGTCCTGGAAGCGCGAGCTGCGCCGCGCGCTGCACCAGCTCTTTGTCGGCCGCGAATACACGCCCATCCTCGAGGCCTGCGACCGCATCCACGGGGAGATCCTGAAGAGCCGGGTGTTCGTCGCGCTGCACATGCACGCCGGCGACGGCAACGTGCACACCAACATCCCGGTGAACTCCGACGATTACGCCATGCTGCAGGAGGCCAACGCCGCGGTCGTGCGCATCATGAAACTCGCCACCGAGCTGGGCGGCGTGATTTCCGGCGAGCACGGCATCGGGCTCACCAAGCTCGAATTCCTCGACGACGCGACGCTGGCAAGCTTTGGCGCATACAAGCAGAAGGTCGACCCGAGGGGCTGCTTCAACAAGGGCAAGCTCATGCAAGGCGCCGACCTGCACAACGCCTACACGCCCTCGTTCAGCCTGCTGGAAGCCGAATCGATCATCCTCGAATCGACCGAGATCGGCGCCATCGCCGACTCCATCAAGGACTGCCTGCGCTGCGGCAAGTGCAAGCCGGTGTGCAACACCCACATCCCGCGCGCCAACCTGCTGTATTCGCCGCGCAACAAGATTCTCGCCACCTCGCTGCTGATCGAGGCCTTCCTCTACGAGGAGCAGACACGGCGCGGCGTATCGCTGCGCCATTTCGACGAATTTTCCGACGTCGCCGACCACTGCACCATCTGCCACAAGTGCAAGAACCCCTGCCCGGTCGACATCGACTTCGGCGACGTCTCCATCGCCATGCGCAACCTGCTGCGCCAGCAGGGCAAGAAGAAATTCAACCCCGGCAGCTGGGCGTCGATGGCCTTCCTCAACGCCACCGATCCGGCGACGATCAAGGCCATCCGCAAGCCGCTCATCGAATGGGGCTACGCGAGCCAGCGCCTCGGTCACAAGCTGTTCAAGCGCTTTGGCCTGATCCAGGCGCAGACGCGGCATCCGCCCGCCTCGCTCGGCCGGCCCAAACCCGTCGCCCAGGTCATCCACCTCGTCAACAAGCCGATGCCGGGCGGCCTGCCGAAGAAAACCTCGCGCGCGCTGCTGGGGCTGGAAGATCCCTCCATCGTGCCGATCCTGCGCAACCCGGCAAAGCTTTCCGACGACGCCGAGGCGGTGTTCTATTTTCCCGGCTGCGGTTCCGAGCGCCTGTTCTCGCAGATCGGTCTTGCCACCCAGGCGATGCTGTTCGAGCTCGGCGTGCAGACCGTGCTGCCACCCGGCTATCTGTGCTGCGGCTATCCGCAGATCGCCGGCGGGCAGGCGGACAAGGGTGAGGCGATTACCGCACAGAACCGCGTGCTGTTCCACCGCGTCGCCAACACGCTCAACTACCTCGATATCAAGACGGTGATCGTGTCCTGCGGCACCTGCATGGACCAATTGTTGAAATACGAATTCGGCAAGATCTTCCCCGGCTGCCGCCTGCTCGACATCCACGAATACCTGATGGAAAAGGGCATGAAACTCGACGGCGCGAACGGCGAGAAATATCTCTACCACGACCCCTGCCACACGCCCATCAAGACCTACGCGCCGCTGAAGGTCGCCAATGCCCTGCTCGGCGGTTCGCCCGACAGCGGGGTGGTCAGGCTGTCCGACCGCTGCTGCGGCGAGTCCGGCACACTCGCCGTCGCCCGCCCCGACATCTCCACCCAGATCCGCTTCCGCAAGGAAGAGGAAATCCGCGCCGGCGTCGCCGCCATCGACAACGGCGGCCGTCCGGTCAAGCTCCTCACCAGCTGCCCCGCCTGCCTGCAGGGTCTCGCGCGCTACAGCGAGGACACCGGCACCACCCCCGACTACATCGTCATCGAAATGGCAAAACAGATTCTTGGCGAAAACTGGATGGCGAACTATCTCGCCCAGGTCGGCAACGGCGGCATCGAGCGGGTGCTGCTGTGAGCTGTCCGCTGTGCGACACCGCCGGCGGTACCGTGCTCTGGCGCGACGCCACCTGCCGCGTGGTGCTGGCCGACGAACCGGACTATCCGGGCTTCCTGCGGGTGATCCTTGCTGCGCACGTGAAGGAGATGACCGATCTCGCGCCGGCCGACCAGCAACACCTGTTGCAGGTGGTGCTGGCGAGCGAGGCGGCGCTGCGCGAGGTGCTGCAGCCGGACAAGATCAATCTCGCCTCGCTCGGCAACCTGGTGCCGCATCTGCACTGGCACGTGATTCCGCGCTTTGCGGACGACCCGCATTTCCCGGGCGCGGTGTGGGGGGCGCGCAAACACGACATCCCGCATGCCGTACCCGCCGACGCCGGCGAACGGCTCGCGGCGGTGCTTACGCGACGGCTTGGCCGCGCCCGGGAAACGGGATGACGGCGGCGTCCTGCTCCAACCGAAGCAGGCGCTGCGTGGGGAAGAGGGCGGAAAAGGTGCTGCCCCTGCCGGGGGTGGACTGGACGTCGAGGCGCGCGCCGTGGCGGGTGAGCACGTGCTTGACGATGGCAAGACCAAGGCCCGTACCGCCGGTCTCGCGCGAGCGGCTGCGATCGACACGGTAGAAGCGCTCGGTAAGTCGTGGAATGTGTTCGGCGGTGATGCCATCGCCGGTATCGGTCACCGAGAACATCCCCTCGCCGTCGTGTTCGCGCCACGCGAGGGTGATTTCGCCGCCGTCCGGCGTGTAGCGCACGGCATTCGATACCAGGTTGCCAAGCGCGCTGCGGATTTCCTGCAGACTCCCTTTCAGCCCGGCATCGCTCTCGATCTGCAGCGCGATGCGATGGCGCCCGCGGCTCAGTGATTCGGCTTCGATTTTGAGCGCCTGCGCGAGTTCGCCCATGTTGACGGATTCGTCCTTGAGCGTGTGCTCGGCGCTTTCCAGGTGCGACAGGGTGAGCAGGTCGTCGAGCAGGCGCTGCATGCGCCGCGTGTGGTCGAGCATGAGGTTGAAATAACCGCGGCTGTCGGCGGGCGACAGTTCCGGCGTATCGACCAGGGTTTCGACGAAACCGCCGACCACGGTGAGCGGGGTGCGCAGTTCGTGCGAGACGTTGGCGATGAAGTCGCGCCGCATGGCATCGACGCGCTCGAGGTCGGTGATGTCGCGCGCGATCAGCAGCATCTTGCTCGCCCCGAAGGGCACCAGTTGCACCGACAGGGCGATTTCCCGGTTCACGGGCGAACGGCAGGTGAGGCGCTGCGAAAAATCGGCGGCATCGAGAAATTCGAGAAAGTGCGCCTGCCGCATCAGATAGCGCAGAAACTGGCCACGATCGCGCTCGCTATCGAGTCCCAGGTAGTTGCGCGAGGCGGGGTTGCACCATTCGATCTGCTCGTTGCCATTGAGGATGACCATGGCGTCGGGCACGGCCTGGGCGGCATGTTCGAACTGTTCGAGGGCGGTGGACAGTTCGCTGCGGCTCGCCTTCTGGCGGCGCTGGAGTTTCTGCAGGCGGTAGAAGATGTCGCCCCAGGTGCCGGTGGCGTCGGGCGGCTCGACTTCGTCGGGATGTTCCAGCCAGCGCGACAGGCGAAATTCCTGCCACAGTCGGCGCAGCATGACGATGGCCTGGATGCCCGCGAGAAAGCCGAGCGCAGCCACCCAGCCGGAGGCCGCCCACAGGATCAACGCCACGCACAGCGCCCCGGCCAGCACGCCGAGCGGCCGCCACCAGAATCCCATCGTCTTCCCGTCGCTTACGAACCGGACCCCATTATCGGCCGACTCCGGCAGAAAAGCGATAACCCGCGCCGCGCACCGTCTGGATCAGGCCGGCGTGGCCGGACGGCTCCAGTGCCAGGCGCAGGCGGCGGATGTGGACGTCGACGGTGCGCTCCTCGACGAAGACGTCATCGCCCCACACCTGGTCGAGCAACTGGGTGCGGGAATGGACCCGCTCGGGGTGCGTCATGAAGAAATGCAGCAGGCGGAATTCGGTGGGCCCGAGTTCGAGCGGCTGTCCGCCACCCTGCACGCGGTGGCTCGCCGGGTCGAGACGCAGGCCGTCGATCTCCACCGGCTCGCCGGTCATCTGCGGTGCGCGGCGGCGCAGCACGGCCTTGATGCGCGACACCAGTTCGCGCGGGGAAAACGGCTTGGTGATGTAGTCGTCGGCGCCGGTGTCGAGCCCCAGCACCTTGTCGCGCTCCTCGCCGCGCGCGGTCAGCATGATGATGGGAACCGGCTGGTAGCGCTCGTCGCTGCGCAGGCGACGGCACAGGTCGATGCCCGACATGCCGGGCAGCATCCAGTCGAGCAGGATGACGTCGGGCAGGCCATGGCGGAGGAATTGCAGCGCCTGCTCGGCATCGCCGGTGACGGTGATCCGGTGGCCCGCCTGCGTGAGATTGAACTTCAGCAGTTCCTGGATGCCCGGCTCGTCCTCGACCAGCAGAATGTTGACAGCCATGAGATTCGATCCTGGGTGAACAGCGGCCATGTTATGGCCGCAGTATGACCGATTTGTGACGCCGCAACCCCCTGGAAAGCCGTGCTGGTAGAATTTCAAGCTTGCCCGCTCGCCGTCCCCATCATGGAAAAAACCACCCATTTCGGCTATCAGGAAGTCGCCGAGTCCGCCAAGGCCGCCAAGGTGGCCGAGGTCTTCCATTCGGTCGCCACCAGGTACGACCTCATGAACGACCTCATGTCGGCCGGTCTGCACCGGCTGTGGAAGCGCTTCGCCGTGGCGCAGGCCGGCCTGCGGCCGGGCATGAAGGTGCTCGACGTCGCCGGCGGCACCGCCGACCTGACGCGGCTGTTCCTGAAGGAAGTCGGCGACAGCGGCACCGTGCTGCTCACCGACATCAACTTCTCCATGCTGCGCGAAGGCCGCGACCGCATGCTGAACGAGGGCCGCACACCGCCCGCGGTGCAGTGCGACGGCGAGCGCCTGCCCTTTCCCGCCGACCATTTCGACTGCGTATCGGTGGCGTTCGGGCTGCGCAACATGACGCACAAGGATCAGGCGCTCGCCGAGATGTACCGCGTGCTCAAGCCCGGCGGCCGGCTCCTTGTCCTCGAATTTTCCAGGGTGTGGAAGCCGCTGGAGCCGGCCTACGATCTGTATTCCTTCAAGCTGCTGCCGCTGATCGGCGAACTCGTCGCGCAGGACCGCGACAGCTACCAGTATCTGGCCGAGTCGATCCGCATGCACCCCGGTCAAGACGAACTCAAGGCGATGATGGAGGCGGCCGGCTTCGCCCGCGTGCGCTACCACAACCTCACCGCCGGTGTGGTAGCCCTGCACAAGGGCTTCAAGATTTGATCGCTGCGGGGCTCATCGAGCGTGGTCTCAACCATCTGCTGCGGCAGACGCCGGGGGCGGCCGATGCGCTCCGCCGCCACGTCGGCATGAGCGTGCGCTTCGACCTCGCGCTCACGCAGGTCGACCTGCGCATCGCCGACGACGGCTGTTTCTCCGAAGCGGCGATCGACACCCCCGACGCCACCATCCGCCCCACGCCGGCCCTGCTCACGCGCCTGCCGTTCTTCGGCCGCGAAGCGTTGCGCGATGCCGACTATCAGGGCGACGCTGCACTGCTCGCCACGCTCGACCGCGTGTTCCGCCAGCTCGACTGGGACGTCGAGGCCGATCTTGCGCCGCTCGTCGGCGACACCGCGGCGCACCGCCTGCACACCTTCGGCCGCGACGCCCTCGCCGGCCTTGTCCACGCGTTCTCCGGCGTCGGCCGCAGCGCCGGCGAATACCTGGTCGAGGAAGTCGAGCTCATGGCGCGCGGCATCGACGTCGCCCACTTCAACCGCGAGGTCGACGAACTCAACGATGCCGTGGCGCGGCTGGAAGCCCGCGTGCATCGGCTGGAGCGGCCTGCCGCATGAAGCTGCTGCGTCTTGCGCGCATCACCCACGTGGGGCTGCGCTTCGGCCTGGAGGAATTCTTCCTCGGTCACGAACGCGTGCGCCCGCTGCGCTGGCTGGTGCGCGTCCTGCTGTTCTGGCGGCCACTCAGCGAGCCGCGCGGAGTGCGCCTGCGCCGCGCACTGGAAGCGTTGGGGCCGATCTTCGTCAAGTTCGGACAGATGCTCTCGACCCGACGCGACCTGGTGCCGCTCGACATCGCCGACGAACTGGCCCTGCTGCAGGATCGCGTGCCGCCCTTCCCGTCCGCCGCGGCGGTCGCCACGCTGGAAGCCACGTACCGCAAGCCGCTCGCCGAAGTCTTCGCCGAATTCGACACCACTCCCGTGGCCTCGGCCTCGGTGGCGCAGGTGCATTTCGCGCGCCTGCAGGACGGCACCGCCGTCGCGGTGAAGGTCCTGCGCCCCGGCATCGCACCGGTGATCGCGCACGACGTATCGCTGCTCTACGCCGCTGCCGCGCTGGTGGAAAGGCTGTTCGCCGACGGCCGCCGCCTGCGTCCGCGCGAAGTGGTCGCCGAGTTCGAAAAGCACCTGGAAGACGAGCTCGATCTCATGCGGGAAGCCGCCAACTGCTCGCAGCTCCGGCGCAATTTCAAGGATTCGCCGCTCCTGGCGGTGCCCGGCGTGTACTGGGACTACTGCGGGCGCGAGGTCATGGTGATGGACCGCATGGAGGGTATTCCCGTCAGCCGGATCGACCGCCTGCGCGAGGCCGGCGTCGATATTCCCCGGCTTGCCGCGGCGGGGGTGGAAATCTTCTTCACCCAGGTGTTTCGCGACGGCTTCTTCCATGCCGACATGCATCCGGGCAACATCCTGGTGATACCGGCGAACCGCCCTCTCCCGCAAGCGGGAGAGGGGGCGAACGCCGGGCCCAAACCGACGGGCTTCGCCCACCCTCTCCCCAACCCTCTCCCGCAAGCGGGAGAGGGGGCGAACGCTGGGCCAAAAGCGATTAATGACCAGTATGTCGCGCTGGACTTCGGCATCATGGGCACGCTCACCGAGGTCGACAAGCAGTATCTCGCGCGCAATTTCCTCGCCTTCTTCCGCCGCGACTACAAGGGCGTGGCCCAGGCGCACCTCGAATCCGGCTGGGTACCGCCCGACACCCGGGTCGACGAACTGGAGGCCGCGGTGCGCGCAGTGTGCGAGCCGGTGTTCGACCGCCCGTTGAAGGAAATTTCCTTCGGCCGCGTGCTGTTGCAGCTGTTCCAGACCTCGCGCCGCTTCAATGTGGAAATCCAGCCGCAGCTCGTTTTGTTGCAGAAAACCCTGCTCAACATCGAGGGTCTCGGTCGCCAGCTCGACCCCGACCTCGACCTGTGGAAGACGGCCAAGCCCTTCCTCGAACGCTGGATGAACGAGCAGGTGGGCTGGCGCGCGCTGGCGGCGAACCTGCGTGCCGAGGCACCGAAATGGGCGGCGCTGCTGCCGCAACTGCCGCGCCTGGCGCACCAGGCGCTCAACGAAAACCGCCTCGCCCACCTGGAGACCGGCGTCACCCTCATGCTGCGCCAGCAGCAGGCGCGCAACCGCTGGCTCGGCGTCATTGCCGCGCTGCTCGCCGTGCTCGCCGCCGCCACGCTCGTCTCACTCCTGCGCTAGGGACGCCTTCATGCTGATCGGCTTCGTCACGCTCTATCTGGTCCTCTCCATCGGCATCGGCGTGTATGCCGCGACCAAGGTCCACTCCGCTGCCGACTACATCACCGCCGGCCGCTCGCTGCCGATGATCGTGGTCGTCGCCATGGTGTTCGCGACCTGGTTCGGCGCGGAGACTGTGCTCGGCATCCCGGCGACCTTCCTCGCCGAGAATCTCGGCGCGACGATTTCCGACCCCTTCGGTGCCTCGCTCGCGCTGATCCTCTTCGGTCTGTTCTTCGCGCGCCCGCTGTACCGCATGAAGCTCGTCACCCTCGGCGACTTCTTCCGGGAACGCTACAACCGCCCGGTCGAGGTGGTCATCTCACTGGCGATCGCCGCCTCTTACCTGGGCTGGGTGTCGGCACAGGTGGTGGCGCTGGGACTGGTGTTCAACGTGCTCTCCAGCGGCATCATCACCCAGCAGGAGGGCATCCTCATCGGCGCCGCAGTGGTCGCGCTCTATACGCTGTTCGGCGGCATGTGGTCGGTGGCGCTCACCACCCTGGTGCAGATGACGGTGATCGTCGTCGGGTTGTTGTGGATCGCCGTGCTGGTCGGCGAGATGCCCGAAGTGAACGGCATTACACCGGTGGTCGAGCATGCCGCCGCCGCCGGCAAGTTCGCGTTCTGGCCGCCTCTGGAATGGGCGGCGATCGTCACCTTCGTCGTCGGGCTTCTCACGATGGGGCTCGGCTCGATTCCCCAGCAGGACGTGTTCCAGCGTTCCAACTCGGCGAAGAACGAACGCATCGCCGTGTGGGGCACGGTGATCGGCGGCACCCTGTATTTCCTGTTCGCCGCGGTGCCGATCTATCTCACCTATGCCGCGACGCTGGTCGATCCGGCCACGACCACCACACTGCTCGCACAGGACGCGCAACTGGTGCTGCCGACCTTCGTCAAGGACCACATGCCCTTCTACGCACAGATCATCTTCTATGGCGCCCTGCTGTCGGTGATCATGTCGACCGCATCGGGTACGCTGCTTGCGCCCGCCGTCACCATCTCGGAAAACATCATCAAGGAATTCCTGCCGCATCACCGCATGAGCCAAAAGGCGCTGCTCCACGTCACGCGCGGCGTGGTCGTCGCCTTCGCCATGCTGGTGGTGGTCTACTCCCTGTGGTCGCTGGATGCCGAGACCAGTATCCACACCATGGTCGCCAATGCCTACAAGGTGACGATGGCCTGCGCCTTCGTGCCGCTGTTCGCCGGCATCTACTGGAAGCGCGCCACCAACACCGGCGCCGGCCTGTCGATCATTCTCGGTTTCGGCGTCTGGATCGCCATGGAATTCATCGCGCCCGACGCCGCCCTGCCGCCGCAGTTCGCCGGACTCATCGCCAGCGCGATCGGCATGGTCGCCGGATCGCTGGGGCCGCAAGTGAAACTCACCGCGCCGCCACGCGCCGCGCGCTGACCCCGGGCACGGCGCCATGGCCCTGCTGGAACTGCGCCACCTGACGCGCCGCTTCGGCGGGATCGCCGCAGTCGACGACGTCAGCCTCGGCATCGAGGCGGGCGAGTTCTTCACCCTGCTTGGCCCCTCGGGCTGCGGCAAGACCACCATCCTGCGCATGGTCGCCGGCT
This sequence comes from Thiobacillus sp. 65-29, assembly GCA_001899775.1. GTDB lineage: Bacteria > Pseudomonadota > Gammaproteobacteria > Burkholderiales > Thiobacillaceae > Thiobacillus. Next base: position 115,769 of record MKWN01000038.1, read on the forward strand.
TCGACCTGCCCGATGGCGGCGCAATCCTGCTCGACGGCCACAGCCTCGCCGACATCCCGCCGGAGAAGCGCCCGCTGCACACCGTGTTCCAGAGCTATGCGCTGTTCCCGCATCTTTCCGTTGCCGACAACGTCGGCTTTCCACTCAGGATGGCCAGGGTGCCGGCTGCCGAAGCCCGGCGGCGCGTGGCGGACATGCTCGACACCGTGCATCTCGCCGACAAGGCGGACGCCTATCCGCACGAGCTGTCCGGGGGGCAGAAGCAGCGCGTGGCGCTGGCGCGCGGCCTGGTCGGCAAGCCGCGCCTGCTGCTGCTCGACGAACCCCTCGGCGCGCTCGACCACAAGCTGCGCTCGGCCATGCAGAGCGAACTCATCGCGCTGCAACGCAACGTCGGCATCACCTTCATTTTCGTCACCCACTCGCAACCCGAGGCGCTCGCGCTGTCGCACCGCATCGCGGTGATGAATGCCGGGCGCATCGAACAGCTCGGTACCCCGGCGGAAATCTACGGTCATCCACGCAACCGCTTCGTCGCCGACTTCATCGGTGACATCAATCTGTTCGACGCCGAGATCGTGGAGCGCGCGCAGGGCACGCTGCAATTTGCCGTCGCCGGACTCGGCCACATCGTCGCCCCGACCGTCGATTCCCCGGGCCGTCGCGGTGTCTTCGCCATCCGCCCGGAGCAGGTACACATCATCGCGGCAGACGCCCCCACCGAGCTACCCAATCGCTTTCCCGGCACGCTGCGCGAATTCCTCTACGTCGGTGACGTCACCACCTACCAGGTCGAACTGGACAGCGGCGTGCGCATCCAGGCGCTATTGCCGAACGCCGCGCCCGCGCGCCCGCAACTCGCCGCGGGCGCGCGCGTGGCCGTGGCGTGGGCCGGCGACGCAGGGCTGTTCCTGCATGACTAGGGAACGCCTCACCCGCTGGCTGGTGGCCGGCCCACCCTTTGTGTTCATGGTGGTGTTCTTCGTGCTGCCGGCGCTCATCATGGTGGCGGCCTCGTTTCGTATTCCCGGCGAGCATGGCGGCCTTGCGCCCCTGCACGAGCACGGTGCCTGGCAGCTGACGCCCGAGACGTACGCGTTTTTCTTCAGCGACTTCATCTATACGGAAATCTTCCTCAAGTCCTTCCTCGTCGCCGCGCTCACCACGTTCCTGTGCATCCTCATGGCCTACCCGCTGGCACTGCTCATCACGCGGGTGCCCAAGCGTTTCCGCGACGTCATGATCCTGCTGGTGGTGCTGCCCTTCGCCAGCAACTTCCTCATCCGCGTCTACGCCTGGATGATCATCCTCGGCCCGCAAGGCGCGCTCAGTGCCGCCGTCAATCGCGTTGCGGGCGCCTTCGGCTTAGAACCGGTCGCGCTGCTGTTCTCGCCCGTCGCGGTCGTCGTCGGCATGGTCTACGTGCACCTGCCCTTCATGGTGCTGCCGCTCTACACCAACCTGGAAAAGCACGATCCACTGCTGCTCGATGCCGCACAGGATCTCGGCGCCAACGCCTGGCAGCGCTTCTGGCGCGTCACCTGGTCGCTGTCACTGCCGGGTGTGTACGCCGGCTCCGCGCTGGTGTTCATCCCGGTACTCGGCATGTTCGCGGTACCCGACATTCTCGGCGGCACCGGCGACATCCTCATCGGCAACCTCATCAAGGAGCAGTTCCTCGGCACGCGCGACTGGCCGTTCGGCTCCACGCTGTCGATCATGCTCACGCTGATGGTGCTCGCCAGCGCGGCGCTGGCGATGCGTCTTGCGCGCAGGAGCCTCGCCCATGCGTGAAGCCCGCACCGGCTTGTGGGCCGCCGCGCTGCTGGTCTACCTGTTCCTTTATCTGCCACTCGCCGTGGTGGTGGTCTACTCGTTCAACGATTCGCGCCTCAACGCCGAATGGGTCGGCTTCACCTGGCGCTGGTACCGGGTCTTGCTGGCCGACGAGGGGATGCTGCACGCCGCCGTCAATTCCATATTGATCGCCCTCGGTGCCAGTCTTGTCGCCACCGTGCTCGGCACCATGGCGGGGCTCGCCATACACCGCTACCACCTGCGCGTACTGCCCATCCTGGTGATCACTCCCGTGGCGATGCCCGAAATCCTGCTCGGCGTCTCGCTGCTGCTGTTCTTCATCCAGGTGCTGCACCTCACGCTCGGCCTGGTGTCGGTGCTGATCGCCCACATCACCTTCTGCGTCGGCTTCGTCGCCATCGTCGTGCGCGCGCGTCTCGCCGGCATGGACGAGAGCATCTTCGAGGCGGCGCGCGACCTCGGCGCGACACCCTGGCAGGTTTTCCGCCGCGTGACCCTGCCGCTCATCCTGCCCGCGGTCATCGCCGGCGCACTGATGTCGTTCACGCTCTCCATCGACGACTTCGTCATCACCTTTTTCACCGCCGGCGTCGGCGTCTCCACCCTGCCGCTGCAGATCTACTCGATGATCAAGATCGCCGTCACCCCCGAGGTCAACGCGGTGTCGACGCTGCTCATGCTGCTGACGCTGGCGATGATCCTGCTGGCGGCGCGCTTCGACAGGACGGTGCTGCGGGGGCGGGGATGAAAAACCTTTTATCCGCGAAGGACGCGAAGAAACGCGAAGGAAAACCCAAGAACACCTTCTGGCTCTTGAAGAATTTCTTCGCGCCCCTTCGCGTCCTTCGCGGACAAATGATTTTGACTTTTCTGGCCTGCCTGGCCCTGTCCGCCCAGGCCCGTGACGAGCTGCACCTCTACAACTGGAACAACTACATTTCCGACGCCACTGTCGCGCGCTTCGAGGCGACCTGCCGCTGCAAAGTGGTGCAGGACTACTACTCGGACAACGAGGAGATGCTCGCCAAGCTGGCGGCGGGCGCAACCGGGCACGACCTCATCGTTCCCACCGGCGACGCCGTCGAATCGCTGATCAAGTCCGGCCAGCTGCGCCCGCTCGAGAAGACGAAACTGCCGCACCTGAAGAATGTCGACCCGGCGTACCTCGACACCGCCTTCGATCCCGGCAACCGCTACTCGGTGCCCTACGCCTACACCATCACCCTGATCGGCTACAACGTCGGGAAAATGCGCGAGCTGAAGCTGCCCACCGACACCTGGGCGGTCATCTTCGAGCCCGGATACCTGAAGAAGCTGAAAGGCCGCGTCACCGTCCTCGACTCGCAAAGAGAGCTCATGGCCGCCGCGCTGAAATACCTCGGCTACTCGGCCAACGACACCGACGAAGCGCACTGGCGTCGGGCCCGCGACCTCATCATTCGCGCCAAGCCCTACTGGGCCGCCTTCAACGCGTCGAGCTACATCAAGGAACTCACCGTCGGCAACATCTGGCTCGCCCACGGCTATTCCAACGACATGTTCCAGGCCCAGCAGGACGCCCGCCTCGCCGGTCGCCCCTTCACCATCGCCTATGCCACGCCGAAGGAAGGCGCTGTGCTGGCGCTGGATTCCATGGTCCTGCACCAGAGCGGCCCGCGCCCCGACCTCGCCCACCGTTTCATCGATTTCATGCTCGAAGGAAAAAATTCCGCCGAGCTCACCAATCTCATCGGCTCCGGCAACCCCAATCGCGACGCCCTGCAGTACATCGAACCCGCCATCGCCGCCAACCAGGCGGTGTTTCCGCCCCCCGCGGTGCAACGGCGGCTGGAAATGCTGAAAGACCTCGATCGCAATCAGCGCAGGGTGCTGTCACGCATGTGGACGGAGATCAAGGTGCACTGAGCCGCGCATCGGACAAGTCTGTGGCGCACGAAATCCCCCGGCCGCCCAGGCCGAAGCGTCGGAAAATTTTACAAACCGGCAAACACGCTCTCGGGAGCCATTCCGGGCACGACACGCCATCTAGTTGATTCGGCGTGATATTTTCGGAATTCACGCGGACTGGACAGGATATGGCACGAACGATGCTTTGATTCTGACTGTGGACAGACCCAAGGTATTCGGGACCGACCAATTCGGGCATTACCCGGCAGTCCCACCCCTAAACCGCATCCAGACAATAAGGAGCATGTCATGAAACTCAACCCCAAAGCACTGACCGGCAGCCTGGTCCTCGCGGGCCTCATGTTTGCCGGCACCGCCCAGGCCGGCGCTGTTATCACCAACGGCACCGTCACGATGGGGGTCAATGATCTCGGCCACCTCAACACCCCCTGGCCGGCGGGCTCGTCCGACCCATTGGGTATCGGGTACGTCGGTCTGCGCTACAACGCGACCGGTGCGGCGTCGACCGAACCCGGGTGCCTGTGCGAAGGCTGGGGCGTGGCGCTCGTTTCCAGCGGCACCAAGGGTTATGCCAACGAATCAAGCGGCACCGCGGGGCTCAGCCTCGTGAGCTTCACCTCCACCGCGAGCACGGCCGTGTCGGTCGTCAATGTCGGGACGGCCACCGCCGGCCCCGCCCTGCAGGTGACCCACAACTACCAGCCGATTGCCGGCACGCCCAACCTGTACCAGGTGGCTGTCACCATCAAGAACCTGACCGGCAGCGAAATCGGAGCGGGTGACCTGCGCTACCGTCGCGTGATGGACTGGGACATCTATCCCACCCCGTTCAGCGAATATGTGACGATCCAGGGCGTGCCCGCCGCGCTCGGCATCGCCAACGGTTCGAACGTCTATCGCACCGACAACAACGGCTTCAACTCCGCCGACCCGACCACTTTCTCGAGCTATGGCCAGTTGAACACCAACTTCACCGACAACGGTCCTGACGACCACGGTGCTCTCTTCGACTTCGAGTTCGCCGCGCTGGCGGCGGGGGGCGAATTCACCTTCTACACGTATTACGGTGCCGCCGAGAGCGAAGCCGCCGCCGACATGGCACGCCGGATGGTGGATGGCGATGCTTCCGACGTCGACATCGGTCTCTACTCGTACGGGCAACCCAGCACCACGAACGGCCCCACCCTCGGCGAGCCGAATACCTTCATCTTCGGCTTCGGCGTGTCGGGCGGCATTTTCGTCGATCCGGATCCCAACCCCACCCCGGAACCCGGCTCGCTGGCGCTCCTGGGCCTCGGCTTCGCCGGCCTGGCCGCCATGCGCCGCCGCAAGTCGAAATAATAACGGCCACATTTACTCTCCGGACCCCTTCCCGCAAAATGGGAAGGGGTCTTTTTCTTTGGAGCAGACGAATGCGCAAGAACCGCATCATGCGGACCATAGGGGGCCTCGCACTGCTGGTGGCGACGAATTTCACCCACGCCATCGTGATCCCCCTGGACCAGATCCCCGACGAGCGCGCTCCCGCACAAACCACCCGGCCCGCCGACCTCGCCTACAACGAAGGCATCGAGGCCATCAACCGCAAGGACTGGTCCGCCGCGCGCAACGCGTTCGCCCGGAGCCTGCAACACGACCCGCGCCACAACGAAGCCCTGCTCGGCATGGCGCACGTGGCCGCGCAACAGGACAAGCTCAAGGAAGCGGAAGACTGGCTGAAAAAAGCCCTGGCGGCCAACCCGCAAAGCGCCGCGGCCCAGTTGTCGTGGGGGCGGTTTCTCGTCGCCCGCCAACGCTATGCCGATGCCGAACCCGCATTGAAGAAAGCGGCGACACTCGCCCCCGGCACGGTCGCGCCCGCGCTGGCACTGGGGGACCTGTACAGCAGCTACCTGAACGATCCCAAGGCCGCCGCCGAGACCTACCGGCAGGCTGTCGCAGCGGCCCCCGAGCATGCCGGTGCACGGTACGGGCTCGGCATGGCGCTGCTCGCGCTGGGTCAGTTCCCGGACGCCGAGGCTGCCCTGAAAAGGGCCCTGGAACTGACATCGGACAACCCGCTGCCCCGCCTCGGACTGGGCCGGGTCTACCTTGCCCAAGGTCGGCATGGCGACGCCATGAAGGCCTTCAACGACGTGCTCGCAAGCCACCGGAACCTGCCCGCCGCCCTGATTGGCCGCGGCGACGTTCACTTCGGGCAGCAGAATTTCAAGGCCGCGTCCCAGGACTTCGAGCAGGCCACCCGCCTTGCGCCGCAAAATGCCGAGGCATACCTCAAGCTGGGCATGAGTCTTCAGGCACAGCAAAAGAACGTGGCGGCGGAAAAAGCCTATCTTTCCGCAATCCGCGTCGACCCGAAGCTCGCACTCGCCTACAACAACCTCGCGTGGATGGCGACACAGGACAAGGCCCGCCACAAGCAGGGTGTCACATGGGCCGAAAAGGCCGTCAGTCTCGCGCCGGAGACGGCGGAGTATCTCGACACCCTGGGCTGGGCCTATTACCGGGCCGGTCAGGCCGCACAAGCGCGAGACACCCTGCAGCGTGCCCTGGCGAAGGACAGCCGGTCGGCCGACCCGCACTATCACCTGGGCATGGTGTGGCTGGCCCTCGGCAACACCGCGGAAGCCAGGAAGTCGTTCAACAAGGCACTCTCGATCCGCAAGGACCACCCCGAGGCACGGGCGGCGCTCGCCCGGCTCGACTGAGGACCGCCGCCGTCAGATCGTGGCGTCCGGCATGCGTGCGCATGCCGGACAAGGCGTGGCAACTCACCGGAATCTTCGTTCGTCCGGCGCGCGACGTGTCGAAAAACTTTACAGTTGACGCGCGGGAAGCTCGGCCGCATACCTTCCCGCACTGCACGCGCACAAACAAACATTTGATTTTTATCAATAAATCATGATACACCTCATTGATGGCACGAAGCCTGCTTCAGTCCTTGGCATAAGGGAAGCAGACAGGCATCCGCCTGTTCTTCCGGGTTTTCCTTCCAACTAAAGCAAACACTGCGGAGTCAACCATGTCCACATTCAAGCAAATCACACGCACCCTCGGGCTGGCGTCCCTTTCGGCGCTCGCCTTCTCGGGTGCTGCACAAGCGGGCGCCTTTGACAGCGGCATCCCAGGTTCTTGGTCGGGCACCGGCAATTACGGTGCTCTCGGTGCCAACGGCGTGGTCACCGCTTCACCCGAAGGCGGCAACTACGGCTGGATCGCCAGCAACACCGGCATCACCGGCCTGGGCATCGACGTCAACGGCGACAGCATCGCCGACGGCACCGACGGCACCCGCCTGCGCTCCGGGGTCTTCTCGGCCGCCGCGGGCGACGACCTCGAATTCTATTTCAACTACGTCACATCCGACGGCTCGGGCTATGCCGACTTTGCCTGGGTCCGCCTGCTCGACAGCAGCCTTACCGAAGTCGCATTGCTGTTCACCGCACGCACCACGCCCGGCGGCGACACCGTGCCCGGTTTCAGCATGCCCCCCCTCGGTGCCGGAGTGACCCTGGTTCCTGCCACGACCCCGATCATCCCCGGCGGCCCATCCTGGTCCCCGCTGGGTGGCTACTCGGGATCCTGCTACAGCACGGGCTGCGGCTACACGGACTGGATCGGGATGACTTATGAAATCGCCGCTGCGGGCGACTACGTGCTGGAGTTCGGCGTGGTCGACTGGTCCGACCAGATTTACGATTCGGGCCTCGCCTTCGACGGCATCCTGGTCGGCGGCAAGCCGATCGATCCGGTGCCGGAGCCGGCCTCGCTCGCGCTGCTGGGCATCGGTCTCGCGGGCCTCGCCGCCGCGCGCCGCCGCAAGACTGCTTGAGCAACACGCACTCCGAAAAAAAGCCGGCGCATCGCGCCGGCTTTTTTTGTGCGCCGCACGGGCACACTCAGCGCAAATAGCCTTCGTGCTCCAGCTTCAGCAATACCTGCTGCACCGCCTCCTCGATGCCAAGATCCGTGGTGTCGATCGCCAGTTCCGGGTTTTCCGGCACCTCATACGGATCGGACACGCCGGTGAATTCCGGAATCAGCCCGGCGCGCGCCTTCGCGTACAGGCCTTTGCGGTCGCGCGCCTCGCAGGTGGCGATGGGGGTGGCGACGTGGATTTCGACGAAGCCGCCGACCGCCTCGATCATCGCGCGCACGTCGCGGCGCGTCTGCCGGTACGGGGCGATCGGCGCGCAGATGGCGATGCCGCGGTTCTTGGTGATTTCCGAGGCGACGAAACCGATGCGGCGCACGTTGACGTCGCGGTGCGCCTTGGAAAAGCCGAGTTCGGATGACAGGTGGCGCCGCACGATGTCGCCATCGAGCAGCGTCACCGAGCGCCCGCCCATTTCCATCAGCCGCGCCGCCAGCGCGCGTGCGATCGTGGACTTGCCGGCGCCGGACAGTCCGGTGAAGAACACGGTGAAACCCTGCTGCTCGCGCGGCGGACTCTGCCGGTGCAACTCGGCAAGCACTTCGGGAAAGCTGTACCACTCGGGAATCTTCAGACCGGCCTGCATGCGGCGGCGGAATTCCTCGCCGGGCAGGGTAAGGATGCGCGAACCCGCCGGCACCTCGCCCTGGGCGACGTATTCGGCGCGGTCCTCGACGTAGACCATGCGCGGGTAGGGAATCAGCGTAACACCGATTTTTTCGGCCTGCGCGTTGACGGGCAGCTCGGTACGCTGCTGCGCCAGATCCTCGCCACGCCGGAAATCGCCATCGGGCTGGTGTTCGCCGCCGACGATGAGCAGGCTGCAACCGTGGTTGCGCGCGACGATGGCGCGCAGCAGCAGCTCGCGTGCTGTGCAGCCGCGCGGCGGCGCCGGCAGCACGGCGAGCTGGGTGGTGGCGGACGGGAAGCGGTCACGCAACGCGATGAAGCTGCGCACGAGACCAAAATAGGCCGGCGCATCGGTGAGATCTCCACCGGCCTGCGGATGCAGCAGCAGGTTGGCCTCGTGCTCGATCGCGCTTTTCAGGCAGAAGGCGTACTGCGCGCGGTGCATGGGCTGGCGCGCCTGCCAGGCGAGCACACGGCGCCAGCCGCGCTTGGCGAAGAGGGCACGCAGTTCGGCGGGCGTGGCGCGCAGGCCGGCGAAATCCGGATGCGGCGGCAGCGCGACGCCCTCGACCGCGCCGCCCAGATGCCATGCGCCCGCATCGTTCCACACATCACTCACGGCGAGCACCGCGGTGGCGGACGGGAAGCGGTCACGCAACGCGATGAAGCTGCGCACGAGACCAAAATAGGCCGGCGCATCGGTGAGATCTCCACCGGCCTGCGGATGCAGCAGCAGGTTGGCCTCGTGCTCGATCGCGCTTTTCAGGCAGAAGGCGTACTGCGCGCGGTGCATGGGCTGGCGCGCCTGCCAGGCGAGCACACGGCGCCAGCCGCGCTTGGCGAAGAGGGCACGCAGTTCGGCGGGCGTGGCGCGCAGGCCGGCGAAATCCGGATGCGGCGGCAGCGCGACGCCCTCGACCGCGCCGCCCAGATGCCATGCGCCCGCATCGTTCCACACATCACTCACGGCGAGCACCGCGAGCATGAAACCCTCGCCGTCGCGCAGCGCGACCCGGTCGCCCGGTTTCAGCTCGCCGGCGGCTTTCTGCCGGCTGACCAGCGTCACCGGCTGCGGCCAGAACGTACCGTCGTCGAGTGCCATGTCGGTCTCGACGCGACGGCACTGCGCGCGCGTCATGAAGTCGGCGAGCGGCGAATACGCGCCGCTCATGAGCATTTCCAGCTCGCACTGCGCCTGCCAGTCGAGATCGAGCGACGGCAGGCTGAACGCTTCCTGCTTCAGTGCGTCGGCGCGTGCGGGGTCGATGAGGTTGACGAGGGCGCCGCCGTAGGGCGCGATGAGTTGATGGTCCATGTTGCGTTCCGGAAATCAGGCAAAGATCTGGTAGAACAAAGCAAGAAACCGGCCAAATTCGGCGTCGGGAAGGTGGTTGATGCCCGCCGCCGCCTTGCGTCCGCCGCCGGTGTCGAACTGGCTGCACAGCACGTCCGCACCGGAGCGCGTCGCCAGCGGCGCGCGCACGCTGACGACGTAGCCGCCGCCGGGCTTGGCGGTGAGGACCGCGTGGGCCTGCTGAGGGGATTCAACCGCCAGGCGGTTGCCGAACACGCCGGAAATCCGCCGCGCCCATTTTTCCGCCGGCAGCACGAAGACACGCCCGCCGGGGCGATTTTCCGCCGCGGCCAGTGCGACGGCGCGCGCCATGTCCTCCATATAACCTGACTGCAGGGTGCGATACGCTGGTGCCTCGGCGATGAAGGCGAACGGGTCGGCATAGGGCCGCACCTGACGATACAACTCGGCCGGATCGAAGAACAGGTCGTCGAGGGTCTCGCCGTAGCCGTTGTAGTTGAGGCATTCGCCGAGCGACTGCAAGGCCGCGAGTTGCGCGTCCGACAAGCCCAGCGGTGCGGCGGCAGCACGCGCGGAATCCGCCAGGTTGTCGCCGAACGCCGCCGCGACCGCCCACGGCAGGTGCCGTCCTTGCAGATGGCGATTCACCAGCAGGCTGGTGCATACCGCCGCATCGGTGTCGATGTGCGCCTCGAAATTGGGATGCTCGGGGATGTCACCGGGCTGGTGATGATCGAAGTAGCGCACCTGCGCACCGGCGGCGAGCAGGCGGTCAAGCGCCTCGCGGTTCTTCGACAGCGCCACGTCGAGCACGGTAACGCGGTCGCCTGCGCCAGCCTCGACGCGCTTCAGCAGGCCGATGTCGCGCTTCGGGCCGGTGACGAGCTGCGAGTCCGCGGGATCGGCCAGGCGCAGTTGATGGAGCGCGCAGATGCCGTCGGCATCGCCGTTGAAAACATCGATGATCCTGGGTCCGTTCATGCTTGTTCGTTAGAATTCGTGAATGTCTCCCGCACAGCGCGTCCATGCTACGACCCGGCCGGGGCCGGCGATGGTCTGGCTCGCGCTGGCCTACGGCGCGCTGGTTGTGTACGGCACGCTGTTCCCCCTCGACGAATGGAGATCCCCCGTCGCCGGCTGGATCAATCCTATCACGGCAGCGTGGCCGCACACCCTGCCGCGCGCGGACCTCCTGGTGAACCTGCTCGCCTACGTGCCGCTCGGCCTCTTCATGGCACTGGCGCTGCGCGTCCGGCTGGGGACGGGCGCCGCGCTCGTGATCACAATCGCGACCGGCTGCCTGCTGAGCTTCACGCTGGAGACGCTGCAATCCGCCCTGCCCAGCCGCGTGACCTCCCCCGTCGACTGGCTCGCGAACACCTCTGGCAGCCTGGGCGGCGCCCTTTTCGCGGCCGTGCTCGATCCGCGCCTCGCTCCCGGGCGCGCGCTGTCGCAGTGGCGCCGCGCCTGGTTTGCCGAAGGCACGCTCGCCAGCCTCGCGCTGGTTATCCTCGGCATGTGGGTGCTCACCCAGGCCGCGCCCTTCGTTCCGTCGCTCGACTGGGGCAACCTCAAGGCGGGGCTGCGCCCCCTGGGCAATACCCTGCGTCATCCCGCGACCTTCGAGCCGGTCAAGGCATCCACCATCGGTTTGCAGATCTTCGCGCTCGGCCTGCTGGTTCGCTGCGTGGCGCAGCGCGCTGTGGTCTGGCCTTTCATCGCCTTCAGCCTGGCCGTGCTGCTGTTGAAAATTTCCGTGGTCGGTCGTCAATTGACTCTCGAAGCCCTCGCAGGCTGGCTCGGCGCGAGCGTCGTACTGCTCGCGTTGCCTCTGCGCGGCATGGCCACGCGCGCGCTGCCCGCCATGCTGGCCCTCTTGACCGCGCACGCGCTCGCCCAGTTCGTGCCCGGCCAGGACGCCGCGACCGTACGCATGAACTGGATTCCCTTCCGCGGCCTGGTCGGCACCCTGGACGGCATGCTCGACATCCTGGAAACGCTGTGGCCCTTCATGGCGATGGGACTCCTGGCGCGCTGGCTGACGGCATGGCGCTGGCGTGCGGCGATGATGCTCGGCGGCGTACTGCTGGTGGCCGCGTTCGCCTTCCTGCTGGAATGGCTGCAGCAGTCGATTCCGGGACGTTTCGCGGATGTGACCGACGTGCTGCTGGCGTTGCTGGGGTGGTTCATGCCGTGGCTGTTCGCCGAAACCCATGCCGCACGACGACGGCCCGAAACAGAGCACGCCGCGCGGGGATTGCGCTGGGCACTGCCTGGATTGGTCGCGCTCATGGTTTCGCTCGGTGTCGCGGCCTGGCACGCGGGCAGCGAAGTACGCGTGGCCACCGACGACCGCGGCCGCACCATGCTGCCGGCACCGGAAGACCTCACGCCGGTCGCCCTGCCGGGCTTCCACCACGAACACCCACGCCTGCCCCATCCCGGCGCACAGGACATTCAGCGCTTGCAGCGGGAAAATCCGGCCTGGATCGCGCAGACCCGCAAGCTCGCCGACGGCGGCGAGGGCGACATTCAGGCCAGCATCGTCATGGCGTATATCGAGCCCGGCAGCCAGGATCTGATGCGATTGCACGAACGGCTGATGGCGATGCACTTCAGCTTCCGCGGCCACGCGGAGGCGAAACCCATCGCCCAGGCCTACGACTGGCTGTACGCGCAATGGACGCCCGCGCAACGCGAAACACTGCGCGAAAAACTGGCCGAGGGCGTGGGCTATCTCGTCAACCTGATCCGCAAGGATCGCCTGTCGCCCTACAACGTCTACCTTTACAACAGTCCTTTCCAGGCACTCGTCGCGGCCAATCTCGCACTGTACGGCGACGACCCGCGCGGCGAACTCCACATGCGCTTCACGTACGATCTGTGGAAGCACCGCGTGCTGCCGGTGTGGCGCCAGATCATGGGAAAGCACGGCGGTTGGCACGAAGGCGGCGAATACGTCGGCATCGGCATCGGCCAGGCGATCTACCAGGTACCGGCGATGTGGCGCAGCGCCACCGGCGAGGATGTGCTGCAGAACGAACCCGGCCTGCGCGGCTTCCTCGATTTCGCGGTCTATCGCAAACGGCCGGACGGCACCGATTTCCGCTGGGGCGATGCCGGGTTTTTCAACAACATCATTCCCGACCTCGTGCCGCTTGCGCTGGAGCAGCGCCACGCCGCGGCCTACAACCTGCGCCCGCCGCACCCCCGCCCGGTGCCGAGCAGCTGGCCATGGGGACCGCTCACCGACAGCAACCTGCTGCACGCGGATGCGCGCGCGTCCCTGCCGCTCACCCGCCATTTCGACGGCATCGGCCTGGTCGTGACGCGCAGCGACTGGAGCCCGGACGCCACCTATCTCACCTTCAAGGCCGGCGACAACTACTGGTCGCACAGCCATCTCGACCAGGGCGCCTTCACCCTGTACAAGGGCGGCGGGCTCGCGCTCGACAGCGGCTTCTACGGGCCGAAATACGGTTCCGACCACCACATGAACTACGCCTACCAGAGCATCGCCCACAATCTGGTCACCGTCACCGATCCCGCTGACACCGCGCCGGCGAGCGGCAAGACCGCGCGCGCCATCGCCAACGACGGCGGGCAGCGCCGCATCGGCTCGGGCTGGGGCCTCGAATCCGCGCCGATCGATCTCACCGAGTGGCTGGGCAAGCGCGAGCTCTATCACACTGGCGTCATGCGCCAGGTCCACGATGGCGACGACAGCGTGGTCATGATTGCCGATTTCACCCCCGCCTACACCAACCACGCGTCCGGACCGGGCGAATTCTCCCACCGCACGCGGCGCGTCGAGCGCATGTGGCGCACCCTCGTCTACGATCGCCGCGCCGACGTGGTGATCGTGCGCGACCTCGTGGAGGCGACGCGCCCCGAGTTCCGCAAGCGCTGGCTGTTGCATACGCAGAACGCCCCGCAGATCGCAGGTTCGCGCTTCACCGTGCAGGTGCCGCCCGATCCGGGACGGCAGGCACGCGGCGGCCAGTTGCAGGGGGTCGTTTTGTTGCCCGCACAGCCCGATATCCGTGCCGTCGGCGGCCCCGGCTTCGAGTTCTGGGTCGACGGCAAGAACTACGACGAAAACGGCACGCTCGCCGCCGCCATGGCGCGCAAGGGCCAGCCGGCCGAAGCGGGTGCCTGGCGCATCGAACTGTCGCCGCCAGCACCCGCGCGCGAGGACGAATTCCTCGTCGCGCTGGTTCCGCGCCTCGCCGGCGAATCCACGCTGCCGGATATCCGCGGCGTGTCCGACGGCGCCGCATCGGGCGTCGAAATCCGCAGCAACGGCCTCACCCGCACCTGGTGGTTCGATCGCGGCACACAGCACGTTCGTCTGGAAAGCGACGGCCGGCGCGTGGTGATCGGCGCCGACCCCGAGCCGTCTC
>MKWN01000039.1 GCA_001899775.1 Thiobacillus sp. 65-29
GGCTTGGGGTTCCCAGCATTATCTCAGGTCTCGCCTATGTTGGGGGCTGGGAATAAATCAGCGTTTCCTTAGTGTTGAGCGTGCGCTGGCTGCCCTCACTGGATAGGAGAAAATATGTCGCAAGAAAAAACCGGCCGCCTGCCCTTGATCGGCGGCGTTATCGCCGCCATCGCGGCTTCGCTGTGCTGTATCGGCCCTTTGGTGCTGGTCATGCTTGGCATCGGCGGCGCCTGGGTCGCCAACCTCGCGGTGCTGGAGCCGTTCCGCCCGTATTTCCTCGGCGTCGCTGTGATTTTCCTGTTCTTCGCCTGGCGGAAGATATATCGGGCGCCGGCCGCTGCCTGCACACCGGGCTCTCTGTGCGCCTTGCCCCAGACCAACCGGGCCTACAAGGTTTTGTTTTGGATCGTGACCGCCCTCGTCGGGCTAGCCATGGTTTTCCCCTACATCGCCCCCCTGTTTTACTAGAAGGAGCCTCATCATGAAGAAACTGCTGTTTGCCTCGACCCTCTTTTTCGCTCTGACCGGCGCCGCGTTCGCCGCCGTGCGCACCGTCACGCTTTCCGTCCCCGGCATGTACTGCGAGGTCTGCCCGATCACCGTGCGCAAGGCTCTGGAGAAAGTACCGGGCGTATCCAAGGTCAGCGTGTCGTTCCAGAAGAAGGAAGCGGTCGTGACCTTCGACGATGCCAAGACCAGCATCAAGGCGCTGGAAGACGCCACCTTCGAGGCCGGTTACGAATCTACCGTGAAGGCCGCCGGCAAATGAGCACCCAGGTTCTCAAGATATCCGGCATGACCTGCGACCATTGCGCGGCGGCAGTGGAAAAAGCGCTGGCGGCGGTGCCGGGCGTGAGCCACGCCGAAGTGTCCTACGCTACCGGCACGGCGCGAGTGGAAACGGCCGGGGACACGTCCGCCACCACGTTGATCGACGTCGTCCGCGCCAAAGGCTATGACGCGGAAGCGGAAGGCGGCGCGTGCACCGGCACGTCGTGCACAACGCCTTCCAGGCTCCGCGTCGCCATCATCGGCACCGGCTCGGCCGCCTTCGCCGCCGCCATCCGCGCGGCCGAGGCGGGCGCAGAGGTGACGGTGATCGAAGCCTCGACCATCGGTGGCACTTGCGTCAACGTTGGCTGCGTGCCTTCGAAGATTTTCATCCGTGCGGCTCACGTCGCGCACTTGCAGGCGCAACATCCCTTTCCGGGCCTCGCCCGTCACGCGCCCGCCGTCGACCGTGCCGCCCTCGTCTCCCAGCAGCAGGCGCGTGTGGAAGAACTGCGCCACGCCAAATACGAGAGCATTCTGGAGAGCAACCCCGGCATCACGCTCATGCGCGGTTTCGCGCACTTTCAGGATGCGTACACCTTGCTCGTGAAAAATGCCGACGGCAGCGAACAGCGGCTTGCCGCCGACCGCATCCTGATCGCCACCGGCCGCTCGCCGCAGATTCCCGATACGCCAGGGCTCGTGGGCACACCTTACTGGACCTCCACCGAGGCCCTCGTGGCCGAAACGCTGCCGGAACACCTGATCGTCCACGGCGGTTCGGTGGTAGCGCTCGAACTTGCACAGGCCTTTCTGCGACTGGGCAGCCGGGTGACGCTTGTCGCGCGCAGCAGTTTGCTCTCGAAGGAAGATCCGGCCATCGGCGAAGGACTCGAGGCCGCGCTGACCGAGGAAGGCATGCGCATCCTCACCGGCAGTAGCGTGAAGTCTGTGCGCTTCGACGGCAAGGACTTTCACCTCGATATCGGCAGCGAAACCGTCCGTGGCGCCCGGCTGCTGGTTGCCACCGGGCGCAGACCGAACACCGATGGGCTGGACCTCGGCCGCGCCGGCGTCGCCACCGACGCGAGCGGCGCCATCGTGGTAGACGATCATCTGCGCACTTCCGTGCCCCACATCTATGCAGCGGGCGATTGCACCAACGCGCCGCAATTCGTTTACGTGGCGGCGGCGGCCGGCACCCGTGCCGCCATCAACATGACCGGCGGCGACGCCACGCTCGATCTCTCCACCGTGCCCGCCGTGGTGTTCACCGACCCGCAGGTCGCCACCGTCGGCCTCACGGAAGCCCAGGCGGCAGAACGCGGCATCGAAACCGACAGCCGCACGTTGACGCTGGACAACGTGCCGCGCGCGCTCGCCAATTTCGATACCCGCGGTTTCATCAAGCTGGTGGCGGAGAAAGGTTCAGGACGCTTGCTCGGGGCGCAGGTGCTGGCGGCGGAAGGCGGCGAGATCATCCAGACCGCCGCGCTCGCCATCAAGAATCGCGTGACTGTGGTGGAGCTGGCGGGACAGTTGTTCCCTTACCTCACCATGGTGGAAGGCCTGAAGCTCTGCGCCCAGACGTTCACCAAGGATGTGAAGCAACTGTCTTGCTGCGCGGGCTAAGGGCGCCAATAACGGTAGCCCTGCAGTTGCAGCCGCACCATCTCCGGCGCGCCCGCGGGCACGAAATCCACTTCCATCGGGAAATCGTCTTCCTTGAGGCCGTGGCTACGCATGCTGATGCGGCAAGCCTTGAACCGTACGCCCTGCCGCGCCAGCGCGGCGAGCAGGGTCGCGGTGTCCTGGTTGTCGGCGAGCAGGGCGTGGATGCCGCCTTCGTAGGCGACCACCTCGATTCTCACCTTGTCCGGGCCGATGTCTTCCAGCACCTTGGCGATTTGCAGAAAAGCGCGGCGCTGTGCGTCGGAATCGCCCACCGTCATTTGCATGACGATGGGCACCGGTTCCGGCTGCGCGGCCTGGGCGCCGCCAATCAATCCGAAGAAAGCGGTCAACAAGAGCAGGGCACGCACGGCAGTCATGAAATCTCCTGTAAAACGAGATGGGGGAACGAAGATCAGGCTTGCGCTTGAACACCTTGCCCAGCACGAGCGGCGAGCATAGGTTCTGGAGTCAGCTCCAGGTCAAGCGTTTCGCAAGGGGGGGTTGGATGCCAACTTCCATTTCCTTGACTTGGAGCTGACTCCAGGATGTAGGATGAATTTCGAGTCGAACAAGCGGAACACGATCATGACCCAAGTCGAAATCTTTTCTTCCCCCGGCTGCGGTAAATGCAGCCACGCCAAGATGCTGCTGCGCCAACTCGCGGAGGATATCGGTGGCGTCGAGTGGCGCGAAGTGAATGTGTTGGAGGAACTGGACTACGCGGTGTCGCTCGGTGTGCTTTCCACGCCGGCAATCGCCATCGACGGCGAATTGGTATTCAGCAGCCTGCCGTCGGCTGCGAAATTACGCGCGGCGTTGGAGCAGCGAAAGGCCAGGCCATGAGCGCGCTCTTGCTCGCAAGCGCGATGTTGCTCGGCGCGCTCGCTTTCTTCGAACCCTGCACCATCGCCACGCATACGCTTTTCACCGCGCGCATGCACGGCGGGGCGCAGCGCGACAGGCGCATGAGCTTGTTCACAGTGTGGGCCAGCCGAAGTGCCCTGCTCGCCGCGTTGTTGGTCGCGCTGGTGTCGGCGACCGAGCCGCCGGTATGGGTCCCGTATGCACCGAGCGCGATATTGGCCGCGATGGCGACGATCTACCTCGTTTCGCGTTTCGTTTATATCCCGGTGCCGCATCTCGCCTTCCATCGCCTCCTGCCCGGCGCCGCGCGTCTGCCCCAGGCTGTCCAGCTCGGGCTCACGCTGCCGGCGTGCACGATTCCGCTTTTCGTGGTGGTGGCTGGGCTCGCCGTGACCGTGCATTCCCTCACCTTCGCCGCGCTGGCCGGGCTGTTGTTCGCGGGCTTTTTCACCTTGCCCATGGTGTTCGCCGCATTCAAGGGCATCCATGCCGAGGGCCGCGATCTGCTCAACCGCGCCGCGCGGGGCAGCCCTTTCCTGACCGCGCTTCTGCTCTACGGCGCGGCGGCTTACCTCGTGCTGCCGCTCGACGTGAGCGTCGGCGACCTGCGCGCGAGCCTGCATCACGCAAGCGGGCTTGGCATCGGGCTCGCCTTTCTCGCCGGTTTCGTATTCAGCTTCAATCCTGTCGCCTTCGCGTCGATTCCTGTGGTGCTGGCCTACGTCACCAAGGCGCACGAGGAAAAGCGCGCGCTCGTGCTCGGCGGCGCGTTTATCGGCGGGCTGGTCTTCACGCACGTGGTGCTGGGTGTGGCGGCGGCGCTGGGCGGCGAGTGGGTACAGGCCATCCTCGGCCGCCACTGGGGCGTGGTGCTGGGGCCGCTGCTGATCTTGCTGGGCCTGCTGTGGCCCGGTTGGCTCAAATGGCGCCTGCCGTGGATCACCATGCGCGGCCGCCGCGTGGCCGGCGTGTGGGGCGCGTTCCTGCTGGGGATTCCATTCTCGGTCGCGGTCTGCCCCTTCTGCACGCCCGCCTTGATGGTCACGCTCACCGCATCGGCGGCCATCGGCTCCTCGCCTTTCGGCTTCGCGCTGCTCCTCGCCTTTGCCATCGGACGCGCCATTCCCATCGCGCTGGGTGCGTGGGGCATGGGTTGGCTGGAGTCGCTGAAAGTGCTGTCACGCCATCAGAAGGCAATTGAAATTGCGGCGGGCGTTACGCTGATACTCACGGGGTTGTATCTGCTCAACGAATACTTCTTCATCGTGACATACTGAGCCATGGCTAAACCTGCCGAGAAGAATTCTTTGCGCATTGGCGACGTCGCCGAACTGCTCGGCCTAAGCCCGGACACCTTGCGCTACTATGAAAAAATCGGCCTGCTGCCGCGTGTTAGCCGCAACGGTTCTGGCCTGCGCAGCTACGGCGAGCGAGACCTGTCGCGCCTGCGGTTCATCCAGCGGGCGCAAAAGATGGGCTTTAGTCTCACTGAAATCGGCATGCTCCTGACCATGCGCGACAACCCGCAGCGCGCCCGCGCCGACGTGCGCAAGCTCACGGCCGCCAAACTCGACCAAGTGGAAACGCATCTCCGGGAACTCACCTTGCTTCGGAATGAATTGCGGCTTCTGCTCAACCTCTGCCGAGGTGCCAAAGAGGGCTGCCCCATTATCGAGACCATCGGTCGGGAACCATCCGAGAGAAGCTAGATTTGGCCTAGGAAAGCTCAGGTGCCACGCACTGGTTTCGGATGGGTCATCGATTCGTCCGTCGCCAGGCATCTCTTGAATTCACGGTCGCGTACCATGAAGGCTTCTAGCATGTGGGGTATCAGGGCGGCGCCGTCCACGGATTCGCCGTATATCTGAGCATGAAGCGCCGCATAACGATCCAGCATTGCCTTCAGGTTGGTGGTAAGGGAAATCGTAAGCTTTATGGTTTCGGCTTTGGGCAGTGGCCCCAGCCGCAGCTTGCTAGTGGGTGTGTTCATTGTGACGAACCTCTCTGGAAGAACAGCGGCTGGTACGGACGCAGGATCAGATCCTTGTTCACCATGACCCGCATTGGGAAGCCGGGACGGATAGTGAGCGTCGGCTGGATGCTCACGTTTCGTTTGGTGATCTCCTGACCGACCTGGTTCACGGTGT
>MKWN01000040.1:0-41757 GCA_001899775.1 Thiobacillus sp. 65-29
TCATGGCCGACATGAAGCTGCGGCTTGCCAGCGGCTCGACGTATTACTACCCCGACGCGATGCTGGTGTGCGATCCGGACGACAATCATCCGATCTACAAACAGTCGCCCTGTCTCGTCGCAGAAGTGCTGTCCCCCGCCACGGCCAGCATTGATGTGCGCGAGAAATTGGCGGCGTATCGCGGGTTGGCGAGCCTGCGCTATTACCTGCTGGTGGATTCGGAGCGGCTGTGGGTCAAGGTATATTTCCGCGATGAGCACGGCGCCTGGTTCGAACAGGAACTCGGCAGCGAGGACCGCGTCGACGTGGTCTGCGGCGACGCACGGCTGACGCTGACGCTCGACGACCTCTACGAGGACACGGGGCTGCTCGTTGTCTGAGACGGCCGGCAAGTGCATCGTCGTCTGGATCGTCAGCGACGGCAAGCCCGGCCACGTCAACCAGTCGCTGGGGCTCGCCGAGGCGCTGGCGCGCGCCGTCCCGACCGCCATTCATACCCTGCCCGCGCAACCGGCCCTGCGCGCCGGCCTTGCCTGGCTGCTGCGGCGCCCGCTCGCGCAGGGCCTGCCGGCGCCGGACCTCATCCTCGGTGCTGGACACGCCACCCACCTGACACTGCTCGCCGCGCGGCGCGCGCACGGTGGCCGCACGGTGGTGCTGATGAAGCCGAGCCTGCCGCGGCGCTGTTTCGATCTGTGCGTCGTGCCGCGCCATGACGGCGCCGAAGCGGATGCGCGCACGCTGATCAGCGAAGGCGCGCTCAACCGCATCCAGCCTGCCCTCGATGCCGACCCGGCGCAGGGTCTGATTCTCGTCGGTGGCCCCTCGGCGCATTTCGCGTGGGACAGCGCGGCGATCTCCGCGCAGATCGACTCACTCGTCGAGCACACGCCCGGTACGCGCTGGACGCTCGCGAGCTCGCGCCGCACACCTGCTGATTTTGTGTCGTATTGGTCGGCATCGTCCGGACTCGATCTCGTGCCGCATACTGCCACCTCAGCCGACTGGCTGCCCGCGCAATTTGCGCGCTGCGGAACGGTCTGGGTCACGCCGGACAGTGCGTCGATGGTGTACGAGGCCGTCACCGCCGGCGCCGCGGTCGGCGTGTTCGATCTTCGCGCCAACGCGGGCAGTCGCGTCGCCCGTGCCGTCGAGCAGTTGGCACACGACGGGCGGGTGACACGCTTGGCAAACTGGCGCGCAACGGGCACACTGCGCCGCGCCACGCCGCCACTCGCGGAAGCGCAGCGCTGCGCCCACTGGATTCTCGAATGGCTCAGGAACAACCGACGCGAAAACTGACCGTGCTGCAACTGCTGCCGGCGCTGGAATCCGGCGGGGTCGAGCGCGGCACGCTGGAAGTCGCACAGGCGCTGGTCGAGCGCGGCCACCGCGCCCTGGTGATCTCGGCCGGCGGGCGGCTGGTGACGCCGCTCACCGCCCTCGGTGCCGAACACTTCGAATGGCCGATCGGCAGGAAGTCGCTGACCACCCTGCGCCTGGTCCGCCGCCTGCGGCGATTCCTCACCGAACAGCGCGTCGACATCGTCCACGCGCGCTCACGCATTCCCGCGTGGATCGCGTATCTCGCCTGGCGACGCATGGACCCGGCGACGCGGCCGCGTTTTGTCACCACGGTGCATGGCCCCTACTCGGTAAGCCCCTACAGTGCGGTCATGACCCGCGGTGAACGGGTCATCGTCATTTCCGGAATGATTCGCGACTATGTCCTCGGCAATTACCCGAAGACCGACCCCACCAGGCTTCGCCTGATCTACCGCGGCGTGGATCCGACGGCATTTCCTCACGGATACCGCCCGCCGCAAAAGTGGCTGGACGAGTGGTACGCGCAGCATCCCGAAACGCGGGACAAAAGGCTCCTGACCCTGCCGGCCCGAATCACGCGCTGGAAGGGTCAGGAGGATTTCATCGAGCTGCTCTCCCGGATCAAGAACGATGTTCCCAATGCGCACGGGCTGATCGTCGGTGAAACCAAGGACCGCAAGGACCATTTCCTCACCGAACTCAAAGCCAAGGCAGCGGCCCTCGGCATAGCCGACCGTGTGACTTTCACGGGTCACCGCAGCGATCTGCGCGAGATCATGGCCATTTCGCGCATTGTCTATTCTCTGTCACGGGAACCCGAAGCTTTCGGCCGCACGACCGTGGAAGCCCTGAGTCTGGGTATTCCCGTGATTGGGTACAATCACGGCGGCGTGCGCGAACAGTTCGAAGCGATCCTGCCCGGTGGCGGCGTCCCCGTCGGGCAGATCCAGAATGTGGCGGCGCTCACCCTGAAATGGATCGAAATTTCTCCTGAAATCCCTGCCGAACAACCCTTCACGCTCGAGCGCATGCTCGACCAGACCCTGGACGTCTATGACGAGCTTCATCCGATCGATCACTCCTGAAAAGGGTGCCCGATTCCTTGGGCTCATGCTGGTTGCGTGGCAGCCTTTCACGAGCGGGGCGCGCCTGCCTTCGGTGCTGCTCCTGCTGCTGGGTGCCTGGCTGCTGTTTCACAAGCGGATCGACCTCGGTGAGCGCGCCGTTCGTCGCCTTGCCATCGTTTTTCTGCTCCTCTTGGGACCCATCCTGCTTTCATTGCCTGGCTCGTTCAACCCAACCGGGACCGCGAGCGTGGCACTGGTGCTCGCTCTATTCTTCGTCACAGGGCTGGGCTTGATGCACGGACTCAGGACAGTGGAGGATCACGCCTGGCTGCAACGCTGGCTAAGCATCGTGCTGGCGATCTGGCTCGCCGATGGCTTCATTCAGTTGCTCCTGGGGCGCGACCCGCTGGGAGTGCCGATGGGAAGCGACGGCCGCATGATGGGTCCGTTCCCCGACAACCTGCATTTCGGTTTGTTCATGACCGTGCTGATGCCGATCATGTTGTGGCGCATGGCGACGGACCGCCCTCTGGCGGCGCTCGCATTCATCGCACTGATCGGCTTCGTGGCCGGCATGAGTGGTGCAAGAGGCAACATACTCTTCTACCTCCTGGGTGTGGCAACCCTGCTCCCGCGGTTCAGCTGGTTGTATCGTGCATTCATCATGGTGGCACTCATCGCCGGAATCGCCGCCGCCATCAGCCAATCCGAAACCACGGCCGCGAAATTCAAGCAATTCGATACGGCCGGTGAGCCGTCACTTTTCCAGAAACTAGATCACATGTTGAGCGGACGCATGATCATCTGGGAAACCGCCGGCGAAATGCTCAAGGACAGGCCTTTGACCGGCGTCGGAACAGGCGCGTTCGCCGATGCCTACGATCATTATGCGACGCGTCCGGAAGACCCCTTCCGCAGCGGCGGCGGCTATGAAGGGGGCGTCTATCACGCCCATCAGATGTACGTTTCGGTTGCCGCCGAGTCCGGATTGATCGGGCTCGCGGGCTTGCTCGCGGTTATAGCCCTGCTCGTCAGATGGTACTTGCTGGCCGCGCCCGAGTGTCGCCGCCTCGCCGCTCCCTACGCGGCTTCGCTCGCCGTTATCGCTTTTCCGCTTCAGTCGCAGCCGATCTTATTTCGACCATGGTGGTTTCCGGTGGTGCTTCTGCTGCTGAGCGGATTTATCATCGCCCTGCAGCCGAAGAAAATCTGAGTTTCACGTTCATCTACCCGATCACGGATGTCATGCAAAGACCGTTCAAATCCCTGAGCCGCTCCCTGCGCCAGCCATTCAATCGCCTGTACGCCCGGCACCGTCTGCGGCAATATCATTCACGCGAGCGCTCTCTCGAGGAAGTCGTGGACTGGGCCATGCACTTTGGCGGATACGGTTACATGACGGTTCAAACGCTGCAGATCCCTTCCGAAATCACCCAACTGGCCAAGGCCGTACAGGCGATCAAACCGAAGATCATTGTCGAGATCGGTACCGCACGCGGGGGCACGCTACTCATTTGGTCTTACCTCGCCTCACAGCGGGTCATCACCTGCGATCTGAACGACATGCGCCGGCAAAAGCCCCTGTTCAGCCAGTTTTCACCACCGGGATCACAGTGTCAGATCACCTTGCTTTCGGGCAACTCGCACGACGCGAACTTCAAGGCCAGGCTGGCGCGCGAACTGAACGGCGAAAAGGCCGATTTCATGTTCATCGATGGCGATCATACGGAATCCGGCGTGGAGGCGGACTACAACGATTACAAGGAATTCGTGCGACCCGGTGGGCTCATCGCTTTCCACGACATCGTCGAAAAGCAGCCTCTGTCGACCAACCAGGTCTTCCATTTCTGGAAACGGCTCAAGCTCGGAGCAGATGTGCAGGAGTTCGTTGCCGATCCCGACCAGTGCGGCTTCGGGATCGGTCTGGTTCGCGTGCCCGAAGCGTAGGCAGACGAGCGCAGAGGTGCCTCACGAGGCTCCGGCGGCGGCCATCGCATCGCGCAACTGTCCGGCAATGACCTCTCCGGAAAAGGCATCCCGGTAGACCTCGACTGCCCGCTGCCCGATGCGGGGATCATCGCGCAGTTGCAGCGCCAATTTTGCCACCGCCTGTGCCAGCGCACCGGGGTTACACGGATCGACCCAGAACAGGCCACGCCCCCCGTTGTCACGGCAGGCGGCAGGATAGGCCGCCGAACGTCGCGTCACCACCGGCCGCCCACACGCAAGACTCTGGAACACCTTGTTCGGGATCACACGCCCCGCTTTTGCGCCTGCATCGAAAACGCCAAGCAGGATATCCGCCTGGTGTATTCGCGCCGGCAACTGTGCATACGGAACGGCATCCTCAAAGCGAACCGTGTCGAGACCGCGCGCCAATCGCTCGCATTCGGCACGAAGGGGTCCGTTCCCAAGCAATGTCCACCGCACCGGTGGCCCCTGATAGAGTCGTGCGGCCTGGACGATCACCTGGGGAGCCTGCAGTTCGATGAAGCTTCCATAGAAGAGCACCTCGATGGGGCTGCCGTTGCTATGGTCCGGCATCGGCGCCGGATGGAAAAGCGATTCTTCCGCACCCACGTAGACGACATGAACGCGATCTTTCGGAATACCGAATTCCGCGACGAAGTAGTCGGCATGCGCCTGCGTGTCGGCGACAAGGATATCGGCACGCTCGAACAGGGACCGCTCCCACCGATGCAGACGGCGCGCGCGTCGGCTATCTATCGGGATTTTTTTTCGCTCGAAGACCTGCTTGTCGTAGGCAGAAATGAGCGGGTCGAACAACAATGGAATACCCTGGCGCCTCGCCCAGCGGCTCGCCGCCGCAAGGTCACGCTGGCGAAAGCACGGCACCCAGACCAGCTCCGGCTTGGCAATGCGCCTCAGCCGTGCCTCGATGTCCGCTACGATGCTGGCGCGTGGATGAAAGTCGGCAACATCCCAGCCGATGCCGGGCAACAGGCTGCGCAATACGCGATTGCGCGAATAGTCGGGGTCGAAACGTCCCCACCACAGAACGCGGGGCATCACTTTCCCTGCCGCAGCAGACGCTGTCTCTCGCGCGTCTTGGCCAGGCGAATGAAGCGCTGGAAGGCGTACATGTGGCTCACCACGATGCCGTCGACGCCATTCACGAACTCGCGGCGCAGGAAATACTGCTTGAAGAAAGCCAGCAGCGGCACCAGCAACAGCGCCAGCAGGCCGGGATCGCGGCCACGTGACGCCATCACTTCCGCCTGCGCGCTGGAGTAGCTGTTCACCTTGTCGATATGGTGCGACAGGGAGCGGAATGAGCGATGCAGCACCATCCCCTTGAGGTGTCCGATCGGCCCCTCGCGCACGGCGACGGAATCATGCACCCGCTCATCCTTGAAACCGGCCTTGTCCCGGCGATAGAGGCGCACGGGGTGATGGAAGGCCGTCCACGGATGGCCGGATTGCTGGAACGGATACAGCGGCAGGATGGGCAGCGTGTAGGCGACGCAAGCGGGCTCGCCGCTTTCGAACAGGGTACGTATTTCGGTCCCCAATTCGGAAGACACTTCTTCGTCGGCGTCCAGGTTCAATAGCCATGCATTCCTGCACAAGGACTCGCCGAATACCTTTTGCGGACCATAGCCCCGCCATTCCTTGAACACCACGCGCGCGCCCAGTGATTCGCTGACCGCGACAGTCTCATCGGTGCTTCCACTGTCGATGACGATCACTTCGTCGACCCAGTCGCGCACCGCACGAATCACGACGGGAATCCGGTCGGCTTCGTTCCTGGCGATGATGAAAACGGAAAGCGGTAGCTTCGTCATGGGGTCGGTCATTCAGGGCTGCCCTCGGCATTTGTCCGGCAGCCCCCAGTGCGGGGGACAGCCGGCCAGCAGCCAGGCCAATTGGCTCAGGTAGACCATGAGCCGAATACGCACTCTGGCGATCAAGCCCAGGCTGAGAACTCCCAGCAGACAATACGATACCGTGTTGGCCAGCAGGCGGATGACCCGCCAGACCGACAGGAACAGCGCGAGGGGCCACGCCATCGTCTTCCAGTAATACAGCAGCCGCGAGCGGAACATTTCAATTTGTGCATCGCGCCTCACGGCACGGGTGCTTGCTCCCTTGAGGTGCGTGACACGAACGCGAGGGTCGAGCATCACCAGCCACCCGCGCCGCCGAAGCCGCACGCACCATTCCGTTTCCTCGAAATAGAAGAAAAAATCTTCGTCCAGCAAGCCTGCGCTTGCCGCCGCCCGCCTGAACGCCATGCAGGCTCCCACCAAAGTCTCGACCTCGACAGATTGGTCCGCATCGACGACAACAGGCTGCCGCCGGCGAAACAGCCCAAGCTCCGACAGGACCGTCGGCGCTACGCCTGCCGAGCGCTGAGGCTGCCCCGCTTCGCCAACCAATTGACCGCCGATCAGGGCAGCGTTCGGATACGTTTCAAAATCTTGCTCAAAGCGATCGAGCGCATCGCCCGGCAGGAACGCATCGTTGTTCAGGAAAAGGATATAGTCGCCGTGCGACACGGCGACACCCTGATTGCAGGCCCGGGCGAAACCATTGTTGCAGCCATTCTCGATCAACGTGACCGAGGGAAAACCCGCCCTCACCGCCTGTACCGAGGCATCTGTGCTACCGTTGTCGACGACGACGATTTCATCGACATCACTCACGGCCTGCATCAGGGCAGCCAAGGCCTTGAGCAGCATCTGCTCACCGTTGCGATGGACGATGACAATCGAAAAACGTACTTCAGCCAAGCGCATGATCCTCGCATTGATGAAAGACGGCGTCGCGCCGCCTGCACTGCTGGCCGACACCTGTTATGGGGGCACTGAAAATCAATATCGTCGTTCCGGCGCACACCGGAGCCCGGTCAAATCAAGCATCTGGACCCCGGCATTTGGACGGGGTGACGAATTGTTCAGTGCGTCCCTGACCCCTGATGCATAAATCCGCCTCATTATAATGACGCGCCCACTCCGCTGCACGGTATGAAAGACCAATTCCCACTTGCACCTGCCAGGATCCGCGTGAAGGTCATGACGACCATTCCGTCAGGGGTTCTTCGCCGGCAACTGCCCGACGAAGCTCCCGAATGGGGGAATTGCCGCTTCAGCCTGGATCCTGAGGATCGAGACTACGACTGGCTGGTGGTGTATGACGACTTGCCCGCCAAGCGTGGTGAAGCACGCAAGCATCGCCAAGAGGTGTTGGCCTGCCCTGCTTCACACACACTGCTGACCACCAGCGAACCTTCGTCGATCAAGCACTTCGGCGACACCTATGTGCGCCAATTCGGCTGCGTCCTCACCAGCCAGGAAGCATGGGCCCTGCCCCATCCAGAGCGGATTTTTTCGCAAGCGGGCCTGCACTGGTTCTACGGACTTGGTGCGCAGCACACCATTACATTCAACGATCTCGTCGCACACCCACCCCAAGACAAGACCCACGATCTGGCGATGGTCTTCTCGCCCAAGCGCATGCGCCACACCCTGCATCGTCAACGCTTCGATTTCATGCAGAAGCTGATGCAACTCATGCCCGAAATGCACGTCTATGGGCGCGGCGCGCGCCCGCTGGACGACAAGGCGGACGCGCTCGACACCTACCGCTACCACGTCGCGATCGAGAACTACATCGGTCCGCACCACTGGACCGAGAAGCTGTCGGATGCCTTCCTCGGCCTCACGTTACCGTTCTACGCGGGCTGCACGAACGCATCGGACTATTTTCCGGCAGAGAGCTTCATTCCCATCGACATCAAGGACCCGGTGGGTGCCGCACGCATCATCCGCCAGGCGATTGCGGATGGGGAATATGAAAAACGCCTGCCTGCGATCATCGAGGCGCGCCGCCGCGTGCTGTACGAGCACAACTTTTTCGCCATCGTTTCACGCGAAATCGAAAAGCGCCATCGTTCGGTGGTGCAGGTGCCCGAACACGCGGTGATCTACTCGCGCCATGCGCTGCGCCGGAAAAGCGTGCTCCATGGTCTGCGCAACGTGTACGGGAAGGCACGCGCGCTGGCCGTTCATCTTGTACGCGGGGGGTGATTCACGACGGCGCTCCAGGTGTGGATTGCCAACGCATCAAACAGTCATTGTGCAGTGAGCCCGGGACGATTGACCGCGATGCGCTGTCGGGCTGAAGCCCGACGTACCGGGAAACGGTCCGTCCCGGATCAATCCAGCTCGAACGCGTTCTTGTAATCCAGTACAAGCTTCGGGTCCTGCTCGTGTTTCATCAACACGCAATTCCCGATCACCAGTGCATCCATTTCGGTCCCCATCAGGCAGCGGAAGGCGTCCTCCGGCGTGCAGACGATGGGCTCGCCGCGCACGTTGAAACTGGTATTGATCAACACGGGACAGCCGGTCTTTTCGTGGAAGTGTGAGATCAGTGCGTGGTAACGCGGGTTGGTATCGGCGTGCACGGTCTGGATGCGAGCGGAATAGTCGACGTGGGTGACGGCGGGGATCGCGGAGCGCGGCACCTTGAGCTTCTCGATGCCGAACAGCCCCTGGTCGGCCCCGCTCGCAAGGCGATGTCGCTCTGCCACATCGGCGACGATGAGCATGTAGGGGCTGTCCTGATCGAGATCGAACCAATCGGCAACGTGCTCATGCAGCACCGAGGGCGCGAAGGGGCGGAACGATTCGCGATACTTGATCTTGAGGTTGAGCACCGACTGCATCTGCGGGGAACGCGGATCGCCAAGAATGGAGCGACCGCCAAGTGCGCGCGGGCCGAATTCCATGCGGCCCTGGAACCAGCCGATGACGTGCTCGCTCGCAAGCAACTCGGCGGTGCGATCGACGAGTTCGGCATCGGCCAGCACGCTGAATTTCGCACCGGCTTGCGCCAGGCGCGCCTCGATGTCGCCCTGCTCGAACACCGGACCGAGATAGCTGCCGCGCATGTGGTCGCGACCCGTCCCTGGCACACGCGGCTGTTCGCGGAACAGGTGATGCGCGGCAAGCGCCGCACCAAGGGCACCTCCGGCGTCACCCGCGGCAGGCTGTACCCACACATGCTTGAACACACCATCACGCAGCACCTTGCCGTTGGCGACGCAGTTGAGTGCGACACCCCCAGCAAGGCAAAGATTGTCGAGACCGGTTTCCGCGTGCAGCGCGCGTGTCATGCGCAGCACGGCTTCCTCGGTGACCGCCTGCAATGAGGCGGCGAGATCCATCTCGCGCTGGGTCAGCGGGTCCTCTGGCTTGCGCCGCGGCGCGCCGAACAAGGTGTCGAACTTCGCGTTCGTCATGGTCAGGCCGGTGCAGTAGTCGAAGTACGACTGGTCGAGCCGGTAGGAACCGTCGGGCTTGAGGTCGACCAGGTGGTCGAGGATGGTCTGTGCGTATTTCGGTTCCCCGTAGGGTGCGAGACCCATCACCTTGTACTCACCGGAATTCACCTTGAAACCGAGGTAGTAGGTGAACGCGGAATAAAGCAGGCCAAGCGAATGCGGGAAGTGGATTTCCTTGAAAATTTCCAGCCGGTTGCCGCGGCCGATCGCCGCGGAGGTCGTCGTCCATTCGCCGACGCCGTCCATGGTCAGCACCAGCGCCTCGTCGAAAGGCGAGGGGAAAAAGGCGCTGGCGGCATGACTCAGATGGTGCTCGGAAAACAGCAGGCGCTCGGTCCAGTTCACGCCAGGTTCGATAAGTTTGAGTTCCTTTGCCAGCAGATCCTTCTGGAAGAGTTTTTCACGCAGCCACAACGGCATCGCCATCCGAAAGGACGCGAAGCCGCGCGGGGCGAAGGCGTGATAGGTTTCCAGCAGGCGTTCGAACTTGAGAAAGGGCTTGTCGTAGAACGCGACCTGTTCGACCTGGGCGAGCGCGATGCCCGCCTCGGCAAGGCAGTAATTCAACGCGTTGACCGGAAAGCGTGCGTCGTGCTTCTTGCGTGAAAAACGCTCCTCCTGCGCCGCCGCAACGATCTCGCCGCCGCGCAGCAGGCAGGCTGCGCTGTCGTGGTAGTACGCAGACAGACCCAGCGTGTACACGGGCTCAGAACAGCGTGTAGATGAAGGGCGCGACGACCGAGCCTTTGGCGAACACCAGCAGCCCGCCGAGCAACACCATGACCAGGAAGATGGGCAGCAGCCAGAATTTCTTGCGCACGCGCATGAATTCCCAGAGTTCGCGGAAGAGTGACATGGAGGCTCCTAGAATTGCCGTTTCATGCTGGAAGATTCGGGACCGGGCGGTTCGCGCGGAATCCAGTAGCTGTCGGCCTGGCGGTCGAACTTCGTGCGCAGCAGATCCTTGCCGGCAAGCCGCAGCAGGACGCCGACCGGGGTGATGACGCCAAAGAACATGATACCGAGAATGACCGGACTGACGATGTGGTGCAGCAGATCGCCGAACTTCATCCACAGCCGGTTGAGCGGCGCCAGCCATTCGGGCACGACGAGCGCGACGACGAGAAAGGCCAGCGCGAGGCCAAGCGGCAACAGATGCACGGTTCCGCCCTTGAGCAACGGCCACAACGCGATCAGCAGAAAGACAACGAAGAAGAGCAGGCCAAAGATCCTGTTCGAACCTGTCCTGGCGGTTTCGTCGCGACGGAAGTCTTCGTGGGTCTGCATGGTCATCGGTTGCCGTTCTCCACTGCGCCCGCCCGCAGATAGGCATACAGACGCTCGGCCGCCTTGCGATGGCCTGCCGGTGTCATGTGGTTGTCGAGTTGACGATGGTCGGCCGCTGTAAGTCCGAGATCGACGAACTCGATGTTGGGCATGGCGGCGTCGCGTCCGGAAGGGAAATTGCGATAGCGCTGCCCATAGGAGTTGGCGTAGAAAACGATCACGCGCTTGCCCGCGAGCACTTTGCGATACTTGGCGAGAACCGGCCTCAGCGCTTCCGCATGGGGAGAAAAATCCTTGCGACGCAGGCGCTCCGACAATGAACGGAATGGCGCAGCCAGCGCCAGGCCGTAGCCACCGATGATGCGCTCGAACGTATTGGGCGTCGCAGCAGCCGGCTGGGGACCGAACACCTTGTCGTGCAGTGCCTGCTTCGACACCGTGTCGAATTGCAGGTTTTCGCCCAGGTCGTTGTTGCAATATTGCAGGATCACGGTGTCGACACGATCGAGCAGGCCGGACTTCCGCAGACGCATCAGCTCGCGCGCGGTGCCATAACTCGCCACGCCGAGGTTGTAGACGGGACGGCCACTCAGCACCTGCAACTGCGCCGCGAAAGTCTCCTCATCGTTCACCCCCCAACCCATGGCGTGGGAATCGCCGATGACGGCAATGCCGACGCCCGCAGGCTTCGGACCGGTGTCGCGGCCTTCCGCGGTGAAGGTCAGCGTGGTCCTGAATTCAACGTCATTGAACGCACAGGTGCCGATCGCCGGCACGTAGATGAGATCAGGATCGGATTTGATGCAGCCGGGAATACCAAGCCAACTGTTCACGTTGACGTGGCCGTTGCGGTAGAGCGACTTTTGCGTTGCGGCAAACCACGGCAGTCCGATGCGGGTGCCCTGCTGCAGCGCAACGAGACTGATCGCATAGACGACCGCGCCAAGCGTACCGTAAAGAATCAGGGCCAGGAATGTCCAGCCAAGCAGTCTGGTCCCGGTTTTCATGGAGCGTATCGACGCGTCATCTCGCAAGGCCGAAACACGGGGGGCGGGTGGCTATTCGAGAAGCGAGACAGCCTGCCAGAGATTTCGCTGACACGCATTGCGCCAAGAACGTCCTTGGCAAACGATTCACTGACCATGTGAAAACATGATCTGGAACATGTCCGAAATGCCGCATACAAGATTACTGTTTTCCGGCAAGCACATCACGCCAGTGCCTGACCATAGCGTGCCTGGTGATGCTCAGGCACCGCGGGCATATGAACTTCGTACTCCGGCACCCACGCCTTCAACTGCTGCTTGACGGTGAATTCGTCATGCGGTCCCGCGCTGTGCATCCATGCCATGCATTGCCGATACCACGCCACGTCCCCGGCGCGCGCCAGCGCGACGCGCAGCTTGGGATGGGGCGTGGGTTGCGTGGTTTCCTCATCGGCGAGCAGTTCCTCGTAGAGTTTTTCACCCGGCCGCAGGCCGGTGTATTCGATGCACATGCTGTTCTCGTCCATGCCGGACAACTGGATCATCAGTCGTGCCAGCTCGGCGATTTTCACCGGCTCACCCATGTCGAGCACAAAAATTTCGCCCCCCTTGCCCATCAGACCCGCCTGCAGCACGAGCTGTGCGGCTTCGGAAAGCGACATGAAGTAACGGGTGATGTCCGGATGGGTGACGGTCACCGGCCCGCCCGCCTCGATCTGCTTCTGGAATTTCGGAATGACGCTACCCGACGAACCCAGCACGTTGCCGAAGCGCACGGAAATGAAGCGGGTGCCATTGGGGCGCTGCATCGCCTGGCAGACCATCTCCGCGAGCCGTTTGCTCGCGCCCATGACGTTGGTCGGATTCACCGCCTTGTCGGTGGAGATCATCACGAACTTGTCCACCCCGCTGGCCTGCGCGGCCGCGGCGACGATCTGGGTGCCCAGCACGTTGTTGCGCACCGCCTCCCAGGCGTTGCTCGTTTCCATCAGCGGCACGTGCTTGTAGGCGGCGGCATGGAACACGACGGTGGGCCGTTCGCCCGCCATGACGTCGTTGACCCGTTCCGCGTCCTTGACGTCGCCGATCACCGGCTCCATCCGCAGATCGGGAAAACGTTGCGCCAGTTCCTGTTCCAGCGCATACAGGGCGAGTTCGGACAACTCGAACAGCACGAGCCGCTTCGGCTGGAAGCGGGCGATCTGGCGGCACAGCTCCGAACCGATCGACCCCCCGGCGCCCGTCACCATCACGACCTGCCCGGTCAACAAGCGATGCAGGCCACTGCTGTCGAGCCGCACCGGATCGCGACCCAGGAGGTCGTCGAGCTGGATGCGCCGCAGACTCGACACCGAAACCCTGCCCGCCACGAGATCCTCGAGCGAGGGCACGGTAAGCACGTTCAGACCCGCGCCGGTGCAAATATCGGTGACCATCTTGCGCACACCATGATCGGCCGACGGCAGCGCCAGCACCACGTCGTTGACATTCATGCGCTGCGCGAAGCTGGCGATGTCTTCCAGCGTGCCGAGAACGGGAATGCCCTGCACGAGGCGTCCCTGCTTTTCCCGGCTGTCGTCGAGCAAGCCCACCACGTGGAACCCAGACGGGTTACGCGCCAGCTCACGCAGCAGAAAATCGGCCGCAGACCCGGCACCGGCGACCAGAACGGGCCGGCTGCCCGGATACACCAAACTGGCGAGGCGATGCTCCTTCCATGCCCGATACGCCAGGCGGCTGCCCCCCATCATCATCAGCAGCAGGATGGGATCGAGGATGAGGACGGAATGAGGAACCCGGCTGCCGTAATTCAGCAGCGCAAGCACGGCCGGCACCGATGCCGCGGCGACGCCGACCGCCTTCATGATGCGCTTGAGATCGGGCAGGCTGGCGAAGCGCCATATTCCGCGGTAGAGGCCAAAATGCCAGAAAATGAGCGCCTGCACCGGCACCACCCAGATCAATGCCGAGAGGGCTCCGGACATCAGTTCCGGAGGCATGGCCAGATTGGAATACAGCCAATACGTGCCCACCCAGGCCAATATGGCCATGAGGATGTCGTAGAGAATAATGGCAACGGTACGGGAACTGATCATCTTTGGAACTGCCGCCACCGGTAGTCGATGCCAAGAAAAACCGCGAGCTGGAGCAATACCGCGGTCAGGATCGATCCATTCGAATACTCCGGGTGGAGATGCTGCGCAAACGCCAGCGCAGCCATGGCGAGCATGAGCCCATACGCTGCCCATGCGAGTTGTCGATGCGTGGCGCCCATCATCACGACTCGCTGGTAGTAATGCGAACGATGCGCCTGGCTGATATTTTCGCGCTTGAGCACACGTCTGACAAGCGTTACGCTCGCATCGGCCACGAAAGGCAGGAAAACGAGCAGCGGAAACGGCCACGCCCAGATCCCGCGTTGCACGCCCAGTATGCCAATCACCGCAGCGAGAAATCCGAGGGGAATCGAACCGGCGTCACCCATGAAAAGTCGTGCGGGCGGAAAATTGAAACACAGAAAAGCCACTGAGGCGCTTGCCAGCGCGCCACAAAAGGCCGCCACCGCCTGCGCACCCGCCATCCATGCGGCGAGCGCGAGCGCGCCAAAGCCGATTGTCGCCATACCACCTGCCAAGCCATCTGCACCATCCATGAAATTATAAAGATTAGTCGCCCAGACGACCACCAGCACCGCAAGCACGAGCCACCCACCGGCAAGCCCCAGCGCGGCCATGCAGAGCGCGGCCGTGACGCAGTGTGCGACAAGGCGGGCACGCACGGAAAGCCCCCGTACGTCGTCGATGAGCGACACCACGGCCAGCGCCAGTGCTCCTCCCGTTATCAGCAGGAGCGTGGCGTCACCCAGCCACAGGGAGGCCACTGCCAGCGCCGCCATAATTCCCAGACCGCCGACACGCGGCGTCGGCAGATCATGCAGGGAACGCTGGTTCGGGCGATCCATCGGCAGACGCGCCCGCTTCGTCAGCAAGTACGCCAACACGCCCCAGCACACGGCAAATGCGACGAGAAGCATACTGCCATTCATGCTGATGCCGCGACTGTTGCCGCCAGTCCTGCTGCCATCGAACAGGGCGGCATCCAGCCTAATTGGGAGCGGATGACAGAGCCATCCACGTCGAGCGAGCCCATCAGGCGGTCGAGTTCTGCCGTCCTGCCGAGCAACCGGCCCATCGCCCGGAGCATCCACGGCGGCATTGAGAACAGGCGCGCCGGACGCCCCATCGCCTGCGCCAGGGCACAGACCAGTTCCGGCGTCGAAACCGCCTTGCCATCGTCGAGCAGAAAAGTCCGGCCGGCGGCGCCAGGATGCTCCAGGCAGAGACGTAGCGCATCCGTAAGGTTGCCGAGGTAGAGCAGGCTGCGACGATTGTGAATCGCCCCCAGCGGCAACGGAAAACCCCGTTCGATCGCGCGCATCAGTTGCAGGAAGTTTGCCCGGACGCCCGGCCCGTAGACCAGCGGTGGCCGAAGAACGACGATCTCAAGGCCCGTTTCGCTGGCGATCCGATGCAGGCCCACTTCGGCTTCCCACTTGGACACGGCGTATGCGTCCGCGGGTGCCGGCGCATCCGTCTCGCGATACGGCCGGGCGCCTCCCTCGCCGTTGACCTTGATCGTACTTACGAAGACGAAGCGTTTCACGCCTGCCCGTACAGCCTGCCTGGCAAGGCTGAGCGTCGCTTCGGTATTGATCCGTCGATACGCGGACAAGCCGCCGGCATCGCGCGCCGGTCCGGCGTGAACGCGTGCGGCCAGATGAATCACAGCGTCGCAGCCCGGCAGGATGGCGCACCAGTCCGTCGCAGGCCCGATATCTCCGATTACCACCTCATCCGACAGGCCCGCGCTGTTGCGCACCACGGGTACGACCCGATGGCCCGCTTTCGACAGCGTCTCGCACAAGGCGCGACCGACGAATCCGGTCGCACCCGTGACCACCACCCGCGAGCCGCCCGTTGTGTTCATCAAGCACGCACCGTTTTGCCTGGCTGCAAGCCGTATTTGCGAAAATAACGGATCATGCTGTATGCATGCCACCGCATGTATTGCAGATTGCGCCGGCTCGCGCGGCGCGCGTCATGAAACACCTGCGCCTTGGGGCAGGCAAGCACCCGTTGCCCGGCCAACCCGAGCCGCATGCAAAGATCGACATCCTCGTAATACAGGAAAAATGCCTCATCGAAGCCTCCGGCCGCGGCGAAACTTTCCGAGCGGAAGAACATGAACATTCCCCCCACCCAATCGGCGACGAATGTTGCATCGCCCAGATGAAAGGGATAACGGCCGTCGCCTAGCCCTGCCATTTTCCTGGCCAGCGAAAGCAGTGTCGGGAAGTGACGCGTGCTGTCCTCGATCCTGCCATCCATCGTCAGTACAGCCGGCGCGATCACTGCCCCCCTTAACCCCGAGATTTCCTTCATCAGTATGGGAAACGGGTCCTGCGAAATGCGGATATCCGGATTCATGACGCAAAACCATTCGCCTTTTGCTTGCCGATAAGCCGTGTTGTGGTTTGCGCCAAAGCCGCGTGGCGCGACATTCCGCACCACCTTCACAGGGTACGGAAACCGCTCCACGGCCGAAGACAAAGGCTCGGGCACGTTAAGGGTAAGAATGACTTCCACTGGCGCAGATCCCATCAAGCACGCAAGATCGGACAGGACGCGCGAAACCAGTTCGCCCTGGCCGTGACTGACGATAGAAATGCTAATCACGCAAGAGCATCCCGCAGTCCGCGGTCTCGCCGTGCTGCAACGCGCGCAGGGAAGCGCTGAATAATTCGTCACCCCGACGAACGCCGGGGTCCAGATGGCTGATTTGACTGGGTCCCGGCGTACGCCGGAACGACAATGTTGAATCAATCAGCATCTCCCTGGCGCTGAGTGCACCGTCTTTCACCCTCAAGGCGCCGACTCCCTGGAACCAGACAGCTTCGTGCGCGCGGCTCTCAACACCCTGACCGCGGGAATCAAGATACGGCGCAGCCACGGGCGACGGTTTGCCTCGAGTTTCAAGCGCCCCATACGAAGTCCTGCGTGATACTCGACAAGCCTGCGCACGTCCCGCCAGAACGAGTGACGATAGTTTTTATCTCCCTGCGGCACCTCGGTTGCCGGAAAGTCGGCAAAGCGACGCAAGCCGAATTTGGCGTTCCACGTGGCCTGCAGAAATCCATGACCGAACCGGTGATCGGGTTCCAGATGGCAGCCCTCGGCCCACTCGTTCCACGCATTGATGAAGACCAGGCGCTCGCCCTCGACCTGCGATTGCAAGGTGCGGTCGATCGTCGCCGCAAGCCAGTATTCGTAATTATCCGGCACGCCGTTCACGACGACGAGCGCACGGTCCCCGGTCCGTGCCGTATTGTCCCAGGACGGGAAGACGGTCCTGAACACCCGGCCCCCCCCGTAGTCGCGATCGAGGCATGAACGGGCAGCCTCCGCATATTGCATCACATTGCCACGGAAGGGATCGTAAAACCGGATACCGCGATTGACGTTCCCCGCTCTCACGTTGTGAGGCGGGAACTCGACACCGCTGTCGAAGCCGTATTGCACGTATTCCCTGTTGCCATGCGTCAGCGCCGCGCAGATGTGGATTTCTCCCAGGCCGACCGAACGGCAGTGATCGCGCCATACCCGCGCCGACTTGCGCCCATCCGGGAGATGCTGGGGCCGGTAGACGATCAGCAAGGGCTTGCCGTCGACGCGAATATAGCGCCCGTCCTCGAAGAAAGGCACCAGCGACTTGATGAAGTTGAGGTCGTCCTCGGGAAGATACCTCTGCTCGATCAGGACTTCGTGATCTGCCGCGTCCCAGCGCCGCGTCCAGCTCTCGTTGGCCCAACACAGGCAGAACGGCATATCACTCTCGGGATCGGCGAGCATGTCGTCGAGCGGGCCGTTGAGAATGCGCGTGCCGGAAAACCAGTAGTAGTGATAGCAGAAGCCGTCGATGCCGTATTGCTTCGCCATGCGGATCTGCTCATGCCGCGTTTCCCGCACCCGAAGATCGTAGAAGCCGAAATCGGCAGGCAGGTGAGGCTGAAAGTGTCCCTCGAACAGCGGGCGCGCCTTGGTGACGTTGGTCCACTCGGTAAACCCCTTGCCCCACCAACGGTCGTTCTCAGGTGTCGGGTGGAACTGGGTAAGATAGAAGGCGATCAGTCTCGGGCCTGATTCGTCACCCACCCGCATCGCATCGAGGTTAACGTTCATGTTGGCTGCAGGTGGCAAGTTGGGGTATATGAAATTCTGGTCCCAGCCCATACGAGCGCGACATCACCGCCGCCATAATTATCGAATTTCCTGACCGTCTGGCTGGAAGGGATTCATTACTCCGCCTTGAAGCTTGCAATGACATCGATATATTCCGCACGGATGCCCTTGTCGATATCATCAATCATGACTATCACCGTCGGCATACCGGCCACCCGGGTAATAAAACTAGCTATATCATAACCCCAATGCATAGTCACCAGCGCCCTGTTCTCATCAATTGGATTGCCATGATATTCCGCAGGATGGTGGTAAACGACTGATCCATTCTCCGCGCGGGAGGCCCAGCACTCACTTTTTTTCACTTTATTGATAAGTGGCGCCGTAAATATATGCGCCCCACCGGGTCTCAAGACACGTGCTATTTCCTGGAATGCTTTCCCGGAATCGAATATGTGCTCCATTACGTCCTGCGTGACAAACAAATCAAAAGAATTGTCTGGGAATGTAAGCTCCTCCAGATTCTCACACCGGTAGCCGCTTTGCGGATGGACCTCTCCTGGAGCGACGTCTGGATAATATTGCGACGCCGAATACCCCTTGCATAACGCGTTTAACTTTACGCTGGCCCCCCGGCCACACGGCGATGACTCATGAATCGCCAGATCGCGATAATTTGGAAAGTAATCCGCAAGAACCTTGAACAACGCCCGTTCCCGCGGAATGGAACTACAATCCGAACAAACCAGATGGTCTCTGAACCAGGCATCATCGGCATGAAATGTCACTGCTTTCTCGCATATTGGACAATACCCGCGGTGCTGGAATACCTTACGCTTCGAGCCGGTGTCAAACGAAGCAAGTTTCCGCTTAAACCAATATTGCCCGCACGCCAAAGCAGTATTTAAAGAACGCATTTAAACAACCTCGTTTTCGATATGCAGCATATCCGGGATGACCCGGAAGCCACCGATTCCGTCGGGCCAGCACGCTATCGCAGGTCGGCTTTCAACCCGACATGCCGGGCTAAAGCCCGACCTACAACGCTTCGCGCACAAGTACCGCCAAGAGCGTAGCGCTTCACTGACGTTTCCACCGGACGGCACAGGAAAATGTCATCATGAAGACCGTGGCTCCGCAAACATCAAATCGGCCGGGAACAACCCATAGCAGCCAACCATATGCTTCAGAAGTGCGGTTTGATCCGGCGCATAAATAGCCACCTTCTTTTTTAGCAGTGGGCTGCGAAGCAGCAGCATTTCGACGGGTTGATTGTAAATTGCGTTGAACGCAATCGATTCATTGCGCACCTGAAGGTCGAGACTCTCCGGCACATAACACCCCCACTTGAATCCTGCAGCAACCATTCTCCCGGTTAATTGCGTCTCGTATTCGGCCACAACTTCAAGTATGTCCCTCTTATCCTCGACGCGCGCCCAGAAATCCCTAAATTCCGTTGAATCAAGAACAGGCTTGCCGAACACCATGAAATAGCTCTGCAGGTGCATTGGAATGGTATTTCCAGGCAGCAGCCTGGCCTCGGCCCTTGAAGAATTCTTCAACAGCGGAAATGCGGTTACTGACCAGAAATCACAAACCTTGTCCGCCATGTCAGCGAACATCTCGGCGAAGGGAAAAACAGGTCCGTAGCAACTATTATTTGCCAATATTATTTCATCGCAGAACGCCAATTTCGACCAGCCCACCCTGCGAATACCATCTCGCCATGCACCAAAATCGAAACCCTCATTATCTCGATGAATTATTTCATTCGCGTAAACCTTGAGTTTTTCTTGTTCTTCGGCTGGAAGTCTGCTGTTTGTGATGACAACAACCTCAGAAACAACTTTTCTTAACTCCTGAAGGTAAAACAGATCGGCATCACTGACAAATGCTTGTGGTTCATAATGAACAAAGAAAGCCAAACGACGCTTCCGGGGTGCTGCTAACATAGGCCGCTTCAGGAAAATTTCCTGTGTGTAATAGCCGCGACCAGTCGCGCAGTACCGCCATATCCGTTCAATTGCATGAGGCAGCGTTTGGCTGATTTGCCCTTCCTCAGGCTCAAACTGCTCGTATTTCCACGAATATTCCAGTACCGGCTTGATTGCAGCACCACGCGCCCAGAACATGTTGCCCACCGGAAAATCTGGAATGGCGGGCAAATCGGCATCACAGCCCATCTCGCGCAACAAGGTCCGGCAGCGCTCCTCGTTACCTCCCCAGTCAGCATAGGGTGCGATGAGTGGGTAAGCGGGTGGATAAACCATCCCCAGCTTCAAGTCCGCCTCAAATTCATGGAATATGGCCCGAACACCCTCCTTGCTGCCGAGAAGATTATCCAGCAAATAATTTCGCCAGCGCCCACCCCAGTCCACAGTGGTTGATTTTTTTCCGTGGAAGTGACCAAGATAGTCATAGCCGGAAAGCCTGTCGCCGAGTCCGGCAAGAAACGGCGCGACATCACGCCCCACATTCGGGACGAGTACGACTTCAAGCTGCTTCTGAACGCCATTCTGCTGGAACAGCTTTTGAAAACGCTCTGCTTTTTGTTCGCTGTCCGTCGTAATAAAAAGATCGAATGGATATGGAATATGGTTGATATATTCCAACATCTCATTCGCCAGGTCTTCGAAGAAAAGGTGAACGTGGACGGCGATCGACCCAGGCTCGAACTCAGATTCTTCCGCAACGCGGGGCGTCAAAACGCGTGGCATGCCACGCAACGGCAGATCGAAAATGGCGCGCGCGCTTGTGTTAATGCTGGCATAGCCAAACTTGCGATCGGGTTCAAGGTAGGTGCCTTCAGCCCACTCATTCCACGCGTTGATAAACACAAAACGCCGGTCACGAGAAAAAGCTTTTCTGGTGTACGCAACGATGTGGCGTAGCCAGTAATAGTAGGATTCCAGGGAAAACCCGTACCAGACAGACCAGCCTTCTTTTCGGCGGGCCGAGTTATCCCACCCCAGCATGGCTGTACGATAGAAAGGCACGGACGGTGTCTTTGTCCTCTCCGTGCCACCCATTATGTCCGCCAGCAAGCCCTGATAATCGTAAAAATGGCCGGCCGTATTCACACCAATACTTGACTGCTCAATTTCATACGGCACCACGTGCGGTGGAAACTCCACTACGGCATCGACAGCGTCCTTGAGATCCTCGCACGCCGTGTCGGCAAAGTTTGTGCGATTGCACCAGATCTCCAGTTCCCCACCCGTGTTGTCGCGCCACCACCGGCGCCAGGTGGCGAAGACGGTCCCCACATCAGGGATGATGTGGGGCTTGTAAACCATGATGACCGGCTTGCCATCAATATGGATGTACCGTGGATCCTCGACGTAGCGTTTCAGGTCGCTGATAAAGTTTACGGCATCTTCCGGCGAATATTTTTGCGAAACCAGTACATTCTCGTGCATTCCATCCCACGTCCGGGTCCAGTTTTCATTGGCCCAGCAAAGGCAGAAATTGATATCGATCTCCGGATGCTGAAGCAGTAGATCAACTGGTTTCTCCAGCAGGCGCCTGCCCGAGAACCAGTAGTAGTAGAAACAGAATCCGTAAATTCCGTGGCGACGCGCCAAGGCCGCCTGGTGACGTAGAGTTTCAACATCCGACAAATCATAGTAACCAATATCGTCATGCGGTTCACGTGGCTGGTAGTGCCCCGCAAAACGGGGGCCGGCCAGCCGCGTATTGGACCACTCGGTAAATCCATCACCCCACCACTCGTTATTCTCTTTAATCTCGTGGAATTGCGGCAAATAGAACGCGACAGCCTTGATGTCGGTGTGCAGTGCAGAGAAATCCTCATCACCTTGATACTCTGATGAGTAGGGCCGTAATCGATTTATTGGGATTGGTACAAACCCTCCATCAGCGGGCCGGTTAATGGAAAGCGCAGCGCCCGGAAAAGAATATTGTCCCAATAGTTTTTTCAGGTAATGCCCTGATGTTCCGGTTGCGAGCCGCACGAACAAGCCATAGCGCAACGCCGCCCATATTGGACGCCGCGCCTTCACAATTTCATAGCGGCTTTTTTGCTGGCGCCCCCAATGCGCCAATGATCTGCCAACTGCCTGTTTGTCCCCCCTCAGCACGCGGGACATAAACCGCAAGGGCTTCGTTATCCGCCAACTGTTCGAACCAAGCATTGCGGCAATCTGCCTGTCGCGCTCTGCCACGGCCTGGTTGAGGCCGACGATCCGGCTGTCGCGCTCTGCCACGGCCTGGTTGAGGCCGACGATCCGGCTGTCGCGCTCTGCCACGGCCTGGTTGCGACTGGCGATCTGCCCATTGCGCTCGGCAACAGTCTGGTTGAGACCGGCAATCTCGCCATCACGTTCAGCCACCGCCTGGTTGAGGCCGGCAATCTCGCCATCACGTTCAGCCACCGCCTGGTTGAGGCCGACAATCTCGCCGTCGCGTTCAGCCACAGTCTGGTTGAGGCGGTTAATCTGGTTGTCGCACCGGTCCATATACCGGAATGCCGGGGCGCACGTTTGCAGCCTTTCTTCGAGCTTTTCAAATTGGCCGGTCACCTCGGGTGCTTCAAACACGGTCTGATCAAGCGCGAGTCTCCACATCGATTCATAGGTGGCGATCACATCGGGGCTGGCGGCCGGGTCGCGGCGCAAATCTTCGAGCCCGAACCGGGCGTGACGCAAGCCATCATCCAGAAATTCCTCGATGTATTCCCTGACCACGGGCGATTGGTCGAAGAATGGCAAATCGAGTGCATCAGCAATTCTTCGCAATTGCGCCGCCGGGGCAGCCAGCAATTCATCGAAATCGACCACCACCCTTTTTGCTCCCGCCGTTTCCGAAAGCATGGGGCGAATGTACTCCAGCCAGAGACAATAACTTTTCTCGGCGTCGAATCCGTCGCGGTTTTTCAGCGAGTGCGCAATGCTCAGCGGATTACGGACCGCAATGACATAGCACGGCTCAAGTTCGGTCCGACTGAAGACGGACTTCCAGAACGGCAGCAATCTAGACATTCTGGGATCCTTCAGGCCAAACGGCCGGTCTTTGACCCGGGCACGCAGGAGGTCGACGGCACGCTGCCTGAAAGGCGCGACGATGTTCCGCTCAAGATCGGTCGGGTCGATGGGCGCCTGCGAGTCCCAGCGCCTGTCCAGAGCGGCCATGAGCTCGTTGTCGAGCCGGTTGACATCAACGTCCTCGTAGAAGCCTTTTTCGTTGTTATTCGGGATTCCCGCGTAAAGTTTCTCACCCAGATCGACATTCAGCGCCTGGAGGGCGCGCGCCAAGGCGCTGGTACCGCTCCGGTGCATTCCCAGGACGACGACGATCCTGTTGTAGTTACTTTG
The DNA here is from genome assembly GCA_001899775.1 of Thiobacillus sp. 65-29. Taxonomy (GTDB): domain Bacteria; phylum Pseudomonadota; class Gammaproteobacteria; order Burkholderiales; family Thiobacillaceae; genus Thiobacillus. The sequence continues at coordinate 23,548 of MKWN01000040.1, forward strand.
CAGACTCATATGCAACAATTTTTTCCTGCGCATCCACGTTTGCGAATGAGAAATCGACGACACACCCAAAATCAACAAGGGCCGTCGCGGTGTCGTCCGCCACCGGCATGACACTGAACATGCAGATATCCAGGACCCGATGCAGATAGGTTTCGACCTCGTCGACGGTTCCCATCACCCCGGCGTTCAGGTAGTAAATGCCGGGGTTCAGCGTGCAGGTGAACCGGATATCGACATGAAGGGTCGTGCCCGCGGACACCTGCGCGATTCCCTTGTCCGCGCCGGGTGCGGAGGCACCTCCGCCCACCTCCAGGCCGGACACTGTCTTGATCATCATCCCGAAGCGAACTTTCGACGCCGCCCGAAGGAATCGGATCTGATACGCATATCGATAAACATTGCCCCGGGTCAGGCGATTCACCTTTTCGCCCGAAAGCGAAAGAATCTGCGGTGAACTGATCACGGCTCCGTTTGGTTCATACTCCATCGTACTTTGCGGCCGGAGAGCGGGATCGAAGAAATCGGCGCTCTCGTGCTCGTGATCGCGGGGGACCGGCACCTGTTTTGCAGACCGTGCATGCCTATCAATGGCCCAACCTGCGTCGCCGTTGCGAATCTCGTCGCGTATGACATGGCGCTTGTCCTCCGGCGCATAGATCAGCTTCTGGTATTTTCCCACCATCACTTTCGGCGAGCCGGAAGCGAGTTTCTCACCCGCATCCAGCAATATCGCGCGATCGCACAGGTCGACCACCGCACTGCCGGAGTGGGACACAAACAGGATCGTTGCGCCACTTTCACGGATCGACTCGATGCGTGCAAAGCACTTGCGCTGAAAGAGCTCGTCGCCGACGGAAAGGGCTTCGTCGATGATCAGGATCTCCGGATCGACATTGATCGCAACCGCGAAGGCCAGGCGCACCAACATCCCGCTTGAATAAGTCTTCACCGGCTGTTCGATGAACTTTCCGATATCGGCGAATGCCGCGATACGGTCGTAGCGCCGCGCCGTTTCCGCTTCGCTCAGGCCCAGCACGGCCGCATTCATGAAGACGTTTTCCCGTCCGGTGAACTCCGGATTGAAGCCGGCGCCCAGTTCCAGCAACGCGGCAACCCGGCCACCCGCTTCCACCGTGCCGCTGGTTGGGGTCGACGTCCCGCAAATGATCTGCAACAGTGTCGACTTCCCCGAGCCGTTGCGCCCGATGATTCCCACCGTTTCGCCTTTCGCGACATCGAACGAGACATCTCGAAGTGCCCAGAATTCGCGAAAATACCGCCGCGGGGGCCGTCCGGCCAGACGTTGCAGGCGGGGCGCGACAAACTGCTTGAGCCGGTCGCGCGGACTATCGTAGATATGAAAGCATTTACTCAGATCGCGAACCCGGATGGCGAACTCCGCAGCCTGCGCAGGCGCGGCACCGGATCCGTCATCCGTATTCGCACGCACCGTGCTAGAGTACATCGGCGAATCCTTTCCGTGTCTTCTGGAACCAGGCGTAGCCGCCCCAGGCCACGATCACGGCAGCCAGGGTATACGTGGCCAAGCCGCCCCAGTCGGGCACGCGCCCCCATATCAGCACGTCGCGCGCCTGCTCGATAATAAACGTCAGCGGATTTGCCATGATCAGCGGGCGAAGCGCTGGTGGCAGGGCGGTCACCGGATAGAAAACCGGGGCGAGAAAAAGCAGCACCGTGGTGACGATCCCGATCGTCTGCCCGACGTCGCGCAGGAAAACCCCGAGCGAGGCCAGCACCCATGCGAGCCCGAGCGTGAGCACGACCAGCGGCAACAGCACCAGCGGGATGAGCACCGATGTCCAGTGAATATAACCGTTCAGCGCCATGAAAACGGCGAGCAGTACGGCGAGGCTGATCAGCGCGTGAAACAGGGCGGCTCCCATGCTCACCACGGGCAGAATTTCGAGCGGGAACACCACTTTCTTCACGTAGTTGACGTTGGCAAGAATCTGCGTCGGTGCGCGGTTGAGCACCTCAGCCATCAACCCATGAACCATCATTCCCACGAACAGGACCACCGCGAACTGCGTCGTGGTCTCCCCGCCATCCGGCGCCCAGCGCGCATTGAAGACCGTGGAAAAAACGAAAGTGTAGACCGCAAGCATGAGCAGCGGGTGGAAGAACGACCAGGTCAGGCCCAGCACCGAGCCCCGGTAACGGCCAGCAATGTCGCGACGAACCAAACGAATCGTCAGGTCGCGATTGCGGTAAAGGACGCGGAGGAGGCCGGCAGGCGAGGTGGAAGGTTCGACGTGCGGGTTCATGGTCAGACGTGGGCCCCGAAGGCCGCAAGCGGTCGGCAGGTGAAATCGCTCACGATAGCTGCCCATGCGCGGGGGTGGGGTCTCTTCGGGGGCCAGGCCGGGCCGGACCGCGAGGAAAGCGGCACGGCCTGCCGCCGCCGCACTGGCCAAGGTCGACCAGGCGAGACACCGCCTGTCGCGAAAGCCCCGACCGGGCCGGGAAAAAAAAACCGCTCGATTATAGCATTCGACGGCAGCATCGCCTACTGTCTGCCGGCGCGGGCTGGCAGCGGCATCGCCGTATCGAGTCGGCTACGGCCCGACGCGGCTTGCCAGACGCGGCGCATCCCTGTTGTGCGGGTTGCTCTGTGTCTGCGTGGTGGGGAATTCAGGATTGCCCTGGAAACCGCAGTTGGACGCATGCGATGGCGCGTCCAACTGCGGTTTCCAGGATTAGTTCTGCAGCGGAACGGTGAACGTTTTCTGCGCGCCACTCGTGGTCGCCAGGTCGAACCATGTTTTTGCCTTTTCTGCGTCCGGCGCCACGCCAAGTTCGCCGTCCTGATAGGCCTTTCCCAGGCGGCTCATCGCCTGCCACACTCCCGCCCGGGCCGAGCGCTCATACCACCACAGCGCGGCGGGGTAATCCTTCTGCACCGAGATGCCGAACTCGTAGGCGTAAGCGACGGGATAAAGCGCGTCGCGGAACCCCTGGTCTGCGGATTTGCGATACCACATGATCGCGGCATCGACGTCGTGGGCCGTGCCGCGGCCGCTGGCATACATCGCCCCCAGATAGAACTGGGCCGCGGCATGTCCCTGGCGCGCGGATTTCAGGTACCAGTCGAACGCTTGAGGATAGCCTTGTTCCACGAGCCGGCCGCGCTCGTGCAGCGTGCCCAGCACGAATTGCGCTTGGGGGTCGCCTTCATACGCCTTCGCACGCAGCACTTCAAGTTCGGCCCGGGCCGCGTCCGCGGCGGCCGCCGCAGGCCGGGTGGTGGGGCTGCCCGGCGCATCGGGCGCGGCGCAGCCTGCCGCTGGCAGAAGCGCGCCCCCGATGATCAATGCCCAAACGTAGCGGTTCATCATGTGCCCTGTTCCCGAAACGGGATCGCTCCCGGAATAAAAAAGGGGGAGGTTACCCCCCCCCTTGCAAGCAACGATGTGGACGTGCCGATTAGAACGTCGAACCGCCGTACACGCGCTCCAGCGGAACGTTCGTCACCTGTCCCGAGATCGGATTGACCTGCTGGAACGTGCCCTTCACGGCACTGGCCGGCGCGTTGACGGTGAAGGTCACCGCACCGCGTGTGGCGCCGCTGAAAGTGGCAATGTCGGCGGAATCGATCACCACCGTACCCGCAGCGGGAATGGTGCCAGTCTGGCCCGTACCCATGGTGGCGACGTTGCCGCCTTCGGTCAGCACAGTAGTGCTATAGGTCACTGCGTTCGCCCCCGTATTCATCAGGATGAAGCGGTTCGTATAGCCATTGCCAAAGGTGCTGAACCACGGCGACTGCAGCACGAGACCGTTGCTGCCCCAGGTCCACCAGGCAGTGTTGCCGCCCAGGTTAACCGCCGCGCCCACCGCCGGGGCAAGCCCGCCGGCGACCGCCAGGACCCGCGCAGTGCCCATGGGCGTGGTGCCGGTGGGAACGTAATTGACGTTGTGAGCCGCGTTAAGGGCGCCGTTGTCGCCCGCCAGCGTACGGGTCGCGGTGTTGCCGCTGATCGTGAAGCCCTCGCCGGCGTCATTCGTGTTGTTGTCGTTGAGGTCGTAGTAAAGGCCGTTGGCGGCGAGGCCGAGGAAACCCGTGGGGTCGGTGATCGTCAGCGTCACCACATCGCCGGCGACCAGCGTGTAGTCACCACTATTGTCCGGGGCGCGCACGCCAGCAGTCGTATTGTTGACGCGAAGACCGTCGCAGTTGCCACGCAGGGCGGTGTCGCCGTTAGCGGCCACGAAGGCCCCAAGCGGCGTTGTGTGGTTGGCGTCGGTCGTTGCGTCGGCACAACTGGTGCTAACCAGCGCCGCGGCACTCGCACCGATGGCGACGGTACGCGACAGCGCGGTCAGGTTGTCGACACGCGCGGTTTCGCCGGTTTCCCACAGGTCAACCGAGATCGCCAGGGTGTTGCCAACGGCCGTCAGGTTGCTGTTCGCCAGCACGGGAGCAACCAGGGTGATGGTGGTGGAGGTGGTGAGGGCAGTGGTGACATCAATGTCATACACCACCTCGTTGGTGCCCGCGCCACCGCGCTTCAGCGTCACCGTACCTGCGCCACCGCCAGCGATCGTCGGTGCAGCCGGGGTGGCATTGAAAAGGATGCCGTCAGGCAGCCTGTAGATGATGGTGAAGTCCTGCGCAGTGGTACGCGCCACGCCCATGGTGTATTCGACGTCGGGCAGGGTGATGTCGGTGGTCGCGGTGATCGCCTCGACCGCGTACGACACCGGGCTGCCAGCGGCCGGCGCGGTAATGGAACCGGCCTGTGCGGCGCCGGCAAACACCAGCAGGGCAGCGGATACGGCGGTGGAGAGAACCAGATTCGGTTTGCTCATTGGTGTATAACCTCCTGAAAAAACTTTCCTGAAAAAAACAACACTTACATGATTTGCAAATCATGTGCTACCAAGCACGGGGAGAATGCTACACCGCCGACCCTCGATGCCGCAAGGATGTACCAAAAATCTCGCCCTGTCGATTGTTGCAAAAAACCCACATTCCCTCCTTTCCCTTGCGCCACGTGCCCCGGCAAAGCAACACCCTTAACGGCCAGCGTCGGCGTCAACTTTAGCGGCCATCTCCCGCATCCAGTTTCAGCCCGAGCCCGCTGCCCTCTCCCTGCCGCGCGGCGCCTGCAGGCAGGCCGCGCGCCCACGGCCCCAAGCGGTCGCGGAAGGCCTGGGTGAGCGCCCGCGCATCGCGGTCGTCGGTCAAAATATAAGGTGTGATGAGGACGATGAGTTCGGTGCGGTCGCCGCTGCGGGTGTTCTTCCTGAACAACTGCCCGAGGCCGGGAATGTCCTTCAACAGGGGGATGCCGGTATCGCCTTCGGCGCGATTGCTGGAAATCAGGCCGCCGAGCAGGACGGTGTCGCCGTTTTTCAGCGACAGCCGCGTCTGGATTTTGCGCGAGGTGAAGGTGGGCGAGACGGAGACGCCGGTGGTGGTACTTTGCGCGGCGCTGACTTCCTGCTGCACCTCGAGGTCGATCTGGTCGCCGGAATGGATGACCGGCTTGACGCTGAGAATGACGCCGGTGTTGCGGTACTGGACGGTCTGCAAAATGCCCGTACCGGTGGTGACGGCGGTGGTTTGCTGGCTGGTGATGATGGGCACTTCCTGGCCGACCTGAATGGTGGCCGACTCGCCGTTCTTGGCGACGACACGCGGGCTGGAAAGGATGGTGGCGCGGTTGTTGCTGGCGAGGGCGTTGATCAGGCCGCGCAAGTCGCCGCTGCTGTCGAGGAACTTGATGCTGAGGCCGGAGGTGCCGACGCCGAGCCCGCCCAGCGTGCTGGCGGTGCTGGCGTAGCTGCCGATGCCAAGGTCCTTGATCAGCCATTCGACGCCCAGTTCGAGGTTGTCCCTGAGCTGGACTTCGGCGACGGTGACCTCGATCAGCGCCTCGCGGGCGGGCTTGTCCAGGCTTTGCAGCAGGCTGCGCAGGGCACCGTGGTCCTCGCCCCCGCCCTGGACGATGAGGGTGTTGCTGGCGCGGTCGACGACCACCTGCATGGCCGCGGCGGTCTTGCCCGCAGCAGCGGCAGGCGCCGGCCCCGCCGCCGAGGGCGACAGGAGCTGTTGCAAGGTCTTGGCGAGGGATTCGGCGTCGGTGTATTGCACCGGATAGCTGAAGAGGTTGCGGCCCATGCCCTTTTCGTTGGGTTTGTCCAGTTCCGCGGCCCAGGCGGCGACGTGATCGAGTATCTGCGGGCTGAGGGCGAACACAAACACGGCGTTGGCCCCCGCCATCGGCATCACGGTAATCGGCCAGCCAATACCGCCCGCCGCAACCGGCAGGCTGGCTGCGTAGCCTTCAGCCACGAGGATTTCCACCAGGCGTTTGGCGAGATCGTCGGCAGCCCAGTACGCGGCATTGATGCGTATGCTGTGACGGCCTCGCATCATGGGCTGATCGAGCACCTGGATCACTTCCAGCGCGGCGAGCACGTCGGCGGCGTTGCCGGACAGCAACACGGCGTTGCGGGCCGGATCCTCTTTCAGGTCTATCTTGTTGCCAAACAGGGTCTTGACCCAATTGGCAACGTCGGGGTTGCGCACGGCCTGCAGTTCGACCAGTTGGAAAATCGGGCGCAGCGAGGTGGGGGTTTGCGGCAGGGCGCGGCCGCGCGATATCTCGGGGCTGTAGCCGACCTTGGCGCTGTCGGGGACGACACGCACCAGCCCGCCGACCTCGAACACGGCGATGCCATAGCTTTGCAGCAGCAGGCGGACGGCGTCGGCGACCTGCCCGGGCGTCTGCGGGCCGCCGGTGCGCAGGGTGACCAGGTCCTTGCGGCTCATGACCGCGGCGTCGAGGGTGACGTTCTTTTTCAGGATGGTGCCGTAGACGGCTTGCACGAAATCCGGCAAGGGCAGTTGCTCGAAGGTGAGGGTGATGTTGGCGTCCTGGGATTCCGGTGCGGTCAGCATCTGGCTCACGGGCGGCCGGCCGGCCTGCAGGCGCTCGGGCGGCGGCGGTTTCGGGGTTTCGGCGACCTGCGCGGGGGCGGCGACGGGCGCCGCGGGCGCCGCATCGGACGCGCCGGAGGCCGCGCCGCGCACGTCGAGGGGCGGCGGAATCAGGGGCGCCTCGGTGGCGCATGCGGCCAGGAGGGCCGGCAGCAGCACCATTGAAAAAAAACGGGTTGCAGAATGAAGCATTGTCGGAGAATCCTGGCGGTCAGCTTGCTTGTGGCGCATGGTATTCAGTCAAATCCCGGAACAGAGCGGAGGCTTGCGGCATGACAAGGCCACACGGCGTGGTGCGCCGGAAGCGGTCGATTCCGCCGGCGGCACCGGGCATAGTGTACCTTCCCCGCCTTCGTGGCCAATACGCACCGGGTCAGCGCTCGAAAACCCGCAACAGGCGCCGCTGCCGGTTGACCTGCACACACACGGTGTCGTCGTGGATGGCGAGGATTTCGTAATTGCCGGGCAGGCGGTCACCGACCGCCAGATGCCGTGTGGGCTGGCCTTCGATCCTGAGCAAGAGGTAACGCTCGCCGCCCCGGTGCATGGTGCCGGCGAGCGACCAGGCGGGATCGGGCTCCGGCCGCTCGCCGAAGCCGGCACTGACGCTGCCCCAGGGCATGCGTTCGGTGAACGCGTTCCAGGCGGCGGCGACGTCGGCGCGGTGCGCCTCGGGAAGCTGCCATGCGTCTGCCGCCGGGGCGGCCACGGTGTGCTCCGGCAACGGCGGCAGCCGTTGCCAGGCGAGATAGAGGGCGGCGCCGAGCAAGGCGAGGAAAACGAGCAGTCTGCCGGTGTTCATGGGCTGTCCACCGTCGCCGGGGCGCGCTCCGCCGGGGCGTCGCCGGCAGGCGGCTGGAAGAGCGCGGCAAGGGTGAATTCCACCCGTGGCGGCATGGCGCCGCCTCTTACGACCAGGCTTTCGACGCTGATGGCGCGTTCGTTTTCGGCGACGGCCTTGAGGAAGGCGGCGAGCGCGGCGGGGGCGAAATTGGCGCCAAGCCGCGCGCGCGCGCGCCACATCGTGGTGCTGCCTGCGGCGGACGGATCGAAGGGTTCTTCATGCACGCTGACGGCGAGGGGGGGGTTGGCGAGATTGGCGCCGCGCGCCGCGAGGCCGAGCCAGTCCTGGAATGCCGCCTGGGCGAGGCCAGGGCTGGGCTCGCGCCAGAGACGGCTGTCGATGCGGGCTTCGGCGGCGCGGACGGCACGAAGACGATCGGGCCAGACGGTCTCGGCGGCGACGGCCAGGGCGCGCGCGTGCCGGGCGCCGGCGGCAGAATAATCGGCACGCGCCGCGGCGACGTGCTCGTCGAGCAGCAGCAGGCCATAAATCCAGAGGATGAAGCCGACCAGCCACATTCCCCAACGCAGCCGGGGGTTGGCCCGAAGCGCCTGCCGGAATCCTTCAGGTGCGGGCATTTTTCGAAGCTGCTTCCCGGGTGGGTTCCGTCCCGGCGGGGCGGTCGGCACGTGCCGCGCCATCCTGCTTGACCGCAAGGTCGAGCGGTGCATGCGGAACAAGAACGAGACTGAGCGGCAACACGGCCGGATTGGGGCTGGAGTGCGCCTGCACCTGGTCAAAGGCGGTGACGGCCTGCAAGCTCTTGACGAGGTCGCTGGTGAGCACGGGATTCTGGAGATTCAGGACAAACTTGAGCCGGCCGTTATCGTATTCCCATTCGCGCAAGGTCGCGGTACCTGCCGGAATGAGCTGACCGACCCTTGCCATCAGCGTCAGCGCGTCCGGGTAGGGATCGAGCTTGTGAAACGCTTCGACCCGTGCCAGGCGATCGAGCGCCTCTCCGCGCACGGCAAGAATCTGCCCGGCTGCACGCTCGGACTGCTGCAAGGCCTGCCCGAGGCTGGCACGCGCCGCGGAAAGCTGATACGCCTGCGCACCAAACCAGAAGGTCGCGGTAATGAGCATGAAGGCTGCGAAGGCGACGACGACCGCTTCGAGACGCGGAACGTTTGTGGCGCTGACCAGCGAGACGGGCCGCGCCCAGGGTCTTGGCAGCCAGGTGACGGCCTCCGCTTGCGGCGGGCGCGGCGGCTGCGCGCCGGGCGGCAGACTGGCGTCGCGCAGGAAGTTGCGCCACGCGGCCTCGTCCGGGATGTCCGGCCACCAGGCGCTGCTGACCAGTTGCCCCTGGCGCCAGACCTGCCCTTCGTAGCCCTCCAGGCTGTGAAGGAGGCGGACCCCCTCGGCCCGCGCGGGGTGCAACAGGGGCTCGGGAACCGTCGCAATCCGCCGCGGGTCGACTCCGGATGCGCGCTGCGCGGCCTCGACGAGTTCGGCATCCCAGATCCAGACCTGCGCCAAGCCGTCTTTCATGACGATGGCGCGCCCGGTGCGCGGATAGGGACTCCACTGGCTGATCTGCAGGCCAAGGCCCTGCGCCTGCTGGGCCTTGGGGATGGCCCGCAGGTCGAAGCGGCGGAAACGGCAGAGGGCGCGCGCAATGACCCATTCCGTGGGCGGCAGCCCGCGCTGCATGAGCGCTGCGCCGTCCGTGGTCTGCCTAAAGCGACGACGGGTCAAGTACGGAAATGAACGGCTGGCGCGGGGGAAGCGGAACGGTATCTTTTTCATCGCCCCTCTGCCGAGGCAAGCGCAAGTAGGAATCGACGCGCCACGGCGCGACCTCGGAATTCGGGGTCAACCTGACCTCGAATCTGTGACGCCATGGCACGTCGGGATGACTGATTGTAACCCGGATGGCGGGGCCGGGATAATAGGTGATCCAGTCGGCCTGCTGCGCACCGAACTGGTCGGTGATCGCCAGCACGTCATGGAAACTGCGGAGCGGCTGCTGCCGTCTCGCATGCACGATCTGCGCGGCGAGTTCCGGCGTGGCACCGGGCAGGGCCGCGAGCACCTGCTCGGGCGCGGTGTTGAGGTTGAGCATTTCGACGCGGCTGGCGGTCAATAAATCGACGAAAGCGCGATCCTGCCACAGCGACGCCTGGTCGCGCCAACCCAGGATGTGCGAGAGCTGGTCGGCCACAACCAGCAGGTCATTCGGCGGAGGCGGCAGGCCGAGCCGCAGATAGTCGTCCTTTTCGGCACCGTTCAAACGGTGCAGGCCGTCGATGTCGACATAGTCGCGCAAGGTGTCGATCAGGCGGCTGTGGTGCTCGGCACCGACGCCGTGAGCAACCAGCAGACGTACCAGCATGCCTTCATTGGGGAAGTTGACATTGAGCAGACCGCGGGCGTCCTGCAAGGCTACGTGCCCCCCCGCCTCGTCGACGTAAGACCGCCCGTCAAGCGCGATGCGGTTTTCCGGCTCCACGCCGACACCTTGAACGGTGAGCGCGGTGGTGCCCAGACGGAACAGCACCTCGGCGCGCGCACTTTCCATGGCGACGAGGGACCCGGAAATGTCCTGGGCGCGCTGCGCCAGCCGCACGGCCTGCGCAACCTGCTCGGCAAAGTAGGTGGCCGCGACGACAATGACTGCGAGAAGCCAGAGCGTTGCCACGAGGACGTAGCCACACTGCCGGGGCATGGGGGTGTGGGGCATCATAAAGTCAGCAGATCCCGCAGCCGGACATCAGGCGCGGGGGGGCCGAGCGGCACAGCCACGAGCAGCCGCTGCGCGCCCTCGCCAGGGGTTTCCAGCCAGATCGCCACCGGCAACTGCGCCGGCGCCCCGAACGGCGGCGGCCAACTGTCGTGCTTTTCGCCTTTGGCGTCGAGATAACTGAAACGCGCACCACTTCCAGGCCAGCGCAAAATCGTCGCGCCAACACCTGCGTCGCCGTAGCGAAGTTGCGTCTCTCCGGCCACCGGATCGAAATGCAACAGCCAGGCAAAGGGGGCCGGGGCACCGGGCGGCTGGTCGAGGGGACTGAGGGTCAGCCCGCTGAAACGATCCCGCTCGCCCTTGAAGCGATGCGCGCCATCCGGGTAATCCGGCATGAGTCCATTGACGGTGAGCCGGAACCAGTCGGCATACATCGCGCCATGCTGGCTGTTGAAGAGTTCGGGGCCAAACCGGCCTTGCAGCCGATACACCATGCCGAGCCCTCCCATGAGCAGCGTGGTGATCAAGGCAGTGAGCGCCATCACCACCAGCATTTCCAGAAGCGTGAAGCCGCGACTCCGCTTGGGGCGGGGCAGCAATCCGGGGGCCGTCATAGGGGAGCAATCGCCATGTCCCGCACGCGGCGGTAGCCGACCTGTTTGAGCTCGAAGACGATGTCCTGCGCGCCCGCCTCACCGGCAAGCTCGATGCGGGTGTTGTAGAGGGAAAACTGGTAGAGGCTGACGCCGTAGGGAAAATTCGCGCCGTCAAACGTATCAGTGAGAGGTTCCGCCTGCCAGCGAATGCGGTAGGCGCCCAGCCGGGCCTCTCCCTGCGGCGTCTGCATGGGATTGACGGTCTGCATGAATTCAAGGGCATTTGTCGTGGCCACGGCTCTTTGGCTTGCGTCCTCGACGCGGCTCAGGGTGGTCATGTTGGAGTTGACCCACGAAAACAGCGCCAGACCGGCGCTGGAAATCAGGGTCAGGGCAACAATCGCTTCGAGAAGGGTGAACCCGCGTGCGCGCCGTGGCGAGCCCAGCGGCAATGCGGTGCCAGGCTTCATGAGCGCAGCGCCTCGATCGGTTCGGGCTTGCAGACCGGGGGGAGGAGCCGGAAGCGCTCTTCATCCCCACGTGGCGAGGTGATGGCGACGACGCCCCCGCCACAGGCGCCATTCGCCAAATACTGGATGGGCGCTTCGACGCCGAGCTTCCAGCCCTCCGGAATTTCGAGCGGGGTTTCAGCCGCTGCCGCGCCAGGCTGCCGCGCCGGTTCCCGGAGTGTCAGCCCCCTGCCCTCGGTGTACGCGCGATAACCCAGGCCTTCGATCCGGGCGAGCAAGCGCTTGCGCTCATTGGCCACCTGCAGGCGCTGGGGGAGGTCGACCAGTCGAGGCACAACGAGGCCAGTCGTCAGCCCGACAATGACCAGGACGACCAGGATTTCGACCAGGGTGAACCCCCGGCTGACAGCGGCTCGCGCGATCCGGCCCGGCACGACGAAACAGGCCTTATCGGGCGCGCGGCAACAGGCCTATGTCCGCATCGTTCCCCTCGCCACCGAGCTTGCCGTCGGCGCCGAGCGAATAGAGCGCGACCGGCTGGTCGTTGGCCCCCGGAATGCCGTACTGGTACGGGGAACCCCAGGGATCGAGCGGGATGTCGCCATCGAGGTAGGGCCCGCGCCAGCGGTTCCGCGCACGCTCGTCTTCCGGCTGCCGCGCCAGCACGGCGAGCCCTTCCGCCTCGGTGGGATAACGTCCGACATCGAGACGGAAAGTGTCCAGCGCCCCTTTGACCATCTTGATCTGGGTCTCGGCGGTCTGCACCCGCGAACTGTCAACCTTGCCAAACAGGCGGGGGCCGATCAAGCCGGCCAGCAGACCGACGATGACAAGCACGACGAGCATTTCGATCAGGGTGAACCCCCGCGTGCGCGGGGCACGAGTGACCGTAGCCCCCGGAATCAAGAAGCGTTCACCGATTACACAGACGTTCATTTGGGATTCCTTTTGTTCAAATTGCGACATCGCTGATGCTGGTGATCGCCAGCATGATGGCCACCATGATGAAACCGATGACGGCCCCGATCACCAGAATCGCGATCGGTTCGAGCAGAATGAGAAAACGCTTCAGCCGAATCCGGCTGGCATTTTCGTGGAGCATTGCGACACTGCGCAAGGTCATGGCAAGTTCGCCGGACCGCTCCCCCACCCGGATCAGGTTGACGTCCGTCGGCCCGAGCAGTCCGGTGGCGAACACGGCATCGGTGATTTTCTTTCCCGACCGGATGTCGCGAACGACGAAACGCATTTTGCCTTTCACGCTATCCAGCCGCAGCCCCTGTTCCGCAAGCGTCAGGCTCGTCAGCAGCGGCACCTTGTTCGCCAACAGCGTGGAGAGCATGGAAGCCCAACGGCCAAGTTCGGTGTCCATGATCCATTTCCCCACAAGCGGGGCGCTGGCGAGTCCATCGAGCACCCGCGCGCGCACCCCGGGCCTGCCGAGTGCGGCAATCGCCAGAAGTACACACCCGGGCAACAGCAGTCCAAAAAGGAACAGGTGCTCCTGCACGAACATGCCCGCCTCAAGCACCCAAGCGGATATTTCAGGGATCTTGCCCTTGCCGGTTTTCAGCAGATTGGCAAATTTCGGGACGACGACAATGAAAATGAGCAGCGTCGCGGCGATGCCCGAAAACACAAGGATACCCGGATAGATCAGGGCATTGCGCACTTCCCTGCGAACCAGTTCCTCGTGTTCCATCTGTGCGGCCGCGTCGTCCAGGGTCTGCGCGAGCTTACCCGTTTCCTCCCCGGCGGTGACCAGCGGATACAGGTATTGTGGCCAGGCGAGAGAGGAACTTGCGAGGGCGGCTGAAAACGCGGCACCCGCGCGCAATTGACCATAGACCCTGCCAAGATTTGCGCCGATCACATCCCCGGCGTGCGCTTCCGCGAGGCTTTCAACGGCTTCGGCCAGAGATACGCCGGCGCGAAGAAGGGTTGCAAGTTCACGCACGATGAGGGCGAGCTCTTCAGGACGCACGCGACGCCTGGACGATTTGGTCGAGGCTCCGGTCCCCGATGAGGCAATCGCGATGGACGTCGGCGTCAACGCTCTTTGGCGCAGCAAGCGGGCGGCAGCACGCTCACCGTCCGCCTCGATATCGCCGGAAACGGTCTCACCCTGTTGGTTGACGGCTTTGTAACGGTAGTGCATGGCGCGGTCAGCGGCAGATCAATCGGTACGACCCAGACCGGTCACACGCAGCACTTCGTCGATGCTGGTATGCCCCCCCCACGCCTTGAGCAGACCATCCTCACGAAGGCTGCGATAGCCGGCGCGGCGGGCGATCTCGAGCAACTCGCTTTCAGGAAGCCGCTGGCTGATGCCCTGCTGCAGGTCCGGAGTGGCCACGACGAACTCGTAGATGCCCATGCGTCCCTGATAGCCGGTGCCGCGACATTGCGGGCAGCCGCGGGGTTCTCGCCAATCGGCGGGTCCATGGCCGGCAAGAACAGCCTGCAAGGGCTGCAACAGTTCATCCAGGCTCACCGGCGGCGGCGCGGGCTGCGCGCAATGCGGACACAAGCGACGAACCAGCCGTTGCGCCTGAACAAGCCGAACGGATGAGGCCACCAGAAACGGTTCGACGCCGAGGTCGATCAATCGGGCAAATGCCGAAATCGCATCGTTGGTATGCAGGGTGGACAACACGAGGTGGCCTGTTAATGCAGCCTGCACGGCGATCTCCGCGGTCTCGATATCGCGAATCTCGCCTATCATGACGACATCCGGATCCTGCCGCAGTATCGAACGCAACGCGCGCGCAAAGGTGTAGCCGATATCCGCGTGCGCCTGGATCTGGGTGACGCCAGGCAATTGGTATTCCACGGGGTCTTCGACCGTGATGATTTTCTGGCTGCGGTCGTTCATGGCAGAGAGCGCCGCATACAGGGTCGTGCTCTTGCCCGATCCAGTCGGCCCGGTCACGAGAACGATGCCGTGCGGTTCCTTGATCCACTGCGTGAAAAGCTCGAGGTGGTCGGCTTCCAGCCCGAGGCGATCGAGCGCCAGATCCGCCCTTTCCTTGAGCAGCAGACGCATCACGATGGACTCGCCGTGCACGCCGGGGACGGCCGAAACGCGGATATCGACTTCCTCGCCCGCCGCCCGCATGGAGATGCGGCCATCCTGGGGCAGGCGCCTTTCCGCGATGTCCATCCCGGATACGAGCTTGATTCTGGAGGCGATGGCATCGTAGCGCTCGCGTGGATAGCTCGCCCGGGCATGCAGGATGCCGTCGATGCGGAAGCGAATGTGAAATACCGATTCCTCAGGTTCGACATGAACATCGGAGGCGCGCTCGTCAATCGCTTGGGCGAGGGTGTTGTTCACCAGTTCCACTACAGGGGCTTCCTCTGCCAATTCGCGCAAATGGCTGATGTCGCTCTTGTCGGAGAAATCCGTTCGTTCAAGGACTTTGAGCAGTCGTTCGAGATCGGCGGAGCGGATGAACAACCAGCGGATTTCCCGTTGCGGAAAAGCGGCGTTCAAGGTTTCATGCAAATGGGCGACAAGCGGATCCCGGCAAGCGCAGTGGATGACCCCATCGGGGGCTTCCCACATCACCAGGGCATGGTCGAGGCACCATTCGATGGGCAAGCCGCTCAATCTGACGGTTTCAAGTATGTCGTCAAGACGCTCCGGCAGATCGGCATGCATTGCCAGGGCAAGCCCCGTTTGCGAGGAGAGGCAGGGCAGCAAGGCCTCCTCCGACAAGGCGCCCAAGCGGACGAGAATGGCTCCGAGACGCCCCGGCATCTGCCCTTGCAGGGCGAGGGCCTTGTCGAGGTCAGCCTGAGTGATGAGCCCCTCCCTGCGGAGAAGTTCGCCAATCGGCAGCGCGTCGGTTGCAGCTACGGTCTGGGCCAGCGCAAGCATTCAACCACCTTGTCTGCTCGAAATGCGCAGAGCGTGCAAATCAAAGCGCAACTTTTCGTACAAGTCCAGGACTTTCGGGACGTACGCCGAGGTCTCCCTGTACGGCGGAATGCGAAATCCGTGCCGAATGACAGCGTTCTCGCCAGCATTGTAGGCGGCGATGGCAAGCTCCATATTGTGGTCGAACATGCCAAGTAAATCCCGCAGATAACGTACGCCGCCGTCAATGTTCTGGCCGGGATCGAAAGGGTCATGGACGCCGTAACGCTGGGCAGTCGCGGGCATCAACTGCATCAATCCAATGGCTCCCTTGTGCGACACGGCCTCGGGCCGGAAGCCGGACTCGGCTTGAATCACCGCCTTGATCAGTGCCTCGTCCACCTGATAATCCTCCGCTGCCCGCGCGATCTGTTCACGGTACACCCTGCTGCGCTGGAGAATCGAGTTGCTGATGGGCACGGATTCACGAACCTTCGACCCTCGCACGTTCTCATCAAACCGGGGCTTCTGAATTCGCAAAACGCGCTTATAGCGGGCGTCGCCCCGTACCGGTACGTTGGTGAAATGCGCAATACCCTGCGGATTCTCGGCCGCATAGATGTCCGCAAACGCGGCGTTAGAGGCAAGAAAGGCAGGCAGGAAAAAAAAGCTTCCCCGAAGAACGCCCGCGACCCTGCCACATCGGCCCAGGAGCCCGGCGAGCAAGCGCCGCCGTGCGGTACGAGTGCCCCCTCCACGCATCGCTCTCACCTTCGGTCTCCGGCACGATATCCTTCAGGTGACATTACCGAGCTCAATGGCATGGGAAAACGCATCGATCACCGGCTGAATCACCCCGCGCTTCAGCTTCAGCGACGCCTGGTTCACCACCAGCCGCGAACTGATGTCGCTGATATGTTCGACGGCAACGAGGCCATTGGCCTTGAGGGTGCCGCCGCTGGAGACGAGGTCGACGATGACGTCGGACAGGCCGACCAGCGGGGCGAGTTCCATCGAGCCATAGAGTTTGATGAGGTCGATGTGCACGCCCTTGGCGGCGAAGTGTTCGCGGGCGGCCTTGACGTATTTGGTGGCGACGCGGATGCGCGCACCCTGCTTCACGGTACCTGCGTAGTCGTAGCCTTCACGCACCGCGACCATCATGCGGCATCTGGCGATCCCGAGGTCGAGGGGTTGATACAGGCCGTCGCCGCCGTGCTCGTTCAGCACGTCCTTGCCGGCGATGCCGAGGTCGGCGGCGCCGTATTGCACGTAGGTGGGCACGTCGCTGGCGCGCACGATGATGAGGCGCACGTCGTCGCGGTTGGTGCCGATGATGAGCTTGCGCGAGGATTCGGGGCTTTCGGACGGGGTGATGCCGGCTGCCGCCAGCAGCGGCAGGGTTTCCTCGAAGATGCGGCCCTTGGAGAGGGCGAGGGTGATGCCGGGGCAGGTCATGTTGGTTGTGTTGGAGATGGCAGCGCTTCACCCCGGATTATCCCTTGAAACACGACCGAAAGTCGCGGTGGGTGCGACTGGCAACCCACGAGGCGGAATTGAGCCCGGATCATCCATTTGAGTGCAGGTCGGGCTGAAGCCCAACCTGCAACCCGTTGACTTTGCGATGCCAGAATGGCTAATGAACGATCCGGGTTGAACACTGCTGGAAATCTCATGCCACTTTCCTCCGTTCAATCCACAAAATTCTGGACGACCATGAAGCCTTCGCGCTCGGCCGCCAGACTCAAGCGCTTGTCCAGGCATACGAACTGCCAACCACTCGCCCTATGCTCGCAGACAAGCAGCGCTGCGGCCAATTGCAGCGAATCGGCGGCGCGCAAGGGATGAAGCCGCAGCAGGCGTTGAGCGATCTGGCGCACGTTGTCCAGGGGTTGCACTTCATGCCAGGCTGCCTGCAACGCAGTCAATTGACCCAGCGCATGCGTGACGTCTGCCGAATCGAGGCTGGCTTCGCGCTCCAGCCTGGCCAGGGCGGACGCGCATTCGACCGGGGTTCCCCACCAGGCAACGATTTCCGGATGGTTTTCGTAATAGCTGAGTGCGGAGGGCGTGCTCGCTTCTTCTACCAGCAAGGGCAGGATTGCGGAACTGTCCCAGAATCTCACCGTCCCGACTCGCGCTCTTCGAGCAAAGCCTCAAGTGCGCTGGCATGTTGCCGCGGCAGGGGGGGCGGCGCCAAACGACAGGCATCTCCATGGCCTCGCCGCAGGATGCCTTTGCGTTCCAGAAGCGCAAGCTCGCCCGGCTGGCCGTTTTCACTCCCGACCGGCATGAGCCGCGCGACCGGCCGGTCGTGGTCGGTAATGAGAATGGTCTCGCCGTGGCGCACTTGTTCGATCAGTGCACTCAACTGGTTTTTGGTAGCGGATATTGAGGACGTTTTCATGCGGCCATTATAGCCACAATCGCAGGGCTTCGCGCTCAGGCCGCTCCCGGCCGGCGCGTGCCTCCAGAAAATCGTCGGCCACCTGCGGGCCATCCAGAAAGAAGCTGTCCCACGGCGGACCCTGCGGCCAAATTTTGCCCTTCTGGGAAGGACAAGGTGCCCACGTGCCTGACGTTCATGGCGATTCGCCACTCCGGAACATGAAACGACGAATCGCCTTGAACGTTTCCCTCTCCCCGCCCTCTCCCGCTTGCGGGAGAGGGCGGGGAGAGGGAAGGACGCTAATGAACAATCCGGGTTCAACCTAGAAACCGCAGTTGGACGCGCCCGATGGTGCGTCGGATCGCGTGGCTGCCGCGAAGCAACGACGCCGCA
>MKWN01000040.1:41930-56852 GCA_001899775.1 Thiobacillus sp. 65-29
TTCATGCGGCGTTGGTAAGCGTATCAAGCGGTCAACTGCGGTTTTTAGGTTCAACCCGGATTGTCCAATAGGGCGTCGGGCTTTAGCCCGACATGCCGGGTCGAAACCCACCCCGGCTGTCTGCGTGGCCTCGTAGGTCGGGCTTCAGCCCGACTGGACCTCAACCGGCCGTTGCGTCGGGTTGAAACCCGACCTACAACCCGTTGATTTGTCACGCACGCCTGTTCCAATGGATTTTTCGGGTTCAATGCACCCGCTTGATGCGCGCGCCCAACTGGGTGAGCTTTTCCTCGATGCGCTCGTAACCGCGGTCGAGGTGGTAGATGCGCTCGATGGTGGTCTCGCCCGCGGCGACCAGGCCCGCCAGCACCAGGCAGGCGGAGGCGCGCAGGTCGGTGGCCATGACGGTGGCGCCATCGAGACGCGGCACACCGCGTACCAGGGCGGTGTGGCCGGACACTTCGATGTTGGCACCCAGCCGTCGCAGTTCCTGCACGTGCATGAAGCGGTTCTCGAAAATGGTTTCGGTGATGCTGGCGGCGCCTTCGGCGATGCAATTCATCGCCATGAACTGCGCCTGCATGTCGGTGGGAAACGCGGGGTGCGGCGCGGTGCGAATATCGACCGCCTTCAGTCTGCCGCCGGACTCGACCTCGATCCAGTCGGGACCGCTCTCGACCCGGGCGCCGGCTTCGCGCAGTTTGGCGATGACGGCATCGAGCGCGTCGGGCTGGGTATGGGTGGCGCGCACGCGTCCACCGGTCATGGCGGCGGCGACGAGGAAGGTGCCGGTTTCGATGCGGTCGGGCATGACCGAATAATCCGCGCCGTGTAGCCTTTCGACGCCGTGCACGGTGATGACGTCGCTGCCCGCGCCGTCGATCTTCGCGCCCATGGCGACGAGGCAGCGCGCGAGGTCGACCACTTCGGGCTCGCGCGCGGCGTTTTCCAGCACGGTGGTGCCGTCGGCCAGGGTGGCGGCCATCATGAGGTTTTCGGTGCCGGTGACGGTGACCATGTCCATGACGATGGGCGCGCCCCTGAGGCGCTTGCAGCGGGCGTGGATGTAGCCATGCTCGATACGGATGTCGGCACCCATGGCCTGCAGGCCCTTGATGTGCAGATCGACCGGGCGCGAGCCGATGGCGCAGCCACCCGGCAGGGATACGCGCGCGTCGCCGAAGCGCGCGAGCGTGGGCCCCAGCACCAGGATGGCGGCACGCATGGTCTTCACCATTTCGTAGGGCGCTTCCTTGTGCGGGATGGATTCGCCGGACAGGGTGACCTGGTTGCGCTCATCCAGCGTCACGCGCACGCCCATGTGACCGAGCAGCGCGAGCATGGTGCTGATGTCCTTGAGGTGCGGCACGTTGCCGAGCCTGAGCGCATCGGCGGTGAGCAGGCTGGCGGCGAGAATGGGCAGCGCGGCGTTCTTCGCGCCGGAAATACGGACTTCGCCGGAAAGCGGGTTACCGCCGTGGATGACGAGCGAATCCATTCAGCGGGCGACCCAGTCCTCGGGAGTATAGGTCTTCATCGACAGGGCGTGGATCTGCGCGTGCATGCGGGTGCCGAGCGCGTCATAGACGAGGCGGTGCTGCTGCACCATGTTCTTGCCGGCGAAGGCCGGGCTGACGATGACCGCATGGAAATGCTGGCCGTCGCCGTCCAGTTCGATGTGGTCGCAGGGGAGCTTCTCGGTGATCCAGCCCTTGATGTCGTCGGGTGTAACCATGTGCGTCGTGCCTCGCTTCGTTGCCGGCGCCCCCTGCGGGGGCTAGTGCCTGAGTTTGTAGCCGCTTCGCAGCAGCATGAGGGAAAACGCGGATATTGCCACAAAGCAGCCCCCGCCGACCAGCAGGCCGAGCCAGGGATCGGCATCGGCCTGGCCGATGAAGGCATGGCGAAAGCCGTCGATCAGGTAGAACACCGGGTTGAAGCGCGACACCGCCTGCCAGAAGGGTGGCAGCGAATGGATCGAGTAGAACACGCCCGACAGAAAAGTGAGCGGCAGGATGAGGAAATTCTGGAACGCCGCCAGCTGATCGTATTTCTCCGCCCAGATGCCGGCGACGATGCCGACGGCGCCGAGATTGGCGCAGGCAAGGACCGCGTAGGCCAGCAGCCAGCCCGCATGGGGAACCTGCCACGGCGCGAACCACAGGGCCACCGCCCACACGCCGGCACCCACCACCAGGCCGCGAGCGACCGCTGCGCCGAGATAGGCGAGGAAGAACTCCAGATACGACAGCGGCGGCAGCAGGACGAACACGATGTTGCCCTGCATCTTCGACTGGATAAGGCTGGACGAGCTGTTGGCGAAAGCGTTCTGCAGCATGCTCATCATCACCAGTCCCGGCACCAGAAAACTGGAGTAGGCGACGCCGGGAAAGGGCTGGACGTGGTCTTCCAGCACGTGCGAAAAAATCAGGAGGTAAAGCAGCGCGGTGACCACGGGGGCGACCACGGTCTGCACCACCACTTTCCAGAAGCGCAACAGTTCCTTGTGGAACAGTGCGGAAAATCCACTCATGCGTCCTCCCGTTGCAGCGCACCCGCCGGGGCCGCGAGCCATGGGTACCCCGGCACGCCGGAGGCGATTCCGGTGTGGCCCTGGGCGCACTTCGCGGCGCTCCAGCCGGTTTCGCCATGACGAATGACGCGAATACAGGCGAAGCGGAGCCTGGGAGCGTGGTGCATGACAGGGCACGCGATCCGGTGCACGGCGTCAGCCCGGCTGCACGAGGTCGATCTGGAAACGCGGCTCGTAGGGCGGGACGCTGCACTCGATGATGTCACAGGGTGCGACGTCGAGCCGCACACCGACGATGTCGGTGCGCACCGGCAGACGGGCCACGCCGCGGTCGACCAGCACCACGGTACGGATTTCCGCGGGCTGCCTGCCGGCAAGGTATTGCACGGCACGCAGCAGGGAATGGCCGCGATACATGACATCGTCGACGACGAGCACGGTATGGCCGTCGAGGTCGATGCCGGCGTGCGCGGGATTTTCGGTCAGCTGTGTTTCCGGATGCAGCAGGCGCAGGTCGTCGGCGTAGCGCTTGATCTGGAGATCGAGGCGCACGCAGTCGGCCAGGCCGTAGTCGCTCGCCAGGCGCGCGTGCAGACGGTCGGCCAGCGGCGCGCCGCGGCGCAGGATGCCGACGATCGCCACCCGGGAGCGCCCGGTGAGCAGCCCGGCCGCCTGCCGCACCATGTCGGCGACGATGAGCTCGAGCTGCGCGGCATCGTACAGGCAGGTGCGCCGTCCGGGCGGCATCTCGGCTGGCGTGGCCATGGCCTCAGGCGGTGCGCGAATAGCGCGGTTTGTCGGTTGCGGCGTCCTTCAGATAACGATCGAAGCACATGCCGATGTTGCGCAGGAACATGCGCCCGACAGGGGTGACTTCGATACGCGCGCCATCGAAGACGACGAGGCCGTCGTCGGCCAGCGGGCGCAGGTCGGCGAGCGCGTCGGCGAAATACGTCGTGGCGTCGATGTTCCATTCCTCGCCGAATGCCGCAAGGTCGAGCTCCAGATCGCACATCACGCGGGTGATCGCCTCGCGCCGGATGCGGTCGTCGAGGCTGAGCTTGATGCCGCGCTCGACGGCGAAGCCGGTGGCAGTGACGCGCGCCTCGTAGGACTTCAGGCCTTTTTCGTTCTGCATGTAGACGTCGACGGTCTGGCTGATGCTGGACGCGCCGAAGGCGAGGATGTCGCAATCCTTGTGCGTGGTGTAGCCCTGGAAATTGCGCCACAGCGTCTTGTTCTGCTGCGCGCGCACCAGTTCGTCCTCGGGGCGGGCGTAGTGGTCCAGGCCGATGTTGACGTAGCCGGCGCCGCCAAGCGTCTCGTTGACGGCCTGCTGCAGGGCGAGACGCGTGGCGAAGTCGGGCAGCTCGCTTTCCTGGATCAGGCGCTGGTGCTTCTTGATCCACGGCACGTGCGCGTAGGCGAACACCGCGAGGCGGTCGGGTGACCACGCGACGACGCGGTCGAGCGTGCCGCGGAAGCTCTCAAGGGTCTGCCTGGGCAAGCCGACGATGAGGTCGAGGTTGACGCTGGAGAACCCGAGTTCGCGCGCCCAGTCGACCACCTGCCGGATGAGGAACTCGGACTGGATGCGGTTGACCGCTTCCTGCACCTTGGGGTCCATGTCCTGCACGCCGAACGAGACGCGATTGAAGCCGTTTTCGCGCAGCGCGACGAGATGCTCGCGTGTGAGTTCGCGCGGGTCGACTTCGCAGCTGATCTCGGCATCCGGCGCGATGTTGAAGTGGCCGCGCATGCGCCCCATGAGCGCACGGATATCGTCGGGATGCAGGTAGGTCGGTGTGCCTCCGCCCAGGTGCAGCTGGCGCACGATCCGCCCGGAATCGACGCGTGCCGCGGTCGCCGCCATTTCACGTTCCAGCGCCGCCAGATAGGGGACGGTCTTGCTGTAGTCGCGCGTGGCCACCATGTTGCAGCCGCAGTAGTAACAGAGCGAGTCGCAGAACGGAATGTGCGCATACAGCGAGATGCCGCGCTCGGGCTGCATGGCGGCGAGCGCGTCGAGCCAGTCGGCCTCGCGGTAGCCGGTGTGGAAATACGGCGCGGTGGGGTACGAAGTGTAACGCGGCCCCGCCACGCTGTATTTCTGCAGCAGTTCCAGAGTTGTCGATGTCATCGTGAGATCTTCATGGTTAACGTGAAACTCGCGCAGTGTGGCCTGGCAAGGTCACTTATTAACACAGCGCCCAAGGCAAATCCAGCCCGCCTCAGGGCACAATCAGACGCAGCGTGGCGAACCCGTCGTTGAACAGCGCGACCTCGTCGCCGGACGCGAATTGCCAGCCCTCGAAGTGGCCAAAATCGGTGCTGGAGCGCGGCGACAGTTCGAGGTTGAAGCGTTTGGCCAGCGCGCGCGTGGGGTTGCGCACGGACAGCACGACGGTGAGGTAGCGGTCGCTGGTGTTGTCGATCACGGCCACCAGCCCGCGCCCCAGCATCGACGAGCGGAAGCCGACCGTGACCGGCAGCAGCGGTTTGGCCGACGCGGCGGCCTGGATATCGGATTCCTTGAAGGCAATCTGGGCCTTGAGCTGCTCGATTTCCCGCTGGTTCTCGGTCAGCAGGTTGCGCGCCTCGATCAGGTAGCGTTCCGCCTGCTGACGCGTCTCGACTTCCTGGGACAGCCGGCGCTTGACGTCGCCGAGATCGACGTTGAGGAGAAAGGCGTACAGCCCGAGCCCGCCCGCCGCGAGCAGCAGCAGCACATTGAAGCCGGCCGAGGCGACGAGCCAGCGCCGCCGGGTATCGGTTGGCTTGCGGGAGATTTCGTCGTCCGGCACGGGACTAGCCGGTATTGCGCATGCCAGCGGCAATCGCGTTGATCGAGCGCTTCAGCGGCATCAGCCAGGACATCTGCTCGGTTTCCGTCGCCCCCGGACTGCGGTAGCGCTTGAGCATGCGAACCTGGATGTGGTTGATCGGGTCGATATATGGCCGCCGGCGCGACAGTGACAGGGCGAGAAGCTGGTTGTCCTCGAGCAGCGCGCCGATCTGCGCCACCTGGCGCACCCATTCGACGGTGAGCGCATATTCCCCGGCGATGGTGCGGTAGACCGCCATGGCATTGGGGTGTTCGCACAGCCGTGCGTATTCCTCGGCGATTTCCAGATCCGCCTTGGTCAGCGCCATCTGCACGTTGGACAGCAGACTGCGGAAGAACGGCCACCCGCGATGCATCGCCTGCAGCGCCGCGAGCCCGTCGGGCACCGTGTCGGCGAAGCCCTTGAGCGCGCTGCCGATGCCGTACCAGGCGGGCAGCGTATGGCGCGACTGCGCCCAGCCGAACACCCAGGGAATCGCGCGGATCGAGCCGAGCGAGCGGTCGGCCTTCTTGCGGTGCGACGGCCGGCTGCCGATGTTGAGCAGGCCGATCTCGGTGACCGGCGTGCTCTCGTAAAAGTAGTCGATGAAACCTTCCATGCCGATCAGCGCGCGATAGGCGTCCTCCCCGGCGCTGGCGATGTCGCGCATGTGGGCGAGGAAGGCTTCCGGGTAGCGCACCTCGCTGTGCGCCAGCGCGGTGGCGCTGGCTTTCATCAGCCCCGTCACACCCATGCCGATCTCGTAGCTGGCGGTCTCGGGATTGCTGTACTTGTAGTAGAGCATCTCGCCCTGCTCGGTAAACTTGATCTCGCCGTTCACCGTGCCGGGCGGTTGCGACAGGATGGCGTCGTGGGTGGGACCGCCGCCGCGCCCGACGGTGCCGCCGCGACCGTGGAACAGGCGGCATTCGACGCCGTGGCGCTGGGTCAGCGCGATGATGGAAAGCTGCGCCTGGTAGAGATTCCAGTTCGACGCCAGGATGCCGCCATCCTTGCACGAGTCGGAGTAACCCAGCATGACTTCCTGGCGGTTGCCGTTGGCGGACAGAAGCCCACGGTACACCGGGTTCGACAGCAGTTGTTCGAGGATGGTCTGGCTGCGCTGCAAATCGTCGACGGTCTCGAACAGCGGCGCGACGAGCAGGCGGCAGTGCCAGCCGTCGCCGGTGTGGCCGGCAAGGCCGACCAGGCGTGCCAGCAGCATGACTTCCATCACGTGCGAGGCGCTGTGGGTCATGGAAATCACATAGGCGCCGAACACCTCGTCGCCGATCTCCGCCTGCAGCTTGGCCATGCGGCGAAACACCGCGAGGGTCTCGCGCGCCTCGTCGTCGAGCTGGCTGTCGTCGAACTCGATGGGATCGATATGACCGATCCAGGCCGCCAGGCGCTGCATGCGCGCGGCCTCGTCGGCCACCGCATAGTCGAAGCCGGGATCGATCTGGCGCAATACCGCCGCGACGCTGCGTGTGTGCACGGTGGATTCCTGACGCACATCGAGCTGCAGCAGGTGGAAGCCGAAACTTTCCACCAGGCGAATCAGGTCCTGGAGATCCTGCCGCGCCACGATGCGGTCACCGTGACTGATAAGCGAATCGCGCAACAGGTACAGGTCGGCAAGGAAGGCACGGGCGTTCTCGTAGGCGATGTGTGAGGTGAAACTCGGCACGCCTGCCAGCGCCTGGCGGATATAGGACAGGTTGGCGTCGAGCCGCGCCTGCATGAGCGCGGCCATGCGCCGGTAGGGCTCGCGGCTGTATAGCTGCACCGCGGTACCGCGGAATACCCGCGCCCCGAAGTCGTTCTCGTATTCGCGCAGCCGTGCGAGGAGGGGCGCTGCGGGTGTGCACCAGCCACTGCTGTGGGTGAGCGTGCGGCGCAGCTCGACCACGCGCGCACGGTATTCAGTGAGCGCCTCCTCCATCTGCCGGTGCACGGTCCATTCGGTGACGTCCGCGGTGACGAAGGGATTGCCATCGCGGTCGCCGCCGATCCATGAACCAAAGCGGATGAAGCTCGGTACGCGAACCACAGCCTCGCCATCGGCGTTGGTGCCATAGTGCTTGCGCAGCGCATTTTCGAAAAAGCGGTAAGCCTTGGGTACGGCCTCGAACAGGCTCTCGCGCACGTAGTACAGGCCGTTGCGTACCTCGTCGCGCACTTCCAGTTTGGCGCTGCGCAGCTCGTCGGTGCGCCACATCACCTGGATTTCGGCCGCAAGCTCGCTCTCCAGTTCGCGGCGGTCGCTGATTCCCAGACGAACGTCATAGAGCTGGTCACAGATGAGGAAAATGCGGCGCATGCCTTCCATGACCGCGCGGCGGCGCGCTTCGGTCGGATGCGCGGTGAATACCGGCGCGAAGTGCAGGCGCTCGACCATGCTTTGCAGCGTCGGCACCGAAATGCCCTGCTCACGGAACTGCGCCAGGGCTCGGTCGAAGGACCCTTCCCACAGCGCTACGCCGTGCGACAGCAGACGGCGGCGGTTGCGGTAGGCAAAGCTTTCCTCGGCGACATTGACCAGCATGAAATAGCCGGAGAAGGCACGCACCACCAGTTCGACCTTGTCGGCCGGCATGGCGTCGATCATCGTCATCAATTCGGTGCGACGCTGCTGGTCTTCCTGCTGGTGCAGTTCGGCAAAGCCGCGGCGCAGCGTTTCCACCGCCTCGAACACGTCCTCACCGGCGAACCGCAGCAGCACCTGGCCGAGCAGGGTGCCAAGCAGCTTGACCTGTGCGCGCAGGTCGTCATCCGTCAGGAGACTTTCAGGGGCATTGGGGGACATGCGGCGATACTCGGGACAAAACGCGCCATTTTCGCATATCCGACCGCATCACCCAACCGCGCGCCGCGCGTTGCGGAACATGCGCAGCCACGGCCCCGCACCGGTCATGGCGTCGGGCTTCCACGACAGTTGCGCGGCGCGGATCACGCGCTCGGGATGCGGCATGAGGATGCTGAACCGGCCGTCCGCCGTGGTGAAGCCGGTGAGCCCGCCCGGCGAGCCGTTGGGGTTGAACGGATAGGTCGCCGCGGGCGTGCCGCGATGGTCGACGTAACGCAGCGTGGCGTGCGCCTCGCCCGCATGCGCCGGATCGCGGAACACCACGCGCCCTTCGCCGTGCGACACCACGATCGGCATGACCGATCCGGCCATGCCGGCGAAGAACAGCGAGGGCGAATCGAGCACCTCGGCCAGGGTGAAGCGTGCCTCGAACTGTTCCGACAGATTGCGCTCGAAGCGCGGCCACGCTTCGGCTCCGGGAATGAGGTCGTGCAACTGGCTCATCATCTGGCAGCCATTGCACACGCCCAGCGCAAAGGTGTCGGCGCGCCCGAAAAAGCCAGCGAACGCATCGCGCGCGCGCGCGTTGAACAGGATCGACCGCGCCCAGCCGCCCCCGGCGCCGAGCACGTCGCCGTAGCTGAAACCGCCGCACGCGGCAAGACCGGCGAAATCGGCGAGGCTCACGCGGCCGGAAAGAACGTCGCTCATATGCACGTCGACCGCGGCGAAGCCCGCGGCGTCGAACGCCGCGGCCATCTCGACATGGCCGTTGACACCCTGCTCACGCAGGACCGCGACACGCGGGCGCTTGCCGGTGGCGATGGCGGGCGCGGCGACATCCTCGTCCGAATCGAAGCTGAGCGCGTAGCGCAGGCCGGGGTCGCCTGCGTCGGCGTGGGTGGCGAATTCCTCCTCCGCGCACGCCGGGTTGTCGCGCAGCTTCGCCATCTCGCAACTGGTGCGCGCCCACGCGCCTTGCAGATCGGTGCGCGCCTCGTCGAGGATCACGCGCTCCTTGCGCAGCACGCGCACGCGGTCGTCGCTGCGCAACGCGCCGATGACATAGAACTCCGCACGCAGGCCGGCATCGAAGAAGGCCTGCATCACCGCCGGGGTGTCGCTGCGGCGTACCTGCAGCAGCGCCCCCGCCTCCTCGCTGAACAGGACGTTGAAGATGCGCTCGGTATAGCCATGCTGCGCCAGTGCCTGCGGTGCACCGTCGTCTTCCGCATCGTGGCCGATTTTTTCGGAGCACAGTTCGTCGACGTCGATCTCGACACCACAGTGGCCGGCGAAGGCCATTTCGCACAGCGTGGCAAAGAGTCCGCCGTCGGAACGGTCGTGATACGCGAGCAGACGGCCGGCCGCATTGAGCGCCTGGATGGTGTCGAAGAAAGCCGACAGCGTCTCCGCGGATGGCGCGTCCGGACAGCGGTCACCGACCTGCTTGTAGGCCTGGACAAAACTCGACGCACCCAGGCGATTCTGGCCGCGACCCAGATCGATGAGCACGAGATCGGTGTCCCCTGCGTCGGTGCGCAGTTGCGGCGTGAGCTGGCAGGTCGCGTCCGGTGTGACGGCAAACGCCGAAATTACCACCGAGATCGGCGACACCACCGCTTTCTTTTCGCCACCTTCCTGCCACACGGACTTCATGCTCATCGAGTCCTTGCCGACCGGGATGGAGATGCCGAGCGCCTGGCAATAACGCGACACCGCCGCGACGGTATCGAACAACGCCGCGTCCTCGCCCGGGTGCCCCGCCGGCGCCATCCAGTTGGCCGACAGCTTGACCTCGCCCAGCCCCTCGATCCGCGCCGCGGCGAGGTTGGTGATCGCCTCGGCGATCGCCATGCGCCCCGAGGCCGGCGCATCGATCAGCGCAAGCGGCGCCTTCTCGCCGATGGCGAAGGCTTCGCCCTGGTGCGTGCGGTAGCCGGCCAGCGTGATCGCGCAATCCGCCACCGGCACCTGCCACGGCCCCACGCACTGGTCGCGCGCGGTGAGTCCGCCCACGCTGCGGTCGCCGATGGAGATCAGGAACATCTTGGAGGCCACACCCGGCATCGCCAGCACGCGGTAGGCCGCATCCTGCAGAGCGATGCCGTCGAGCGCGAGCGGCACGGGCAGGATTTGCGCATGGACCACGTCGCGCGTCATCTTCGGCGGCTTGCCGAGGATGACCTCGAGACCCACGTCGACCGGCGCGTTGCCGAAATGGCTGTCGGTCACCAGCAGATGGTTTTCCCCGGTCGCCTCGCCGAGCACCGCGAAGGGACAGCGTTCGCGCTCGCAAATGGCGCGGAATTCGTCGAGCCGCGCCGGCGGGATCGCCAGCACGTAGCGTTCCTGCGCCTCGTTGCACCAGATCTCGCGCGGCGACATGCCGGACTCTTCCGACGGCACCGCGCGCAGCTCGAAGCGCCCGCCACGGCCGCCGCCGTGCACCAGTTCCGGCAGCGCGTTGGACAAACCGCCGGCGCCGACGTCGTGGATCGACAAAATGGGATTTTCCTCGCCGAGCTGCCAGCAGCGGTCGATGACCTCCTGCGCGCGCCGTTCCATTTCCGGGTTGCCGCGCTGCACCGAGTCGAAGTCGAGGTCGGCAATGTTCGCACCGGTATCCATCGACGACGCCGCGCCGCCGCCGAGGCCGATCAGCATGCCCGGGCCACCCAACTGGATCAGCAGCGTACCGGTGGGCAGGGGGTTTTTCTCGACGTGCTCGGCGCGGATGCTGCCGACGCCGCCCGCCAGCATGATGGGCTTGTGGTAGCCGCGCCGCTGCCCCGCCACGGTTTCCTCGAAGCTGCGGAAATAGCCGGCGAGGTTGGGACGGCCGAATTCGTTGTTGAACGCCGCCGCGCCTATCGGGCCTTCGAGCATGATGGCGAGCGCGCTGACGATGCGGTCGGGCTTGCCGTAGGGGGCGGTCTCCCACGGCTGCATCAAGCCGGGGATATTGAGGTTGGACACGGAAAACCCGCACAAACCCGCCTTGGGCTTGGAGCCGGTGCCGGTCGCCCCCTCGTCGCGGATTTCGCCGCCGCTGCCGGTCGCCGCCCCCGGAAACGGCGAGATCGCCGTGGGGTGGTTGTGCGTTTCCACCTTCATCAACACGTGGGTCAGTTCGTCGCTGTAGGCATAGCCGCCGTCGGTGCGCGGATAGAAGCGCTGGATGTGCGCGCCCTCGATCACCGAGGCATTGTCGGCGTAGGCGACCACCGTACCCTGCGGATGCGCGCGATGGGTGTCGCGGATCATGTCGAACAGCGAGCTGTCCTGTTTTGCACCGTCGATCACCCAGTCGGCATTGAAGATCTTGTGGCGGCAGTGCTCGGAATTGGCCTGCGCGAACATCATCAGCTCGACGTCGGTGGGGTTGCGCGCGAGGCGTGTGAAGTTATCGAGGAGATAGTCGACCTCGTCATCGGAGAGCGCGAGGCCGAGTTCCCGGTTGGCTGCCTCCAGCGCGGCCCGCCCGCCCGTGAGCACATCGACGCAGGCCAATTCGCGCGGCGGAACGTGACGGAACAACTGCTCGATCTCGCCCAGCGTCATCACCGCTTCGGTCATGCGGTCGTGCAGCAGCGGCAGCAACTGTGCGCGCGCGGCGGCGTCGAGGGGGCGTCCCGCGGCATCGAGCACGAGCCAGGCCACGCCGCGCTCGATGCGGCGCACGCTGGCAAGGCCGCAGTTATGCAGGATGTCGGTCGCCTTCGATGACCACGGCGAAATCGTGCCGGGGCGCGGCGTGACCAGCAGCAGCGGATCGTCGGCGGTCGGTGTCGCGGCCGGCGCGC
This sequence comes from Thiobacillus sp. 65-29, assembly GCA_001899775.1. GTDB lineage: Bacteria > Pseudomonadota > Gammaproteobacteria > Burkholderiales > Thiobacillaceae > Thiobacillus. Next base: position 53,904 of record MKWN01000040.1, read on the forward strand.
CGTAATCGAGGGTCTGCTCCAGTTGCCGCCGCTGTGCGTCGCCGAGTTCTCCGTCCACTTCGACGAAATGCCAGTAGCGCGCCGCCAGCGTGCCCAGCACGAGCCCGCGCGCCTGCGCCTCATGGCGGATCTTGTCGAGACGGAACGGCGACAGCGCGGCAGCGCCGGGAAGCGAAACGATGGCGGGCATGAGCGTCTTTGCGAGCGGGCAAAGGCGCTATTTTAGCCGATCGCCCTCCTGCCGGCCGCCCTGCGCAGCCTGCCGCTGCCATTGGTCGAGGCAATCGAGTCCGCAGAAGTGATGCACGTAGTCCTGCACGTCGGCCAGGCCAGCCGAATCGTACGGCACTTCCTCGAGGCAGATGTCGCAGGCGAGCACGGTGCAGACACCATCATCGGCGCAGTTGGCCACCGGAGCGCCCGTGGGGGTTCTGGGAAGGGTATCCATATCCAGTCCTCCAGCACGAAGCAATGCCCATAGTGTAGACCAGACTGTGGTGCCTGTTAAGATTCACCCATGCTGCTCGATCCCGCATCGCTGACCTCGCCGCCCCTTTTCGGCGCCGCCCACATCCGCGCCATCGATCACGCCTGGGCGATCGCGCACCCCACGGCGCCACTGATGCCACGCGCGGGTGCAGCGGCGGCTGATCTCGCGGCTACGCTCGCGCGCGACACCGGCGAATGCGTGCTGGTGCTGGCGGGGCCGGGCAACAACGGCGGCGATGCGCTGGTCGCGGCACGGCAGTTGCGCCTGCGAGGCTTCGCGGTGACCGTGGCGAGCCGCGCCGACCCGTTCTACCTGCCGCCGGATGCCGCGCAGGCCTGGGCTGCGTGGCAGGCGGACGGCGGCGCCGTGCTTGCCGACCTGCCGCCCGGACGACGCTTCGGTCTCATCGTCGACGGCCTGTTCGGCGTCGGTCTGCAACGACCGATCGAGGGCGATGCCGCGTGCTGGATTGCCGCGGTCAACGCGATGGATGGTGTCGTTCTCGCGCTCGACGTGCCAAGCGGACTCGACGCCGACAGCGGCGCGGTGCGTGGCTGCGCGGTGCGCGCCGACCACACGCTCACCTTTCTCGGCTTGAAACCCGGGCTGCTCACCGCCGAAGGTCCCGACCACGCCGGCACCCTGCACCTCGACATGCTTGGCGCCGAGGCCATGCTGCCCGCCACCCCGGGCATTGCGCTGACACAACTCGAGAGTCGCCACGGCCTGCCGCCGCGCCGGCGAAACTGCCACAAGGGCCTGTTCGGCCATGTCGGGGTGATCGGCGGCGCGCCGGGCATGGTCGGCGCCTGCCTCATCGCCGGTCGCGCAGCGCTCGCGCAGGGCGCCGGCAGCGTGACCGTGGCGACACTCGACGAACGCCTGGTAGTCGATTACAGCGAGCCGCGCCTGATGCTGGCGACACCGGAGCAACTCGTCGCCGCGTCCCCCGACGTGCTGGCGATCGGCCCGGGGTTGGGACAGACCACGCGCGCGCATGCGCTGCTGACCGCCGCGCTCGACAGTCCCGGCGCGCTGCTGCTGGATGCCGATGCGCTCAGCCTGCTCGCTGCCGACCCCGATCTGGCACAACGCGCCGCCGGCCGCACCCCACCCACCCTGCTCACCCCGCATCCGGGCGAGGCGGCACGCCTGCTCGGCGTGTCCGGTACGGACATACAGGAAAACCGCATCAATGCGGCCTTGCGGCTGGCTGCGCAGTTTCACGCCCTGGTGGCACTGAAAGGAGCCGGAACGGTCATCGCACGCCCCGACGGGCGCTACGCGATCAACACCAGCGGCGGACCCTGGCTCGCGCAGGCCGGTTCAGGCGACCGTCTCGCCGGCATGGCCGCGGCGCTCGTTGCGCAGGGATTGAGTGCGGTCGACGCGCTGGAAGCCGCCGTGTGGCTGCATGGGCTGGCGCCGGCCTGACGGCCTTTCACTGCACGGGTTGCCGGATACGACAACAAAGCGTTCGCATGGCCTGGCAGGCGCAGCGCTCGCGGCACGAAAAGCACGTTCGAGCCGCGGCATGACGCCTACGATCCGCCGGCGACGGTTTTCAGGGTGGTGCGGATTTCCTCGGGCGCGTAGACGATGCGCATGAACGTGCCCATTCCCAGATCGGGGAAGGCCAGCGCCAGGCGATAGCGCGCGTAGAAAGCGTGCACCTCACGGTCGAGCACGCAAATCTCGTATGGATAGCCGGCGATACGGTCCTGCGCGCCGATTTTGTTGAGCATCACGGCGTCGCCGTTGGCGGGGCTGTTCATCGCCACGCCGATCACCGCGATTTTCCGCTCCGGCAACACCACTTCGTAGACCTTGCTGGTGCCGGCGAGACCGCGAGCGAGATTGTCTTCTACCGTCTTCAGCGCGGCTTCGAAACTGGCGTGTTTGGCGAGCAGGTTCTTCTTGTCGTCGAAGCGCTCCATGCCGACGAGGTAGCGGTAGCGCGGCAGGTCGGCCGCGGTCTCGTCGCCGCCGAAACCGGGGCCGGCGCCAAGCGCCTGTGCCAGGCGCGACTGCACCGCACGTGCCGCCGCTTCCGCCTGCGCAAAGCGGGTGCGCAGGAAGGCACGGTACCAGTAATCGGGATTGGTGTAGGACACGGCGCCGTCGGTGGTGAAGCCGACGCGGATCGGCGCCGCCGCGACCGCCATGCCGCCGAACTCGCGTATCCTGTCGAGCATGCCCGGATCGGTCGCCACCACCACGCCGTACGTGGGCAGTCCCCTGGGCGCATAGCGGCCCAGCACCTGGAAGCCCGCCGCGGACAGTTTCTTCTCGACCTCGGCCGCGACGACCGGCCATTCACCCGCTGCAACGCGGTCGCCCGCGATGTAGGGGGCAATCGCCCACGCGGCCAGGGAATGCAACCCCAGGAGACCCGCCAACAACCAACGCCGCAACATGAAGCTCTCCCTTCAGGGAATCGGGATAGGGGCGGTCAGTTT
>MKWN01000041.1 GCA_001899775.1 Thiobacillus sp. 65-29
GACCATGTAGAGGTCGAAGGCGGTGCCGGCCGCCTGCAACTGGCGCACGCGCTGTTCGCACGGCGGGCACTCGGCTTTCACGAAGACAGCCAGCCGGCCCGAGCCCCGGTTGCCGGCGCCCGGCGCCTTCGCGCCTGGCATGCTCACGCGCTGCTGCCCCGGATAGAGCCGCTTCCAGGCCGCGTCGTAGGCCCGCTGGTAGGCCAGCGTCTTGCCCACGCGCTTCGATTCTGCCTGCACCTGCAGCTCCGCATAGCGGTTGCGTTCCTCGTCGCTGCGCGCCTCGATGCCCAGCGCCGTGAGCGGATCGAGGTTTGGGGAGTAGATGCCCAGCGGTCCCTGCATCAGTTGGCGGTAGCGCGCCCACTCCTCGGGCCGCAGGCCCCAATCGCGTGCCAGGCGTTCGTCCAGCGCGGCATCGTTGCTGCTCTGGACCTGGGCGGGCACCGCGCGCGAGGAGGCGACCGGCGCCGACTGTGCCCGGGCCGCGCTCGCGACGAGAACGAGGATGCCGGCGAAGCAGATTGCGGCGCGCTTCATGGCCGGCTCCTACGGCAGCGCGATGCGCTGGGTCTGGCCGTCCACGCTAAACACGGCGGCGCGCGCCTCGATCGCCAGCAAATGCCAAGCGCCCACGGCATCGCCTTCGCGCAGCAGCCAAACGTCCAGCACCGACGAGGCCCTAGGTGCCGCCACCGACAGGAAGCGCTCGCCGCCGCGCAACTCCACGCCCACGACGTTGAACGGAGGCTCTGGCACCTTGGGCTTGGCCGGCTCGGCGGCACGCCGGGGTATCGCGACAGGCGCGGCGGTTCTCTTCATGCGCGCTTCGATGTCGCCCACGCGCGCCTGCAGCGCTTGGAAGTCACCCGCATGGGTGTCTCCCGCCTGGGCCTGCTCAACCTGCGCCAGGCGTTCGTCCAGCGTCTTGCGGGCGGCCTCGAAGTCGGGTTGGGTGACGGGCTTGGGCTGGTTCTTCGAGGCCGCCGCTTGCTGTTCGAGTTCGGCGACGCGCGTGTTGATCGCCTGCACGTGCGCATCCTGGGCGCTGGCTTGGCTTTGCTCGGTCAGGCGCGACAGGCCTACGCTGTTGACCACAGCCAGAGCGCTCACGAGCAACAGCCACGCGGCGGCTGCGATCTTCAACCAGCGCGCACGGCCGGCGTTCTCGGACTGGAGCTGCGGGACGATCATGGCTGTGACTCCTCGAGTTGGGCGGGTTCGGCGACCGGCGCGCTCGATGATGGGGTGGCCGGGGCGGGGCTTGCGCTCGCGGAGCGCGAGGCGGCAGCGCGCGTGAAGCACACCGAGCGCGAAGCGTCATCGACGGACAGTTCCCAGGCCGAGCCGGCAAGTACGAGCAAGGCATCGCGCAGCGGCAGCGGCCCGAGCCGCAGATGCGCCGCCGGCAGCGGCAGCGTGAACAGCGATGCGGCGTCCGGCGCATCGCAAAGGCGGTAGCCGGTGCGCAGCAGCACGTGCCGCAGGGCATCGCCGACGCTTGCGTCCAGGGTCCGCGGAATCGAAATCTCGATCACCTGGCGCAGCAGGTCGCGCTGCGCCGGCTCCGGCACCATCTCGACCAGCGTGTAGCGGCCGTAGCGGGCCACCGGGATCAGGCTCGGCTCGGGCTCCGGGGCGATGGTCCTGACCAACACCGCAGGCTCGGGAAGCGAGTCATGGACAGTCGAGTTGCTCGCCGTGCCCGTCGCGGCGCAGCCGGTGACGAGCACGCAGCCGGCCAGCACGGCGGACACAGCCAGGCGATGAGCGACGCAGGTGAGTGGTTGCATGGGGCGATTCCCTGGAACACGGAGCCCTCACCATCGCCGCCATAGAGCGCTCGGGCAGCAAACAAAGGGAACTGGAATGCACCCGATTCATGGCGTGATCGCCACCAGTGCGGAGAACACTGCAGCGGCACTCCCTCCTCGATCCGGCGCGACGGGCCTGTTACAATGTGCGCGTCATTGGGGAGTAGCCGCTCTTCATCGCGAAGAGGCTTACGTCAACACACTTGACCCGCAGGTCATGGCGTAAGCAGTCCCAAGCTTGGCAAGACCTTTGACCACGATGTCTCCGACAAGGCCGGGGATACGTCGTGGTCAATCGTCTCGCGTCCGGCCTGGGTACTCTGATGGAATCTCTCCTCGTTTCGACCGGGGTCGTGGCGCTCGCCGAGATCGGCGACAAGACGCAGCTCCTCGCGTTCATCCTCGCGGCTCGCTTCAAGAAGCCGTTTCCGATCATCCTGGGGATCCTGGCCGCGACCACCGTCAATCACGGCCTGGCCGGCGCGCTCGGGGCCTGGATCACCGCCAACGTCAGCCCGGAGATCCTGCGCTGGGTGCTGGGCCTGTCCTTCATCGGGATGGCGGTCTGGACGCTGATCCCCGACAAGATCGAGGAAGAGGAAACCCAGGTCGCCCGGAAGTTCGGCGTCTTCGGCGCAACCCTCGTCACCTTCTTCCTGGCCGAGATGGGCGACAAGACGCAGATCGCAACGGTGGCCATGGCCGCGCACTACGGCGCGCCGCTGATCGTGATCATCGGCACCACGCTCGGGATGTTGATCGCCGATGTGCCGGCGGTGTTCGTCGGCGACAAGCTCGCCGCCAAGATTCCGATGAAGCTGGTGCACTCCATCGCCGCCGCCATCTTCGCGCTGCTAGGTCTCGCTACCCTGTTCGGCGCCGGCGCGAAACTGGGCCTCTAGCACCATGAGCGCAGCCGACAGCTATCCGTCCGCGGGGCTCAGTTCCGAGCAGGCGGCCCGCTTGCTCGCACAGGAGGGGCCGAACGAACTGCCGCGGCCGCCGAAGCGGACGGTGTGGCGCATCCTGCGCGAGGTGGTGCGCGAGCCGATGTTCCAGCTCCTGGCGGCGGCCGTGACCATCTACCTCGTGCTGGGCGACGTCTCGGAAGCCGGCGTGCTGCTGGCCTTCCTGGTCGTGATCGTCGCCATCACCCTGGTGCAGGAGCGGCGCACCGAGCGGGTATTGGAAGCGCTGCACGACATGACCAGCCCGCGCGCGCTGGTCTGGCGGGACGGGCAGCGACAACGGATCGCGGGCACCGAACTCGTGGTCGGCGACCGGATCGAGCTGGCCGAGGGCGACCGCGTGCCGGCCGATGCCCGGCTGCTGGAGGCCAACGACCTGGCCGTCGACGAATCCCTCTTGAGCGGCGAATCGCTGCCGGTGCTCAAGTCGGCCGACCACGACCCTTCCGCGCATGCTGCCGTGGTCCAGGTCCATGCCGGCACGATGGTGGTCGCCGGACAGGCGGTGGCATGCGTGACGGCCACCGGCGCGCGCAGCGAGATCGGCCGCATCGGCAAGACGCTCGGGGCCATCGAGACGCAGGCCACGCCGCTGCACCGGCAGACCCGTCAGCTCGTGCGCTGGTTCTCCGCGCTCGGCCTCGTGGTGAGCGTGGCCGTCGGCCTGCTGTTCGCCTGGACCCGCGGCGACTGGCTGGGCGGCGCGCTGGCCGGCATCACCATGGCGATGTCCATGCTGCCGCAGGAGTTCCTGCTGATCCTCACGGTCTTCATGGCCATGGGCGCGTGGCGGCTGTCGCGGCATCGCGTGCTGACGCGCCGCGCGGCCACCATCGAAGCGCTGGGTGCGGCCACGGTGCTGTGCACCGACAAGACGGGCACCCTGACCCAGAACAAGATGGCCATCGAGGCGCTGATGCGCTTCGGTCCCGAAGGCAGGACGGCCTGGCGCGCCCGCGACGGCGATCCGGGCGAGGCGTTCGACGAGCTGCGGCGCTACGGCGTGCTGGCCAGCGAGCGCGAGCCCGTCGATCCGATGGAGCGTGCGTTCCACCAATCGGCGCAACGTCGCCCCGGGCATGTTCCAGCCGATTGGGAGCTGGTGCACGAGTACAGCCTGAGCCCGCAATGGCCCGTGATGTCCCATGTCTGGCGAATGCCTGGCAGCGATCGGCATGTCGTGGCGGCCAAGGGAGCGCCGGAGACCGTGGCGTTGCTGTGCGGCCTGCCCGACGACGAGCGCGACCAGATGCTGGCCGAGGCAGGCACGCTGGCCGACCAGGGCATGCGCGTGCTGGCGGTGGCGGGTGCAGCCTGGTCCGGCACCGAGTGGCCCGACACCCAGCAAGGCTTCGAATTCCGGTTGCTCGGACTGGTGGGGTTCGCCGATCCGCTGCGGGACGACGTGCCGCAGGCGGTCGAGGATTGCCGGCGCGCGGGCATCCGCGTGGTGATGATCACCGGCGACCACCCGGGGACGGCGCTGGCCATCGCCCGCCAGGCGGGCATCGACGGCCGGGGCGGCGCGCTTCGGGGCCACGAGGTCGCATTGCTGGACGAGCCGGCCCTGCGGCGCAGCGTGGCGACGACGACGGTCTTCGCGCGGGTTGCGCCCGAGCAGAAGCTGCGCATCGTCCAGGCCCTGAAGGCCAACGGCGAAGTGGTCGCGATGACCGGTGACGGCGTCAACGACGCGCCCTCGCTCAAGGCTGCTCACATCGGCATCGCGATGGGCGGGCGCGGCACGGACGTCGCGCGCGAGGCATCGTCGCTCGTGCTGCTGGACGACGATTTCGCAACGCTGGTGCGGGCGATCCGGCTGGGTCGGCGCATCTACGACAACCTGCGCAAGGCGATGCGCTTCGTCTTCGCGGTGCACGTCCCGATCGCCGGGCTGACGCTGGTCCCCCTGATGTTCGGCTGGCCGCTGCTGTTCACGCCGATGCACATCGCGTTCCTCGAAATCGTGATCGATCCCGTCTGCTCGATCGCCTTCGAGGCGGAAGACGAAGAACGCGATGTAATGCAGCGGCCGCCGCGCGATCCCGGCGCGCCGCTGTTCTCGCTGTCCATGATCGCGCGGAGCCTGCTACAGGGTACCGTGGTGCTGACGCTGGTCGGTCTGCTGTTCTGGTTGCTGCTGCGGCTCGGGTGGTCCGACGAAGCGGCGAGGACCTCCGCCTTCATCGCGCTGGTGGCCTCGAACATTGCGCTGATCCTGGCCAATCGCTCGTTCAGCGCCGGTGTGGGACAGATCATGCGGTTGCACAATCGAGCGTTGTGGGGGATGGTGCTTGCGACGCTGGCCCTTCTGGTCATCGTGATCGGCATCCCGCTGCTCCGGCATCTGTTCGGCTTTGCGCTGCCAGACCTGCCCTCCGTGGCCGCGGCAACAGGGGTGGCGGTCGCGGTTCTGCTGCTGTTGCTGTTGCAGAAGCGCCTGGAGGCGGCCTGGGGCTAGGCACTACCGACAATGCATTGTGTTTCACCTAAAGCCATGGTTGATAACAGTCCTACAAGCGACTTGACCGAGCCCACAGCCTTGCTCGACTACGCCCATCCCAGCATTGCCGGGCTTGTTGCCGCACGTGGCTGGTCGATGCTGCCGGTATTCCAGCGCATTGGCGCTGTCTACGATTACGTGAGAGACGAGGTGGCCTTCGGCTACAACGTGTCCGACGACTTGCCGGCTTCACGAGTTCTGGCCGAAGGTATCGGCCAATGCAACACGAAAGGCACCTTGTTGATGGCCCTGCTGCGTGCAGTGGGCGTGCCATGTCGATTCCATGGCTTCACCATAGACAAGCAGCTTCAGAAAGGTGCTGTCACTGGTCTGTGGTATCTCCTTGCACCGCGCAGCATCATCCACAGTTGGGTAGAAGTCTTCTTCGAAGGCCGTTGGGTAAACCTGGAAGGGTTCATCCTCGACAAGCCTTATCTGTCTTCGCTCCAGAGGCGCTTCGCCCATCAGTCGGGTTCCTTCTGCGGATATGGAGCCGCGACGCCGGACTTGCAGAACCCGGCGGTGGACTGGAAAGGTTGCGACACCTATATCCAGCGAGAGGGAATCAACCGGGACTACGGAGTTTTCAATTCGCCGGAGGCGTTCTACGCCAGACACGGAACGAACTTGAAGGGCTTTAAGCGCTGGCTGTACGCGAACGTCGTCAGGCACTTGATGAACCGAAACGTCGAGAACATTCGACGAGGAGTTCTGAGCCGAGGGCGCGAAGCCGTTCACCAAAAATAAAGCGGCCCCGAGGGGCCGCCAAGATATGTGGGATCAATGCACCAATTGCCGGGCCAGTGCCACCTCGACGGAATCACCGTCCTGATTCAGCACATCCAGTCCCGATTCGGGTACGTCTCCCGACGTGCTTTGCGAGACCATGATCTTCTTGGCCATCAGTCCCAGGCAGGTCATCTGCGAGGAAGCGGCGTAGCCGAGATAGATCACGCGCACGGCCTGCTTCTGGCCGATACGCCATGAGCGTCTTGCGGCCTGCTGCAGGCTGTAGACGTTGTAGCCCGACTGCATGAACACGATCGTCGGAAACTCCAACAGATCGAGGCCCGTCTTGACCAGCTCCGGGTTGGTGATGAGCACGTCGATCCCACGAT
>MKWN01000042.1:0-45778 GCA_001899775.1 Thiobacillus sp. 65-29
ATACTACGTCACCCTTGGAAAACGAAATTTCGGGGGAAGGTCAGTCGCGTTCGTAGCCGCTGTAGGCAATGCCGGATTGTGTCCTGCTTGCGGTCAGCTTCAGCATCTGGGTGTCAGCGCCGGGGATGTCGTTGACCTCTTCGAGCCTGAAGCTCAGTTCCTCACCGGCACCGGGTGCCTTGGCGGTGGCGACCACATCCCGGTTGCGTTCCTTGATGCCTGATCCGACTCCCCAGAGCACAAGTAGCGTGAATGCGACCAGCCCGCCGAACAGAAGCAGGCTGTTGATGCGGCGGATGAATGTAAAGAAGGTATTCACGAATCGTCCTTTCCCGGTTGGAGTCGAATTACCGCATGGCCTTGTTCTTCAGCAGCGCCTCGATGGTGCCGAGGTAGTGCCGCATTTCTGCCTTGCCCTCTTTCGTGCACACGTAGGTGGTGCGGGGCTTTCTGTCGACAAATGCCTTGTGCACGGCGACCAGGCCGGCTTCTTCCAGCTTGCGGATGTGGCTGGAGAGGTTGCCCTTGGTGAGCTGGAGTTCTTCGAGCAGGGTGTTGAAATCCACCGGCCCGCCGGCCAGCGACAGGTTCGCCATGATTGCGAGCCGCGCGCGGTCCGCCAGCAGCGGGTTGATGCTCATGAGGTCGGATGGCTTCACGATGCGGTTCGCTCAGGCGGCAAGGGCTTTCTGCTGTTGCTGTCGCATGGCCAGGCGGGCGGTGGACAGACCGGCGACGAGGGCGAAGGCGCCCAGTGGGATCAACAGCGACGGGCTCTGGCTGAAGAACTGGGCGAGCGCGCCTGTCACGCAGGCGAGACCGAGCACCACCGAGGTTCGGGTGGGAAAGGTGAAGAAGCGGCCCTGCAGCAGGTAGTCGCCGGTGAACGCCAGCAGCACGGGGGCCACCCATTCCGGACGGTTCGCGAGCAACAGCAGGGCGAGGGTGATGAATTTCATCATGAGGTCGGAGATCAGCGAGAGGTTTTTGACGTAGCGGAAATTGCGCGTGATATAGGCACTGACGCTCTCGCCACTGTGCAACGCCGCACGCCACAGCACGAAGTAGAGCGCGACCAGCAGGCCGACGAGGATGAAGGCCATGATGCCGATGCCGAAGCGGCGGAATTCGTCGACCTGGTTGCCGATCACGAGGGTGTGCGTGATGGTCTGACCGGAGAGGATTTCGAGCGCGACGAGCAGCAGGGCCGAAACGAAAGCCAAGGCCTGGAGCACCAGGTTGGCTTCGAGCGTGATGCCGACCAGCCGGGAGTCGAGCTGGTCCTGTTCGGAGTGGTCGAGTGTGCGTCGGATCAGGGCGATGTCGGCGAGGGCTTTCTGGATATCGAAGTTGGTGTTGCTTATGGGAGTCTCCGGATACAGACAAGTTTGCGACACAAACCGACGATAGGCGTTGTACGACGAACTGTCAAGGAAATTTGCCTACGAATTATGGCTGCACGTACAGAGGGCCGCTTCTGGACCGCTTCTGATTGCGCTGCGGTCGGTGCGAAGCGAAAACCCTTCGTCGCCTCTGGGTGATAAACGAAACTCGCACTGTACTGGCCTGAATGACCGCTCGTGCATTTCAAACCCACGCTGCTGAGGGGAGGGCTGGATGACCCCAGCCTGCGCCACGCCACTTACCAGAAGCGATACCAGGCCTTGCCTTCGGTGGAAACCCCCTTGGCGTACTTGCTGTTGGGGAAATTCATTTGCAGCACGCGGCGTGCGTCGTCGCGCAGGTCGGTGAGTTGGAGTTTGTCGTAGGCGACCACCATGATGGCCAGCGCTTCTTCGGTGGCGGGGGCCTCGGGATAGGTTTTCACCACTTCCTTGGCGCGGTTGGCGGCGGCGACCCAGGCTTCGCGCTTGATGTAGTACTTGGCGACGTGGACTTCGTGGCTGGCGAGCGCATTGACGAGATACTTCATGCGCGCGGTCGAGTCCGGCGCGTATTTGCTGTCGGGGAAACGGGTGACCAGTTCCTTGAACGCGAGAAACGCGTCGCGTGCGGCGCGCGGGTCGCGTTCGGACATGTCCTGGTCGACGAGGTTGCCGAGCAGGCCGAGGTCGTCGTTGAAATTCGCCAGGCCCTTCAGGTAATAGGCGTAATCGACGTTAGGGTGGTTGGGGTGCAGCTTGATGAAGCGGTCGCAGGCGGCAATCGCGGAGATCGGCTCGTTGTCCTTGTAATAGGCGTAGGCGATTTCGAGTTGTGCCTGTTGGGCATAGCGGCCAAAGGGATAACGCGATTCAAGGCTTTCGAACAGCTTGACGGCGCGTTCGTAGTTGCCGCTGTTTAGATTATCCTTCGCTTCGGCGTAGAGTTTCTGTGCCGACCAGCCCGAGGTTTCATCCTTGACTTCGGGGAGCAGGCCGCACCCGCCGAGGGCGAGCATGGCGGTCGCGAGCACGGCGGCACAGGTTTGCCGAAGGCCCGTCACCCGATGGGATGTGTTGAAACCGGATGGATTTCGCGTGAGCATGGAACGAGACAAGGACGATTCGACCGGGGATTATAAGGGAAATCGGGAGGGCGACGTCCGCGAACTCGTCATCCCGAATGACCAGGGCGGGTTGCGCCTGGACCAGGCGCTGTCGGCGCTGCTGCCGGAGTTTTCGCGCAACCGCATCCAGAACTGGATTCGCGCGCGCAGGATTTCGGTGGACGAGGCCTGGGGCACGACGAAGATGAAAGTCAGCGGCGGCGAGGCGGTGCGGGTCGAGGTCGAGCCCGATCCGGGCGCTACGCCCGACGCGCCGGAAGCCATCCCGCTCGACGTGGTGTTCGAAGATCCCCTGTTGCTGGTGATCAACAAGCCGGTCGGTCTGGTGGTGCATCCGGGCAGCGGCAATCCGCGCGGCACGCTGCTCAATGCCCTGCTGCATCGCGTGCCGCAGGTCGCCGAGCTGCCGCGCGCGGGCATCGTGCACCGGCTCGACAAGGACACTTCCGGCCTGCTCGTCGTTGCCAAGACGCTGCAGGCGCACACCGATCTCGTGCGCCAGTTGCAGGCGCGCACCGTCAAGCGCGAATACCTCGCCCTGGTGTATGGCGAGATCGACCACGGCGGAACGATCAATGCGCCGCTGGCGCGCGACCCGTTCAACCGCACCCGGCGCGCGGTGCACAGCATGGGCAAGGAAGCGATCACGCATTACGAGGTGGTCGAGCGCTTCCCGGGCGTGACCCTGGTGCGCTGCATGCTGGAGACCGGACGCACCCATCAGATTCGTGTCCACATGCAGCACATCGGCCATCCGCTGGTGGGCGAGACGGTGTATGCCGCCAGCCGCCGCAGCCATTTGAAGATCCCGTTTCCGCGCCAGGCGCTGCACGCCGAGAAGCTCGGGCTGACGCATCCGCGCACCGGCGCGTCCATGCACTGGGAGTGCCCGCTGCCCGCGGATTTCGCTGCCTTGCTCGAAGCATTGCGCCAAGACAGCTAGTGGACTGCACCGTCGAGGTGATCCGCCCGGACTGGCCCGCACCGGCATGGGTACGGGCGTGCATGACCACGCGCGCGGGCGGCGTGAGCCCGGCGCCCTGGGCGAGTTTCAACCTGGGTGATCACGTCGGCGACGATCCGGCCCATGTCGCGGCCAATCGTGCGCAACTGCGCGCGCTGCTTCCTGCCGAGCCGGTCTGGCTCACGCAGGTACATGGTACGCGCGTGGCTGAACTGGGGCGCGACACGGATTTCCGGGCGGACGCGTGCGTGGCCCGCGCGGGGGGGCAGGTGTGCGCGGTGCTCACCGCGGATTGCCTGCCGGTGCTCTTCTGCGACCGGGCGGGGCGCGTCGTGGCCGCGGCGCATGCCGGCTGGCGCGGACTGGCGGCGGGGGTGCTGGAGGCGACGGTGTCCGCGATGCGGGTGCCGCCGGGAGAGATTCTCGCCTGGATGGGCGCGGCGATCGGCCCGCAGGCGTTCGAGGTGGGCGACGAGGTGCGCGCGGCCTTCGTCGCGCAGCATGCCGCGGCCGCATCCGCTTTCGTTTCCCATGCGCCGGGCAAATGGCTGGCGGACATCTACGCGCTGGCGCGCCTGCGCCTCGGTGCGGTCGGTGTGCACGCGGTGCATGGCGGCGGGCGCTGCACCTTCGGCGAGGCGGATGCCTTCTTTTCCTATCGCCGCGACGGCGTCACCGGCCGCATGGCCGCGCTGGTCTGGCTGGAATGATCCCAAAAAATCGCCTGGAACATCCGTGCGTGACACATCAACCCGGAAAATCCATTGGAACATCCGTACGCGACAAATCAACGGCTTGTAGGTCGGGCTTCAACCCGACATGTCGGGCTGAAGCCCGACCTACGAGGCCACGCAGACAGCCGGGGCGGGTTTCGACCCGGCATGTCGGGCTAAAGCCCGACCTACGGTCTATTGGATAATCCAGGATCATGGCGCGTGACGCGCCGAACGGATCAAGGATCGGTCTGTATGCGCATCGACAGATCGACCGCACGGATGTGCTTGGTGAGCCCGCCGATGGAAATGCGGTCGACCCCGGTTTCCGCCACGGCACGCACGGTTTCCAGGGTGATGTTGCCCGAGGCCTCCAGTTGCGCGCGGCCGGCGGTGAGGCGCACCGCCTCGCGCAGGGCGTCGAGGCTGAAGTTGTCGAGCAGGATGAGGGTCGCGCCGGCGGCGAGTGCTTCGGCCAGTTGCGCGAGCGTCTCCACCTCGATCTGCACGCTGACCGTGCCGCCGGCGAGTGCGAATGCCGCGTCCAGTACCGGTTTGATGCCGCCCGCCGCGGCGATGTGGTTTTCCTTGATGAGAATGCCGTCGAACAGGCCGATGCGCTGGTTCTGCCCGCCGCCCGTGCGCACGGCGTATTTCTGTGCGAGGCGCAGCCCGGGCAGGGTCTTGCGGGTATCGAGGATGGCCGCGCGGGTGCCGGCGATCGCGTCGACGTAGGCGCGCGTCACGGTGGCGACCGCGGAGAGCGTCTGCAGGAAGTTCAGCGCCGGGCGCTCGGCGGTGAGCAGTGCGCGGGCATGGCCGGCGATGTCCACCAGCACGTCGCCCGGCGCCACCTTTCCGCCTTCGGCGACTTTCCAGTCGAGCGTGCACGCGGGATCGAGCGCACGAAAGCAGGCGTCGAACCAGGGCCGGCCGGCGATCACCGCGGACTCACGCACGATCACGCGGGCGCGCGCCGTCTGCGTGGCGGGAATCAGGTTCGCGGTCAGGTCATTAATCGCCTTGGGCGCGCGCAGCGCAACGTTCGCCCCCTCCCCCGCGAGCGGGGGAGGGTTGGGGAGAAAACCGCCAAGATCCTCGTCCAGCGCGCGGAAAACGTCGGTTTCGACTGAACTGAGCAAGAAATCGGACATGGCGGGTTGAAAACTGTCAGGGTGGCCCTACTTTGGAGGCATTGAATATACCCCAGAGGTCAGCCATGCGTTTCGACAAGCTCACCACCCAGTTCCAGCAGGCCTTTTCCGACGCCCAGAGCCTGGCCGTTGCCGGCGACCATGCCTACATCGAGCCGCAGCACCTGCTGCTGGCGCTCCTGAACCAGGAAGGTGGCGGCGCAGGGGCGATCCTCGGGCGTGCCGGGGTGCAGGTGCCGGCGCTGAAGGCCTCGCTGACGCAGGCCCTGACGCGCCTGCCGCGGGTGGAAGGGCAGGGCGGCGAGGTGAGCATTTCGCGCGACCTCAACAATCTGCTCAACCTTACCGACAAGGAGGCGATGAAGCGGGGCGACGCCTATATCGCATCCGAGCTTTTTCTGCTGGCGGTGATTGACGACAAGGGCGAGACCGGGCGCCTGCTGAAGCAGCACGGGGCGCAGAAGGCCGCGCTGGAATCGGCGATCAACGCCGTGCGCGGCGGCGAAGGCGTGCAGTCGCAGGAAGCCGAGGGCCAGCGCGAGGCGTTGAAAAAATACACGCTCGATCTCACCCAGCGCGCGCGCGACGGCAAGCTCGACCCGGTGATCGGGCGCGATGACGAAATTCGCCGCTCGATCCAGATCCTGCAGCGGCGCACCAAGAACAACCCGGTGCTGATCGGCGAGCCCGGCGTCGGCAAGACGGCCATCGTCGAGGGTCTTGCGCAGCGCATCATCAACGATGAAGTCCCGGAAACACTGAAAGGCAAGTCGGTGCTGGTGCTCGACCTCGCCGCGCTGCTCGCCGGCGCGAAATACCGCGGCGAATTCGAGGAGCGCCTGAAGGCGGTGCTGAAGGAACTGGCGATGGACGCCGGCCGCTACATCGTGTTCCTCGACGAAATCCATACGCTGGTCGGCGCCGGCAAGGCCGAAGGCGCGATCGACGCCGGCAACATGCTGAAGCCTGCGCTGGCACGCGGCGAACTGCATCTCATCGGCGCCACCACGCTGGACGAATACCGCAAGTACATCGAGAAGGACGCCGCGCTGGAGCGCCGCTTCCAGAAGGTGCTGGTCGACGAGCCCTCGGTCGAATCGACCATCGCCATCCTGCGTGGTCTGCGGGAACGCTACGAACTTCACCACGGCGTCGACATCACCGACCCGGCGATCGTCGCCGCCGCCGAGTTGAGCCACCGCTACATCACCGACCGCTTCCTGCCCGACAAGGCGATCGACCTCGTCGACGAGGCGGCGGCGCGCATCAAGATGGAAATCGACTCCAAGCCGGAGGTGATGGATAAGCTCGACCGGCGCATCATCCAGTTGAAGATCGAGCGCGAGGCGGTGAAACGGGAAACCGACGAGGCTTCGCAGAAGCGCCTGGCGTTGCTGGAAGAGGAAATCGACCGTCTCGGCCGTGAATACGCCGATCTGGAAGAGGTGTGGAAGGCCGAGAAGGCGCAGGTGCAGGGCAGCGCGCACATCAAGGAAGAAATCGACCGCCTGCGCGGCGAGATGGCCGACCTGCAGCGCAAGGGCCAGTACGACAAGCTCGCCGAAATCCAGTACGGCAAGCTGCCGCAGCTCGAAGCGCAACTGAAACACGCGGAATCCGGTGACGAGAAAACCGAATTCAAGCTGCTGCGCACGGAGGTCGGCGCCGAGGAGATCGCCGAAGTGGTGTCGCGCGCCACGGGCATCCCCGTGGCCAAGATGATGCAGGGCGAGCGCGACAAACTCCTGCACATGGAAGACAAGCTGCATCAGCGCGTCGTCGGCCAGGACGAGGCGGTGCGCGTGGTGTCGGACGCGATCCGCCGTTCGCGCGCGGGCCTGTCCGACCCCAACCGGCCGCTCGGTTCGTTCCTGTTCCTCGGCCCGACCGGCGTGGGCAAGACCGAGCTGTGCAAGACGCTCGCCGAATACCTGTTCGATTCCGCCGACCACATGGTGCGCATCGACATGAGCGAGTTCATGGAGAAGCATTCCGTGGCGCGCCTCATCGGCGCGCCGCCCGGCTACGTCGGCTACGAGGAGGGCGGTTATCTCACCGAGGCGGTGCGCCGCAAGCCCTACAGCGTGATCCTCATGGACGAGGTCGAGAAGGCGCATCCCGACGTGTTCAACGTGCTGCTGCAGGTGCTCGACGATGGTCGTCTGACCGACGGCCAGGGCCGTACCGTCGACTTCCGCAATACCGTCATCGTGATGACGTCCAACCTCGGCAGCCAGATGATCCAGTCGATGGCCGGCGACGACTATCAGGTGATCAAGCTCGCCGTGCTGGGCGAGGTGAAGTCCTATTTCCGTCCCGAGTTCATCAACCGCATCGACGAGGTCGTCGTGTTCCACGCGCTCGGCGAAGCGCACATCGCCAGCATCGCGAAGATCCAGTTGAAGGCCCTGGAAGCGCGCGTCGCGCAGATGGAAATGACGCTCGACGTCACCGACGCCGCGCTCGCCGAAATCGCCAGGGCAGGATTCGATCCGGTGTATGGCGCGCGTCCCTTGAAGCGCGCGATCCAGAACCAGATCGAGAACCCGCTGGCGAAGGAAATTCTGTCCGGCCGCTTCGCGTCGAAGGATACGATCCGCGTCGACGCCGCGGGCGGTGTGTTCCGGTTCGAGAAGGCGTAAACCAGACGAGCGTGGGCAAGAAAGGCGGGGGCAACCCCGCTTTTTTTGTCGGAACGCGGCTGCCGCCTAGAATGTCGTTTTTTCTGCCATCGAGCACCTGTGTCGGCTTCGCGTTTCTTTCTCGCGATCTTGCTTTCCGCCACCCTTTGGGCAAGTCTCGCGCACGCTCTCACGGTCGAAGTCGATGCTCCCGACGAGCTGAGGGTTCTGCTGGAGCGGCATCTGGAAACCGCGCGCGCGGGGCGCCTGGGCGAGCCGCTGGACGAGGGCGAAGTGGCGCGCCTGCGTGGCGTGAGCATGGAGACGGCACGCGAGCTGCTGGCGACGGAGGGGTATTTTTCACCACAGGTCACGAGCACGCTGACCGGCGCCGGTGAAGCGCAGGTGCTGCGCTACGTGGTGACACCGGGACCCCGCACGACGGTGCGCGGCGTCAAGATTGAGTTTGCAGGTGCGCTGGCTGTGGGGGACGCGGTGGCGCGCGCGCGCGTCGAGCGGGCCTTCGCTCTGCCGGTGGGTGCGCCGTTTCGTCAGGCCGACTGGAACGCGGCGAAGGTGGCGCTGCTGCGCCCGTTGCTGACGGTGCGCTACCCGGCGGCGCGGCTCGCGGCAAGTGCCGCGCACGTCGATCCCGAAGCGCACGCCGCCGACCTGACGCTCACGGTGGACAGTGGGCCGGCATTTTTCTACGGCGAGCCGGTGATTCGCGGCAATGCGCGCTATCCGGAATCGATCGCGCGTCATCTCAACCCGATGAGGGCCGGCAAGCCCTATCGGCAGCAGGATTTGCTCGATTACCAGCTCGCCCTGGAAGCGAGTGGCTATTACACCCAGGCGACCGTGCGCATCGATCCGGATCCGACGCACGCGGCGGCGGTGCCGATCGAGGTCGATCTGGTCGAGCGTCCGGAAAAGCAGTTCAGTGTGGGTGCCGGTGTCAGCACGGATACGGGGGCGCGGGTGCAGGCCGGCTGGCAGTATCGTGACTGGCGCGACGAAGGGCTGCGACTGCGATTCGAGACGCGTCTGGAAACCCGGAAGCAGACGGGGCTTGCGGAACTCGCCTGGCCGCGCAACCGCAAGGGCTACGAGAACAGTCTGGGTGCGCAGTTGCGCCACGAGGACATCGAGGGACAGGAAACCCGTAGCTGGCTCGTGGCGGCCAAGCGCAATCGCAAGGAGGGGGCGATCGAAACCACGCTGGCCTTGCAATACCAGACCGAGACGCAGACCGTGGGTGACGCGGTGGATGCGCGCAACCAGGCCTTGACTGCGAACTATGCCTGGACGAAGCGGGCCATCGGACGTGCGTTCTATCCGCGGCACGGCTATGTCACGACCTTGCAGGTGGGCGGTGCCGGGGAAGCGCTGCTGTCCGATACCAGTTTCCTGCGCCTGTACGCACGCCATACGCAATATCTGCCGCTGGGCGAGCGCGGACGGCTGATCATGCGCGGCGAACTCGGCAGCGTGCTGGCCGACACGCGGGATGGTATCCCCACCGATTTCCTGTTTCGCGCCGGGGGCGACACCTCGGTGCGCGGCTACGCCTACCAGAGCCTGGGCCGCACGCTGGAAGGTGGCGTCGCCTCGGTGCGTCACCTCGCCACGGCCAGTATCGAGGCCAACCATTTCTTCACCGAGACATGGGGGGGCGCGATATTTGTCGATGCGGGCGATGCCGCCGACACGCCGGGCAGCCTCTCGCCGGTGTACGGCATCGGCGTCGGCGCGCGCTACCGCTCGCCGGTGGGGCCGGTCAATCTCGATCTGGCGTGGGGCGAGGAAACGCAGGAATTCCGTCTGCATTTCTCGCTGGGAGTGTCATTTTGAAGCGATGGATGTGGACGCTTTCGGGTGGGCTTGCCCTGCTGGCGGCGCTCGCCGGGGGAACCGCCTGGTTGCTCGCCACGCCCGAAGGATTTCGCTGGCTGGTGATTCAGGTCGCGGCGGCGAGTGGCGGAAAGGTGAATGTGGAAGGCGTCGAGGGTCACCTCGGCGCGCCGCTGTCGATCCGCTGGCTGGGGATCGTCACCGATACCCAGCGTATCGAGGTCGAGAACCTGCGCCTCGAATGGCAGCCGCGTGCACTCGCGCAGCGGCGCCTGGATGTCGGACTGCTGGCGGCGCAGGTGCTGCGGGTGACGCGGGTAAAACGGGATGCGACGCCGCCCGAACTGCCCGCGACCCTGCGCCTGCCGGTAAATGTCACGGTGCGCACGCTCGACCTCGCACGGCTGGAGTGGATCGACGCCGGGCAGATGCTGTTGCTGCGCGATCTGCGCGGCCGTCTCGACGACGACGGTACACGCTACCGGCTGAGCGCTGCGCAGGTGCAAACGCCCTGGGCGGGTGTTGCGGGTGAGTTGGACATCGCCAAGGATGCGCCGTTCGCCTTGCGTGCGACACTCGACGCTGCCCGGCGCGAACCGGTTGCGCTCGGCGCGCGGCTTGTGCTGGACGGCACGCTTGCGGCGCCGTTGTTCCGCCTCGACGCGACGGCGGCAGACATGCGTGTGTTTGCAGAGGGTGAGGCCGCGCCCTTCGCGGCGATACGCCTGCCGCGCCTGGTGGTGGCGGGTGAGGGCCTGGACCCGCGGCTTTTCGCGGCAGACGCGCCAGCGGCTGATTTCGCCTTCTCAGGCGTGTTCGAGGGGCGGTTCGGCGAGCGCCTGCTCGGCACCTTCAGTCTGGTGAACCACATGGCCGGCCGGCTCGACCAGCGGCGCCTGCCGCTCGCCAGCCTGTCCGGCGCGGTGTTCGGCGACCTTGCAACGGCCACCTTCAGCGCGCTTGCAATCGATCTCGGTGCCGCAGGAAAGCTCACCGGCGATGGTGTATGGCGCGACGGCCGCGTGACGCTCGATCTCGCGTCACTGCGCGTGGATCTCGCCGGTTTGCACCGCGATCTGTATACGACGCGCCTCGCCGCGACGCTGCGGCTGGCGGGGGACGCGGCGCAGCAGACACTCGATGCCGAGGTGCGCGAATCCTGGGGACAGGGCCGGGTGAGCCTGCGCCACGCCGACGCCACGCTGCGCCTCGCCGCGGCGAGCTTCCAGGGCCAGGCGGGTCGTCTCGACGCACGCGGGACACTGCGGCTCGACGCCACGCGCGCGCTCGACGTCACGTTCGACGCCGCGCAGATCAACCCCGCGCGCTTCGGCCGCTTCCCACGTGGGCGCCTCAACCTGCGTGGCGAGGTGAGTGGCGCCCTGGCGCCAGCCCCGCGCCTGGCCGCGCAGTTCACCCTGCCGCCGGGCGATCTGGAGGGCCGGCCGGTGCGCGGACACGGGCGCCTGCACTATGCCGACGCGCATCTCACCGACACCGATTTCGATATCGAACTGGCCGGCAACCGCGCGCGCGTGACAGGTGCGTACGGGCGCCACGGCGACCGCCTCGACTGGGCACTCGACGCCCCCGCGCTGGCGCGTCTGGGCTTCGGGCTCGCCGGGCGTGCCGGCGGCCAGGGCCATCTCGCCGGCGATCCGGCACGCCCGCAGATCGTCGCGCAGCTCTCCGGCAGCGGCCTGCGCCTGTCCGGCAACCTGGCGATCGACACGCTCGGCGTCGATCTCGACTTGCAGGCGGATGCTGCCGGTCCGTTCAACGGTCTCGTCGAGGCGCGCGGCATTGCACTCGGTGACCGGCGATTGAGCTTCCTGCGCGCCCGCAGCGAGGGGCGGCGCGACGCGCATGCGCTGACGCTCGATGCGCGCCTGCCCGAATGGCGACTCACCGCGAGTCTCACGGGCGGGCTCGATGCGGCGCAAACCTGGCGTGGCCAGCTTGCCGAGGCCGATCTGCACGGTCCATGGCCGGTGGCACTCGTCACGCCCGCGGCGCTCACGCTTTCGCGCCAGCGACAGCAGGTCGACGGGCTGACCCTCGACGTCGCCGGCGGCCAAGTGCGCGTCGCGCATTTCAGCTCCGATGCCGCGGGAGTCGCCAGCCGCGGCACGCTTGCCAATCTGCCGCTCGCACCGTTGCAAAATCTGCTGCCGACCGCGCTGCCGTTCACCACCGATCTGCGCGTCGACGGCGACTGGGATCTGCGCCTGGGTGAGCGCGTCGATGGCGAGCTGAAGCTGCGCCGCCGGTCCGGCGACCTCCGCTTTGAGGAACCCGCGCTCGACACCGGGCTGACCCGGCTGACGCTCGACCTGACCGCCGAGGCGAGCCGTGTCGCTGCGCGGGTGGAGGCGGCGAGCCGCGAAGCGGGGCAGTTGCATGCCGAAGGCACGGCGACGCTGGTGCGCGACGGCGGATTCTGGACCCTGCCGCGCAGCGCGCCGCTGGCCTGGAGCGCGCGCTTCGCCGTGCCTGACCTGCGTCTTGTCCGCCCATTTCTGCCGTTCGGCGTGCGCACCGACGCGCGTCTCGATGCCGAGCTTGCCGGCAGCGGCAGCCTTGCCGCCCCCGCCGTCGAGGGTCGGATCAGCGCAAGTGCCCTGCGCTTTGCCATGCCCGAGGAGGGTATTCTCATCCGCGACGGATACCTCGAACTTGCGCTCGCGGGCGAGCGGGTGCGCGTCGCGCGCGGCGAGCTCGCCGGCAGCGGCGGGCGCATCGTGGTGAGCGGCGAGGCCGAGCTGCGCAACCCGAAGGCGGGCCTCGATCTCGTGTTCGAACAATTCGTCGCGAGCAACCGCAGCGACCGCCGCATCACCGTCTCGGGCGCGACGCGCCTGGCGCTCGACCCGCAGCGCATGCAACTCACCGGCGCGCTCACCGCCGACCGGGCGCGCCTGGAAGTGCCGGAAGCGACGCGGCCTGCGCTGTCCGACGATGTCGTCGTCGCCGGTCGTCCGCCACCGGACCGGGCGCGCGCGCGGCAATGGCCGCTTGCGCTCGACCTCGACCTCGGCCTGGGGCGCGACTTCCTGTTCAAGGGTGCGGGCCTCGATGTGCGCCTTGGCGGACAACTGCGCGTGTTCACGCGCGAACAACGGCTGCGTGGAGAAGGCTCGATCCGGGTGGAGGAAGGCCGCTACGCCGCCTACGGCCAGACGCTCGCCATCGAGCGTGGCGTGCTGCGCTTCATCGGCCCGCTCGACGACCCCGGCCTCGACGTGCTGGCGGTGCGCAAGACGCCGACAGTCAAGGCCGGCGTACAGGTGCGCGGCACGGTGCAGCGGCCGCAGGTGACGCTGTATTCCGATCCGCCGCTGCCAGACACGGAAAAACTCGCCTGGCTGGTGCTGGGGCATGGCCTCGACAAGGGCGGCCAGCAGGAATTCGCGCTGTTGCAGCTCGCCGCCGGCGCGCTGCTGTCGCAGGCCGAATCGCTCAGTTTCCAGGCGCAGCTCGCCGAGGCCCTGCGTATCGACACGTTCGGCGTGCGTGCGGGCGAAGGGGAGGATCTCGGCAGTACGGTGGTAAGCGTCGGCAAGCGCCTGTCCTCGCGCGCCACCCTGAGCTACGAGCAGAGCGTCGACGGCCTCAATCAGGTGGTCAAGGTGCTTTATCAGTTGTCCCCGCGGGTGCGCCTGGAAGCCCAGGCGGGGGAACAGAGCAGTTTCGACGCCTTCTACACGCGCGAGTACGACTGACGCGGTATTCGTCCGGCATGGGGCGGGGAGAGGACAAGGTTCGTGGCGAGTCGCCGTTTCATGTTCCGGGGTGGCGAGTCGCCATGAACGTTGGGTAGAATCGTTGCCATGTCCGAATCCGCCTTCCCCACCCTGATTGTTGTGCGCATCGTACCCGCGCCGTATGGAGGTCGCCCCTGATGCGCATCCTGCTTTCCAACGACGACGGTTATTTCGCCCCCGGGCTTGCCGCGCTCGCCGGGGCGCTCAAACCCTTTGCCGACATCACGGTGGTGGCGCCGGAGCGCGACCGCAGCGGCGCGTCCAACTCGCTCACCCTCGACCGCCCGCTGATCCTGCGCCAGGCGCCCGGCGGCTTCTACTATGTCAACGGCACGCCGACCGACTGCGTGCACCTTGCCGTCACCGGCATGCTCGACCACCAGCCGGACATGGTGATCTCCGGTATCAACCACGGCGCGAATATGGGCGATGACACCATCTATTCCGGCACCGTCGCCGGCGCGACGGAAGGCTATCTCCTCGGCGTGCCGTCCCTGGCGGTGTCGCTTGCCAGCCACCACGGCAAGTATCTGGACACCGCCGCCCAGATCGTCGTCGACCTGGTACAGCGCATCCAGGCCAGCCCGCCGGCCGAGCCGATGCTGCTCAACGTCAACGTACCCGACTGTCCGCGCGAGGACATTCGCGGCGTGCAGGTGACCCGCCTGGGGCGGCGCCACAAGGCCGAGTCCGTGGTGAAGACCGTCAACCCGCGCGGACAGACTGTGTACTGGGTGGGCGCTGCCGGCGCCGCGCAGGATGCCGGGGAGGGCACCGACTTCCATGCCGTCGCCAAGGGCTTCGTGTCGGTCACCCCGCTACAGATGGACCTCACGCGCTTCAGCCAGATGGAAGGCGTCAGCCAATGGTTGAAGCCATGAACTCCCGTACCGGCATCGGCATGACCTCGGCGCGCACGCGCGGCCGCATGGTCGAGCGCCTGCGCGAGCAGGGCATCAGGGACGAGGTCGTGCTGGCGGCGATGGGCGAGGTACCGCGCCACCTGTTCGTCGACCAGGCGCTGGAATCGCGTGCCTACGAGGATACCGCGCTGCCCATCGGTTTCGGCCAGACCATTTCCAATCCCTACATCGTCGCGCGCATGGCCGAGCTCGCGCGCCACGGCGAGGCCGGACCGGGCCGCCCGCTGGGCCGCGTGCTGGAAATCGGCCTCGGTTGCGGCTATCAGGCGGCGGTGCTGGCGAAGCTCGCACGCGAGGTGGTGTCGCTCGACCGCATCGCGCAGCTGGTCGGCAAGACGCGCGTGCGTCTGCGCGAATTGCGGATCAACAATGTGCGCCCCAAGCACGGTGATGGCATGCACGGCGCGAAGGATTTCGCCCCCTTCGACGCCATCGTCATCGCCGCGGCGTTCGGCGAAGTGCCGCAGGAACTGCTGAGTCAACTGGCTGACGGTGCGCGCCTGGTGATGCCGCTGGGGCATGCCGCGCAAACCCTGTGCGTGATCGAGCGCAATGGCGACCAGTTCACCGAGCGTCATCTCGAAGCGGTGAAGTTCGTACCGTTGCTGCCGGGGGTGGCGTGAGACACGCGTGCGTGCTGCTCGCGCTGGCGGCGCTGACCGGCTGCGCCGCACGCGGTCCGGCGCCCGTGGCGGCGCGGGCGCCGGCCGGCATTACGCCCGCGGCCCCGGCTGCCGTGGCGCCGCAGCCGCTTGCGACGCGCCCCATCCTGCCCTCGTCGAATGGACTGCATACCGTTGCGCGCGGCGACACGCTCTATGCCATCGCCTTCGCGAACAACCTGGATCACCGCGATATCGCGGCGTGGAACCAGCTGGCGACGCCCGATGTCATCCGGGTCGGCGCGGTGCTGCGCCTGACACCCCCCCCCAACGCCGTCGAGGTGCGCCCGCTGGATGCCGGGCCGGAGCTGCGTCCACGTCCGCTTGCCGAGGCACCGCTGGTGCGTGAACCCCAGGCGGTGCTGATCGCCTATTCCGACGTCAACTGGGCCCGCGTGTCCGGCGCCACGCGGGCGGCCGTCGTGCCGACGCCGGCTGCCGCCGCACCGGCCGCGGCATCGCCGGGCGGCGCGCCGGCACCGGCCATCGCGGCGGACAACGCCTGGCTGTGGCCGGCCGACGGCGTGCTCGCCGGTCGCTTCGGTGGCACCGGCGGCAAGGGCATCGACATCGTCGGCGCACGCCAGTCACCCGTGCGCGCGGCGGCGCCGGGCAAGGTCGTGTACAGTGGCAGTGGCCTGCGCGGTTATGGCCGCCTGCTCATCGTCAAGCATGCGGGTGAGTTTCTTTCCGCCTACGCGCATAATGACAGCGTGCTGGTGAAGGAAGGCGATACCGTGGCGGCCGGTCAGCAGATTGCCGTGATGGGCGACAGCGACGCCGATCGCGTGAAACTGCATTTCGAAATCCGCCGTTATGGCAAGCCGCTTGACCCGATGGACTACCTGCCGGAGCGTTCATGAGCACAGACCCCAACGACGAAGCCGACGAGCTGGCACCGGAGGAAGCCGAGGCGGGCGACGCACCCGCGACCGATTCAGCGGAGGATCTCGCCAACGCGATTCTCGACGAACCGCAGGTCGACGTCACCCAGCTCTATCTCAACGAGATCGGTCAGGCCCCCTTGCTCACCGCGGAAGAGGAAGTCGCCCTGGCGCGTCGCACTGTGCAGGGTGACTTCGAGGCGCGCCAGATCATGATCGAGCGCAACCTGCGCCTCGTCGTCAACATCGCCAAGCACTACGCCAACCGCGGATTGACGCTGCTCGATCTGGTCGAGGAGGGCAACCTCGGCCTCATCCATGCGCTGGGAAAATTCGATCCCGAGCGCGGCTTTCGCTTTTCCACCTACGCCACGTGGTGGATCAGGCAGAACATCGAGCGCGCCATCATGAACCAGTCGCGCACCATCCGCCTGCCGGTACACGTGATCAAGGAACTCAACATCTACCTGCGTGCGCAGCGCCACCTGGAGGCGCACGGCGTCGTCGACCCCGGTCTCGATGACATCGCTGCACTCACCGGCCATCCGGTGGAGGACGTGCGCCGCATCATGCAATTGAATGAACGCGTCGCCTCGCTCGATGCGCCGCTCGAGGTGGATCCCTCGCTCTCGCTCGGTGAGGCGATTGCCGACGACAATGCCCAGTTGCCGGAGGAAATGCTGCAACTGGAGGAAATCGAGCACCACGTCCACGAGTGGCTCGGGCAGCTCAACGACAAGCAGCGCTGGGTGATCGAACGACGCTTCGGTCTCAACAACTTCGAGGCCTGCACGCTGGAGGATCTGGCGCTGGAACTGCAGGTGACGCGCGAACGCGTGCGCCAGATCCAGATGGAATCCTTGCGCGTGCTGCGGCAGACGCTGAAGCGGCGCGGCGTGTCCAAGGATGAACTGTTCTGAGCCGCACCGACGCCATGCTCACCTGGGACCGCATCGACACCGTGCTGCTCGACATGGACGGCACCCTGCTCGACCTGTATTTCGACAACCACTTCTGGCTTGAGCACATGCCGCGACGCTATGCCGAATACCATGGCCTTGCCCACGAGGAAGCGCACGCGCGGCTTACCGCGCATTACACGCGTCACAGCGGCACGCTGAACTGGTACTGCGTCGATTTCTGGAGCAGCGAACTGGCGATGGACGTGGTGCAACTGAAGCGGGAAGTCGCCCATCTCATCGCCGTGCGGCCCGACGTGCCGGCCTTCCTCGACGCCGTGCGCGCGTCCGGGCGGCGTGCCGTGCTGGTAACCAACGCCCATCCCAAGAGCCTCGACCTGAAGATGCGCGAAACCGGGCTCGACCTCCATCTCGACGGGCTGATTTCGTCGCACCAGGTCGGTCTGCCCAAGGAACATCCGGATTTCTGGCAAGGCTTTCAGGCCATCGAGCCGTTCGACCGCGAACGGACGCTTTTCGTCGATGACAGTCTGCCCGTGCTGAAAAGCGCCCGGGCTTATGGCATTGGCCAGATCCTGGCAGTGTGCAATCCGGATTCCCGCCTGCCACACAAGGATTGCGGCGAATTCGATGCGATTTCGAGTTTCGCGCAGGTGCTGCCTATCGGCTGACGCGCCTACGTCGCGCTGTCGAACACCACTGCTGCCGCCACCTTGCGGCCCTCGCCCGCGAGGATGTTGTAGGTGCGGCACAGCGCGCCGATGTCCATCACTTCCAGTCCGATTCGGGCCTCCACCAGCGCGCGCGTCAGCGACGGGTGCGGAAAGCGCAGGCGCGTGCCGGTGGCGAGCAGCAGGATATCCGGCGCGCGCGCCGCCACCCATTCGAAATGCGCCGCGTTCAGCGCCGTGAACCCCAGCCCGGCCCACGGCGCCGGCTCGACCCCATGCGCGCTCAGCAGCAGGCCGGCGGCGTGGCGTTCGCCGTTGATGATGACGTGATCGTCGCCATAGCCGGTAAACAGCAGCAGGCCGGCGTCGGTGTGGAGGTGCAGTTTCATGGTGTGGCAACCATAGCAGATTCGCGCGGCGCGCGTTTGCCGCCGCAGGGCGGCTCCGGTAAAATGCTCCGCTTGCCAAGGCATTGTTTTGCCTTGATTTTACCAACCGGGAAAATACCGTGACGGCTGACACCAGGCCCCGCCTGCGCACCATCCACAAGTCGAACAAGCTCGACAACGTCTGCTACGACATCCGCGGGCCGGTGATGGCGCGCGCACGACAGATGGAGGAGGAAGGCCAGCGCATCATCAAGCTGAACATCGGCAATCCGGCGCCGTTCGGCTTCGAGGCGCCGGAAGAGATTGTGCAGGACGTGATCTTCAACCTGCCCAACGCCTCCGGCTACAGCGATTCCAAGGGCCTGTTCTCGGCGCGCAAGGCGATCATGCACGAGACCCAGAGGAAGGGCATCGCCGGTGTCACGATCGACGACATCATCGTCGGCAACGGTGTGTCCGAGCTGATCGTGATGGCCATGCAGGCGCTGCTCAACAACGGTGACGAGGTGCTGGTGCCGGCGCCCGACTATCCGCTGTGGACCGCCGCCGTGAGTCTGGCCGGCGGCAAGCCGCGCCACTACATCTGTGATGAAGGCGCCGGCTGGCTGCCCGATCTCGACGATATCCGCAGCAAGATCACCTCGCACACGCGCGCCATCGTCATCATCAATCCCAATAATCCGACCGGTGCGCTGTATCCGCCGGAGGTGCTGCGGGCGATCGTCGAGATCGCGCGCCAGCACCAGTTGATCGTCTACGCCGACGAGATTTACGACAAGGTGCTGTTCGACGGCGTTGAACACACCTCGATCGCCGCACTCGCCGACGACGTGCTCATCGTCACCTTCAACGGCCTGTCCAAGAACTACCGGGCGTGCGGCTACCGTTCGGGCTGGCTCGTCGTTTCCGGTGACAAACGGCACGCGAAGGATTATCTGGAAGGCCTGAACATGCTCGCGTCGATGCGCCTGTGCTCCAACGTGCCGGGGCAATACGCCATCCAGACGGCGCTGGGGGGCTACCAGAGCATCAACGACCTGGTCGCGCCGGGCGGACGGCTAACGCGACAGCGCGATCTCGCCCATGATTTGCTGACCGGGCTTCCGGGCGTCACCTGCATCAAGCCGAAAGCGGCGATGTACCTGTTCCCGCGCCTCGATCCCAAGCTTTATCGCGTCGAGGACGACCAGAAATTCATCCTCGACCTGCTGGAGGAGGAGCGCGTGCTGGTGGTGCAGGGCAGCGGCTTCAACTGGCCGAAACCCGACCACTTCCGCGTGGTGTTCCTGCCGCACGAGGAGGATCTGACCGAGGCGATCGGCCGCATGGGGCGCTTTCTCGACCGGCGGCGGACGCATCGGTGATTTTTTATTTTCATCCGCGAAGGACGCGAAGAAGCGCGAAGTAAAGTCAAAGGCATTCCCTGAAAGATATGGCTTTGGGGTTTTCTTCGCGTCCCTTCGCGTCCTTCGCGGATAGAGTTTTTTTATTTGAGATTACACAATGAAACCCATCCACGTCGGCCTCCTGGGCCTGGGCACCGTAGGCGGCGGCACGCTCACCGTGCTGCGTCGTAACGCCGAAGAAATCAGCCGCCGCGCCGGGCGCGAAATCCGCGTGCTGCGTGCGGCGGTGCGCAACATCGACAAGGCCAGGAAGCTCGCCGGCGACCTGCCGCTCACCACCAACCCCTTCGACGTCGTCGACGATCCGGCGATCGACATCGTCGTCGAACTGATCGGCGGCCTGGAGCCCGCGCGTGAACTGGTGATGCAGGCGATCGCCAACGGCAAGCACGTGGTCACCGCCAACAAGCATCTGGTCGCCAAGCACGGCAACGAGATCTTCGCCGCGGCCCAGGCAAAGGGCGTGATGGTCGCGTTCGAGGCGGCCGTGGCCGGCGGCATTCCCATCATCAAGGCGCTGCGCGAGGGCCTCACCGCCAACCGCATCGAGTGGCTGGCCGGCATCATCAACGGCACGTCCAACTTCATCCTCAGCGAGATGCGCGACAAGGGCGCGGCCTTCGACGACGTACTGAAGGAAGCGCAGCGCCTGGGTTACGCCGAGGCCGATCCGACCTTCGATATCGAGGGCATCGACGCCGCGCACAAGCTCACCATTCTCTCGGCGATCGCCTTCGGTATTCCGATGCAGTTCGAACGCGCCTACACCGAGGGCATTTCGAAACTCACGCGCGAGGATGTCAAATACGCCGAGGAACTGGGCTACCGCATCAAGCTGCTGGGCATCGCCCGGCGCACGGACGATGGCATCGAGTTGCGCGTGCACCCGACGCTGATCCCCGAGCGCCGCCTCATCGCCAATGTCGACGGCGCGATGAACGCCGTGCTGGTGAAGGGCGACGCCGTCGGTCCGACGCTCTACTACGGTGCCGGCGCCGGTGCCGAGCCGACCGCCTCCGCGGTGGTCGCCGACCTCGTCGACGTCACGCGCCTGCATACCGCCGACCCACACCACCGTGTGCCGCATCTGGCGTTCCAGCCGGACCAGCTCGCGGCGACGCCGATCCTGCCGATGGACGAGGTGCGCACCGCCTACTACCTGCGCCTGCGTGCCTTCGACCGGCCGGGCGTGCTGGCCGACATCACCCGCATCCTCGCCGACAGCGACATCTCCATCGATGCCATGGTGCAGAAGGAACCGGCCGAGGGCGAAGAGCAGGTCGACATCATCCTGCTCACCCACATCACGATCGAGAAGAACGTCAACGCGGCGATCACCCGGATCGAGGCGCTCGACAGCGTTGCCGGCAAGGTGATGCGCATCCGTCTGGAAGAACTGGCAGCGAGATAAGGCGTTGCGCCTCGTGTCCTGCGTACTCGCGAGCATACGCCCCGCATCATGAACATCATGTCACGCAGCGAGCTTGAATCGGTCGTCACGGAGTCCGTGCGCCAGGACATGGACCGGTATTTCCAGCAGGCCCGCAGCCAATACGTCGGACCCTGGCATATCGAGGAATTCGAGCAGCATCGGACCAGCCCGGGTTTCGACCAGGCGCAGCTCGTCGACTGCCTGCAACAGTTGCTGGCCGATCATGGCAGCGCCGCCTGCATCGAACTCATGACGCAAATGTGCGGACGGAACGTGCCCTTCATGATCGTCGCGCACGAGCTTTCGCATCTGCGCGATTTGTTGATCAGGCTCGCCACCGGAGACGGCAACATGGATGCCGTTCGCGCGATCATGGCATTGTTCGATGTGCTGGAGGATGCGCTGGCCAGGATCTACCTGGCCGGCTTCCTCGGCACCCTGGGCCAGCGCAACAGCATCCGGCTGCGCCACATCTCCGCGCTCGCGGAAAAGAACCTGCTGGTGCATTTCGAAAAACACCTCGACTGGCTCAGGCAACTGACGGCTGCGGTTTCAACCCGCGACCGGACCGCGATGCCCGAGGCGCATCACGAGCGCTGCGAGTTCGGCAAATGGTTGCATGGCGAGGGCGCCAGGCTCGTACGTGACCGCAGCCACTACACGCATCTGGTCGAGATTCACGCCGCCATGCACCACGTCGTGGACGAAATCGCCGGCATGATCGGACGGACCAGCGACAGCCTGCCGCTCTACGCGCTGATGAAGAAGGCGGAGAATTACTCGCTCGATCTCGGCAACGAGATCGCCATGCTGAACAGCATGGTGATCATGATCAACTACAACAAGGACCCGATGACCGGTGCCCTGACGCGGCGCTCGCTGGAGCGGGTCATGATCAACCAGCTCGAGATATCGCGTGCCACGGAAACGCCGTTCTGCGTGCTGATGTGTGATGTCGATCATTTCAAGGAGATCAACGACAGCCATGGGCACACGGTCGGCGATTGCGCCATCGTGCACTTCGCGAACGCGCTGCGCGGCAATCTGCGCCAGTCCGATCTGATGTTCCGGTTTGGCGGGGACGAATTCCTGCTCATGCTGCCTTCCACCAGCTATCAGCAGGGTTGGGAGGTGGCGGAAAAACTGCGCAGTGCCGTGGGGCGTGAGGTCATGCCCGTCGGCGTCAAGGCATTGACACTGCGCGCGAGCTTCGGCCTGCTGGAGGTCTGTGGCAGCAAGACCTCATTCATCGACAGTGAGCTCGTGAACAATCTCATACAGGAATGCGATCAGCGTCTCTACCTCGCCAAGCATCGCGGCAGGGACCAGGTCGCGTGACAGGCACAACCTTTCCGGGAAAAACATGAAGTACCAATCCACGCGCGGCAACGCCCCCGTCCAGACTTTCACGCAGATCCTGCTCGGCGGACTCGCCAGTGACGGCGGGCTCTACGTGCCCGAGGCCTATCCGCGCTTCAGCAGCGACGATCTCGCCGCCATGCGCGGCATGAACTATCGCGAGCTGGCCTTCGCCGTGCTGTCGCGCCTCGTCGACGATATTCCGGCTGATGACCTGCGCGCGCTCATCGAACGCACGTACACGCCGGATGTGTACCGCTATGTCGGCCGCGGCGAGAATCCCGCCGACATCACGCCACTGAAGACGCTGGAGCCCGGCTTGCACGTGCTCGCCCTGTCGAACGGCCCGACGCTGGCGTTCAAGGACATGGCGATGCAGCTTCTTGGCAACCTGTTCGAGTACGTTCTCGGCAGGACCGGCGGCGAACTCAACATCCTCGGGGCGACTTCGGGCGACACCGGTTCCGCCGCCGAATACGCGATGCGCGGCAAGCGCGGCATTCGTGTGTTCATGCTTTCGCCCGAGCACGGCATGACGCGCTTCCAGCAGGCGCAGATGTATGCCTTGCAGGATGCCAACATCCACAATCTGGTGATCCGCGGCGTGTTCGACCAATGTCAGGACATCGTCAAGGCGGTCTCCAACGATCTCGATTTCAAGGCGAAGCATCACATCGGCGCGGTCAACTCGATCAATTGGGTGCGTGTCGCGGCGCAGAGCGTGTACTACTTCAAGGCCTATTTTGCTGCCACCCGCAGCAACGACGAGGAAGTGTCGTTCTCCGTGCCCTCGGGCAACTTCGGCAACGTCTGCGCCGGCCATATCGCGCGCCAGATGGGCCTGCCGATCTGCAAGCTCATCGTCGCCACCAACGAGAACGATGTGCTCGACGAGTTCTTCCGCACCGGGGTCTACCGGCCACGTCCGGAAACGAAACACACTTCGAGTCCGAGCATGGATATCTCGAAGGCGTCCAATTTCGAACGTTTCGTGTTCGATCTCGCCGGGCGCGATGCCGCGAAGATCCGCAGCCTGTGGGCGGCGATCGAATCCGGCGGCAGTTTCGACCTCAGGGCCGACGGCCTGTTCGACAAGGTGGCCGGCTTCGGCATGGTGTCGGGATCGAGCGGCCACGCCGACCGCATCGACACCATCCGCCGCGTGCACCAGACCTGGGGTGTGATGATCGATCCGCATACCGCGGACGGCCTGAAAGTCGGGCTGGAACACCGCGAGGCCGGCGTGCCGCTCGTGTGCATGGAAACCGCGCAGCCCGCCAAGTTCGAGGATGCGATTCGCGAGGCGCTCGGCGTCGAGCCGCTGCGTCCGGCCGAACTCGCCGAGCTCGAGGCGCGGCCGCAGAAGAAGCACGTCATGGATGCCGATGTCGAAGCGGTCAAGCGCTATATCGTCGAGCACGCCCGCTGAGCCCTTCGACGTTCTGCTGGCGCGCGTGCGCGCCTGCACCGTCTGCGCGCCGC
This sequence comes from Thiobacillus sp. 65-29, assembly GCA_001899775.1. Classification (GTDB taxonomy): domain Bacteria; phylum Pseudomonadota; class Gammaproteobacteria; order Burkholderiales; family Thiobacillaceae; genus Thiobacillus. The sequence goes on from MKWN01000042.1 coordinate 23,708, forward strand.
ACCTGCCCCACTCGCCGCACCCCGTCGTGCGCGGCTCGCCCTCTGCGCGGCTGCTTATCGTCGGCCAGGCACCGGGGCGGCGCGTACACGAGACCGGCATTCCGTGGAACGATCCTTCGGGTGACCTGCTGCGGCAGTGGCTGGGTCTTGCGCGCGAGCAGTTCTACGACGAGTCACGCATCGCCATCGTGCCCACCGGGCTGTGTTATCCGGGTACCGTCAAGGGCAGCGACCTGCCGCCGCGTCCGGAATGTGCGCCGCTGTGGCATCCGCCACTGCGTGCGGCCATGCCCGCGATCCGCCTGACGCTCCTGATCGGCGCCTACGCGCAGGCGCATTATCTGGGCAAGCGCCGCCACCGCACACTCGCCGCCACCGTCGCTGCGTGGCGCGATTTCGCTCCGGATTATCTGCCGCTGCCGCATCCCAGCCCGCGTAACCGCGGCTGGCTGAAACGCAACCCGTGGTTCGAGGCCGAAGTGCTGCCCATGCTGCGCGAACGGGTTGGAACGCTGCTGGCGGCGAGCGATAATGGCGGCGCACCTACCTCGCACCTTCGATAAATGACCTTCAGGGAAACCGGATGAAACTCGTCACCTCGCTTACCAGCCCCTATGGCCGCAAGGTCCGCGTGGTGCTCGCGGAAAAAAAGGTTCCCTTCCAGCTTCAGGTCGAAAATCCCTGGCTGCCCGACAGCCCGGTGCCCGAAATCAACCCGCTCGGCAAGGTTCCCGTGCTGGTGCTCGAAGACGGCGTGTCGGTGTTCGATTCGCGCGTCATCGTCGAATACGTCGACCATCTCACGCCCGTCGCCCATCTCATTCCCGGCGAACCGAAGAGCCGCATGATGGTGCGCGGTGTCGAGGCCCTGGCGGACGGGGTCGCCGATGCCGCCGTCGCGGTGTACCTGGAGAAGAAGCGCCCCGCCGACAAGCAGAGCGCCGACTGGCTCACCCTGCAGGAGCGCACCCTGTTCCGCGGCCTCGAAGCGCTGTCGGAAGCGCTCGGCGAGAAACCCTGGTTTCTCGGCAACACCATGACGCTCGCCGACATCGCCTGCGGTTGCATGCTCGGCTACCTCGGGTTGCGCTTTCCCGAGATCGCCTGGAGGAGCGCGCATCCCAACCTGGCCAAGCTGTACGATAAGCTGATGACCCGCCCCTCGTTCAGGGAAAGCGTGCCGGTCGTCTGAAGGCGATCACAAAAGGCGACTCGCGCGGGATGTGCCAAAGGGAGGTCACGCCCGAACGATCGTCTCCGCTTCCTCACGCGCGCGCCGGGCAGGGGTGAATTCGAGTCACTCAAGAATGGAGGCCTGTCATGTCGCATGAAACCGCAACCCTCGCCGGCGGCTGCTTCTGGTGCCTCGAAACCGTGTTCAACCGCCTGCGCGGCGTCGCATCCGCGGTCTCCGGTTACATGGGTGGACACACGCCGAATCCCACCTACCAGGCCGTCTGCAACGGCGATACCGGCCACGCCGAGGTCGTTCAGGTGCGCTTCGACCCCGAGGTGATTGCCTTCCGGGAATTGCTCGACGTGTTCTTCACGATCCACGACCCGACCCAGATCGACCGCCAGGGCAACGACGCCGGCACCCAGTACCGCTCGGCCATCTTCTGGCATACGCCGGCGCAGAAAGCCGCGGCGGAAGCCGCGATCGCGGCGCTCACTGCATCAAGGCAGTATGCCGCACCGATCGTCACCGAGGTCACCGAAGCGACGACGTTCTATCCTGCCGAGGACTACCATCAGCGCTACTACGAGCAAAACCCGCACCAGCCGTATTGCCGGTTCGTGGTCGCGCCGAAGGTGGCGAAGGCCGAGGCGAAATTCGCGGCGCAGCTCAAATCCTGAGATTCCACATACGGACTGTGGATCGGCGGCTGCCGCTTGATCGAGGCGAAAAAATCGATACAATCTGGACTATGTCCAATTGGTCTCGCCCCTCCTTCCTCCTCTGCCTGTCGAACGTCCTGTTCGGCAGCCTGCTGCTGCGCGTCGCGCGCGCACACTGAATCCCCCTCCCCCGAGCAGTACCCCGCGCCGCAAGCCGCTTGCGGCAACCCGATATAATGCGTCGGCCCCTATCCATCCGGCCTGACCCTCCATGGAGCCCGCCATGAACGACCGTTTGTACATTTTCGACACCACCTTGCGCGACGGCGAGCAGAGTCCCGGCGCATCGATGACCAAGGAAGAGAAACTGCGCATCGCGCGCCAGCTGGAGAAACTCGGCGTCGACATCATCGAGGCGGGCTTCGCCGCGGCGAGTCCGGGTGATGCCGACGCCATCAAGGCGATCGCCGGGACAATCCAGAATTCCACCGTGTGCTCGCTGGCGCGCGCCAACGAGCGTGACGTGCGCGCCGCGGGCGAGGCGATCAGGCCGGCGAAGCACGGCCGTATCCATACCTTCATCGCCACCAGTCCCATCCACATGGAAAAGAAGCTGCGCATGCAGCCCGACCAGGTGGTCGAGGCGGCGGTGAAGGCAGTCAGGCTCGCGCTCGAGTACACCGATGACGTGGAATTTTCCGCGGAGGATGCGGTGCGCTCCGACATGGATTTTCTCGTGCGCATCTTCGATGAGGTGATCAAGGCCGGCGCCAGGACCATCAACGTGCCCGATACCGTCGGCTACTCGATTCCCGCCTTGTGGGGCGAGCGCATGAAGCAGCTGATCGAGCGTGTGCCGGGCTCGGACCGGGTAATCTGGTCGACGCACTGCCACAACGATCTCGGCATGGCGGTGGCCAATTCGCTTGCCGCGGTGATGAATGGCGCGCGCCAGGTGGAATGCACGATCAACGGCCTGGGCGAACGCGCCGGCAACGCCTCGCTGGAGGAAATCGTGATGGCGGTACGCACGCGTCGCGACGTGTTCTCCTGCGATACGCGCATCGACACCACGCAGATCGTGCCGGCGTCGAAACTTGTTTCCAGCATCACCGGTTATCCGGTGCAGCCGAACAAGGCCATCGTCGGGGCGAATGCGTTCGCCCACGAGTCGGGCATCCACCAGGACGGCGTGCTGAAACACCGCGAGACCTATGAGATCATGCGTGCCGAGGATGTCGGCTGGCACGCGAACCGGCTCACCCTGGGCAAGCTCTCCGGGCGTGCCGCGTTCAAGAGCAAGCTCACCGAGCTTGGCATCGTGCTCGACAGCGAGGAAGCGCTCAACGCCGCATTCGCGCGCTTCAAGGATCTGGCCGACAAGAAGCGCGAGATCTTCGACGACGATTTGCAGGCGCTGGTGTCCGACGAAGGTTATGGCACCGAGCACGAGCGCTTCAAGCTCGTCTCGCTGCGGGTCTGCTCCGAGACCGGCGAGGTGCCCCATGCGCGCCTGGTTTTCACCGAAGACGGTGTCGAGCGGCATGCCGAGGGCGATGGCTCCGGCCCGGTCGATGCCACATTCAAGGCGCTCGAATCGGTAGTGCAAAGCGGCGCGACGCTGCTGCTCTACTCGGTCAACAACATCACCACGGGCACCGACGCGCAGGGCGAGGTGACGGTGCGCCTGGCACAGGACGGCCGCGTGGTCAACGGGCAGGGCGCGGACACCGATATCGTCGTCGCCTCGGCGAAGGCCTACCTGCACGCGTTGAACAAGCTCGCGAGCAAGCGCGAGCGGGCGCATCCGCAGGTGTAGCCGCAACGCTACAAGGCAGACGCACGGGCTTGCGCGCGTGCGCGCTTCGTTTCATCATCGGCGCGGGTGTTGCTACGACTGGAGCGGGTGAATGCGCGCGAATGACGTATCCGGTACGAACCGGCGGCTGTTTACACGGATTCCTTTCAAGGTCGACGCCGTGCTGGGTGTCGGCGCCGAGCGGCACGCCTGCACGCTGGTCGATATTTCGCTCAAGGGTGCGCTCGTTGAGCGGGCGCCGCCGTGGACGCTCCCGCTCGGTGCGCCCTGCACCCTGTCGTTCCGGCTTGCCGGCGACGATGCGACCATCGACATGGCCGGGCTGGTCGCGCACGTCGAGCAATCGAGGCTCGGTATGCGCTGCACCGAGATCGACCTGGACAGCATGACGAGCCTGCGGCGTCTGGTGGAACTCAACCTCGGTGACGAAGCCGCGCTGCATCGCGAAATCCATGCGATGCTCGCCGCCGGAGGCGAAGGCTGACGCGCGCCTCAGCGCATCTCGAACGCCTCCTGATGGAAGCGCAGCCTGCCGCGTAGCGTGGCGAGCAGGTTTTTCCTGAGCGTGTCGGCGAGGCCACGCGGCCCGCAGAACCACACCTCGGTGGGGCGCGCGGGATCCCTGGCCGCCAGCATGGCGTCGGCGCTGAGGATTTCACCCTGGCGAGAACCGTGAACGTGCAGGCGGATGCCGGGCAGCGTTGCGCACAGTGATTCCAGGCGCCCCACAAAGGGGTCGCTTTCGCGGTCGCGCGTGCAGTAATGCAGGTCGGCGGCGGGAACCTCGTGCGGGCTGTCCTGCAGTGACTCCAGCCAGGCGAGAAAGGGGGTCACGCCGATGCCGCCGGCAACCCAGATCTGCTGTGCCCGCGCGTTTCGCCGCGCCATGTCGAAGCGGCCATAGGGCCCCTCGACCGACACCGCCTGCCCCGTCTGCAGCCGGTCGGCGAGGCGGCGGGTGTAGTCGCCCAGCGCCTTGATCTGGAAGGAGACGCTGCGGTCGCCGCGATCCGCGCTCGCGATGGTGAAGGGGTGCGGACCCTCGCTGCGATCGAAGGTGACGAAGGCGAACTGGCCGGGGCGGTGGCCGCGCCAGCCCGCGTCGAGCTGGCAGCGTACGGTGACGACGTCGGCAGCCGGATGCTCGATGGCGACGATTCGCCCCGTTACCCGGCGCGAGTGGCCGATGTGGCCGGCGAGCGCGTGGACGCTGCCATACACGCCTGCCGCCAGCAGCAGGGCGAGCAGCGCGCCCACCGGCTGCGTCCAGTAGCCGGCGGGGGCCAGCAGCACGGCATGAAACGCGACCATCAGATAGAGCACCGGCATCGCCTGATGCAAGAAACGCCATGGCCGGTAGGGAAAGCGTTTCCAGAGCGCGATCGCGAGCATTGCGAGCAGGGCGTAGATCGCCCACTCGCCCATGTCTTCGGCGAGATCGCGCAGGATGTGCAGGAGGCCGGCGCCATCGTCCTTTGGCAGGCGTCCTTCACGCCCGTACACGGCCTTCAGGATATCGTCCGACATTTCGATCAGCCAGTGCAGGGCGGCGAAGCCGACGGCAAGAATGCCCGCCCACTTGTGCGTCCGGTACATGCGGTCGAGGCCACCCAGCGGTCCCTCGAGCCAGACCGGCCGCGCCGCCAGCAGCATGGCCAGCGACATCAGGGAAACCGCCAGGAGGCCGCTCAGATAGAGGGCTTCCTGGCGTGCGACCCACGGGGCGCTGCCACCGGAGACACCGCCCGTGGCCACGATGTCCCACCCCCAGGCGAGGGTGACGAGGGCGATGAGCCCGGCGAGCAAGGTTTTCATGGCGATCGATTCCGTGTCGATACGGCTCACTTCACCGCCGGCGACGCGGGGGTCGCCTTCTGCGGCAGGTCGTCGCGGCAGCGCCGCTCGTTGCAGTCGGCGGCGTACTGACCGGACCCGTCGCCGCGGCTGGCGTCCTTGCCGTACCTGGACTCGCGCTTGTTGCGCTCGCGAATCTCGCCGCTCTGCGGGTTGACGTACAGCTTGACGCGTTCGCCCTGGCGGTTGGTGGCGCGTGCTTCATACGTGCCGTCCTCGCGCTCGATCTTTTCGACGTTGCGATATCCGGCGGCGATGAGCCGGTCGTGCACCTCCACAATCGACAGCCAGCGGGCTCCGCTGGTGCTGGCACCGCTGGGGACGTTGTTCTGCGCGAAGCTGGGGGAAAGCAGTATGCCGCCACCGACGAGTCCGGCACCCAGAGCGAGCGTGGAAAGAAGGGTAATGGTACGCATGATGGAATCTCCTTGTGTTGCGGTCGAAGCGATGACCGTGCATGCATTGTGCGCAAGTGCGCCTGAACCCGTGCTGAAGCCTTCGTTCATCCTGTATTCATGAACGCTGTGCGGTGAGCCCGGTCAATCCTCGTAGAAGCCGCGCTCGGCATCGGCATGGCAGGCGACGCAGTTGGCTTTCGTGCGCACGTCCTTGTGTTTCCATTCCCATGCGGGAACCGAACGGTGCTTGCTCACCCATTTGGGCAGCTCGGTGATGCGCAGCGGAGCGGCGTCCGGGGCAAGGCCGCGCAGCAGTTTGCTGCTGTAGCGCTTGCCGCCCGTATCGGCTGCATTGCTCACGAGATAGGCACTGATGCGGGCTGCGGTTTCGGGGTCGACGCTGGCGTCGTCGCCGAAATGGTTCTTCAGGTCGCCCATCATGCGTTTCCACGAGCGGGCGGGCAGCATCGACGGCGCGAAGGCGATGTGGCAACTGCCGCATTCTTCCTTGACCACCGGATCGATGACCGGGGGAAAATAATCGTCGCCACCGGCCTGGGCGCGTTCCAGGACGATGCCGCAGAAGGCGAGCGCAACCAGGCCGAGGGTGAGGGGGCGGTAGGGGATGTTCATGGGCTTGCTCCTTGCGAATTGGGGTATGTTCACTGGCTGATCATGTAGCTGAGCCAGTCGCCTTTTTCCTGCGCCGTGCAGGCGCGTCCGAGAACCTCGTTGCAGTTGCGCTTGAACCATTTTTCGACCTTCGCCGGATCGGTGTAGCGTTGCGGCGTCACCGACACGGCCACGGCTTCGATGGCCTTCCCGGTCAGGGTGCGGCCGGCGCCACGCGTGTTCTCGCTGTGGCAGGTCGTGCAGGCTGGCGTGTCCGGCTTGCCGCCGGCAAACTTCTGGGTGTGCAGGGTCTTGCCGCGCGCGGCGGAAAATCCGGAGAACGCTGGCGTCTCCTTGCGGGCTGCGGTAGCGTATTGCGCCAGCAGGTCGTCGCGTGGGCCGGCGAAGGACGACACCGGAACGGTCAGCGCGGCGATGACAAGAAGTGCGACGAGGTTTTGCTGCATGGTTTTCTCCTTCCGGGTGGCGTGTGAGTGCACTTTGCGCGCCGCGAACTGAACAGAAGGTGAATTCCCCGTTCATCCTGCATTCAGGATCGGGGCGGTAAAACAAGCTGTGAATCACCGCTTGTGGAGATGGCGATGTCAGGCACGAAAACCCTGAAAAACGTATACCTCGCGTGGAGTGCCGCGCTGCTCGCGGGGCTGCTGCACGTCGGGAGCGGCTGGGCTGGCGACACGCACGACCATGACCGTGCCCGCCAGGCGCTCGAATCCGGCGAGATCCTGCCCTTGCGCACGATCCTGGAACGCGTCGAGCGCGACTATCCGGGACAGGTCATGGAGGTTGAACTGGACCGCGAGGACGGGCGCTGGCGCTATGAGATCAAGCTCCTGCGCCGGGACGGCGCGCTGGTCAAGCTTGTGCTCGACGCGCGCGACGGCAGGCAACTGCGGATCAAGGGCCCCAAGGACAAGGGCGGCAACCCCGGAGCGCCCCGCTGATGCGCATCCTGGTGGTGGAAGATGAACCGACGCTGTGCGAACAACTCGCCGCGGGCGTGCGCGAGGCTGGTTATGCGGTCGATGTCGCGCGCAATGGCCTCGATGCCCATTTCATGGGCGATGCCGAGCCCTTCGACGCCGTCGTTCTCGATCTCGGCCTGCCGCAGATGGACGGTCTTACGGTACTGAAGAAGTGGCGCGCCGCGGGGCGCGTCATGCCGGTGCTGATCCTCACCGCGCGCGACAACTGGCATGAGAAGGTCGCCGGCATCGATGCCGGTGCCGACGATTACCTCACCAAGCCCTTCCACATGGAAGAGTTGCTGGCGCGCCTGCGCGCGCTGATCCGCCGCGCCGGCGGTCATGCCAGCGCGGAACTGGTGTGCGGTCCGCTGACGCTGGATACCCGCAGCAACCGCGTCACGGTGGCGGGGCGGGCGCTGGCGTTGACCAGCCACGAATACCGGGTGCTGGCGTACCTCATGCATCATCCCGGCGAGGCGGTGTCGCGCAGCGATCTGGTCGAGCACATCTACGCGCAGGATTTCGATCGCGACTCGAATACCGTCGAGGTTTTCATCGGCCGTCTGCGCAAGAAACTGCCGCCGGGGCTGATCGAAACCGTGCGCGGCATGGGCTACCGCCTCGTCAGCCCGCAATGATCCCGGCCACCCTGCGCGGTTCGCTGCGATTCCGGCTGCTGCTGGGTACGCTGTTCTGGATTGCCGCGTCGCTCGTGGTCGCCGCCTGGGGGCTGGGCAACCTGTTTCGCCAGCATGTGGAGTCGCAGTTTCACGCGCAGTTGAAAACCCATCTGGACCAGTTGACCGCCCAGTTGGCGCTCGATGACGCGGGTCGGCCGACGCTGGCGACGTCGCTCAGCGACCCCCGCTTCAACAGGCCCCTTGGTGGTCTCTACTGGCAGATCGACCGTCTTGCGGGAACCGGCGCCCCGGCGGCCCCTGCGGTGATGCGTTCGCGTTCCCTGTGGGATCAGGTGTTGCGCGTTCCGGCCGACACGCCCGCCACCGGGGACGTCCACCAGCACCGGATCGTCGGCCCGGACGGTGCCATGCTGGGCATGGTGGAACGCTCCGTCACGATCAATGCGCAGCGCCTGCGGCTGATCGTCGGCGCCGATGAAAACCTGATGCGTGAACCGGTGACGCGCTTCAACGAGGAGCTGTGGCTGGCGCTGGGTCTGCTGGGCCTCGGCCTGGCACTGGCGGCCCTGGTGCAGGTCTTTGTCGGGCTGGCCCCCTTGCGGAAGCTGCGCGACGCGCTCGGACGTGTGCGTAGCGGCGAAACCCAGCGCATGGAGGGCGATTTTCCGGTCGAGATCATGCCGCTGGTCGGGGAATTCAACACGGTTCTCGCGCAAAACGCGGACGTCGTCGAGCGCGCCCGCACGCAGGCGGGCAATCTTGCCCACGCGCTGAAGACACCCCTGAGCGTGCTTGCCAATGCGGCCGCGGGCACTGACGATGCGCTGGCGCGGCTGGTGGCGAGCCAGGTCGAGAGTGCGCGCAAGCAGGTGGATTACCACCTGAGCCGGGCACAGGCGGCCGCTACGGCGCGTCTGCCCGGTGTGCGCACCGGGGTCGGCCCGGTCGTCGACGGCCTGCTCCGCGCCATGCGGCGCATTCATGCCGAGCGCAATCTTGACCTGCGGGTGCGGCCGATTCCGGCGAACCTGGCGTTTCGCGGCGAGGAGCAGGACTTGCAGGAAATGCTTGGCAACCTGCTGGACAACGCCTGCAAATGGGCGGCAGGTCGCGTCGAGATCGGCGCCGGCATCGAAGACGACCGCCTCGTCATCCGTGTCGACGACGACGGCAAGGGCATCGTCGCCGCGCAGCGACAGGCCACCCTGCGTCGCGGCGTGCGGGCCGACGAGCAGGTTCCCGGCAGTGGACTGGGGCTCGCCATCGTCGATGACCTGGCACGCATGTATGGCGGTGCGATCGTGCTGGCGGATTCACCGCTGGGTGGATTGCAGGCGATCCTGACGCTTCCTGCCGTGCCGTAGGCGTGTGGCGGCTCGGCGGACGGGCTATCGGGCGAGCCGCGATGGCGCGCTGAGCCGGGCGTACGCGATCGCCGCGAAGAAGAACACCGTCGACAACGCCACCTCCGCCGCGGCCAGCCACGCTGACGCGCCGGTGTCGGACCACGCGCGCACCACGCCTTCGCTGAAGTAGGCGAGGATCAGCATGGGCGCCCACTGATAGGTGTAGCGGCGGCCCTTGAGAACGCCCATCAGCGGCGCCAGCAGCGGCAGGGTTTTCAGCACCAGCCATGAACCGCCGGGGCGCAGCGGCGCCAGCCGCAGTTCCCACGCGAGGCACAGGAAGATCAGCGCGACCAGGCTCGCGCTGGCGAGATGTTGCAGGGGTTTCATCGCGCGGCGAGGCGCATCGCCGTTTCGGCCAGCCGCTTGCCAAGGGCAAGGCACAGCGCGCGTTCGTCGTCGCTGAGCGGGCGGTCGTCGGCCGGCCCCGCCCAGTGGCTGGCGCCATACGGCGTGCCACCGCTGGCGGTGTCGTTCACTTCGGCGAGTGTGTAGGGCAGGCCGACGATGAGCATGCCGTGGTGCAGGAGCGGCAGCATCATGCTGACGAGCGTGGTTTCCTGGCCGCCGTGCAGGCTGGCGGTCGAGGTGAACACGGCGGCGGGTTTGCCCACCAGCGTGCCCTTCGCCCACAGCGCACCGGTGGTGTCGAGAAAATGCTTGAGCGGCGCCGCCATGTTGCCGAAGCGGGTGGGCGAGCCGAGTGCGAGCCCCGCGCAGGCTTCGAGATCGGCGAGTTCGACGTAGGGTGCGCCGGTGTCCGGCACGGGTGGCTCGGCAACCGTGGTGCGCGGGGCGACCGGAGGGACGGTGCGCAGCCGCGCCGAGGTGCCGGGGACCTGATGGATGCCGCGCGCGACAAGTTGCGCCATTTCGCGCACGCTGCCGTTGCTGCTGTAGTAGAGGACGAGGAGTTCGATCATCCTAAAAACCGCAGTTGGACGCGCCCGATGGTGCGTCGGATCGCGTGGCTGCCGCGAAGCAACGACGCCGCAGACCGGGGTCTGCAAGGAGGCGCGACAAAGGCAGGTGCGTGAGCCGGCGTACCAGCGGGTGCGTAGCGGTCTCACCCAACAGGTGACGGGGAACAAAGCCTGAAAATTCACCGTTCATGCGATGTCTGTAAGGGAATGAAGCGGTCAACTGCGGTTTTTAGGATCATACCTGCTGGTCGACGAAGACGTTGAATTCGACGAGATCGAAGGCCGCGGTGTGTTCCAGGCAGCGTTCGAAGGTCAGCAGGTACTGGCGTGGCGGATGCCAGACCTCGGCGTCCAGGCCCTTGCTGTAGAGGTGGCGCGGCAGAAGCAGGCGATCGCCCTGTCTGAGTGCGGCGATGCCCGGCAGAAACAGCGCGGGCTCGGCGGAAGCCTTGCGCCGTCCGCGCAGCGGGCGCACCCAGACCGGCTGCACGTTGGGAGACAGGCGCTCGATGCCGAGTTCGACCTGGCGTGCGTCGCGCATGCGGATCCAGCGGATCGCGCCGACGGACCAGTCGCCGTTGACCGCGGTGGGCCGCAGCGCCACCGGATCGCCCACCTTCAGGTTGAGCGGGGCATCGGGCATGCCACTGAGCGCGAGCCCGGACGCGCTGTCGTTGACGACCGTCCAGGTGCTGCTGTTGACCGATGGGGCAAGGGGCAGGCTGGTGTCGCCGATGGCGAGGTCGGCCTCGGCGGCAGGATCGTGCTGCGCCTGCTCGAGCAGGCGATGGGTGGCGCTCACGCCGGCGACGAGTTCCACGCTGCTGCCGGGCGCCGCATGCCGTTTGAATTCGCGGCGCGCACCCGGCCCCCAGAGGCGGGCGAGGCGCTTGATCAGGGTGAGGCAGAGTCTGCCGTCGAGATGCGCGGGCAGGCCGACGCTGGCGGGTGTCGCGTCGGCGCGCAGGCGCAGGGCGACGTCGCGCAGGTGGCGGCACAGGCCGTCGGTGTCGAGCCACAGCGTGGAATCGTGCAGCGTGCCGGCGAGGTGATGCGGTGGTACGTCGCCGTCGACCGGGATGGCGAAGCCGGCACGTGCGTCGGCCGGAGTCGGACCGAGCGCGGTACGATGCACGAAGCTGCGGATGATCTGCCGGGCGTGCAGGATTTCGGTCGGACTCATGCGCGGCGGATCGGCGAGCGCAAGGAGCAGGGCCTGGCGGTAGGCGGTTTCCAGTGCGGGTGTCGTGTCGCTGGCGCGGCTTTCGATCTGCCTTGCGCGCGCGAAACGGTACACACCATGCATCTCCGCCCACAGCTCGGCCGGCGTCACGACGTAGGTGAGGTGGCACGCCGCCTGCACGTCGTGAAGCGCGGCAAGCAGGCAGGACGCGGCCTCGGCGAGGTGCAGCGCATGCGCGGCGCGCGCGCTGTCGTCGATCAGCGTGCGCAAAGCCTGCTTGTAGCCGATGGCATGCTCGTTGTGCAGTTCGCGCAGCAGCACGCCGATCTGGCGCTGCTGCTGGCGGGGCGGCACACCCGATTCGAGCAGCAGCGCTTCCAGGCTGCCGGCGGCGCGCGCGACCACCGGGCGGTACAGGGCGAGCAGCGCGAGTCGCGCCTCGCTGGCGAGCGGCCGGCGGTTGAGGGCGTACAGGGCCATCGCCAACTGCTGCGCGGTGTCGACGGGGCTGGCGAAGGGCAGGCGTTCGAGCCAGTCCGCGGTCTCGCGCGGACGCGTCTCGACCTTGCCGGGCTGCTGCGGGATGTCGGTGCGGGGAACGCTCAGGTCAAGCATGCCGGATCAGTCGAACACGACGGTCTTGTTCGCGTAGACGAGTACGCGGTTGTCGAGGTGCCATTTCACCGCGCGCGAGAGCACCACTTTTTCCAGATCGGCACCCTTGGTGATGAGGTCGTCGAGGTCGTCGCGGTGCGAGATGCGCACCACGTCCTGCTCGATGATGGGGCCGTCGTCGAGGACCTCGGTGACGTAGTGCGCGGTCGCGCCGATCAGCTTGACGCCACGCTGGAACGCCCGATGGTACGGCTTGGCGCCGTTGAATGCGGGCAGGAAGGAATGGTGGATGTTGATGATGCGATCCGGGAAGTGGCGGATGAAATCGGTCGACAGCACCTGCATGTAGCGCGCCAGCACGATGAAATCGATCTTGCGGTCGCGCAGGATCGCCAGTTGCATCTGCTCTGCTTCGTGTTTCGCGTCCTTGTGTACGGCGATGTGTTGATAGGGCACGCGGTAAGCGTCGGCCAGCCAGCGGGTGTCTTCGTGGTTGCTGAGGATGATCGGCAGCTCGCAATGCAGCTCGCCGCTCTGGTAGCGATACAGGAGGTCGGCCAGACAATGGTCGAAACGGGAGACGAAGACCGCCATGCGCGGCTTGCGGCTGGATTCGGCGAGGCGCCAGCTCATGCCGAATCGCTCGGCGATGGGGCGGAACGCGGTACCGAACGCGCCGAGGTCGAGATCGAAGTGGGTGAGATCCCATTCCACGCGCATGAGAAACAGCTTCAGCTCCGCATCCTGGTGCTGGTCGGCGTGCAGGATGTTGGCATTGTGCAACAGGAGGAAATCCGCGATGGCGGCGACCAGACCCTTCTGGTCGGGGCAGGAAATCAGCAGGACGGCGGTATGGCGCATGAGGGGCCCGGATGCGGAAGGGGATTGTTTTTGCACAATCATAACCAAAATTCCCATGTTCACGCCGCAGCAACCCCGGTAAGGTTTCGCCGACCGAATCTCGGGCGTAGAATTCGGCTTGTGTATTAGTTTGTTTGAATAAACTTATTGATTGTCATGCGTGCCGCGCCGGATTGCGTGGGCGTGCTTTCGACCGGGGTTACCCATGTCCTATCTGACCAATTCCTTCGCTGTCAATCTCACGCTGCTGGTGCTGCTGGTCTTTTCCGTGGCGACCTGGATGCTGATCGTCTCGCGGCTGTGGCAGAACGTTCGCAGCGGCCGCCTGGACGCGGCGTTCAAGCGCGCCTTCTGGGCCGCGCGGGACCTGCACGAAGGCGAAAAACTTGCGCGCTCGCAGCGCGGCGACCTCGCGGCGATGACCGCCGCGGGCTTCGACGCGCTCACGCAGAATCACGAAGGCACGCTGAGTCTCGACAGCCTGGGCGACCGCAAGGATGTCCTCGAGCGCACCCTCAAGACCCAGTTGCAGCAGATCCAGCACCGCAAGGAATACGGCCTGATGGCGCTGGCGAGCATCGGCAGCACCGCGCCCTTCGTCGGCCTGTTCGGTACGGTGTGGGGCATCATGCATGCGCTGAAGGACATCAGCCTGGCCAATTCCGCCAGCCTTGATGTGGTCGCCGGCCCGGTGGGCGAGGCGCTGGTGGCCACCGCCTTCGGTATCGCCACCGCGATTCCCGCGGTGCTCGCCTACAACTACGGCGTGCGCCGTGTGCGCACCACGGTGGCGGGGCTCGACCAGTTCGCCACCGACTTCCTGCATCTCGTGATCAAGACGCCGTATCACGCCGAGGCCGCCAAGCCCGAGGGTAAATGACATGGCGCTGCTGCCGCAAAACGACTATGCGCCGATGAGCGAAATCAACGTCACGCCGCTGGTCGACGTGATGCTGGTGCTCTTGGTGATCTTCATGGTGACCGCGCCCTTCCTGCTGCAGGCGGTGCCGGTCAACCTGCCGAAGACCGCGCCGGTGGCGAAGTTGCTGCCGGTGAAGAAGCTCGAACTCATCATCGACGCGCAGGGACAGGTTTACGTCGACCAGGAGGCGGTCGCCGGCGACAACCTGGAAATCCGCCTCAAGGCCATGCTCGAAGCCGAGCCCGAACTCGCCGTGCAGTTGAAGGCGGACTATCGCGTGCCCTATGGACGCATCGCCGAAGTCATGGCGGCGGTGACGCGCGCCGGCATCGTGCGCATGTCGTTCGTGACCGCATCCGACCGGGTCGATGCCGCGCACTGAACGCTTCATATGGCTGCGGCGCGACGGCGCGCCGCTCGCCATCTCGCTCGTCCTGCACGTGGCGGCGGCGCTGCTGATCGCGCCGTGGTTGGTGGTGCGCACCATTCCGGCGCCGCAGGTCGAAGTCGAGGTGATGCTCGAACCGCAGACGCCGGAGCCGCCGCAACGGCGGCCCGAGCACGCAGCGCGCGTGCGCAGTGCCACGCGTGCCCCGCAGCCGCAGCCGGTGATCCGGCCGCTGCCGCCTGTGCCAGTGGTGCAGCGCGTGGCAGAAACTCCGTCCAAGCCTGTCGAGCCGACGCCGCGCGCGGCGCCTGTGCCGCAGCCGGGCCAGGGGCAGGCAGGCCGCAGCAGCCCGGCACCGCGTGACACCGCGGGACTTTCGGCGCCGCAGGGCAGTGCGCCACGCAGCGCCGCGACGGTGGCGAGCAGCGGGCCGACCACGCTGGCGCGCGGCAGCGCGGATGCCGGAAGCGTGGCGCCACGCGCGCCCAGCCTTGGCAGTACGCCGCAGCCGAGCGCGCGCCCGGCGGCGCTGGCCGCCCGTGCCGGGGAGGACCGCGACGACGGCCCGCTGGCGCTGGACGGCCCGGTGTCGCAGGTACAGTCGCTACAGCCCGAATTCCGTCACGCTGCACGCGCGGGCGGGCAGGAAAGCCTGCGCGGCGGCGGCCGCAGTCCCGAGGAAGGCCTCGCCCGCCACAGCGGATCGCCCACGCAGACCGCGCTGGCCGCTGCACGGGCGGTGCCGCAGAGCGTGCCGGGCCGCACCGGCGGCGCCGGCGGCGCGGCGACACCGTCGAGCGCGGCCGCACGCCCGTTGCCTGTGGCCGCAGCCGTGCGCGAAGCGGCAGGTGGCGGGACCGCCACGCTCGCAGCGGCGCCGCTGGCCAGCCCTGGTGGCGGCACGGCGAGCGCACCGCCGTTGCCGGGCGGCGGACGGGCGAGCGCAGGTCTGGGCAGCGGCAGCCGCAGTGTCAGTCCCGGCGAGACGGCCGCGGGTCTCGTCGCCGCAGCGCCTCCTGCGGTGGCCGGCGCCGGCAGCGCGGCGTCCGGTGCGGGCACGGGCGCCGCGGCGTCCGGCGAGGGGCGTGCGCAGCAACTCGCGGGTCGTGGCAGCCTGCCGCGCGAGGCGGGTGCGCCGCGTCTGCTCGCCAGCGGCGGCGAGGCGGCGGCCGCGGCCGCGGGCGGCCATGCACGCCAGGCGGAACTCAGCGCGCGCAGCGAGGGCACTGCCACCGTTCAGCCGGTGCGCGAGGCGCGCGCCGAAGCCCTGCAGACGCAGCAACCCACGGGCGAGGCGCGCGTCATCGAGGAACGCTTTACCGCCCCGGCGCTGAAAGTCGCCTCACCGCGTTCGGTGTGCGAACTGCCGCTGCTGTTCGCCGGCTTCGATCGCAAGCCCATCCCCAAGGGGCTGGATACCATCAATGCCGCCGAGCCCATGCCCGGCGAGACGCCACCGCGTCATCACCCCGGCAATCAGGCGCCGCGCTATCCCCTGCAGGCGCTCGGCCTGCGCGCCGAAGGCCGCGCACTGGTGCGCGCCGAGGTGCAGGAGGACGGGACGGTGGGGCAGATCTGGATCAAGCAGACCAGCGGCTTCCAGGCGCTCGACCTGGCGGCGCTGGAAACCGTGCGTGGCTGGCGCTTCTATCCCGCGCAGCGGCATGGTATGGCCGTGACGATGTGGATGGACGTTCCCATTGAATACAAGTTGCCTTGAGGAGTGAACCGATGAACCGACTGATATTCGCCCTGTTGTGCGCAGGCGTTTTCCAGGTGGCGACGGCGGCCGAGCCGCCCCCGGAATGGCTGCGCTACTACCAGATGGCGGCCGAGCGCGGCGATCCCGAGGCGCAGATGAAAATGGGCTGGGCCTACGAAAAGGGCGATGGCGTGGCGAAGGATGCCAGGCGGGCGCTCGAATGGTACCGGAAGGCCGCGCTGCAGAATGAACCCCGCGCGCAGTACAACCTCGCGCTGCTGTTGATCGAGGGGCGCGATGTGGTGAAGGACACTGCCACGGGAGTCGACTTTCTCACGCGCGCCGCCTCGCAGAACCTGACCGAGGCGCAGACCTATCTTGCCGCACTCTACGAGCAGGGGCGCGAGGTGCCGAAGAACGACACCGATGCGGTGAAGTGGCTGATCCGCGCCGCGCAGAACGGCGACATCGCGGCGATGAACAACCTGGCGCTGAAGTACGCGCGCGGCGAGGGGGTGGCGAAAGACCCTGCGCAGGCGCGCAAGCTGCTGACCGACGCTGCCACACAAGGCAACGCACTCGCCCAGCTCAATCTTGGCACGCTGTATCGCGAAGGGCTGGACGGCACGCCGGTGGATTACGCGCAGGCGCTCGACTGGCTCGGCCGCGCTGCCGCACAGGGCAATGTCACGGCGCAGGGCAAGCTTGGCTGGATGCATCTGAAGGGACAGGGCGTGCCGGCGAACCCGACCGAGGCGGCGAAATGGTTCGTCGCCGCCGCGCGCCAGGGCGACCTCGACGCGCAGACGCAACTGGGCTGGATGGCCGAACAGGGCGTGGGCATGCCGAAGAACGAGGCGCTCGCCGCCCAGGCCTACGCGCAGGCCGCGGAGCAGAAGCATGCGGTCGCCGCCAACAATCTCGGCGCGCTGTACCGTGATGGTCGCGGGGTCACGGCCGATGCGGTGGCCGCGGAGCGCTGGTTCCGCGTCGCCGCCGAAGCCGGCGATGCCGACGGCCAGTACAACCTCGCCGCACTCCTCGAGGGCAACGCGGCGACGGCGGAACAGTCCCTGGCATGGTATCGCCGCGCGGCCGAACAGGAACTGCCCGCGGCACAAAGCCGGCTCGGCTGGCTGCTGTTGCAGCGCAACGAGGACGCGGAGGCGGTGCAGTGGCTCACGCGCGCCGCCACGCGGCATGACGTTCAGGCGCAGAACAATCTGGGCGTGCTGTACGAGACTGGACGCGGCGTGGCAAAAGATCCCGCTAAGGCGGCGCAATGGTACCGGCGTGCGGGTGAAGCGGGCGACGCCGCGGCGCAGAACAATCTTGGTGCGCTTTACCGCGATGGCCTCGGCGTGGCGCGCGATCCCGCGCAGGCGGCGGAATGGTTCAAGCGCGCCGCCGACCAGGGCTATGCGCGGGCGATGCTCAACCTCGGCGCGCTCTACGAACAGCAGGCCAAGGCGGGCACCCGCTCCGGTGCGTTGCCCGCCACCCCACCGGTCACGTCGCAACCCGCCACGGCGCCCACCGTCGTGCCGTTGCAGACCGACGGCACCCCTGTCGCGCGGCCGTTACCTTTCAGATGACAGAAGACAGAAGACAGATCGAAGGTGCGCGAAGCGCATCCTTTCCGTCCTCAGTCCTCAGTCCTCCGTCCTCAGTCCTCAGTCCTCAGTCCTCAGTCCTCAGTCCTCAGTCCTCAGTCCTCAGTCCCCTGCCCGCGCAGGACCGGGCATATTCGTATCTCGACATAAGCTGAATTACCTACGTGTCCATAGGGTTCGGGGGCCGTTTCGGCGCGCTGCACCGCATCCAATCTGGAGGCTGTCTAAAATATAGGCGGCATCAACCAATAAGACATTGATTTGTCGCCTGCTTTTCAAGAGGCAGATGCAAAGAGGGCACTCCGGCCATGCGTTCTTGTTGACAGTTTATCTGTCACCCCTAGAATTTGTGTCCAGCCTTCGTGTCCACCACTATATCTTGTGAATAAACGTGTGGACGGGGGTTGTGCAAGCTGTGGACAAATGCTGTTTGCCGCGCCTTGCAGCCCGTTTCTTGAGCCCTGATACCGAGGAGAGCCGTCGATGCTGAACATCGCCACCGAATCTGCCGTTCCCCCCCTGATGCCCACCGTCGACGCAACCGCACCCATGGTCGTTGACACCCGCTATGCCGACCACAAGATCATCCGCCGTAACGGCGCGGTGGTGGGTTTCGCGCCGGGCAAGATCGCGATCGCCGTGACCAAGGCGTTCATCGCGGTGCAGGGCGGGCAGGCGGCCGCCTCGGCGCGCATCCGCGAACTGGTGGAGACGATCACCGAGCAGGTCGTCAATGCGCTGATCCGGCGCCAGCCCAACGGCGGCACCTTCCACATCGAGGACGTGCAGGACCAGGTCGAAC
This sequence comes from Thiobacillus sp. 65-29, assembly GCA_001899775.1. GTDB lineage: Bacteria > Pseudomonadota > Gammaproteobacteria > Burkholderiales > Thiobacillaceae > Thiobacillus. The sequence continues at coordinate 42,275 of MKWN01000042.1, forward strand.
TCGCCCTGATGCGGTCGGGCGAGCACGAAGTCGCCCGCGCCTACGTGTTGTACCGCGAGAAGCGTGCCCAGGAACGTGCCGCGCAGAAGGCCGCCGGAGCGGTGCCGGAAGCGGCGCTGCACGTGATCGAGGATGGCCGGAAAAAACCGCTCGATATCGCCCGCCTTGCCGATCTCGTCGCCGACGCCTGTGCCAACCTGGGTGAGAACGTCACGGCCGAACCGATCATGCAGACCGTGCTGCGCGACCTTTACGACGGCGTGCCGATGGCTGAAGTGGAAAAGGCCCTGGTGCTCGCCGCGCGCGCGATGATCGAACAGGATCCGGCGTATTCGCAGGTCACCGCGCGCCTGCTGCTCAATTCCATCCGTCACGAGGTGCTCGGCGAGGCGGTGACGCAGGCGCAGATGGGCGAGCGTTACCGGGAATATTTCCCCACTTTCATCAAGCAGGGCATCGCCGCCGAGCTGCTCGACGAGCGCCTCGCCCAGTTCGACCTGCCGCGCCTGGCCGGTGCGCTCGACGCCGGCCGCGACTATCAGTTCGGTTACCTGGGTTTGCAGACCCTGTACGACCGCTACTTCCTGCACATCGAGGAGTCCCGCATCGAATTGCCGCAGGCTTTTTTCATGCGTGTAGCGATGGGGCTGGCGATCAACGAGATCGACCGCGAGGCGCGGGCGATCGAGTTCTATCAGGTGCTGTCGAACTTCGACTTCATGAGCTCCACACCGACCCTGTTCAACGCCGGCACCTGCCACAGCCAGTTGTCGTCGTGCTACCTCACCACGGCCACCGATGACCTCGACGGCATCTTCCAGGCGATCAAGGAAAACGCCATGCTGCAGAAATACGCCGGTGGCCTGGGCAACGACTGGACGCCGGTGCGTGCGATGGGCGCCCGTATCAAGGGCACCAACGGCAAGTCGCAGGGTGTCGTGCCCTTCCTCAAGGTGGTCAACGACACCGCGGTCGCGGTGAACCAGGGCGGCAAGCGCAAGGGCGCGGTGTGCGCCTACCTGGAAACCTGGCACCTCGACATCGAGGAATTCCTCGACCTGAGAAAGAACACCGGCGACGACCGCCGCCGCACCCACGACATGAACACGGCGAACTGGGTGCCCGATCTCTTCATGCAGCGCGTGATGGAGGGCGGAGACTGGACGCTTTTCTCGCCCAACGACGTGCCCGACCTGCACGACCTCTACGGGCGCGCCTTCGCCGAGGCCTACACCGAATACGAGCGTCGCGCCGACCGCGGCGAGATCAAGCTCTTCAAGCGCATTCCCGCAGTGCAACTGTGGCGCAAGATGCTCTCCATGCTGTTCGAGACCGGACATCCCTGGATCACCTTCAAGGACCCCTGCAACATCCGCAGCCCGCAGCAGCACGTCGGCGTCGTGCATTCGTCCAACCTGTGCACCGAAATCACGCTCAACACCAGCGACAGCGAGATCGCGGTGTGCAACCTCGGTTCGGTCAATCTGGTGAACCACCTGAAACTGGATTCTGATTCGGGGCAGCTCAAGCTGGATCTCGCCAAGCTGAAGACGACCATCCACACCGCCATGCGCATGCTCGACAACGTGGTGGATGTGAACTATTACGCCGTCGGCAAGGCGCGCAACGCCAACCTCAAGCATCGCCCGGTGGGGCTTGGCATCATGGGCTTCCAGGACGCGCTGCAGGAACTGCACCTGGCCTACGCCAGCGACGACGCGGTCGAATTCGCCGATCGCTCGATGGAGGCCGTCGCCTACTATGCGTACTGGGCGTCGACGGAATTGGCCGCCGAGCGCGGCCGCTACGCCAGCTATGAAGGCAGCCTGTGGAGCCGTGGCATCCTGCCGCAGGATTCCCTGCAACTGCTGGCGGACGCCCGCGGCGGCTATCTCGAAGTCGACGCGTCGAGCACGCTCGACTGGGACAGCCTGCGCGCCCGCATCGCGCAGTACGGCATGCGCAACTCCAACTGTCTGGCGATCGCGCCGACCGCGACCATCGCCAACATCGTCGGCGTCTCGGCCAGCATCGAGCCGACCTACCAGAACCTGTACGTGAAATCGAACCTGTCGGGCGAATTCACCGTCGTCAACAAATATCTGGTCGCCGACCTGAAGAAGCTCGGTCTGTGGGACGAGGTGATGGTCGCCGACATCAAGTACTTTGACGGCAGCCTCGCCCGCATCGACCGCATCCCAGGTGACCTGCGTGCGCTCTACGCCACCGCCTTCGAGATGGATCCCAGGTGGCTGGTCGAATGCGCGTCGCGTCGCCAGAAATGGATCGACCAGGCGCAGAGCCTGAACATCTACATGGCCGGTGCCTCCGGCAAGAAGCTCGACGACATCTACAAGCTCGCTTGGGTGCGCGGCCTCAAGACCACCTATTACCTGCGCTCGCTCGGCGCCACCAGCGCGGAGAAATCCACCGGCAAGGGCGGCGAGCTGAACGCCGTGTCCGCGCACATCGGCGGTGGAATGAGTGCGCTGGATGCGGCGGCGGCCAAGCTGCCGGTCGCACAGATCGAAGGCAAGGCCTGCACCATGCGGCCGGGGGATCCGGGATTTGAGGAGTGTGAGGCATGCCAGTGACAAGGGAGAATCCCATGTCTTTGAGAAAGAGGCGTATCAAAGACTTGGCCGGAGGGTGACAAATTCCCCTCTCCCTTGAGGGAGAGGGGTGGGGGATAACCAGCGACTTGCCCGTTTACGGGCTTAGTCGAATGGTTAGAGGCTTCATCAGAGGGTGAAATCTCCGCCAATGGAAGGACTTGGGGCAAGTGGCGGTTCGTTGGCCGGGGGTAGCCCGGCGGCTAGTCACTTTCTTTTGCTTCGCCAAAAGAAAGTAACCAAAGAAAAGGCGACCCTGCTGCGCCACCCCTTCGGGGCGGGCCTCGACTGAACCGATCCGTCGGGGCGGCTGCGCAACTCGCCCTGCGGGCTCAGACAGTGCTCGCCGAATTCCCCCGCCGGCCCGCTTCAGTCGAGGTGGCGCAGAAGGGAAGGAAAAGCTCCCCTCTCCCGCTTGTGGGAGAGGGCAAACGCAAAATCCCCTCTCCCTTGAGGGAGAGGAGTAGGGGAGAGGGTGATTCCCTCTTCGTCAGATGAACAAAAGCAGTGTGGGCCCAGCCCACTTTGGTGCAACCAAAGGAGAAAACGACGATGCTCAATTTTGAAGAAGACTTCACGCCTGCCCTGCAACGCGCGCCGCGCACGCCCGAGTCTGCCCATGCGCCCGCCACCCCGGCGCCCGCCACCCAGCCGGTCGCGAAACAGGCCCGCGTGCGCGCCGCCGACAAGCGCGTCATCAACGGCGCCACCGACGTCAACCAGCTCGTCCCCTTCAAGTACAAGTGGGCGTGGGAAAAATACCTCGCCGGCTGCGCCAACCACTGGATGCCGCAGGAAATCAACATGTCGCGCGATATCGCGCAGTGGAAGGATCCCACCGCGCTGAGCGAGGACGAGCGCCGCATCGTCAAGCGCAACCTCGGCTTCTTCG
>MKWN01000042.1:45786-46131 GCA_001899775.1 Thiobacillus sp. 65-29
GATTCGCTCGCCGCCAACAACATCGTGCTCGGCACCTACCGCCACATCACCGCACCCGAATGCCGCCAGTACCTCTTGCGCCAGGCCTTCGAGGAAGCGATTCACACCCACGCCTACCAGTACATCGTCGAAAGCCTGGGCCTCGACGAAGGCGAGATCTTCAACGCCTACCACGAGGTCGAGAGCATCCGCGACAAGGACGAATTCCTCATCCCCTTCATCGACACGCTCACCGACCCCGAATTCAGGACCGGCACGCCGGAGAACGACCAGAAGCTCCTGAAGTCGCTGATCGTCTTCGCCTGCATCATGGAAGGCATCTTCTTCTACGTCGGCTTCGTGCAG
>MKWN01000043.1:0-83170 GCA_001899775.1 Thiobacillus sp. 65-29
GACACGCCGTCCTTGGTCACGGTCGGCGCGCCGAAGGAACGGTCGAGCACCACGTTGCGGCCCTTCGGGCCCAGCGTCACCTTGACCGCGTCGGCCAGGGTGTTGACACCCGCCACCATGCGGTGACGCGCGGAATCGCCAAAACGTACGTCTTTTGCAGCCATGCTTTAACTCCTAGATATCGTGTGAATTCGGTTGGATAGCGTGCGGCTTACAGCTCGACCACGCCCATGATGTCTTCTTCGCGCATCACCAGCAGTTCCTGGCCCTCGACCTTGACGGTCTGGCCGGCGTACTTGCCGAACAGCACGCGATCGCCGACTTTCACGTCCATGGGGATGATCTTGCCCTGGTCGTCTTTCTTGCCGGCGCCGACGGCGACGATTTCGCCCTGGTCGGGCTTCTCGGTGGCGGTGTCGGGGATCACGATGCCGGACGCGGTCTTGCGCTCTTCTTCCATGCGCTTGACAATCACACGGTCGTGCAGAGGACGGATTTTCATTGCAAAGTCTCCATTGCGTAACGTTGATAACCTGCAGCCACGGCTGCCCGAAAATAAGGAAGCGGCGAACATGTTGTTAGCACTCGCCGCTATCGAGTGCTAATGGTAGGGGCACGGTGTGACAATTTCAAGTCCATGGATGATGATTGTCGGTCGCCAAAGGAGTGGATGGTTTTGCGCCCCAAGCCGGTGGGCTCACTTTTTCATGCGGTTGTCTGGCACGTCAGTGAACGCCAACATCGCCGATAATCAAGTGGATGCGGTCGTTTCGTCGAACGAGGGATGGTGGTCAGGCTGGGCATTGGGCGGCCCGATGCAGCAGGCCGGCGGGTGACCGGCCGCGGGGGCCGTCATGTCGCATAGCAACGGAGATCATCCATGAAGCGCATCAAAATCTCATTTCTGGTCATCCTGCTGCTGTTGACCGCGCTATGGCTTGCGGCCGACACGCTGGCGCCGACGCCACTCACCTACTTTTCGTTCCGCACCGTGTTCGTGCAGTACAGCGGGGTGATCGGCATCGGCCTGATGAGCCTTGCCATGTTGCTGGCGCTGCGCCCGACATGGCTGGAGCCGCATCTGGACGGGCTGGACAAGATGTACCGCCTGCACAAGTGGCTGGGTATCGCCGCCCTGGTGGTTTCCGTTCTTCACTGGTGGTGGGCGAAAGGCACCAAATGGATGGTGGGCTGGGGGTGGCTGGAAAAGCCCGTGCGCGGGCCCGCCACCGGAGCCCCGCCCGGCGGCGTCGAAGGCTGGCTGCTCGGCCAGCGGGGGTTTGCCGAATCCGTTGGCGAGTGGACGTTCTACGCCGCCGCCGTGCTGATCGTGCTGGCCCTGGTCAGGCGCTTCCCCTACCACCTGTTCGTCAAGACCCACAAATGGCTGGCGCTCGCCTACCTCGCGCTGGCCTATCATTCCGTGGTGCTCACCAAGCTGGACTACTGGACGCAGCCGGTCGGCTGGGTGCTGGCGGCGCTGTTGCTGGGCGGCAGCGTGGCGGCGCTGCGGGCGCTGACGGGCCGGATCGGCGCCGATCGCAAGGTCCGGGGCACGATCGCGGCCCTGACCGACTACCCCGCGCTGCGCGTGCTCGAAACCGCCGTCGTACTGGAAGACGGCTGGCGCGGCCATGCCGCCGGGCAGTTCGCCTTCGTCACCTCGGACACGCGCGAAGGCGCGCACCTTTATACGATCGCCTCGGCCTGGAATCCCGACGACCGCCGCATTGTCTTCATCACCAAGGCGCTGGGCGACCATACCGGCCGTTTGCGCGAGCGATTGAAGATTGGCATGCCGGTGACGGTGGAAGGCCCTTACGGCTGTTTCGACTTCGAGGATGAACAGCCGCGCCAGATCTGGGTGGGCGCGGGCATCGGCATCACGCCCTTCATCGCCCGCCTCAAGCAGCGTGCCGCCACGCCGGAGGCGAGGACGATCGATCTGTTTCACCCGACGGCCGAGTTCGACCAGCGTGCCATCGATTACCTCACCGCGGACGCCGACGCTGCGGGCGTGCGCCTGCACCTGCTGGTCAGCCCGAAGGATGGCCGGCTGAACGGCGAACGCATCCGTGCCGTCGTGCCGGAATGGCGCTCGGCCAGCATCTGGTTCTGCGGCCCGCCGGGATTCGGCCAGGCGCTGCGCGCCGATTTCCTCGCCCACGGCCTGCCGCCCGGGCGTTTCCATCAGGAACTGTTCCAGATGCGCTGAGGTCAATGTGCGCCGGTCTGGCTTTTGAAATTGACCCGAATCAGCCTAAAAACCGCAATTGGACGCATCCGATGGTGCGTCGGATCGCGTGGCTGCCGCGAAGCAACGACGCCGCAGGCCGGGAGGCAGGTGCGTGAGCCGGCGTGCCAGCGGGTGCGTAGCGGACTCACCTGACAGGTGAAGGCAAACAAAGGCGGACTTTTCAGTATTCACGCGGCGTTGGTGAGCGTATCAAGCGGTCAACTGCGGTTTTTAGGATTATCCAATAGCCCGCAGGTTGGGTTTCAGCCCGACATGTCGGGTTGAAACCCGACCTACATGCCGTTGATTTGTCGCGTACGGATGTTCCAATGGATTTTTGGGATTGAATGAGGGCGATGGACATGAAAACTTTTTTCAGCGCAGAGAATAATGTCGCCCGCATGCCGACCTGGTTCATTCCCCATGGCGCCGGCCCTTGCTTTTTCATGGAGTGGGAGCCGTCCGATGCCTGGCACCCGATGGCGGACTTTCTCAGGCGCGTGGCGTCCACCCTGCCCCGGCGCCCCAAAGCCATCGTGATGGTCTCGGCCCACTGGCTGGAGCCCGCGTTCACGGTCACCAGCGGTGACAAACCCACGCTGATTTACGACTACCATGGTTTTCCGCGGCACACCTACGAACTGAAATATCCGGCGCCGGGCGAGCCCGAGCTGGCCGCGCGCATCGACCGGCTGCTTGCTGAGGGCGGGCTGCCGTCCCGGCAGGACGCGGCGCGCGGATTCGATCACGGCATGTTCATCCCGATGCTGTTGATGTTTCCCGACGCAGACATTCCGGTCGTCCAGTTGTCGCTGGTCGACAGCCTCGACCCCGAGATCCACCTGCAGGCCGGCCGGGCGATCGCGTCGCTGCGTGACGAAGGCGTCCTGATCATCGGCAGCGGCATGAGTTTTCACAACATGCGGGGCTACGGCGATCCCCGGTTCGGCCCCATCTCGGATGAGTTCGACCATTGGCTGACGCAGACGATGGAAAAGCCCGGGGCGATACGCCACCAGGCGCTGGCCGACTGGGTTCAGGCGCCTTCCGCGCGCCTGTGTCACCCGCCGCGCGCGGAAGAACACCTGCTGCCGCTGATGGTTGTCGCTGGGGCGGCCGGTGAGGACGCGGGCCGGCGGGTATTCTCCGATCGGGTCATGGAGACGACGCTTTCCGCTTTCAGTTTCGGCTGATCGACCCGGGCCTTGGGTGTGTGACCCCGGCAGCAAAAACCTTCATCCCGGATTATCCAATAGACCGTAGGTCGGGTTTCAACTCGACATGTCGGGTTGAAGCCCGACCTACATCACGTTGATTTTTCGCGTACGAACGTTCCAATGGATTTTTCGGGTTCATCCTACATTCCTCACCACAGAGGCACCGAGGCACAGAGAAACCCGAAAAACAGGGATTCGCCGTGCGTGGCACCACTCACCCATCGGGTGAGTCATGAAAGAATACGGGCACATGTTTTTGCTCTGTGTCTCTGTGGTTCAACCGCTTTTTTCAGGTTCATTCGGTTTCGAGCGTCGTCCTGGCTGGATCGGGAGCCACCACGCACGAATCGGGCCGTCTCGGGCCAATAGGATGATTCGCGCTTCCTGTGGCGTGATCGCCTAAAATCGGGGGGCGACGATAAAGCCTGACGTCAGGCGAACGGATGCCTGTCGCGCTGCATCGCCCGCTGGGGGAAACTGTAGGGGCGATCGTCCCCAGGCCCCGGATGCAACGGACAAACAGGCTATCGAACCCATCATGGCGACCGACAACGATCTTCCAAGCCGCACCCGCGCTGCCGTCTGGCACCCCTGCACCCAGATGCAGCACCTGGAAGCCGTGCCGCCGCTGGCGATCGCGCGCGGCGAAGGCGCGTGGCTCTTCGACACCGGCGGCCGGCGCTACCTCGACGCGATTTCCAGTTGGTGGGTGAATCTGTTCGGCCACTGCAATCCGCGCATCAACGCCGCGATCACCGATCAGTTGACGAAGATCGAGCACGTGATGCTGGCCGGCGCCACCCACGAACCGGTGGTCGAACTGTCCGAGCGGCTGGGCCGGCTGACCGGGCTGGGTCACGCGTTCTATGCTTCGGACGGCGCCTCGGCTACCGAGATTGCGCTGAAAATGAGCGCTCACTACTGGCGCAATGCCGGCCAGCCGGAGAAGAGCGGCTTCATCAGCCTGGAGAACGGCTATCACGGCGAGACCGTCGGTGCACTCTCGGTGACCGACATTCCGCTGTTCAAGGCCACCTACGCGCCGCTCCTGCGTCATACAAAGCAAGTGCCCACTCCGGATGCGCGCCACGCCGCGCCGGGCGAGTCGGCTGAAGCCTGGGCATTGCGTTGCGCCGCGGCGCTGGAAGCGTACCTGGCCGAACATGCCGCCGGCACCGCTGCCTTCATCCTCGAACCCCTGGTGCAGGGCGCGGCCGGCATGGCGATGTACCACCCGGCGTATCTGGCCCGCGCGCGCGAACTGTGCGACCGCTACCAGGTGCACCTGATCGCCGACGAGATCGCCGTCGGTTTCGGCCGCACCGGAACGATGTTCGCTTTCGAGCAGGCGGGCTCCGCTCCTCCATTTGCGGGGGAGACGGGATCATCGAGCGGTTTGCGCCCCGAGGCCGGTTCGATCCGCCCGGATTTCATCTGCCTCTCCAAGGGTCTCACTGGCGGCTACCTGCCGTTGTCCGCGGTGCTGACCACCGACGCCATTTACGATGCGTTCTACGCTGAGGACACCACGCTGGGCTTCCTGCACTCGCACTCGTACACCGGCAACCCGCTCGCCTGCCGGGCGGCGCTGGCGGTGCTGGACATCTTCGGGCACGACAAGGTCATTGCCGCCAACCGCGTCAAGGCCATTGAATTCACCGCCATTTTGTCGGAAGTGGCCGCTCACAGACGGGTTCGGCATTTCCGCCACCTGGGAATGATCTGGGCGTTCGAGGTCGGCGACGCCGGTCCTGGATTCGCCGACCGGTTCCATCGCGCAGCGCTGGCGCACGGCGTGTTCATCCGGCCGATCGGCAACACGGTGTACGTGATGCCACCCTACATCGTCGATGCCGGCGCGATGCGCCAGCTCGCCAATGCGCTGCTAGCCTGCCTGGGCGAGGCCGGCGTTTGACGACCGGGCTTGACATGCCGCGCCCCGACCCATAAGGTAGTCAGCAATTACTAGCAAGAGGACGAGCATGGCTGCCGAGCCTGTCCGCAAGCGTCTGGGCGCCGACGAGCGGCGCGAGGAAATCGTCCGCGTCACCCTCGATCTGGCTGCGCGCCAGGGCATCGACGACGTCACCACCCAGGACATGGCGCAGGCCATGGGCGTCACGCAGGGTGCGGTGTTCCGCCATTTTCCCAGCAAGGATGCGATCTGGCTGGCGGTGATGCAATGGGTGCGCGACCGCCTGATGAGCGTGCTCGGGCACGCCGCCGCCGAGGGACGCGACCCGCTCGACGCGCTGCAACGCATGTTCTTCGCCCACATCGACTTCATCGCCGGCAAGCCGGCGATCCCGCGCCTCCTGATGTCCGAGCATCTGCATGCCCGCAGCCCGATGCTGCGCGGCCTCGTCACCGAAATCATGCTCGGCTTCGAAGCGAAAATCGCCGGTCTGCTGGATGATGCGCGCAAGCAGGGCCTCGCCCGCGACGACCTCGATACCCAGGCCGCCGCCACGCTCTATCTCGGCATGATCCAGGGTCTGGTCCTGCAAACCTCGATTCTGCGCGGCCAGCGCGAACTGCGCAGCGAGGCCGCGCGCACTTTCCCGATCTTTCTCCGGGCCATCCGCTCCGTATCCGACCCAGGAGAATCGCGATGAAACACCACGCGCTCTGCGCCGCCCCGCAGACATGCATGAAGGACCGTCGCACGTGCCCGATCCGCGTGGTCGATGACTCCACCGGGCACTGAGCCCTCTTGCGCGACGTGACCTTCAAACGCATCTACCATATCCGCGATGGCAGGACTCACGAACAGGCAGGCGAGGGACGCGAACCATGAACATCACCTTTCTCGGCGCAGCGCAGGAAGTCACCGGTTCCAGCTACCTGGTGGAAGCGGACGGCGTGCGCTTCCTGGTCGACTGCGGCATGTTCCAGGGTGGGCGCGAGACGCGGGCGAAGAACCACCGCGCCTTCTCCTTCGATCCGCGCGGCATCGACTTCGTCCTGCTCACGCACGCGCACATCGACCATTCCGGCCTGCTGCCGCGCCTGGTCGCACTCGGCTTCCGTGGCGCGATCCACGCCACCCGCGCCACCTGCGACCTGCTCGCGGTGATGCTGCCCGATTCCGCTCACATCCAGGAGAAGGAAGCCGAACACGAGAACCTCGACCGTTTCCACCGCGGCATGGCGCGGCGTGGCGAAGGGGCCGGTCCGGCGCACCGGGAGATCGCGCCCCTGTATACCGTGGCGCAGGCGCAGACGTCGCTCAAGCGCCTCAATCCGGTCGACTACGATCTGGAGATCGCGCCGCACCCGGCCGTACGTTGCATCTTCCGCGACGCCGGTCACATCCTCGGTTCGGCGATCATCGAGGTGTGGGTCGGCGAGGGCAGGCGCCGGCGCAAGATCGTGTTCTCCGGCGATCTTGGCCAGCCGGCGCGGCCGCTGGTACGCGATCCCACGCCGATTCTCGACGCGGACTACCTGCTTGTCGAATCGACCTACGCCAACCGCGACCACAAGAGCATGGAGGCGACCCAGGACGAACTGGTCGAGGCGATCACCGACACCATCGAGCGCAAGGGCGGCAACGTCATCGTGCCTGCCTTCGCCGTCGGTCGCACGCAGGAACTGGTCTACCTGCTCGCCGACCTGACGCGGCAGGGACGCCTGCCGAAGCTTTCCGTGTTCGTCGACTCGCCGATGGCCACCGCCGCCACCGAGATCACCTACAAGCACATGGAACTGCTGGACGACGAAACCCACGCCCTGTTGGGACGACAGGGCGGCGCGCAGTATTTCCGCAAACTCGAATTCGTCGAGGACGTCGAGGAGTCGAAAGCGCTCGACCGCATCCGGGGCGGCGCGGTCATCATCTCGGCGAGCGGCATGTGCGAGGCCGGGCGCATCAAGTTCCACCTGCGTGCCAACCTGCCGCGCCACGAATCGAGCGTGCTCATCACCGGCTTCCAGGCCGCCGGCACCTTCGGACGCCGTCTCGTCGACGGGGCGCGCCGCGTGCGCCTGCTCGGCGAGGACATCCCGGTGCGCGCCAGCCTCTACACCCTGGGCGGGCTGTCCGCTCACGCCGACCGCAGCGCGCTGCTCACCTGGCTCGCCAACTTCCGCGACAAGCCGCGCCGTGTCTTCGTCGTGCATGGCGAGGACGTGGTGGCGAACGGGTTTGCCGACACCCTGACCGAACGCTTCGGCTGGGATGCACTGGCGCCGCAGCCGGGGCAGCGCGTCACGCTCGACTGAGGGTGACGCGGGATGGCGTTTCCGGGAACCTTGCAAACCGTCGGCACCCTGGTTTTGCTGGGAACGGTCGCGCTCACCCACGCCGCCGAGCCGGCCGACTGGGAAGCGTGCAGCGCGATTTCCGCCGACAACGAACGTCTGGCGTGCTACGACGTGCTCGCCGGACGCCCGTCACCGACACCGCAACCGCCCCCCGGAGCGGTGGTGGCGGATGCGCAATCCGGTTTGCTGTCGTCCTTGTCGCGCCACTGGGAACTCGACGACGCGGCCAAGCAGGGTGCCTTCCTGTTTCGCGCGCACCGCGCCAACTATTTTCTTCCACTGAAATACAGCAGTGCTCCGAACGAGCAGCCTTTCGGCAGCGCATTTCCGCAGGATGATCCCCGGCTGAAATCGGTCGAGACCGAGGTGCAACTCAGCTTCAAGGTCAAGGGCATGCAAGGCGTGTTCGGCAACGATGATCTCGACCTGTGGTTCGGCTATACCGTCACCTCGTTCTGGCAGGCCTACAACAGCGACTATTCCGCGGCGTTTCGCGAGACCAACTACGAGCCGGAAATGATGTGGGTGGTCCGCACCGATTATTCGCTTGCCGGCTTTCGCGGGCGCTTCGTCAACCTCGGTCTCGTGCACCAATCGAACGGCCGCAGTGCGGGTCTGTCGCGCAGCTGGAACCGGGTGTACGCGCAGTTCGGTTTCGAGCGTGACAAGCTCGCGCTCCTGGTGCGCCCCTGGTATCGGCTCCCGGAATCCGGTAGCGACGACAATCCCGACATCGAGGACTACCTCGGACACGGCGACCTGCAGGCGATCTACACGCACGGCCGCAACACCTGGTCGCTGCTGCTGCGCAACAATTTCCAGCGCGACGACAACCGCGGGGCGCTGAAGCTGAGCTGGAGTTTTCCCCTGCGCAGCCGCCTTCGGGGCTACGTGGAGTATTTCAACGGCTACGGCGAATCGCTCATCGACTACAACCATCGGCAGCAGACGATCGGATTGGGCGTGAGCCTGACCGGCGGGATCTGAACGCGCGCCGGAAGCGACTTTGGCGAAGCGTCGTCAAGCTGCCATACTTCAGTCGACTGGTCGGGCTGCGGACCTTCCCGTTCGCCCCCGCGCATGGCCGACCCCATCACGCCGGGGGCCGGCGTCGATTTTTTCAATCGGATGGAGACTGCGATGTTCGATACCCGTCTGCTGCGCACGCTTCCCAAACTTGCCGAGCCGGTGCTCACTGCCTACGTCGACGTGAACCCGGCCAATCCGCGCAACCAGGGGCGCCCGTCCGGCGCCGGCACTTGGGTGAAGACCCAGGCGCGGACGCTCGCCGCGCGCCTGCCCGGCGCGGATACGAAGCTGTTGCGGGAACAGGCGCAGCGCATCGACGCCTATATCGACGAACACCTGGCACGCGCCAAGAGCCTGGTGTTTTTCGCCGGCGCCGGCACCTGGAAGGTGCTGCGCCTGCAGGTTCCCGTCGATGACGAGATGTACTGGGGCAAGCCGTCGCTGGGCCAGCTCACGTGGATTCTGGACGAACATCGGCCTTGTGGCATTCTGGTCGTGGACCGCAACGGTGCGCGTTTCTTCCGCTACTGGATGGGCGAACTCGTGGAGCAGAAAGAGGAGCGCTTCGAGATCGATCTTACACAGTGGCGCCGGCGCGAACTCGTCACCGGCCGCGGGGTCGACCGTGATTCCTTCGAGCAGCGCGTCGGCGCGCAACACGCGCGTTTCTTCAAGGAAACGGCCGCGCGCTGCCGCACCTGGCGCGAGCGCGAGGGCTTCACCTCGGTATTCGTCGCCGGACCGACCGAAGCCGCTGAGACGGTATGGGAGGCGCTGCCGGAGAACTGCCGGGCACAGGGCGCACTGGTGCGCGGACTGCCGGCGCGGGTGACCGGGCCCGAATTGCTGCGCCGCATCGAACCCGCAATCGAAACCTTCAAGCGCCACCGCGAACTGGAGGAAGTCGAGGCTCTTCTTGCAACGGGCGAAGGGGCGCGCGCATCACTCGGTATCGACACGACGCTCACCCGTATCCAGCACGGCGAAGCGCGGCGCCTGGTGGCGGCGCGCGGCTTGCGCGGCGAGGTGCGCGTGTGCCGGCAATGCGGCTGGGTGGACCGCAGTGCGGAAGACGCCTGCCCGCGCTGCGGCGGCGTGCGCGACAGCGAATCACTGCGCACGGTGCTGCCGGAGTTGGCGCACGCGCGCAACATTCCAGTGGAAGTCGTCGCCGGCGAGGCTGCCGAGCGTCTGCATGCGGTCGGAGGTCTGGCGGCCTGGCTGGCCTGAAGCCGTTGCGCCGCACGAACCGCCGCTTTCCGCCGCTGCCGGTCTGGCTTGGCCGGCCGAATCGCTGGGACCTCGTGGCCGGCGCGCTGGTGTTCGGTGCGCTGGCAGCGATCATCGTCGTGGCGCGCGACATGCGCATGCCGCTGGAGATGCTCGACACCACGCCGATCGTGCTCGATCCTGCCGCACTGCCGGGCTATGCCGCGCGCACCACCCTGCGCATGTTCGCGGCACTGGCGCTGTCGCTGGGGTTCACTTTCGGCGTCGCCACGCTCGCCGCGAAGAACCGGCGCGCGGAAAAAATACTCCTGCCGCTGCTCGACATCCTGCAGTCGGTGCCGGTGCTGGGCTATCTGTCTTTCACGGTTCTGCTGTTCCTGAGTCTGTTTCCCGGATCGGTGCTGGGCGCGGAGCTGGCGGCGATTTTCGCGATCTTCACCAGCCAGGTGTGGAACATGATTTTCAGCCTCTATCAGTCGCTGCGCACCGTGCCGCACGACATGGAGGAAGCGGCAACCGCCTTTCATCTCACGGCATGGCAACGCTTCTGGCGCCTCGAAGTGCCTTTCGCGGTGCCGGGCCTGGTGTGGAACATGATGATGTCGATGTCGGGCGGCTGGTTTTTCGTGGTCGCCGCCGAAGCCATCGCGGTCGGCACGCATACCATCGACCTGCCGGGCATCGGCTCCTACGTGGCGCTGGCGATCGCCGAGCGCGATCTTGGCGCCGTCGGTGCGGCGCTTCTTGCCATGCTGATCGTCATCGGCCTGTACGATCAACTCATGTTCCGCCCGCTGGTGGCGTGGTCGGACAAGTTTCGCCTGGGGGAGACGGCCGCCGTCGAAACGCCGCGCAGTTGGCTGCTCACCCTGCTGCGGCGCACACACCTGGTGCGCAGTGCCGGCGTGCCCCTGCGCCGCCATGCGCACGCCATTGCCATGTGGCGGCCCACATGGCGTCCGCCCGCCGTGCCGCTGTCGCGCGCGACGCGCACGCGCATCGCGGATGCGCTGTATTACGGCACGCTGGCTGCACTCGCACTGACGGGCGCGGGGCTCGCCGTGTCGCTCATCGCCGGCATCGGCATCGCCGAAATCCTGCACGTGCTGCGGCTCGGATTCTTCACCCTGCTGCGCGTCGCGCTGCTCATGGCGATTGCACTCGCGGTCTGGGTGCCGCTCGGCGTGCTGATCGGTCTGCGTCCGCGCCTGGCCGAACGCCTGCAGCCGGTGGCGCAGTTTCTCGCGGCCTTTCCCGCCAACCTGCTGTTTCCGCTCGCCGTCGTCGGCATCGTTCATTTCAGGCTCGATCCGGATATCTGGCTCAGCCCGCTCATGTTGCTCGGCGCGCAGTGGTACATCCTGTTCAACGTCATCGCCGGCGCGAGCACGGTGCCGAACGATCTGGTCGAGGCGGCGCGGAGCTTCCACGTGCGCGGCTGGCTGTGGTGGCGCAAGGTGATGCTGCCCGCCGTGTTCCCCTATGCCGTCACCGGTGCACTCACCGCCTGGGGCGGGGCCTGGAACGCCAGCATCGTGGCGGAGGCGGTGCGCTGGGGCGACACGCATCTCGTCGCGCAGGGCCTGGGGGCGTATATCACCCTTCATACCGAGGCCGGCGACCATGCGCGCATCGCGCTCGGGGTCATCGTCATGTGCCTGTTCGTCGTCATCCTCAACCGCCTCCTGTGGCGGCCGCTCTACGATGCGGCCGCACGGCGGTTTCAAGTGCGATAGGGAGGGAGCTTGAATCCGGAAACAGAGCCGCTGCTCGAATTGCAGGGTGTTCGCAAGATCTTTCCGAAGGCCGCGGGCGAGCTGGTGGTGCTCGACGACATCAGCCTCACCGTGCGCTCGGGGGAGATCGTCGGCCTGCTGGGGCGCTCCGGTTCCGGCAAGTCCACCCTGCTGCGCGGCATTGCCGGGCTGATGCCGTTGACCGCGGGGCGCATCCTCTACCGCGGCAGCGCCATCAGCGGACCGACTCCGGGCATCGCCATGGTGTTCCAGAGCTTTGCGCTGTTTCCCTGGCTGACTGTGCTCGGCAATGTCGAACTCGGCCTGCACGCGCTCGGCGTGCCGGCGCAGGAGGCGAGCCGGCGCGCCCTCGCGGCGATCGATCTGATCGGCCTCGACGGCTTCGAGACGGCCTATCCGCGCGAGCTCTCGGGCGGCATGCGACAGCGCGTCGGCTTTGCACGCGCGCTCGTCGTCGAGCCGACGTTGTTGCTCATGGACGAGCCGTTCTCGGCGCTGGACGTGCTCACTGCGGAGACGCTGCGCACCGACTTCCTCGATCTCTGGCTCGAAGGCCAGATGCCGATTCGTGGCGTGCTGATGGTGACCCACAACATCGAGGAAGCCGTGTTCATGTGCGACCGCGTCGTCGTTCTCGCGGCGAATCCAGGGCGCGTCCAGGCCGAAATCCCGATCCCGCTGCCGCATCCGCGCGACCGGCTGGCGCCCGCCTTCCGGCAGATCGTCGAGGATATCTACGCGCTGCTCACCGCGCGCGCACCACTGACCACCCGAGCTTTCGGGCCACCCATCGCGCAACATCTGCGGCAGGTGTCGACGAACGTCCTGGCCGGCCTGCTCGAAACCGTCGCCGCCGCCCCCTATGGCGGACGCGCGGACCTGCCGGAGGTCGCCGAGGACGTACAGCTCGAAGCGGATGAACTGCTGCCGGCCGCCGAGGCGCTACAAATGCTTGGGCTCGCCGAAGTCGCCGCAGGCGACATCGTGCTCACACCTGCGGGACGCGATTATGCGGAGGCCGACACCCAGGCGCGCAAGCGGATCTTTTCCGAGCACCTGCTCGCCTGTGTGCCGCTCGTCGCGCACATTCGCGGTGTCCTCGCCACACGCCCGAGCCAGGAGGCGCCGCGCGTGCGCTTCGAGGCGGAACTGGAAGACCATCTGAGCGAGGACTACGCGCGCGAGACGCTCAACGCAGCGATCGAATGGGGCCGCTACGCCGAGCTCTTCGCCTACGATGACCAGTCCGGGCGCTTCAGTCTGGAGGATGTCACCGCGTGAGCGCCTCGCGCGCAACGCCCGCCCGCTCCAGCAGTTCGTGCACGTAGCGTACCGGGATCGCGTAGCTGATGCCGCTGGGGTTGGACAGCGCGGCTTCCTTGGCGCCCTTCACGTACACGGAATTGACCACGCCGAGCACTTCGCCGGTATCGGGATGCCAGACCGGGCTGCCGCTGTTGCCCGGATAGGCGATGGCGTCGAGCTCGAATACCTCGTAGCTGTCCCGCGCCTGCTTGAGCGCGCGTGCGGTGAGCTGGGTGGCGCTGGGTGGCGGGGTGAAGGCGGGAACGATGGCGGCGAGCCCGGCACGGTGGGTGGACGGGTTGAGGCCGAGCACGGAGCCGATGGGGTAGCCGGTGAAATAAAGCTGCCAGCCTTCGCGGGCACGGGCGGAATCGCCAAGCTGCAATGCCGGCAGCGGGTCGCCGGCGATCTTCAGCAGCACGAGATCACGCGGCCGGTCGGTGGCGACGATCTCGGCGCGCCGTACCGCCATCTGCCGGTCGCGGCCGATGAACACGGCGTGGGTTTCGTTTTTTTCAGCATCGAGCGGCTTGGCGTAGATGTGCGCGCAGGTCACCACGTAACGCCCGTCGAGCACGGCGAAGCCGGTGCCAAGCAGGTTGGCGCGCGGACTTCCGGTGGGCAGGAACACGCCGACGCCGACCACGCCGGGGCGAACCTGCTGCAGGGTGTCGGCGACGTCCGCATGCGCCGGCAGGCAGACGACGAGCAAGACCGGCATCCAGCTGGTACGCGCCTTGCAGGCAAGAAACACGGCCAGCTGGCGGATGCGACAAGGCAGCGTCATGCAAATTCGATACAATTCCGGCGGCGGCAAAGATAGACACTTCATACGAGGAATCCTGAAATGAGCGTTGTTGCGGTGGTCGGACTGGGTTACGTGGGCCTGCCCCTGGCGGCGGAATTCGGCAAGAAGACCACGACCATCGGCTACGATCTGTCGGCGGAAAAAATCGAGAGCTACCGTCGATTCTGCGACCCCACCGGCGAAGTCTCGACGGACGATCTCAGGGCAGCGACGCAGCTCACCGTCACCACCGATCCGGCGGATCTGGCACAGGCCGACTTCATCATCGTCGCCGTGCCCACCCCGGTCGACGACGCGCACATTCCCGATTTCTCGCCCCTAGTGGGGTCCTCCACCACCGTCGGCAAGTACATGAAAAAGGGTGCTACCGTCATCTACGAATCCACAGTCTACCCCGGCGCCACCGAGGAGGTGTGCATCCCCCTGCTGGAAAAACATTCCGGCATGAAATGGAGGCAGGATTTTCACGTCGGCTACTCGCCCGAGCGCGTCAACCCCGGCGACAGGGAACGCACCATCACGAAGATCACCAAGGTCGTCTCCGGCGACGACGCCGCCACCCTGGAGAAGGTCGCCACCCTGTACGAATCGGTGATCACCGCCGGCGTGCACCGCGCCAGCAGCATCAAGGTCGCCGAAGCCGCCAAGGTCATCGAGAACACCCAGCGCGACCTCAACATCGCGCTGATGAACGAACTGTCGCTCATCTTCCACCGGCTCGGCATCGACACTCTGGAGGTGCTGAAAGCGGCCGGCACCAAGTGGAATTTCCTGCCCTTCCGCCCCGGTCTCGTCGGCGGCCACTGCATCGGCGTCGATCCCTACTATCTCACCCACAAGGCCGACATGCTTGGCTATCACCCGCAGGTGATCCTCGCCGGGCGCCGTATCAACGACGGCATGGGTGCCTACGTCGCGCAGGAAACCGTGAAGAAGATGATCGCCAACGGCGTGCCGGTGAAGGGCGCCCGCGTCAACGTGCTCGGTCTGACCTTCAAGGAGAACTGTCCCGATCTGCGCAACTCCAAGGTGGTCGACGTCATCCGCGAGTTGCAGTCGTTCGGCTGCGACGTGCATGTACACGATCCACTCGGCGAATCGCGCGAGGCGGAACACGAATACGGTATCACCCTCACGCCATGGGAAGACCTCCCCGAATGCGATGCGATGATCGCCGCGGTGTCGCACGCGGCCTATCTGGAAAAACCGTTCAGCGAACTTGCCGCCAAATTGAAAAAGGGTGGCGTCTTCACCGACGTCAAGTCGGCCTATGACCCCGTCATGGTGAAAGCCGCCGGCTTCGCCCTGTGGAGACTTTGATGGCGCCCGCCTTCGACGCGTTGAAAGCCGAACTGCACGCAGCGCCGGAGACCTGGCTCGTCACCGGCGCGGCCGGCTTCATCGGCTGCAACCTCGTCGAAGCCCTGCTGCGGCTTGATCAGCACGTCGTCGGGTTGGACAACTTCGCCACCGGCCACGAAAAGAACCTGGTGCAGGTCCAGGCCAGCGTCGGCGCGCAGTACTGGGCGCGCTTCACGTTCAAACGCGGTGACATCCGCGATCTCGTCACCTGCCACGGCGTGTGCAAGGGCGTCGACTACGTGCTGCACCAGGCCGCGCTGGGCTCGGTGCCGCGCTCGCTGGAAGACCCGCTCGCCACCCACGCCGCCAACGCCACCGGCTTTCTCAACATGCTCGTCGCGGCGCGCGACGCCGAGGTGAAACGCTTCGTCTACGCCGCGTCGTCGTCGACCTACGGCGATCACCCCGGCCTGCCCAAGGTCGAGGACGTCATCGGCAAGCCGCTGTCGCCCTACGCCGTCACCAAGCTCGTCAACGAACTCTACGCTGACGTGTTCGGCCGCTGCTACGGCATGGAATCGATCGGTCTGCGCTACTTCAACATCTTCGGCCGCCGCCAGGATCCGAACGGTGCCTACGCCGCCGTGGTGCCGAAGTGGGTGTCGAGCATGATCAGGAACGAACCCGTCTACATCAACGGCGACGGCGAGACCAGCCGCGATTTCTGCTACATCGACAACGTCATCCAGGCCAACCTGCTCGCCGCCACCAGCGCGCACCCCGATGCCGCGAATCAGGTCTACAACGTTGCGGTCGGCGAACGCACCACGCTGAATCAGCTGTTCGAGGCGATCCGCGCGCTGCTCGCGCCGCGCTATCCGCATCTCCAGGACTTCAGGCCCGTGTACCGCGATTTCCGTGCCGGTGACGTGCGGCATTCGCTGGCGGACATCGCCAAGGCGCAAACGCGTCTCGGCTACGCGCCGACGCACCGCATCGGCGAAGGACTCGCGGAGGCGATGGACTGGTACGTGGCGGATCTCGGCTAGATGAGCGTCCGCCGCGGCCCGGGTGGCCGGGCATGAGCGCGCAAGGCGGAGCCGGCATGGATGCCGACACACCGCTGGATCGCCTGCTGCGGCGCATCCAGGCAGAAAGCGATTTTCCGGCACTGTCCGAATCGGTGGGCGCCATTAACCGTATCACCGCTTCCGACCGCGAGAGCGTCAACCAGCTCTCCAACACCATCCTCAAGGATTTCGCGCTCACCAGCAAACTCCTGAAACTCGCCAACGCCGCGTTCTACAGCCGTGCCGGCGGCGGCACCATCAGCACCGTGTCGCGCGCCGTGGTCATTCTCGGTTTCGATGCGGTGCGTTCGATCGCCTTGAGTCTGATCCTGTTCGACAACCTGCAGAACCGTGCGCAGGCGCAGCAGTTGAAGGAGGAATTCCTCAAGGTGCTGTACGCTGCGCTGCTTGCGCGCGAGCTGGCGGAGAAGGCCGGGGTGGACGATGGCGAGGAGGCCTTCATCGGCGCCATGCTGCATCATCTCGGGCGTATGCTTGCCCTGTTTTATTTTCCTGCCGAGATGACGGCAGCCCGCGAACGGATGGCGACGCGCGGCATTACCGAGGCGCTCGCCGCGAGCGAGGTGCTGGGCGCTTCGCCGGAGCAGTTGGGTATCGCCGTCGCGCGCAACTGGGGATTTCCGGAGCGCCTGGTGCAGAGCATGAAAGGCCTGCCACCGGGGCGGGTGCGCAAGGGCGCGAACGAAGTCGATCGCCTGCGCATCGTGGCCGGATTGGCCAGCGCATTGTGCGACGGCATGGCGCAAGCGCGGGATGGCGAACATGCCACAGTGGTGGTGCGGCTGGTCGAGCGTTTTCGCGACAGCGTACCGGTCACGGTGGAGCAGATCGGCACGGTCATGAGTGTTACCTTCGGCGAGCTTTCGCGCTTCGCCCAGGCGGTGAGTCTCGATCTGGGGCGCAGCGCGTTCGCGGTGCAGGCCGCACAGTGGGCCGGCCTGCCGCCTCCCGAGGAGGCAGCAGGCGGAGGCATATCGCCGGATGCGGCCGCGCCGCGGGATGCGCTGGACGCGGCGGTGCTGCACGCGGCGGCTCCCGCCCCGCACGCAGCGGATGCGTCCCCGTCCCGCACGCCCGAAGCGGTGCAGGCGCGCCTCGCCGCGGGCCTGCAGGATGTCGGCAATTCCCTCGTCGACGACAGCATGCCGCTCAACGACATCCTGCGCATGATCCTGGAAACCATGTATACCGGCATGGGCTTCGAACACGTGATCCTGTGCATTCGCGACGGCAGCCGCAACGCCATGCGTGGCCGCTTCGGCTTTGGCGAGGAGGCGCAGGCGCTCGCGCGCGCGTTCGATTTTCCGCTTGCCGGCACACCCGACGTGTTTCTCGTCGCACTGCAGAACAATGCCGATATCCTCATCAGCGACATCGACAGCCCCAACATCGCGCCACGCATTCCCGCCTGGTTCCGCCGCCAGGTGCCGGCGCGCACCTTCGTGCTGTTTCCCGTCCTCGTCAAGGGCAAACCGGTCGGCCTCATCTACGCCGATCGCAGCAAGGCCGGCGATATCGTCATCGCGGAAACCGAACTTTCGCTGCTGAAGTCGTTGCGCAACCAGGCGGTGCTCGCCATCCGGCAATCCTTGTGAGCCACCCGCACCGGGGGAATCCGGCATAATCCTAGAAACCGCAGTTGGACGCGCCCGATGGTGCGTCGGATCGCGTGGCTGCCGCGAAGCAACGACGCCGCAGGCCGGGGCCTGCAAGGAGGCGCGAGAGCGGAGTCGTTGCCGCGCAAGCGGCTTTACGAATCCGGCCTGCCCCTTGCGGGTGCAAAGGCAGGCGCGTGAGCCGGCGTGCCAGCGGGTGCGTAGCGGACTCACCTGGCAGGTGAAGGCAAACGGAGGCGCACTTTTCAGTATTCATACGGCCTTGGTGAGCGTATCAAGCGGTCAACTGCGGTTTTTAGGATAATCAGGCCATGCCTGTTGCTGCCGCCTTCCGCCTGCTTGCCGGTCTCCTGCTCGTTGCGCTCGCGCTGGGGGCGCGTGGCGCCGAACTGCCGGTGCCGGTCGTCGCGGCCCTCGCGGAAGCCGGCATTCCGCTCAGCCGCGTGGCCGTGGTGGTGCAGCCGCTCGGCACGTCGGAGGCGCTGCTCAGCCACAACGCCGACGCAGCGCTGAACCCCGCTTCGACGATGAAGCTGGTGACGAGCTTCGCCGCACTCGACCTGCTTGGCCCGAGCTACACCTGGACCACGACGCTGTGGGCGGCGGGTCCGCTTGCCGGCGGCGTGCTCGATGGCGATCTCGTCATCAAGGGGCGCGGCGATCCGACGCTGACGCTCGAGCGCATGTGGCTGCTGCAGCGCGAATTGCGGGCGCGCGGAGTGCAGCACATTCGTGGCGGACTGGTGCTCGACACTGCGTATTTCAGTGTCCCGGAGCACGATCCCGCGGCCTTCGACGGCGAGCCCTTCGCGCCCTACAACGCCGCCCCCGGCGCGCTGGTGGCCAATTTCAACGCCGTCGCGCTGCGCGTGAAGCCGCAGGACGACGCCGTATTGATCGTCCCCGATCTCGTGCTGCCGGGCGTGACGCTGGTGTCGCGCGTGACGCTCGCCGAGGCGGTTGAATGCAACGGCGGGCAGGGCGCGCTCGTGCCGGCCTTCCCGGACGAGGCGCGACGCACCCTGGAAATCACCGGACGCTATCCGCGCGACTGCGGCGAGCGCGCGCTCGCGTTCAATCTGTTCGAGCCGGCCGCGACTTTCGATTTCATCTTCCGCGGCCTGTGGGATGAGGCCGGCGGCACGCTCGCCGGCGCCACGCGCGGCGGGACGGCGCCGGATGCTACGCCGCTGCTGGTGTTCGAGTCCGAACCGCTGGCGCAGGCGCTGACACGCCTCAACAAGTATTCGAGCAACATCATGGCGCGCAATCTGTTCCTGACGCTGGGTGCGGAAGCCTTCGGTGCGCCGGGCACGCCGGACAAGGGCGCGCGCGCGGTGCGCGACAGCCTGGCGCGATACGGCATATCGACGCAGAAGCTGGTGCTCGAAAACGGCGCCGGCCTGTCACGCATCGAGCGCGTCAGCGCGCAGGCGCTCACCGCCCTCCTGCACGCCGCGCAGCGCACGCCCTGGGCCGCCGAGTTTGCGGCATCCTTGCCGCTCGCGGCCCAGGACGGCACGCTGAAGCGCCGCTTTGCCGGCAGTGCGGTGGCCGGGCGCGCACACCTGAAGACCGGCACGCTGCGTGATGTCAGCGCGCTCGCGGGTTACGTGCATACGCTGCGTGGCGATAGCGTGAGCGTCGTCATGCTGGTCAACCATCCGCGCGCACGCGCCAGCGAGGCGGCGCAGCGTGCCTTGCTGGAGTGGGTGGTGGCGCAGTGATGAACATGGGCTGCCGCGCGCTCGCATTGTTCCTGGTGCTGCTGGCGCTGTTCCAGTCGTTGCCGGTGGCGGTGGACGCGTGGCAGACATGGCAATGGCCGGACACGGCCGGCGAGTGGTTTCGTCTCGCGCTGCTTCCGGGATCCTTGTGGCTGTATCTGCGCTACTTCAGCGTGCTGGGCTGCCGGCAGTGCGACCGCCCGGATGAAACGGGTCAATGAACGCTACGGCAGGGCGCGTGCAAAAAAACGTGCCAGTACCTTGTCGCCGATGAGCAGGCTCAGCGTGCGGTCCTCGATGCGATACGCGTCGGCGCGCGCGAAGGCGTCGAAGAGGGCCGCTTCCTGCGCCTGGAGTTCGGGCGGACAGGCCATGCGGGTGCTGGCCACGCGGCCGAAGCGCAGCACGCCGGGTTGTGGGTGGCTGTAGTCGCCCATCAGCTTGTTGCAGCCGCTGCCGCCGGTGAGAAGGCCATCGAGCAGCACCATGTAGGCGGTACGCTCGCCCGGCACGGTGCGTACCGGTACGCCGCCGACGTCGACGAGTTGCCAGTCGGTGTCGTCCAGGGTGGCGGCGACGCTGCGTTCACCGGCGGCGCCGACTGCAATCTCGATCGCATCCGTGGTGTTGGCCAGCGGTTGCGCGCCGGCGCTGGCGAACAATACTTGGCCGTCGGCGTACACCACCGCGCGCAGCGCAAGATTGCCGGCCGGTGGCGCGTAGGGCAGCACGAACGCCAGCGGCCGCGCCCGCCCGGCGGCAGGCTGTTCCAGCAAAATGAGGCGGCGCGCCGTGGCCTGCGACATGTCGAAGAGTTCGAGGCGCAGCATCGCCGTTGCCGGCAGCTCGGCGTTCGCCGGCAGGCTGAGCCGGCCGCGCAGCAGTTCGGGGTCGGCATGGACCGCGCCGGCCCATAGCGCGGCGGCCAGACAGAGGGAAACCGCGCCGCGTTTCATTCGGTGCCGGCCTCGGCGATCTGGTGTGCCCAGTGCATGGCGTCGAGCTGGGCGCGCGTCAGCGCGGCGAGCGTGAGACCGCCGGCGCCCTGGAGCAGTGCGAGGGTGCGTGCGAGATCGGGGTGCTCGACGCTTTCGACCAGTTGCAGTAGCGCACCCAGTTCGCCCTCGCGCCGCAGCAGCGCGGCGGCGACGTGGGGGGCGAGATTGAGTTCGGCGACGATGTCGGCGAGCGGCTTGTCGATCAGAACGTCGATGAGCGAGAGGATGCCCGCCATGAAGGCTTGCTCACCGTAGTCGGTGCTGCGCTGCTGCGCCTGCGCCAGCAGCTCCATCATCTTGCCGCGCGTGGCGGCGAGCAGCAGCAGCGGACTGGGGTAGGGCATGCGGCTGTCCAGCGTGAACAGCAGGAGTTGCAGCCAGCGTTGCAACTGCATCCGCCCGAGCACGAGGATCGCCTGCGATACCGACGAGAGCGTGCGTCGCGCGCCGCAGGCGACCGAGTTCACCAGGCGCATCAGGTTGTAGGTGAGATTCGGGTGGTGCTTGAATACCTGTTCGATCTGCGCGGTGTCGGCGTCGCGCAGCACCAGTCCCAGCAACTGCGTGAGCGCCAGTTGCGTGGGGTCGGCGCGCTTGGTGGCGAGCACCGAGGGCCGCGCGAAATAATAACCCTGGAACAATTCGAAGCCGAGTGCGCGGCAGCGCTCGGCCTGCTCGGCGCTGTCGACTTTTTCCGCGAGCAAGCGCACCGGCCAGTTCCTGAGCTGGCCGACCAGCGCATCCAGCGTCGCGGGGGTGTGCTGCAGCAGGTCGACCTTGACGATATCGGCGAGCTCGAGCAGCGGGTGAAAACTGTCGTCATAGACGAAGTCGTCGAGTGCGAGCCGGAAACCCTGCTGCTTCAGCGCGTGGCAGCGCTCGACCACGGCGTCGCTGGCGGCGACGGTCTCGAGCAGTTCCAGCACCACCTGCTGCTTCGGCAGCAGCTCGATGAGGTCGGACAGCAGCAGTTCGGTGCTGATGTTGATGAAACCCAACTGGCCGCCGAGCACGGTCGACACGCCCAGTTCGCCGAAGGCATGCTGGATTACGCTGGCGGTGGCCTGCACGTCGTCGGTGACCTGCGCGCCCCCGCTGTCGCCGGCGCGGAACAGGAGTTCGTAGGCGACCACGCGCTGCGCGCGGTCGAGGATGGGCTGGCGGCCAAGATAGACGTCACGCATGGCTCAAAGCCCGAGGCTGTCCCACAGCGCGTCGACGCGCGCCTTTACCGCCGCGTCCATGACGATGGGCGTGCCCCATTCGCGCGCCGTCTCGCCCGGCCACTTGTTGGTGGCATCGATGCCCATCTTGCTGCCCAGGCCCGATACCGGGCTGGCGAAATCGAGGTAGTCGATCGGTGTGTTCTCCACCAGCAGCGTGTCGCGCGCCGGGTCGACGCGCGTGGTCAGCGCCCAGATGACTTCCTTCCAGTCGCGCACGTCGACGTCGTCGTCGGTGACCAGAATGAACTTGGTGTACATGAACTGGCGCAGGAACGACCACACGCCGAACATCACGCGCTTGGCGTGGCCGGGGTAGGCCTTCTTCATCGACACCACCGCCATGCGGTACGAGCAGCCCTCGGGTGGCAGGTAGAAGTCGGTGATCTCGGGAAATTGTTTTTGCAGCAGCGGCACGAACACCTCGTTCAGCGCGACGCCGAGGATCGCCGGCTCGTCCGGCGGCTTGCCGGTGTAGGTGCTGTGATAGAGCGGGTCGCGCCGCATCGTGATGCGCTCGACCGTGAAGACCGGGAAGGTTTCCTGCTCATTGTAGTAGCCGGTGTGGTCACCGTAAGGGCCTTCCAGGGCGGTCTCGCCCGGGTGGATCACGCCTTCGAGCACGATTTCGGCGGAGGCGGGCACCTGCAGGGTGTTGCCGAGGCATTGCGTCACCTCGGTCTTGGCGCCACGCAGAAGTCCGGCGAACTGGTATTCGGACAGGGTGTCGGGCACCGGGGTGACGGCACCGAGGATGGTAGCGGGATCGGCGCCCAGGGCGACGGCGAGCGGGAAGGGCTTGCCCGGATGCGCGAGCGTATGCTCGCGGAAATCGAGTGCGCCGCCGCGGTGGGCGAGCCAGCGCATGATGAGCTTGTTGCGACCGACGATCTGTTGTCGATAGATGCCGAGGTTCTGCCGTTTCTTGTGCGGGCCGCGGGTGATGGTGAGACCCCAGGTGACGAGCGGTGCGACGTCACCCGGCCAGCAGTGCTGGATCGGCAGGCGGGCGAGATCGACGTCGGTGCCTTCCCACACGATGTCCTGGCATGGCGCGTTCCTGACTTCCTTCGGCGCCATGTTGAGCACCTGTTTCAGCACCGGCCATTTGTCCCAGGCGTCGCGCAGGCCTTTCGGCGGCTCCGGTTCCTTCAGGTAGGCGAGCAGCTTGCCGACCTCGCGCAGGCGCGCCGGGTCTTCCTCGCCCATGCCCAGCGCCACGCGTTCGACCGTGCCGAACAGGTTCGCCAGCACCGGAATGGAATACCCTTTGGGCTTTTCGAACAGCAGCGCCGGGCCGCCGGCGCGCAGCACGCGGTCGGCGATCTCCGTCATCTCCAGCCGGGGGTCGACCTCGACCGCGATGCGCTTCAACGCGCCGCGCGCTTCGAGCTGGGCGATGAAATCGCGCAGGTCGCGGTAGATCATGGGCTCAGTCGAGATACTCGAACAGGGTGACCACCTTGGTGACGCCGGAGGTGGTGCGCGTGGTTTCCGCGGCGGCGCTACCCTCGGCACGCGTGACCAGCCCCATCAGGTAGACCACGCCGGACTCGGTCTTCACCTTGACCTTGGTCCCCGGTACGCGGTCGTCGCGCAGCAGGCGCGTCTTCACGCTTGCGGTGATGCTGGTGTCATTGGCGCTGGAGGTGAACGAGGTGACACCGGAAATGGCGAGCTCGTTGAATACCGTGCGCACGTCCGGAATGCCCTTCACCACTTCGCCCGCGCGCGCGCGCGCGGCCTCGTCCGGCACCTGGCCGGTGAGCAGCACCTGCCGGTTGTAGCTGGTGGTGGCGATGCTTTCGGTTCCCTGCGGGAAGGTCTCGCGCAGACGACTCATCGCGCGCAGCTCGATTTCCTGGTCGCTCACGAATACGCCGGCGGTACGGCGGTCGACCGCGATGGCGGTACCCGTGGCGGCACCACCCACCACTGCGGTGGCGCACCCGGTCAGGGATGGTGCGGCAATGGCCAGCACCAGGGCATAGACAAGCTTGTTCATTCTTCGACTCCTAGCAAGACGCTGTCCACCGCATCGCACAGGCAATGGATGACCAGCAGGTGGATTTCCTGGATGCGTGCCGTCGATTCGACGGGCACGCACAACAAGACGTCGTCATCGCTCATTTGTTCCGCAAGTTCGCCGCCGCGGTGTCCGGTGAGGGCGATGACGTGAACGTGGCGCGCATGCGCGGTGAGTGCCGCCTGCAGCACGCTGGGCGAGTGGCCGCTGGCCGAGATCGCCAGCAGGATATCGCCGGGCTGTCCGAGTGCCTTGACCTGGCGCGCGAACACCTGATCGAAGGCGTGTTCGTTGGCGATCGAGGTGAGCGTCGAGCTGTCGGCGGCCAGCGTGAGCGCGGCAAGCCCGGGGCGTTCCTGTTCGAAGCGGTTGATCATCAGCGAGACGAAGCGCTGCGCATGCGCGGCCGACCCGCCGTTGCCGCAGGCAAGGATCTTGTTGCCCTGTGTGAGGCAATGCACGATCAGACGCGCCGCACGCTCGATATCCGGCGCAAGCGCGTCCGCGACCGCCAGCTTGGCCTGCGCGGAGGCGGTGAAGTGTTCGAGGATGCGGTCGTGCAGGGGCATGGAGCGGAGCGGTGCGGCGAGGCTTGGTGGATTATCCCATATCGTCGAAAGCGTTTCGTATCCAGTCGGCGACCGTGTTCCCGTCCAGGGCCACCACGTCGAAGCGGCACGGCGGCACGTTTGCGAGACCGGCGAGATACAGGCGCGCGGTCGCCAGCAGTTTCTTTTGCTTGGCGGGCGTGACGCTCGCCGCCGCGCCGCCGTAATCGGCGTTGCGGCGCAGGCGTACTTCGACGAACACCAGCGTCGCGCCGTCCTGCATGACGAGGTCGATCTCGCCGAAGCGGCAGCGCCAGTTGCGCGTCACGGGCTTGAGGCCATGCGCGGCGAGATGGGCTTCGGCGCGTGCCTCGGCGCTTTTGCCGAGCAGGGATTTCAGCATCTGCGACAATGGGAGGACATGAACGAGAGTCCTCATCTTACCCGCCTGCCGCCGGCGCTCTACATTGTGGCGACGCCGATCGGCAATCTCGGCGACATTACCCTGCGCGCCCTCGACACGCTGCGCCGCGTGGATCGCGTGGCGGCCGAGGACACGCGGGTGTCGGGACACCTGCTCGCGCATTTCGATATTTCCCGCCCGCTGGTGTCGATCCGCGAGCACAACGAGCGCGAAGCGGCACAGAAGGTCATTGCATGGATCGCCGCCGGCGAGGCGGTCGCCTACGTTTCCGATGCCGGCACGCCGGCGGTGTCCGATCCCGGCGCGCGCCTGGCGGCGGCGGTGCGCGCGGCCGGTCATGCGGTGGTGCCGGTGCCGGGCGTGTCGGCGGTGACGACGGCGCTGTCGGCCGCCGGCATGGAAGTGGGGGACTGGCTGTTCCACGGTTTCCTGCCACCGAAATCCGCCGCGCGCCGCGCGCAGTTGAAGGCCCTTGCCGCGCTGCCGTGCGCGCTGGTGTTCTACGAGGCGCCGCACCGCATCGAGGAGACGCTCGCCGACCTGGCCGCGGAATTCGATACGGCACGCACGGTCACGCTGGCGCGCGAACTCACCAAGAAATTCGAAAGCATCGTCACCCTGCCGCTGGGCGACGCGCCGGCGTGGCTCGCGGGCGACGCGGACCGCCGGCGCGGCGAATTCGTCGTCATCGTGCACCCACCGGTCAGCGAAGTCGCGGTCGACGTCGAGGCGCTGCGCGTCCTCGGCATCCTGCAGGACGCGCTGCCGCCCACGCTCGCCGCCAAACTGGCCGCGCAGATCACCGGGCGCAGCAAGGCGGAACTCTATAAAATGTCCCTCGCCCGCAAACCCGCCGCAGCCGAATGACCGACACGCTCACGCTCACCCGCCCCGACGACTGGCACGTGCATTTCCGCGACGGCGCGGCCATGCACAGTGTCGTGCGCGACAGCGCGCGCGTGTTCGGTCGTGCCATCGCCATGCCCAACCTGAAGCCGCCGGTGGTGAGCGTCGCCGACGCTGCGGCGTACCGCGAGCGCCTGCTCGGCGCGGCGGCCGGCACGACCTTCGAACCCTTGATGACGCTCTATCTCACCGACAACACCACGGCGGAGGAAATCCGGCGCGCACGTGCCAGCGGTTTCGTGCACGCGGTGAAGTATTACCCCGCCGGGGCGACGACGCATTCCGACGCCGGCGTCACCGAGCTCACGCGCGCCTATCCGGCCATCGCGGCGATGGAGGAAGCCGGTCTGCCGCTGCTGCTGCACGGCGAGGTGGTCGATTCCGAAGTCGATGTGTTCGACCGCGAGGCGGTGTTCATCGAGCGGCATCTCACGCGCCTGCTGCAGGATTTCCCGCGCCTGAAGATCGTGCTCGAACACATCACCACGCGCCAGGCGGCGGAATTCGTCGCCGCCGCACCCGCCCACGTCGCCGCGACGATCACGGTCCACCATCTGCTGTACAACCGCAACGCCATGTTCCGCGGTGGCCTGCGTCCGCATTTCTATTGCCTCCCGGTGTTGAAGCGTGAGCGTCATCGCGAGGCACTGGTGGCCGCGGCAACGTCGGGCAACCCGAAATTCTTCCTCGGCACCGATTCCGCGCCGCACGCTGTCGGGGCAAAGGAAAGCGGCTGCGGCTGCGCCGGCATCTATTCCGCACATGCCGCGCTCGAACTGTACGCCGAAGCGTTCGAGGACGCCGGTGCACTCGATCGCCTGGAAGCCTTCGCCAGTTTCTTCGGTGCGGATTTCTACGGCCTGCCGCGCAATACCGGCCGTGTCACCCTGCGCCGCGAAACCTGGACCGTGCCGGAGCGCCTGGCGTTCGGCGAGGCCGCGCTGGTGCCGTTGCGCGCGGGCGAGACGCTGCGCTGGCGGGTGGTCGGCTGAGTTATAATCGACGCTGGAAAAGCGGACCAGGCAACCGCTGCCGCGCAAGTGGGAGAGGAAAGTCCGGGCTCCACAGAGCAGGATGCCGGTTAACGACCGGACGCCGCGAGGCGAGGAACAGGGCCACAGAGACGAGTAAGCCCGGCGCGAGCCGGGTGGACGTGAAACGCGGTAACCTCCATCCGGAGCAACACCAAATAGGCAGACGATGACGCGGCTCGCCGAGTCTGCGGGTAGGTGGCTTGAGCCGGCCAGCAATGGCCGGCCTAGAGGAATGGTTGCCCACGACAGAACCCGGCTTATCGGCCCGCTTTTCCACACCTATCATCAAATCAATAGCTTATCGTTTTTTTCTAAAAACGCGCACAGATTACGTCGCTAAGCTACGGTTTTTCCAGAAACTTATCCACACCTCAACTAAGCCCTAAGTCCTTGAGACGTAGGGCTTTTTTTGTGTTCGCCTGCTTGACCCCCCCAAATCTATCCCCTATAGTGGGAAATAGTGGTGACCGGTGGGGGATTGTGGGAGAATCGCCCTCGTTCTGGTGAGCCAGATTCCAATACGAGGAGAGCATGTTTCGCGGTGTCGCAACGGTCAGTCTGGACAGCAAGAGCCGGCTCGTGGTGCCTGCGCGCTATCGGGACGCTCTGCTGGTGAACGGCGGCGGGCGCGTCGTCGTTACCGCCGACCCGGGCCGCTGCCTGTTGCTCTATCCGCTGCCCGAGTGGGAGCCGATCGAGAAAAAGCTCAACACCCTTTCGGATTTCGACCCGCGCACCCGCAGCATCAAGCAGTTGCTCGTCGGCTATGCCCACGATATCGAGATGGACGGCGCCGGCCGTGTGCTGCTGCCGCCGATGCTGCGCAAGTTCGCCGAGCTGGAGAAGAGCGCGGTGATGGTGGGGCAGGGCAGCAAGATCGAGTTGTGGAGCGAGGCGCGCTGGGACGCGCAGGTCGAGCAGGCGCTGACTTTCCGCGACGGCGGTCTGCCACCCGAGCTGGAGGGTTTCACGTTGTGAGCGAGACCGCCCATGTGCCGGTGCTGGCACAGGAGGCGGTGGACGCGCTGGCGATCGATCCGCAGGGGGTGTATGTCGACGCCACCTTCGGACGCGGCGGTCACAGCCGCCTGATCCTGGCGCAGTTGGGCCCCGCGGGCAGGCTGGTCGCGCTGGATCGCGACCCGGATGCCATCCGTGCCGGCGCGGCCGTGCACGACGCGCGACTGACGCTGGTGCGGCGCGCGTTTTCGCAGCTCGGTGCGGTGCTCGACGAACTCGGCATCGCGCGGGTGAACGGGATTTTGCTGGATATCGGCGTGTCGTCGCCGCAGCTCGACGACGCGACGCGCGGTTTCAGCTTCCGCTTCGATGCGCCGCTCGACATGCGCATGGATCCGGACAGCGGAATGTCCGCGGCGGACTGGCTGGCGACGGCGACGGAGGGGGAGATCGGTGAAGTCATTCGCAGCTACGGGGAAGAGCGGTTTGCTAAGCCGATTGCGCGCGCGCTTGTTGCGGCGCGGCAAAAAGAGCGCATCGGCACCACCGGCCAGCTCGCGCGCCTCATCGCCGCGGCGGTCAAAAAGCGTGAGCCGGGGCAGCACCCGGCGACCCGCAGCTTCCAGGCTATACGGATTTATCTCAACCGCGAGCTGGAAGAGTTGAAAGCCGTGCTGCCGCAGTGCGTCGAACGCCTGCTGCCCGGAGGGCGGCTGGCGGTGATCAGCTTTCATTCGCTGGAAGACCGCATCGTCAAGCGCTTCATGCGCGACGAAGCGCAGGGCGAGCAGGCGCCGGCGCGGCTGCCGATTCCGGCGGCGATGCTGAAGCCGGGCCGGCTGAAACTGGTCGGCCGTGCGCGTCACGCGTCGGATGCGGAAGTTGCGGCCAATCCGCGCGCGCGTAGTGCGGTGCTGCGTGTCGCCGAACGCGTCGCCACGCCGGCGGGGGTATAGGGGTGAGCCGTCTGAACGGGGTGCTGGCAGTGGTGCTGATCGCCTGCGCGCTGGCGCTGATCCAGTCGCAGCATCGGGCGCGCGTGTATTTCGTGGAACTGGAACGCCTCAAGAAGGAGGCGCGTGGATTGGACGAGCAGTGGGGACAATTGCAGCTGGAGCAGAGCACATGGGCCGACCCGGCGCGCGTCGACGCGCTCGCCCGCAGCCGGCTCGGTCTGGTGGCGCCCACGCATGAGCGCATCCGCATCGAACCGCTGGTGAGCGCGCCGTGAACTACCACGCGAAAACCCTGCTCAAAGTGCACCTTGCGCCCTGGCGCATGGCCACCGCGGGCGGCCTGCTGCTCGCCGGCCTGCTGGCGGTGACCGGGCGCGCGCTGTATCTGCAGGGGCTCCATACCGATTACCTGCAGGGCAAGGGCGATGCCGTCGCCAACCGCAGCCTCACGCTGCCGGCCCAGCGCGGCCAGGTGTCCGACCGCAACGGCCATCTGCTCGCCATCAGCACCCCGGTCGAATCCTTGTGGGCACGTCCCGCCGACCTCGAACTCAGCGCCGTGCAGCACGCGCAGCTCGCGCGCGTGCTGGAGGTGTCGCCTGCGCAATTGACCCGCGTGCTCACGCGCGGGGTGCGCGGCGAATTCAGTGTACGGCGGGCGGTGACGCCGGAACAGGCGGCGAAGATCGCGGCGATGGGCGTGCCCGGCCTGCATTTGCGTCGTGAGTTCCGCCGTTACTACCCGGCCGGCGAAATTGCCGCCCACGTCGTCGGCTTCACCAACATCGACGATCTCGGCCAGGAAGGCGTCGAGCGCGCCTACCAGGACTGGCTCGCCGGCCGTGAAGGACAGAGGCAGATCCAGCGCGACCGCCGTGGCAACACCATTCGCGATCTCGTGCCGGTGAAATCGGCGCAGATGGGTGGCAACCTGATGCTCGCGCTCGACCTCAAGCTCCAGTATCTGGCCCATCGCGAACTCGCGGCGGCGATCGCGCAGCACCGGGCCAAGGGCGGCAGCGTCGTGGTGCTCGACGCCAAGACCGGCGAAATCCTCGCGCTCGCCAACCAGCCCGACTTCAATCCCAACAACCGCAGCGACTACAAGCCGGGACCGATGCGCAACCGCGCGGTCATCGACACCTTCGAGCCCGGCTCCACGATCAAGCCCTTCGTCGCCGCAGCGGTGCTCGAACGCGGGCTTTATCATCCCGACAGCGTGATCGAAACCCCGGAGACCTGGCGCGTGGGCAACAAGCTGGTGCGCGACGTGCATCCGCATCCGCAGCTGACGGTGACGGAAATCATCCAGAAATCGAGCAACGTCGGTGCGGTGAAACTGGCCATGTCGCTCACCCCGCAGCAGTTCTGGGACGTCTTGCATCGCGCCGGCTTTGGCGAGCAGCCGGGCTCCGGCTTCCCCGGTGAAACCGCGGGCCGCCTGCGCGACGCCGCCGGCTGGAAGCCGGTCGAGCATGCCACCATGGCCTATGGCTACGGCCTGTCGGTCAGTTTGCTGCAACTGGCGCGCGCCTACATGGCATTCGCCAACGACGGCGAGGTGATGCCGCTGTCCTTCCTGCGTCGCGAGCCGCAGGAAATCGCGGGCGAACGCGTGTTCTCCCCCGGTGTGGCGCGCGAGGTGCGCACCATGATGGAGGCCGTGACCCAGGAAGGCGGCACCGGCCAGCGCACGCGCGTGCCCGGCTATCGCGTTGCCGGCAAGACCGGCACCGCGCACAAGCTGGTCGACGGCCGCTATGCCCCGGACCGCTATCTGTCATCCTTTGTCGGCATGGCGCCGGCGTCGAACCCGCGCCTCATCATCGGCGTGGTGATCGACGAACCGTCCGATGGTGTGTACTACGGCGGCAGCGTCGCCGGTCCGGTGTTCGCCCAGGTGATGGCAGCGAGTCTGCGCCAGCTCGGCCTGCCGCCGGACGCACCGGAGAGCGCAACACACATGACGCAGCGCGCGACCGCCGCGCGAGGAGGGGCGTGATGGCCCATCCCCAGGCTCGCCCTGCGTTCGTCACGACGGCGGAGTCAGTGCCGCACATTCTCGAACGGCTTGGCTTGCGGCCCGCGGCCCTGGTCAGTGACAGCCGCCGCGCGGGGCCGGGCACGGTATTCGTCGCCTACCCCGGCGAAGCGCGCGACGGCCGCGACTTCATCCCGGCCGCGGTGGCGCAACGCGTCGACGGCGTGCTGTGGGAACGTGATCATTACCAGTGGGATCCCGCGCTCGGCGTACCCAATGCAGGCGTCGAACATCTGCGCTCACGCATCGGCGAGATCGCCGCGCGCGTCTACGGCGAGCCGTCGCGCGCGCTCGCCATGGTCGGTATCACCGGCACCAACGGCAAGACCTCGGTCGCGCACTGGGTGGCGCAGGCGCTCACCCGCCTGGGCCGTCGCGCCGCCATTGTCGGCACCGCCGGCAACGGCTTCCCCGGAGCGCTGGCGCCCGCGCTCAACACCACGCCCGATGCGATCGAACTGCACGAACGCCTCGCGCACTACCGCGCGCACGGCGCTGTCGCCTGCGCGATGGAGGTGTCCTCACACGGCCTCGCGCAGGGGCGCGTCAACGGCACACACTTCAAGGTCGCGGTGCTGACCAATCTCACGCGCGACCACCTCGACTACCACGGCGACATGGAGGCGTATGCCGCCGTGAAGGCGAAGCTCTTCGCGTGGCCGGGCCTCGACAGTACCGTGCTCAATCTCGACGACGCTTTCGGCAGACATCTGGAAGCCGAGGTGCGCGCGGCACGCGTGGTCGGCTATGGCTTCACGCGCGGTGCGGTGCGCGGCGAACGCCTGCACCTGTCGCAGGACGGTCTGCAACTGCGCGTGCGCAGCGACTGGGGTGATGCGGAACTGCACGCGCCCCTGCTCGGGCGTTTCAATGCCGCCAACCTGCTGGCCGTCCTCGCCACGTTGCTGGTGTTGGATATCGGGCTGGACGATGCCTGCCGCGCGCTCGCGCATGTGGAGCCGCCCCCCGGCCGCATGCAGACGCTCGGTGGCGGTGTCCAGCCGCTGGTGGTGGTGGATTACGCGCACACCCCCGATGCACTCGACAAGGCGCTCGCCGCGTTGCGCGAGGTCGCCGGTGCGGGACGCCTGATCTGCGTGTTCGGCTGCGGTGGCAACCGCGACCGTGGCAAGCGGCCACTGATGG
Organism: Thiobacillus sp. 65-29; assembly: GCA_001899775.1. GTDB lineage: Bacteria > Pseudomonadota > Gammaproteobacteria > Burkholderiales > Thiobacillaceae > Thiobacillus. The sequence goes on from MKWN01000043.1 coordinate 31,847, forward strand.
GCGCGGCCGCCAGCCGCGGCGCGGATGTGGTCTGGGTTACCAGCGACAACCCGCGCAACGAGGATCCGCAACGCATCATCGACGACATTCTCGCCGGCATGTCCGGCCGACCGGCTGTCGAACCCGATCGGGCGCGCGCGATTTTCGAAGCGGTCGGCGGCGCGCGCCAGGGCGACGTAGTGCTGATCGCCGGCAAGGGACACGAGGACTACCAGGAATCCGGTGGCGAGCGCCAGCCGTTTTCCGACGACGCGATGGCGAGAAAGGCGCTCGACGCATGGACATGAATCTCCCGCTTTCCGACGCCGCGGCGATGCTCGGCGCATCATTCGCCGGACCTGACGCCGTGGTGCATCGTGTGTCGACCGACAGCCGGGCGATCCAGCCGGGCGATCTTTTTTTCGGCCTGCGCGGCGAGCGGTTCGACGGCGGCGCTTTCGCCGCCCGGGCGTTGCAACAGGGCGCGGCCGGCGTGGTGCTCGATCGCACCCAGGCACCGGAAATCGGCGATGCCCTGCGCGTCGACGATACCCGCCTCGCGCTCGGTCGTCTGGCCGCCGCGTGGCGGCAGCGCTTCGGCATCCCGGTGGCGGCGATCACCGGCAGCAACGGCAAGACCACGGTGAAGGAAATGCTCGCGGCGATCCTGCGTGCGGAAACGGGCAGCGACGAGGCTGTACTCGCCACCGAGGGCAACCTCAACAACGACATCGGCCTGCCCCTGATGCTGCTGCGCGTGCGTCCGCACCATCGCTTCGCCGTGCTGGAAATGGGCATGAACCACGCTGGCGAGATCGACTATCTCACCCGCATCGCAAGTCCCGACGTGGCGCTGGTGAACAATGCCATGACCGCGCACATTGGCCTTCTCGGCTCGGTCGAGGCGATCGCGCGCGCCAAGGGTGAAATCTTCAACGGCCTCGGCCCGGGCGGCATCGCGCTGTTCAATGCCGACGACGCGCACGCCGGTCTCTGGCGCGACGCCAATACCGCGCGCAGCGTCATCGACTTCGGCATGCAACAGCCGGCGCGCGTGCGTGGAAGTTACGACGCAACAACCTCGGCGCTGGCGATCGAGCTTCTCGACGTGCACCTTGACGTCACGTTGCAGGTGCCGGGTGTACACAATGCAATGAACGCACTTGCCGCCGCCGCGGCCGCGTTCGCGCTCGATGTGAGCCCGGCCTGCATCGTCGAGGGGCTGGAGGGATTTTCCGGCATCGAGGGGCGTCTGCAAAGCAAGCCTGCGTTGCACGGCGCGACCTTCATCGATGACACCTACAACGCCAACCCGGATTCGGTGCGGGCGGCGCTTGCGGTGCTTGCGCAGTATCCGGGGCGAAAACTCCTCGTGCTCGGCGACATGGGCGAGCTCGGCGCCGGGGCACCGGCGATGCATGCCGAAATCGGCCGTGCCGCGCGTGCGGCCGGCGTCGAGCGTCTGTTCGCGCTCGGCGAACTGAGTCGCGAAACCGTGGCCGCCTTCGGCACGGGGGCCATGCATTTCGAGCGCATCGAGGAACTGCTCGCCGAAGTGGAAAACGCGCTCGGCGCGGACACCGTGGCCCTGGTGAAGGGCTCGCGCTTCATGCAGATGGAGCGTGTGGTGAAAAGCTTCACGGAGGGCCACTGACATGCTGCTGTGGCTGTTCCAGCATCTCGGCCAGGACGTTCGGGCCTTCAATGTTTTCAACTATCTCACCCTGCGCACGGTGCTGGCCGCACTCACCGCGCTGACGATCTCGTTCATCGTCGGCCCCGCGGTGATCCGCAGGCTGACATTGCTGAAGATCGGCCAGTCGGTGCGCACCGATGGACCCCAGACGCATCTGGTGAAGGCCGGTACACCCACCATGGGCGGCGCGCTGATCCTGGTCTCGGTCATCGTCACCACCCTGTTGTGGGCGGACCTGACGAACGCCTACGTCTGGGTCGCCCTGTTCACGCTCAGCGGATTCGGCGTCATCGGCTGGGTCGACGACTGGCGCAAGGTGGTCGAGAAGAATTCACGCGGGCTGCCATCGCGCTGGAAATATTTCTGGCAGTCGGTAATCGGCCTGGCCGTGGCGGGCTATCTCTGGCACGCCGCGACGTTGCCGCAGCATACCGAACTCATCATTCCCTTCGCGAAACACGCCACCCTGACGCTGTCGGCGGCCGCCTTCATCGCGCTTGCCTACTTCGTCGTTGTCGGCGCGTCCAATGCGGTGAACCTCACCGACGGTCTCGACGGTCTCGCCATCCTGCCCACCGTGATGGTGGCGGCCGCGCTGGCGATCTTCGCCTACGTCGCAGGGCACGCGGTGTTCTCCAAATACCTCGGCGTGCCCTTCGTACCGGGTGCCGGCGAGCTCGCCATCTTCTGCGCGGCGATGGCGGGCGCCGGACTGGCCTTCCTGTGGTTCAACGCCTACCCGGCGGAAGTGTTCATGGGCGACGTCGGTGCGCTGGCGCTCGGCGCCGCGCTCGGCGTAGTCGCCGTCATCGTGCGCCAGGAAATCATCCTTTTCATCATGTGCGGCGTGTTCGTGGTGGAGACTCTGTCGGTGATGGTGCAGGTCGCCTCGTTCAAGCTCACCGGCAAACGTGTGTTCCGCATGGCGCCCATCCACCACCACTACGAACTCAAGGGCTGGAAGGAGAATCAGGTCGTCGTGCGTTTCTGGATCATCAGCATGATGCTGGTGCTGATTGGCCTTTCGAGCCTGAAACTGAGATGAGCGCCTCCAGAATGAAACGCACCACGGGAAGATTCGGGGGAGACTCACGTGCAGGCTCCGCCTGCACGTTATGGCGACACCAGAATCCTCCCGTGCGTTTCTGGATCATCAGCATGATGCTGGTGCTGATTGGCCTTTCGAGTCTGAAACTGCGATGAACTACGACAGTCTTGGCCTCGCTGGAAAGAAAGTGCTGGTGCTCGGTCTGGGCGACACCGGGCTGTCGTGCGCGCGCTGGCTTGCGGCGCGCGGCGCCAAGGTGAGTGTGGCCGACACCCGCGACGCGCCGCCGCACGCGACGCGGCTGGCCGAGTTGTTGCCGGGCGTGCCACTGTTTACGGGTCCGTTCGACGCAGCGCGCCTGCTGGCGGCCGGACTCGTGGTGGTGAGTCCGGGCGTTCCACTCGCCGACCCGGCGCTGGCACGCGCCGTTGCCGCGGGTGTCGAAACGGTGGGCGACGTCGAGTTGTTCGCACGCGCGTTGCAGGCACTGAATGCGGGACGCGAACAGCCGATGCGCGTGCTCGCCATCACCGGCAGCAACGGCAAGAGCACGGTCACCGCGATGTGCGGCGACATGTGTCGCATGGCCGGGCTGTCGGTTTGCGTCGCCGGCAACATCGGCCTGCCGGTGCTCGATGCGCTGTACGAAATCGAGCAGGGGCATGCGCCGGTGCCGCAGGTGTGGGTGCTTGAACTGTCCTCGTTCCAGCTGGAAACGACCATGAGCCTCGACGCCGCTGCCGCCACCGTGCTGAACCTGTCGGAAGACCACATGGACCGTTACCCGGACATGGAAAGCTACGCCGCCGCCAAGGCGCGCATCTTCAGTGGGCACGGCGTGCAGGTACTCAACCGCGACGATCTCCGTACGCTGGCGATGGCGCGCCCGGGACGACGGGTGGTGAGTTTCGGTCTGGATCGGTGTCCGCAGGGCGAGAACTTCGGCCTGTGCGAGGACGAGCTGTGTCTCGGCGGCGACATGCTGATGCCGCTCTCCGCGCTGCCGGTGGCCGGCCTGCACAACGCCGCCAACGCCCTTGCGGCGCTGGCGCTGACGCGTGCGCTCGGCCTGCCGATGGAAGCCCTGCTGCGCGGACTGCTGCACTTCAAGGGGCTGCCGCACCGGGTGGAGAAAGTCGCCGAAATCGGTGGCGTGACCTGGTACGACGATTCGAAGGGCACCAATGTCGGGGCGACCGAAGCCGCGCTGTACGGCATGGGCCGGCGTCGTGCGGTGGTGATCCTCGGCGGCGACGGCAAGGGACAGGATTTCTCGCCCCTCAAGGCAGCGGTCGAGGCCAACGCCCGCGCGGTGGTGCTGATCGGGCGCGACGCGCCGGCGATCGCCGCCGCCCTCGACGGCTGCGGCGTCGCCACGCATCGCGCCGCGAGCATGGAGGACGCCGTCGCGCTGGCGCAGCAACTGGCGCAGCCGGGCGACGCCGTGCTGCTCTCGCCTGCCTGTGCGAGTTTCGACATGTTCCGCAACTACGTCCACCGCGCCGAAGTGTTCGTCGCCGCAGTGAAGCGACTTGCCGCCGGGACGGGAGCGATCTGACATGCTGTACACCGCACGCGCCCCCCGTCTTACCGCCGAACTCGATTTCGGCCTGCTGTGGCTCGCGCTCGGGCTGCTCGCGATCGGGCTGGTGATGGTCTACTCGGCATCGCTCGCCATCGCCGAGGCGGCACGCTACACCGGACACAACGGTGAGTACTACCTTATCCGCCAGGCGATCTTCATCGCGCTTGGCGTCGGCGTCGGCGTGGCCGCGTTCCAGGTCCCCATGCGCGTGTGGCAGCAGGCCGCCCCCTATCTCTTCCTCGGCGGCCTGTTGCTGCTGGTGGTGGTGCTGATACCCGGCATCGGCCGCGAGGTCAACGGCAGCCGGCGCTGGATTCCACTCGGTTTTGCCAACCTGCAACCCTCCGAACTCATGAAATTCCTCGCCGTGCTGTATGCGGCCGACTACACCACGCGCAAGGCGGCCTTCATGCACGACCTGAAGAAGGGCTTCCTGCCGATGGCAGCGGTGATGATGGCGACTGGCGTGCTGCTGCTGAGCGAACCCGATTTTGGCGCCTTCGTGGTCATCGTCGGTATCGCCATGGGCATTCTTTTTCTTGGCGGACTGAACTGGAAGGTGTTTGCCGGCCTGGTCGTCGTCCTGCTGTTCGGATTCGCTGCGCTGATCCTGTCGTCCGATTACCGCCGGGAGCGCCTGCTCAATTTCATGGATCCGTTCAAGGATCCCTACGGCAGTGGTTATCAGCTTTCGCATGCGCTGATCGCCTTCGGCCGCGGCGAGTGGCTGGGACTGGGGCTGGGAGGCAGCGTCGAGAAGCTGTTCTACCTGCCGGAAGCGCATACCGATTTCCTCCTCGCGGTGATCGCCGAGGAATTCGGCTTCGCCGGTGTCGTGGTGGTGATCGGCCTGTTCGCCTGGCTCATCGTCAAGGCCTTCCTCATCGGCCATCGCGCCGCCCGCCTCGAACGTCATTTCTGTGCGCTGGTGGCGCAGGGCATCGGCATCTGGCTCGGTGTGCAGGCACTCATCAACATGGGCGTGAACGTTGGCCTGCTGCCGACCAAGGGCCTCACCCTGCCGTTCCTGTCGTTCGGGGGCTCCGGCATCGTGGCGAACTGCCTCGCGGTCGCGGTGCTGCTGCGCATCGACTGGGAGCAACGGCAGATGATGCGGGGGAAAACCTTCTGATGATTCACTTTGTCCGCATCATCTCCCTCTCCCCAACCCTCTCCCGCAAGCGGGCGAGGGAGCAAACGTGCGCTGCGCGCGCCCACAGCGATTCGACGATGCGGGGGAAAACCTTCTGATGATTCACTTTGTCCGCATCATCTCCCTCTCCCCAACCCTACACCCGCGAGGGGTACGCCGGTGGGTGCCCCGCTGCTCCGCAGCGACCCTTCCGCAGTCCCGCAAGCGGGCGAGGGAGCAAACGTGCGCTGCGCGCGCCCAAGGCGATTCGACGATGCGGGGGAAAACTTTCTGATGGCCGCCGCGAACCGCACCCTCATGGTCATGGCCGGCGGCACGGGTGGGCACGTGTACCCGGCGCTGGCGGTGGCCGACGCATTGCGTGCGCGCGGCTGGGATGTGTTCTGGCTCGGCACGCGCGCCGGGCTGGAAGCGCGGGTGGTCCCGGCCGCCGGCATCGACATGGTATGGGTGGCGATGGGTGGCGTGCGCGGCAAGGGCCTGGTGACGAAGCTGCTGTTGCCGGCCATGCTGCTGGTCGCCTTCTGGCAGAGCCTCGCCGCCATCCTCGGGCGCCGGCCCGATGTCGTGCTGGGGATGGGCGGCTACACGGCCTTTCCCGGCGGCATGATGGCAAGCCTGCTGCGTCGGCCGCTGGTGATCCATGAACAGAATTCCGTCGGCGGGCTCACCAACCGCGTGCTGGCCTGCCTGGCCGATCGCGTACTGACGGCCTTCCCTGGAGTGTTCACGCATGCGCAGGACAAGCCCCTCCCGTGCCGCCGCGTCGCCGCGGAATGGGTGGGCAATCCGGTACGTGAGGGCATCGCGGCACTCGCCGCCGCTGCACCGACTGCGCACGGCGGCCCGTTGCGCCTGCTCGTGGTGGGCGGCAGCCTCGGTGCCTCCGCGCTGAACGAGCTGGTACCCAGGGCGCTGGCTCTGTTGCCCGCGGACAAGCGCCCGCAGGTGGTACACCAGTCCGGCCGCCAGCACCTCGACATCCTGCGTGCGAACTACGCTGCCGCGGGTGTCGCAGCCGACGTGCGCGATTACATCGAGGACATGGCCGCGGAATATCGCGCGTGCGACGTCGCCATCTGCCGTGCCGGCGCCATGACGGTGGCCGAACTCGCCTGCGCCGGCGTGCCCGCGGTGCTGGTGCCCTTCCCTTTCGCGGTGGACGACCACCAGACCGGCAACGCCGCGTTTCTCGCCGACGCCGGCGCCGCCTGGCTGATGCAGCAGCGCGACCTCACGCCGGAGAAGCTTGCCACGCTCATCGGCGGACTGGACCGTGCAACGCTGGCGACCATGTCGGACAAGGCGCGTGCACTGGCCAGGCCGGACGCGACTGCGCGCGTCGCCGATGTGTGCGAAGAACTGGCTGGCAAGGGGTCGGGGATCGGGAGTCAGGGGTCAGGGAGCACTGCATGACGACGACAGTTCTTGGTCTATCGGATGTTCTCCGACGCATGGGCGCGGCGCCAGAACGCTGCCTTCCAACCACCACCCCTGACCCCTGGTTCCTGAATCCTGACCCCTCGCGCCGGAGGCGCGAATCATGAAGCACGCGGTCAAGCACATCCACTTTGTTGGCATGGTCGACGCGAGCAGGGAGCAGGGTTCCCGCTTGTGGGATGCGACCGGCCGCGAGCGGCGCCGGATGCCGACTCTCGGGCGCCGGGGAAGGAGCGACAGCCGATGAAGCACGCGGTCAAGCATATTCATTTTGTCGGCATCGGCGGCGTCGGCATGAGTGGTATCGCCGAGGTGCTGCTCAATCTCGGCTATGCGGTGTCGGGCTCCGACCTCGCTGACAATGCGGTGACGCAGCGGCTCGCGCAGCTTGGTGCGCGTATCCATCGCGGTCACGCGGCGGAGAATACTGCCGGTGCGGATGCGGTGGTGACGTCGACCGCGGTGCAGGACGACAATCCGGAAGTCGTCGCCGCGCGCGAGAAGAAGATTCCCATCGTGCCGCGTGCGCTGATGCTCGCCGAATTGATGCGGCTGCGCCAGGGCATCGCCGTGGCCGGAACGCACGGCAAGACCACCACCACCAGCCTGGTGGCGAGCATTCTCGGCGAGGCCGGCATGGATCCGACCTACGTCATCGGCGGCAAGCTCACTGCGGCCGGTACCAACGCCCGACTCGGGCAGGGCGATTTCCTGGTCGCCGAGGCCGACGAGTCCGACGCCTCCTTTCTCTACCTCACACCGGTGATCGCGATCGTGACCAACATCGATGCCGATCATATGGATACCTACGGGCACGACTTCGAGCGCCTGAAACAGGCCTTCGTCGACTTCTGCCAGCGTCTACCGTTCTACGGGATGGCCGTGCTCTGTCTCGACGATCCGCATGTCAGGGAAATCCTGCCGCGCATCAGCAAGCCGATCACCACCTACGGCCTCGATGCCGCAGCGCAGGTGCGTGCGGTGAATGCCCGCTTCGATGCCGGGCGGATGCGTTTCACGGTCGTGCGCGAAGGCATGGCCGACCTCGATGTGGTGCTGAATCATCCGGGCATGCACAACGTGCTGAATGCACTGGCGGCGATTGCCGTGGCGACCGAGGTCGGCGCCGACGACGCCGCCATCGTCAGGGCGCTCGCCGAGTTTCACGGCGTCGGCCGGCGCTTCCAGCGCTACGGCGAGCAGGCCGCGCGGGACGGTGGCACCTACGTCCTCGTCGACGACTACGGTCACCACCCGGTGGAAATGGCGGCCACGCTCGCCGCCGCGCGCGGCGCCTTTCCGGGGCGGCGACTGGTGCTGGTGTTCCAGCCGCACCGCTACACACGCACGCGTGATTGCTTCGAGGATTTCGTCAGGGTTCTGTCGGAGACGGACGTTCTCGTGCTGACCGAGGTCTACCCCGCGGGCGAGGCCCCCATCGTCGCTGCCGACGGCCGCGCACTGGCGCGTGCGGTGCGCGTGGCGGGCAAGGTCGAGCCGGTGTTCGTCGAGCAGGTGGCCGACCTGCCGGCCACGATCCGGGACCTCGCGCGCGCGGACGACGTCGTGCTGGTGATGGGCGCCGGCAGCATCGGCCAGGTGGCCCCCGCACTGGGAGGGCGACATGCGCCATGACTATCGCATGAGCGAAGCCGACGTCGGCGGCGGCACGCCGTCGGTGCTGCGCGGCCGCTTTCTCTACAACGAGCCGATGAGGAAGCACCTGTCCTGGCGCGCCGGCGGCGTCGCCCAGCGCGTGTACATTCCGACCGACCTGGAGGACCTGACCTGGCTGGTGCGCGCGGTGCCGGCGCACGAGGCGATCCACATGATCGGCCTGGGCAGCAATCTGCTGGTGCGCGACGGTGGCGTGCGCGGCGTGGTGATTCTGCTGCATGGCGTGCTTACCCGCCTGGCGATCGAGAGCCGCACGCAGGGGCTGCCGCCGGCGCCGGGCGGCGTCGACAGTGCACTCGTGTATGCCGAGGCCGGCGTGGCCTCGGCCAAGCTCGCGCGCTTTGCGGCCAACCACGCGCTCGTCGGCGGCGAATTCTGGGCGGGCATTCCCGGCACCGTTGGCGGCGCGATCGCCATGAACGCCGGCTGCCACGGCAGCGAAACCTGGGACAGGCTGGTGCAGGTGCGCACACTCGACCGCCAGGGGCGCCTCAACGAGCGCCGCCCCGATGAATACGTGATCGGCTATCGCCACGTCGCTCTGCGCCAGATGCACGAGGAATGGTTCATCGGCGGCTGGTTCCGTCTCGAACGCGGCGACGGCGCCGCCGCGCGGGCGCGCATCAAGGAGCTGCTGCAAAGGCGCATCGAAGCGCAGCCGCTGCAACTGCCCAACGCGGGCTCGGTGTTTCGCAACCCGCCGGGTGATTACGCGGCGCGCCTGATCGAGTCGTGCGGCCTGAAGGGCTATCGCATCGGCGATGCCCAGGTGTCGGAAAAACACGCCAATTTCATCGTCAACCTCGGTCAGGCGACGGCGAGCGATATCGAGCACCTCATCGAACACGTGGAAGAGACCGTGGCGGCGCGCACCAACGTGCGGCTGATCCGCGAAGTCCGCATCATCGGAGAAAGGCAATGAAGCGTTTCGGCAAAGTGGCGGTGATGCTGGGCGGCACGTCGGCCGAGCGCTCCGTGTCGCTCAACAGCGGCAATGCGGTGCTCGCCGCGCTTCGCCGGCAGGGCGTGGACGCGCATGCCTTCGATCCCGCGACGCGCAGCCTGGGCGATCTCATGGCGGACGAGTTCGACCGCGTGTTCATCGCGCTGCACGGACGCCATGGCGAGGATGGCTGCATGCAGGGCGCGCTCGAACTGCTGCACCTGCCCTACACCGGCAGCGGCGTGATGGCCTCGGCCATCGGCATGGACAAGTGGCGCACCAAGCTCCTGTGGCGCGCGGCCGGTCTGCCCACCGCCGACTGGGCGATCCTCACCGCGGACAGCGACTTCGCCGCCGTGGAGGCACAGCTCGGCCTGCCGATCTTCGTCAAGCCGGCGCGCGAGGGCTCCAGCATCGGCATGACCAAGGTGGTCGCCCCCGGTACGTTGCAGGCCGCGTATGCGACCGCGGCCGAGCACGACAGTCTGGTGCTGGCAGAGAAATTCATCGACGGCGCCGAGTACACCGTCGGCATCCTCGGCGACACCGCGCTGCCGCTGATCCGTCTGGAGCCGGCGCAGGACAAGGCATTTTACGATTTCGAGGCCAAGTACATCCGCGACGACACCGTCTACCACTGCCCGGCGGGCCTCACCGATGCGCAGGAAATGGCCTTGCACCGCCTGGCGCTCGATGCCTTCCGCCTGCTCGACGGCCGTGGCTGGGGGCGTGTCGACATCATGGCCGACCACGACGGCAACCCCTGGCTGCTGGAGGCCAACACCTCGCCCGGCATGACCGACCACAGCCTGGTGCCGATGGCCGCGCGCACGGCGGGCATCGACTTCGATGCCCTGTGCCTGAAGATCCTGGAGCAAACCCTGTGACGAGTGCCGAACTCGACGCCCATCCGCTGTGCCAGGTCGCCCGCGCGCTGACCTGGGGGGCGTTGGCGCTCCTCGCCTACGGTGTGCTTGCCTGGGCCGCGGCGCAGCCCTGGTTCGCCTTGACCACGCTGGAGGTCAAGACGCCGGTCGCACACGTGACCGAGGCGCAGATCCGGCTGGTTGCCGAGCGCCAGATCAGCGGCACCTTCTTTACCGTCGACCTCGAGCGCGTGCGCGCGAGCCTGGAAAAACTGCCCTGGGTGCGTGAAGCGCGGGTGGCACGGCGCTGGCCCGATACGCTGGACGTGTCGCTCGTCGAGCATGTACCGCTGGCGCGCTGGAACGACGACGCGCTGGTGAGCGATGCCGGCGAGGTGTTCGTCGCCGCGGCGGCGGGCAAACTGCCGCGCCTGGCCGGCCCGGAGGATGCGGTCGCGGAAGTGGTCGATGCCTACCGGCGCCATCAGGCCGCGCTGGCGCCGCTCGGTGTACGCATCGACGAGTTGCGCCTGTCGCCACGTCGCGCCTGGCGCATGCGTCTCGACAATGGCACGCAGCTGGCGCTCGGTCGTGCCGAGACCGATGCGCGGCTGGCGCGCTTCGTCGCCCTGTATCCACGCCTGTTCGGTGCGCCCGCGGCGGCCGGCGGCGCCGCCGTGCCGGTGCTGCCGGCCACGGTGGACCTGCGCTACCCGGACGGTTTCGCCCTGCGCATGCCCGATGGACGCGCCCCGGCGGCATTCGCGCCCGCGCCGCGTGAAAAAACGAGACCAACCTGAGTGCAACGCAACATGAGCAAGCCAAGAGATCCCAAGAACCTCGTCGTCGGCCTGGACATCGGCACCTCCAAGATCGTCTGCATCGTCGCCGAGATCAACGAGGAGGGGGTGCTGGAAATCGTCGGCATGGGCACGCATCCGTCGCGCGGCCTGCGCCGCGGCGTGGTGGTCAACATCGAGGCCACGGTCACCGCCATCCAGCGCGCGCTGGAAGAGGCCGAGCTGATGGCCGACTGCAAGATCCGCGAGGTGTATACCGGCATCGCCGGCAGCCACATCAAGAGCTTCAACTCGCACGGCATGTTCGCCATCAAGGACAAGGAAATCTCCCAGATGGACGTCGACCGCGTGGTGGACACCGCGCGCGCGGTGAACATCCCGACCGACCAGCAGATCCTGCACACCATTCCGCAGGAATTCATCGTCGACGGCCAGGAGGACGTGCGCGACCCGCTCGGCATGAGCGCGGTGCGCCTGGAAGTGAAGGTGCACATCGTCACCGGTGCGGTATCGGCGGCACAGAACATCATCAAGTGCGTGCGCCGCTGCGGTCTCGAAGTCAGCGACCTGGTGCTGCAGCCGCTCGCCAGCGCGATGGCGGTGCTCACCGAGGACGAGAAGGAACTCGGTGTGTGCCTGGTCGACATCGGCGGCGGCACCACCGACATCGCCGTGTTCACCGGTGGCGCGATCCGCCACACCGCGGTCATTCCGGTCGCCGGCGACCAGGTCAACAACGACATCGCGGTGGCGCTGCGCACGCCGCCGAAGGAAGCCGAGGACATCAAGATCCAGTACGGCTGCGCATTGCGTCAATTGGCCGATGCGCGCGACATGATCGAAGTGCCCGGCATCGGCGATCGCCCGCCCCGGACGCTGTCCCGACAGACGCTGGCCGAGTTCATCGAGCCGCGCATGGAGGAGTTGTATTCGCTGGTGCAGGCCGAACTGCGCCGCTCCGGCTTCGAGGAATTGCTGTCGTCCGGCATCGTCATCACCGGGGGGTCCGCGGGGATGCAGGGCATGGTCGAGCTGGGCGAGGAAGTGTTCCACATGCCGGTGCGACTGGGCTGGCCGCGCTATGAAGGCGGGCTGGCCGACGTGATGCGCAACCCGCGCTACGCCACCTGCATGGGCTTGCTGCTGGCGGGTCTGGAAGCGCGTGGACGCGACGCGCCGAAGCTGTCGGGCACCAGCCTGAAGGACATTTTCGAGCGCATGAAGAGCTGGTTCAAGGGGAATTTCTGACGCCGTGTCCGCGGCGTCGAAACGGGTTTTGACGGTCGTGCCGGCACGGCAAACACGTCAAAGATTTTGGAGAGCGGTTTTTTGATTGGGCAACAAGAGGAGAGCACGATGTTCGAACTGATGGATGTGGATACCCAGGATGCGGTGATCAAGGTGATTGGCGTGGGCGGCTGCGGCGGCAATGCCGTCGATCACATGATCGATTCGGGGCTGACGGGCGTGGAGTTCATCGCCATCAACACCGATGCGCAGGCGTTGAAGCGCAACCAGGCGAAGACCCAGCTGCAACTGGGCAACAACGTCACCAAGGGACTGGGGGCCGGCGCCAATCCCGAGGTCGGGCGCGAGGCCGCGCTGGAAGACCGCGAGCGCATCGCCGAGATGATCGACGGTGCCGACATGCTGTTCATCACCGCCGGCATGGGCGGCGGTACCGGTACCGGCGCCGCTCCGGTGGTCGCCGAGGTTGCCAAGGAACTCGGCATTCTGACCGTCGCCGTGGTGACCAAGCCGTTCATGTTCGAGGGCAAGCGCGTGCGTGCCGCGAATGCGGGCATCGAGGCACTGTCCCGCCACGTCGACTCGCTCATCATCATTCCCAACGAAAAACTCATGCAGGTTCTCGGTGAGGACGTTTCCATGCTCGACGCCTTCAAGGCCGCGAACAACGTGCTGCACGGCGCGGTCGGCGGCATCGCCGAGGTCATCAACTGCCCCGGTCTCGTCAACGTCGATTTCGCCGATGTGCGCACCGTGATGAGCGAAATGGGCATGGCGATGATGGGATCGGCGCAGGCCAGCGGCGAGAACCGTGCGCGCATCGCCGCCGAGCAGGCCGTGGCGAGCCCGCTGCTGGAAGACGTCAACCTCGCCGGTGCGCGTGGCGTGCTGGTGAACATCACCGCCGCATCCTCGGTGAAGATGCGCGAGATTCACGAGGTGATGAACACGATCAAGGGCTTTACCGCCGAGGAAGCCACCGTCATCGTCGGCCAGGTGCTCGACGACACGATGGAGGACAGCCTGCGCGTCACCATGGTCGCCACCGGCCTGGGCAATCCCGTCGCGCGCCAGCAGCCGAAGCCGATGCAGATCGTGCGCGAGGCCACCTACGGCCAGCCGATCGCGATGGAAGACGCGGACGACGTGCCGAGCGTGATGACGACCAACCGCCGCAGCCGTACGGTGCAGGCGATGGCGGATTCCGGCATCGACACCCTGGACATCCCGGCCTTCCTGCGCAAGCAGGCCGACTGAAGGGGCGACCGGCCGGTCCGGGTGGTGGTCGGCCCCGATTTCCCGCTCGGCGTCGGCCGTGGGAGCGGCTAAAATGTCGAAATGATCAGACAACGCACCCTGAAGACCCCGGTCAAGGCGACCGGGGTCGGCCTGCATTCCGGCGTCAAGGTCGAGATGACGCTGCGTCCGGCCGGACCCGACGCCGGCGTCGTATTCCGGCGCATGGATCTCGACCCGCCTGCCGAACTCAAGGCCGATCCCTATCTCGTCACTGACACCCGGCTGTGCTCCATGCTCGAATCCGGCCCGGCCAAGGTGGCGACCGTCGAGCACCTCATGTCGGCCCTCGCGGGTCTTGGCATCGACAATGTGCTCGTCGACCTCACCGGGCCGGAAATCCCCATCATGGACGGTTCCTCGGCGCCGTTCGTCTTCCTCCTGCAATCCGCCGGCATCGTCGAGCAGGACGCTGTCAAGCGCTATGTCCGCGTCACGCGGCCGGTCGAGGTGCGGGACGGCGACAAGTGGGCGCGCTTCGTGCCGCACAACGGCTTCAAGGTCGAATTCACCATCGACTTCAGGCATCCGGTGTTCGACCGGAGCGGCAGGACCGTCAGCATCGACTTCGCCGACACCGCCTACACGCGGGAGGTGGCACGCGCGCGCACCTTCGGCTTTATGCACGAGGTCGAGGCCCTGCGCAACAGCGGCCTGGCGCTTGGCGGCTCGCTCGACAACGCCATCGTCATGGACGAGTACCGCGTGCTCAACCAGGACGGCCTGCGCTACGACGACGAGTTCGTCAAACACAAGGTGCTCGACGCGATCGGTGACCTGTACCTGCTGGGCCACCCCGTCATCGGCGCGTTCGAGGCGTACAAATCCGGGCACGCCCTCAACAACGCGCTGCTGCGCGAACTGCTGCAACAGCGGGACGCGTGGGAGTTTGTCAGTTTCACGCGCGACGAGGACGTTCCCGCCGCCTTCCTGCACCTGCACCCGCTGGCGGCATGATCGTCGTCCGCCTGCTGATCGTCGCGCTGCTGATCGTGGTGGTGGCGCTCGGCCTGGCGTGGTTTTTCACCGGCAACCGGCTCCACCTCGTGCGCCTGGGGCGGGTGCTGCGCTTCGCCCTGGTGGCCGGGCTGGTGGGTGCCCTGCTCTACGTCGTCGAGCGCGTGGTGCTGCGATGAGCGACGAGACGACGCTGCCGCCCCCCGCGCCGGCGCCCGGTACCCAGCGCATCATCGTCGCCGGCTTCGCCGTGGTGCTGGTGCTGCTGGCGGCGCTCGCGGCGCTCGGGCTCATCCACATGGCTGCGCTGAAGGCACGCATGGCGGACCTCGTCGCCGAAAGCAGCCTGAAAACCGAGAGCGTATACGTGATGAGCCGTGTGTCGCGCGAACGCTTCGCCAGCCTCGGAATGATGGCCATGCTGGACGACCCGTTCGAACGCGACGCGGAATACGTGCACTACATGCGACAGGCATCGACCTTCATCGCGGCGCGCGACCGCCTGCTCGAAGCCGGCATGAGCCCGGCGGAGCAGGCGATCTGGGCGCGCATCGGCGCGCACATCCGGGTGGATCAGCGTGCGCACGAGGCGGTGCTCGAACTCGCCCTGGCGGGCCAGGGCGCGGCGGCGCGGGCGCGCCTGCTGCACGAGGTCCGCCCGCTTGATGGCGCCCTGTTCGAGATGTTCGATACCCTGGGCAAGGCGCATCGCGAGGCGGCGCGTGCCGCGCTGGCAGCGGCCGACCGCGCGTACCGCCGTGCGGCGGCCACCATGATCACGCTCGCCGGCCTCGCCTTCGCCATCGGCCTCGCCGTCGCCTGGGTGGTGGCGCGCCGCTCGCGTGCGACGGAGACCGCGCTGTCGCGGCAGAGCCAGGCGGCACTGGCGGCGGCCGAGCAGCTCTCGTGGGCGGCGAGTCACGATTCGCTCACCGGTCTTGCCAACCGGCGCGAGGCGCTGCGCCGCCTCAAGCTGCTGGTGCAGGAAGTGCAGGCACAAGGCGCCCGGCACGTACTGCTCTATGTCGATCTCGACCGCTTCAAGACCGTCAACGACCGTTGCGGCCACATGGCGGGCGACGAACTGCTGCGGCAATTGGCGGAGGTGTTCGCCCGCCACGTACGCAGTGGCGACCTGCTGGCGCGTCTGGGCGGCGACGAGTTTCTCATTGCCCTGACCCACTGCGACGTCGACAACGCCCGCCCGCTTGCCGACGCCCTGCGCGACGACATCGCCCGCTACCCCTTCGAGTGGGAGGGACAGGTGTTCACCATCGGTGCCAGCATCGGCCTGATCGCCCTCGAGGTCGGCATGGATGCCGCCGCCGCGCTGAAAGCGGCGGACGCGGCGTGTTACCGTGCCAAGGAGGGGGGGCGCAACGTCGTCAGCCTGCCCGCCGCGGCAGCCGAGCCCAAGGCGTGGACGACCGGCACGGGGTGAGCGCCCCGCCGTGGCGCCGCGGCGGCTAAAGCCGGCGCATTTTCTGCCGAAATTACGTACACGGACCGCCACCGGCGCCCCGCCGGGAGGCGTCGGCTGCGTGGACGTTCCGTGCGCCGCAGGGCATCCCGCAACGCAAGACGCCAGCAAGGAGCGCCACATGATCCGCGCCGCCGCACTCTCCCGCCGCTTGACGACCTGGATATCGGCCGCGCTGCTGGCGTGCAGCCTGCCGTGTGCGCATGCCGGGTCGCCGCAGGACATCGAGGGGGCGAGCAAGGTGTCGGCGGAGGACGTCTTCCGCCTGTTCGAGTCGACTCCCGGGCTGGTGATCGTCGATTCCCGCCTCGCCGACGGGCCTTCCTCGGGACGTGCCCAGGGGTATATCGAGGGTTCCGTCAGCCTGCCCGACATCCACACCGATTGTCCGGCGCTCGCCCGGGTCATCCCGAAGAAGGACACCCCGGCGCTGTTCTACTGCAACGGCGTCAAATGCGGCCGCAGCGCCAAGGCGATCATCCTCGCGCAGCAGTGCGGCTACCGCAAGCTGTACTGGTTTCGTGGCGGTTTCGAGGAGTGGCGGGAGAAAGGCTATCCCTACGTGAAGCACTGAACTTCCCCCATGCGCACGCCAGCCCTGTCCCTTCGCAGCATTTTCGGCCTCATCGTCGGCTTCATGGGCGTGCTCGCCCTCGCGCAGGCCTGGGTCAGTGGCGAAGTGCATCGCAGCCACGCTTACGCCAACCAGCGCCAGGCGATGGAGCGGCTGATCCATCTCAAGGCCGAGGACCTTCTGGCTGATCTTGCGCATCGCGCGGGCGACCTCGCGGCATCGCTGCAGTCGGGGACGGCCTTCCAGCAGGCGTTCCAGGCACGCGACACGATGGCGCTCGCGCGCATCATGGACGACCAGTTCCACGATTACTACGTGACCACCGGCATGCTCAAGCTGAAGGAACTGGCGGTCTACGGCCCCGAGTTCGCACCGGTCGCGCGGCGCCGCGATACCCGGGCGCCGGATACGGGCGACGCCTGCGTGCCGTTGCTCCAGCGCGCTCGCGCGCGCAGCGGTCCGGACCGGATGAAGCTGCTGTCCGGGTTGTGCGAACACGCGCGCCAGCCCTATTTTGCGGTGATCCATCCGATCGGCGGGCTGCGCCTGAAGGGCTACGTCGTCGTCGTCACCGACCCGGTACACAATCTGGCGGAGATGGAACGCATGCTCGGCATGCCGGTCGCGATCCGGACGGTTGCCGGCGCCACCCTTTACCGCTCACAGGGCTGGTCGGCCGACCCGGCGTCGGCCGGCACCATCGCTGCGCAACACGTGCTCGATGGCATCGACGGCCGGCCGCTGGTGTCCGTCGCGGCGGTCGAGAACGTGCAGGCCCTCATGGGCTACCTGCCGCGTGTGCGTTTCATGGTGATGGCGGCCGGAGCGGCGGTGACGCTCGCCGCCGTCGGGCTGGTGCTGTGGGTGCTGCGCCGCACCACCCTGCAGCCGCTGCGCGTGCTGACCGACCGCCTACAGCAGATCGGCACGAACCGTGCCCTGCTGGGCCAGCCCCTTCACGTCGGTGGCAGCAGCGAGATCCGCGCGCTGGCGCGCAGTTTCAACGACATGAACGACGAACTCGGCGAGCTTTACGGCACGCTGGAAACCATGGCGTTCACCGATCCGCTCACCGGACTGCCCAACCGCAACCGGCTGCAGGAGCGCCTGTATGCCCAGCTGCGGCCGTCGCGCGAGGGCTCCTCGCCCTTTGCGGTGCTGCTGATGGACATCGACCGCTTCAAGTTCGTCAACGAGACGCTCGGCCATTCGGTTGGCGACCTGCTGCTGAAGGCCGTCGCCACGCGCCTGCAGGGCGCACTGCGCGGCGAGACGCCCGCGGGCCCCGGTGTGGCGGGTCGCGAGGCCGACCTGATCGTGCGTCTGGGCGGTGACGAATTCGCCGTGCTCCTGCCCACCGTCGCCGACAGCGCGGCCGCGACGGGGGTCGCCCGCCGTCTCGGACAGGCGATGGAAACGCCGTTTGCCGTGGGTGGCCATCAGCTGCGCGTCGGCGCGAGCATTGGCATCGTGCTGCATCCGCAGCACGGCACCAGCGTCAACGACCTGATGCGGCGCGCCGACGTCGCCATGTACAAGGCCAAGCAGACGCGGGCCGGGCATGTCGTCTACGATGCGGGTTTCGACGCCAACAGCCTGCGCCGGCTCACACTCGAACGCGACCTGCGCGAGGCCATCGGCGGCGGCCAGCTGGTTCTGCATTACCAGCCGAAGATCGATCTGCGCAGTGGCAGGGTGTGCGGCACCGAAGCGCTGGTGCGCTGGCGTCATCCCGAACTCGGCACGGTGCCGCCGGACGAATTCATTCCGCTCGCCGAGCAGACCGGGCAGATTCGCGCCCTCACGGCCTGGGTGCTCGATCGCGCGGTGCAGGACTGCACCGGTTTTCGCAAGCGCGGCCACGATATCGGCGTTGCGGTCAACCTGTCCGCGGTCAACCTGCACGACGGCGATCTGTGCGAAGAGGTGAAACAGGTGCTGGCGCGCTGGCAATTCGACCCTGCCGCACTGGTGCTGGAGCTGACCGAGTCCGCGGTGATGGCCGATCCCGAGCGCACGATCGAGGTGCTCGAGCAGCTGCGCGCGCACGGTGTCGGGTTGTCGATCGACGATTTCGGCACCGGCCATTCGTCGCTCGCCTACGTGAAGCGCCTGCCGGTGACCGAGATCAAGGTGGACCGCTCGTTCGTCCGCGATGTCGCCTCCGATACCGGTGACGCCGCGATCATCCGCGCCGTCGTCGAGCTCGCTCGCCATCGCGCACTCGACGTGGTGGCCGAGGGCGTCGAGGATGCACAGACCTACGCGCGCCTGCAGTCGCTCGGCTGCGGCATGGCACAGGGTTATTTCATCGCCTGCCCCATGCCGGCGGAATCCTGTGTGGACTGGCTCGACGCCAGCGACCGGCGGATGCCCAGCTGCAGCACCGCTTGAGGAAGCGCTGGGGGCCATTCACTCCGACCGCGACTTCATGACGCCGCGCACCGCAGAATTCTGTCGGATTTCTTTACACTGAGTCGAGGTCTTGATGGAAATCTTCTCCATTGTGGATCGCGCCCAAGAAAAAATCGTCAAATAATCATTAGCTTGTCAACGCATGCACCAAATCGGCATGCCTGTTGCATAATTCCGCGCGGCCTTCTTGTCGGTGACATAAACGAGAGGCCGCAGCGCATCCGATACCGATACCAAGCGCCGACCCGTGCGCGGAGCGCGGCAGGGCGCGGATGTTTTTTGACTTCAAAGTGCAGGAGTAGAGACCATGTTTCAGAATATCGCCAAGTCCGCCGGGGCCGTCGCGCTCGGCCTGGCGGCGGCATCGTGGGGCGGCGCCGCGGCAGCCGTTCCGGTCACGGTGAGTGGCACCACCGTCAGCTTCACGTTCGACGACGCGCTCGCCGGATTGTTCGGCGCCCCCGGCGTCGTCGGCGATGCGCTGGTCTTTACGCCGACGAACTTCAAGGCGCAGGCGTTCAACAGTGCCGGGATCGTGTCGGCGAGCCAGACTTTCAACGTCCAGGTCAGCGCCAATCCGGGATACATGATCGCCGGGGTCACGCTCGACGAGGCAGGCGATTATTACAACCTCGGTTCCAGCAGTGCGGTGGCCGTGGGCGGACAGGTGCGCGTATTCGACCTGGAGACGCCGCTGGCGCCCGCGCTGACCGCCAGCATCGCGGCCAGCCAGCCGCTGACTGCGGTGACGAGCTTCGGCGCATTCGCAACCACCAACTGGGATGCGTCGGCCAGCCTGACACTGCCCGCGAGCGGATGGGGCGGGGCGGACGGCGCGATCAGCCACGTCAATGTCACCATCGAAAACATCCTGCTCGCGCGCAGCCTGATGCTGGGTGACGCGGCCTTCATCGAGAAGAAGTTCACCGGGCTCGCCATCGTCACCACGCCGGTTCCGGAACCGCAGGCCTACCTGCTGTTCGCCGCGGGGCTCGGCCTGGTCGGCTGGATGGCGGTGCGCCGCAACGGCAAGGTCTGACCGTGTTGCGCGCCACCCTTCGGGGTGCCGCGCGGCGGGCTCAGGTGTTGCCGCCGCCTTCGTAAATTCCCATGCGCGCGCGTTCGAGCTCCTCCGCGTAGGTGAAGTGGCGCCCCGCGTTCGCGGTCATCCTGGCCGCGTCGCTGGTGCGGCCGTCATGATGCAGGAGCGAACGGATCACGGCGTTGGCGTCGCTGATGGGCGGCACCATCAGCAGCAGCAGGCGTTCGTAGACATCGCGGTCGACACTGATCTGGATTTGCTCGGACATGGCATACCTCCGAATGGGCTGAAGAAATTTAAACTTAGTCCAAAAACCTGACCGTTCAAGTCGGATTTGCCGTCGCGGCGGGGGATGACGGACGCATGGCGCGGATTCTCGGCTAGCATTCGCTCTCGTCTTTCGCCTTCCCGCGCTTTTCATGCCTTGCTTCGACACGCCCGTTCTGCGTGCCCTTCTCGACTCGCATCCCGGATTCGCCGGCGGGCCTGTCGATGACTCCGCGCTGCTCGCCGTCTACGATGCGCTCTATCCCCAGATCGAGGCGCGCATGTGGGCGGCGGACGATGCCGGCTTCGCCTGTTGGCTCGCCACCTGTCAGGCACTGTCCCGCGAACAGCAGGCGCTCATCGCCACACACGGCGGACGCAAACTGCGCCGCTTCGTGCTGGGCATTCCGGTCGCCGACCGCCCGGCGCACCTGCAGAACTGCCTGGAGAGCATCCTCCAGCAGTGCCGTCTGTACGGCTATGGCGGGCAGAACGCCGACGGGCGCTGGGAGGCGTTCACCGTGGTGGTTGCCGAGGACAGCGGCACGCCCGCGGCGGTCGCGGCACATCGCGCGCTGGTCGCCACCTACCGCGAGCAGGGGCTCGATGTCGTGCATTTCGACCTGCCGGAACAGTACGCGCTATTGCAATCGATTCCCGCGGCCGAACGCGTGGCGCTGGGACGCCTGCTCACCACTCAGCCGGCGGAGCGCTTTCACCGCAAGGGTCAGGCGGCGAACCGCAACCTGTGCTACCTGAAGATGCTGCAGGTCGCGCGCGAGCCCGAGTCGACGCTCTACTATCTCGTCGACAGCGACCAGTCCTTCCTGGTCAACCGCCAGACGGCAACGGGCGAGCAGGCATTCGCCGCGCTCAATTATTTCCACTATATCGACCGCATTTTCACGAGCGGCGAGGTGAACGTCCTGACCGGCAAACTGGTCGGCGACCCGCCGGTGTCGCCGGCGGTGATGGCGGCGAATTTTCTCGATGACCTGGCAGCTTTCGTCGAGCGCATCGGCACATGCGACCCGCACGCCGCGTGCAGCTTCCACGCGGCCAGTGCACCGCCGGCGGGTGATGCGGTGTATCACGACCTCGCCGCACTGTTCGGCTTCGATGGCGCCGCGACGCCTTGCGAATATCGCTGCCCGCTGCAGGGGCCGCATGACCACGCCGCGTGCTTCGACCACTTCGCGGCGCGCCTCGGTGCATTCTTCTTCGGCGAGCATCCGACGCGCCGCACCCTGTTCCAGTACAGCGGCTCCTTCCTCGCGCACACGCCCGCACGCACCGTGTATCCGGGCAACTACATCGTCGATTTCACCGGACTGCGCTACATCATCCCCTTCGGCCACCTGCGCCTGCGCATGTCGGGCCCCACCGCGGGACGCCTGATCCAGGCGGAGATCGGCGCGCGCTTCGCCTCGGCGAACCTGCCCATGCTGCACGGCCGCCTCGCCGCCGCCACGCTGCACGGCGAGTTCCGCCCCGGCGTGGCGCAGCGCGACGACGCCAGCGTCGACATCGCCGACGAATTCGAGCGTCAGTTCTTTGGCGACGTCATGCTGTTTTCCGTGGTCGAATGGCTGAAGCGGCGCGATCTCGCAGCCCTTGTCGATGCGCCGGCGGTGGCGGCGGTGGTGGCGCGGGTGGAAGACGAACTGCTCGATCTGTACAGCGCCAAACACGCTGCGGTGAACGCGCGCCGCGCCGGGCTGGAGCGCTGGCTTGCCGCACCACCCGCCGCCTGGCGCGAGGCACCCGCACTCGCTGCGCTCGCGCGCTTCCTGCGCAATATCGCGGCGAATTTCGGCGATGATGCACCCGCCTGGCGAAAGATTCGTTCGCCTGCGCACCGTGAGGCGCGGCGCCGGCAGATCGTCGATGCCCTGACGCATTACCGTGCCGAGCGTGCGGTGTGGGATCGCGTGGTCGGCCGTGGCGGGCCGCCTGCGATCAGCCGGTGAGCGCCGCCGCGGCGTGCGTGATGAGCCGCGCGCGGCAGTCCGCGTAGGCCGCCTGCGCCTGCTGCAGCAGGGCGGCATCGAGCGCGGGTTGTGCGGAGCGGATCGGCGCGCGCACGATGCGCCCGCTGGCGATGGCGGGCGAGGAATCGCCAGCGCCGGCCTCGCCGGTGCGGGCGAAGGTCCGGTAGTGCTGCGCCAGCGGCGAGCCAAGTTGCAGCCACGTACCCAGGGTGTCGAGCAGGCGCGCGCTGTCGTCGAGCACCAGTGGCGCATCGAAATAATGAAAGCGTCCGGCATGGCGTTCGGCGAACGCGGCGAGTGTGCGCAGGCGCGCGATGTAATACGCTGCCGCGCCGGCCGGGTCGGCATAGGGGTCGCGCCCGGGCTTGCGCGCGAACAGGTCGACGATGCTGCGCAGCGTCGGCGCGGGCGGGCGCAGCGATGTCAGTACGACCAGCGGCGTTGCGTCGAGGTAGTCGAGGGCGAGGGGGTAATCGTTGTGCAGCAGCTTGTCGAACAGATAACAGCTGCCCGGCTTCAGGCGATCGTGCTCGCAGTAGCGCTGCCGCTGGGTTTCCAGGTCCGCGGGCGAGGCATAGCCCAGATGCATCTCGTAATAGCCGTCGATCTCCGGGTGCGATCCGAGCAGATGCCCCACCAGACTGGTGTAGGCGCGCATGTGACTCAGCAGGAAAATGCGTCCGGCCGGGCGATCAGCGGCGCGGGGCATGATGGCGCAGCAGGCGGGTAAGCGCCTCCTTCAGCGGGCCGTCCTCGATGTCGGCGTTCAGATGGGCGAGACTGTCCAGCGCGGCGGCCGGCACGCCGGGCTTGTCGACGGGCGGGGCATAGCGCGCCAGCAGGTCGGGGTCGACGCTGACGCGCAGGTGATCGACGCCAACGCCCAGCCCCTCCAGCTTTTCGATGAGCGTTGCGCTGTCGTGGCGCAGCCGGCTGGCGACCGCGCCGCTGTCGCAGCCGAGCGCGAGCGTGCGCTGCTCCAGCTGCATCACCCGCACGTGGCCGGCGAGCGCGGCGGGCAGCGCGCGGTCGAGCGCAGCCTGCACGCGCAGCAGCGCCTGCGCGCGCGCCGCGACCCCTTGCGGCAGCCCGCGAGCGAGCAGCTCGGCGAGACGGGCGGCACTCATGCGGGCGTCACGGCCGGTCGGCCTGCTATGTTAAGATTCAAAGATTTACCGCGCCCTGCGGGCATTCCGGATTCCCCATGCTGCAATCCCTGTTCAAGAAAGTCTTCGGCAGCCGCAACGACCGGCTGGTCAAACAATACCTGCAAAAGGTCAAGGCGATCAATGCGCTGGAGCCGGCGCTGGAGCAACTCTCCGATGCCGAACTGGCCGCCAGGACGACCGAATTCAAGGCACGCCTGGCCAAAGGCGAGACGCTCGATCAGCTCCTGCCGGAAGCCTTCGCGACGGTACGCGAGGCGGCGAAGCGCGTGCTGGGCCTGCGTCACTACGACGTGCAGATGGTCGGCGGCATGGTGCTGCACGCCGGCAAGATCGCCGAGATGCGCACCGGCGAGGGTAAGACGCTGATGGCCACATTGCCCGCTTATCTCAACGCGCTGGCCGGCAAGGGCGTGCACGTGGTGACGGTGAACGACTATCTGGCCAGCCGCGACGCCGAATGGATGGGCCGCGTGTACGGCTTTCTCGGCCTGACCACAGGTGTGAATCTGTCGCAGATGCCACACGACGCCAAGCAGGCCGCGTATGCTGCCGACATCACCTACGGCACCAATAACGAATACGGCTTCGACTACCTGCGCGACAACATGGTGTACCAGATGGGCGAGAAGGTGCAGCGCCCGCTCGCCTTCTGCGTGATCGACGAGGTCGACTCCATCCTCATCGATGAGGCTCGCACGCCGCTCATCATCTCCGGCCAGTCGGAGGAGAACACCGCGCTGTACCAGCAGGTGAATCTCGTCCCGCCACGGCTCACGCGGCAGAAGGACGAGGAATCCGCAGGCGACTACTCGGTGGATGAGAAATCGCGCCAGGTGCTGCTTTCCGAAGCCGGCCACGAGAAGATCGAGGAGATCCTCACCGAAATGGGCCTGCTCGCCCCGGGCGGCAGCCTGTACGACGCGTCCAACATCATGCTCATGCATCACGTGTATGCCGCCCTGCGCGCGCATGCGCTGTTCTTCAGGGATCAGCACTACGTGGTGCAGAATGATGAGGTCATCATCGTCGACGAGTTCACCGGACGCCTGATGAGCGGGCGGCGCTGGTCCGAGGGCCTGCATCAGGCGGTGGAGGCGAAGGAAGGCGTGGCGATCCAGAAGGAGAACCAGACGCTGGCGTCGATCACCTTCCAGAACTACTTCCGCATGTACGAGAAGCTCTCGGGCATGACCGGCACCGCCGACACCGAGGCCTTCGAATTCCAGAGCATCTACGGTCTGGAAACGGTGGTCATCCCCACCCACCGGCCGATGGTCCGCAAGGACGAGCACGACCAGGTGTACCGTACCGCGAAGGAGCGCGACCAGGCGGTGATCAACGATATTCGCGCCTGCCATGAGCGCGGCCAACCGGTGCTGGTCGGCACCACCTCGATCGAGGCGAACGAGCACCTGTCCGCCGAGTTGAAAAAGGCCGGCCTGCCGCACAACGTGCTCAATGCCAAGCAGCACGCACGCGAGGCCGAGGTCGTCGCACAGGCCGGCCTGCCCGGCGCGATCACCATCGCCACCAACATGGCGGGGCGCGGCACCGACATCGTGCTGGGCGGCAATATCCAGAAAGAAATCGACGCCCTCCGCGCCGACGAGTCATTGAGCGACACCGACAAGGATGCGCGCATCGGCGCGCTGAAAAACGCCTGGCAGGAACGGCACGACGCCGTGCTCGCGGCTGGGGGCCTGCACATCATCGGTACCGAGCGCCACGAGTCGCGGCGTGTCGACAACCAGTTGCGCGGTCGTTCCGGGCGCCAGGGCGACCCCGGTTCCAGCCGTTTCTTCCTTTCGCTGGAAGACCCGTTGCTGCGCATCTTCGCCTCCGATCGCGTCGCCGCGATCATGAATCGCCTGAAGATGCCCGAGGGCGAGGCGATCGAGCATCCGTGGGTGACGCGCGCGATCGAGAACGCGCAGCGCAAGGTCGAGCAACGCAACTTCGACATCCGCAAGCAACTGCTCGAATACGACGACGTCTCCAACGACCAGCGCCGCGTCATCTACGAGCAGCGCAACGAACTGCTGGCGAGTGAGAACATCGCTGACACCATCCGCGCCATGCGCGACGACGTGCTGAACGATGCCATCAGCCTGCACATCGTCCCGGGCAGCATGGAGGAGCAGTGGGACGTGGCCGGTCTGGAGAAGGTGCTGGCCGCGCAGTTCACCCTCGATGTCCCGCTTGCGCAGTGGCTGAAGGACGACGCCACGCTCAACGAGGAAGGCCTGCGCAAGAAGATTTGCCAGGCCGCCGATGCTGTCTACGCGGAGAAGGAAGCGCTCGTCGGCGACGAAGGGCTGCGCCAGTTCGAGCGCGCGGTGATGCTGCAGAGCCTCGATACCCACTGGCGCGAGCACCTGTCCGCACTGGACATGTTGCGCCAGGGCATCCACCTGCGTGGCTACGCGCAGAAACAGCCGAAGCAGGAATACAAGCGCGAGGCGTTCGAGTTGTTCGCCGCCATGCTCACCGCGATCAAGGCCGAGGTCACGCAGATCACCACGACGGTGCAGATCCGCGCACCGGAGGAAGTGCAGGCGGTCGAGCCGCACGAACCTTCCAACGTACAGTACCAGCACAGCGAGTATGATGAAGGCCGGGACTTCACCGAAGCCGAACGCGACGCCGCCACGCCGGCGTCCGCCTTCCCCAAGGTCGGTCGCAACGACCCCTGTCCGTGCGGGTCGGGCAAAAAGTACAAGCAGTGCCACGGCAGATTGAGCTGAGGAGGTAGGATTCTATATGCCCTATTACGTGTTCCGGATCGGCATGTTCAAGGTGCTGGAAAAGCAGGGCGAGTGGGCGGGCTTCAAGGATGCCAAGGCTCAGGTCAATGCATTGCGCAAGACGCTCGATCCGAAATCCGGCGACCGCTACAAGATGATCTTCGCCGACAACGAGCTTGCCGCGCAGGAAACGCTCGGCGCCGAGCGCGATCTCGATCCGAGCCTCGCCGGCGACGACTGGTAGGGCCGGCGGCAACTCCGGAGCGACCGCGCCATGTCCGGATACAACGAGGGCGCCTATCATCAGGCGCGCAGCGAACACATCGCGTACCCGTGCCCCTTCGAGCGCGCGCTGCTGTCACGCTGCGTCGACTGCAACCGGGCGCTGCGCCTGAATCTTGCCGAGCGCGAAGCCATTTCCTGCGGCGATCCGGCCACACGTGTGCACTGCATGGAATTTCACCAGGATCTTCACGTCAACGCACAGTTCGCCTTGAAGATGCAGGCCGGCACGGCGTGGCCGTTCGGCAAGGAAATCCGCGCCCAGTGTGGCGGGGTGCGTGGCCTGGGGGCGGCGCTGGGCGAGGCGGGCGATGCGGCCACCGACGTCGGTGCGAGCGTGCTGCGCGGCATCGAGCGCTGGGGAACGGTGGGCGCGTTTCCCTACTCTGAAATCATGCGCGCCGTGGTGCATTACGAACCTCGCAAGCGGCGATCCTGAGTCGCGTGGCGAATGATCCTAAATACCGCAGTTGACCGCTTGATACATTCACCAACGCCGCATGAATACTGAAAAGTCCGCCTTCGTTTGCCTTCACCTGTCAGGTGAGTCCGCTACGCACCCGCTGGCACGCCGGCTCACGCGCCTGCCTTTGCACCCGCAAGGGGCAGGCCGGATTCGTAAAGCCGCTTACGCGGCAACGACTCCGCTCTCGCGCCTCCTTGCAGGCCCCGGCCTGCGGCGTCGTTGCTTCGCGGCAGCCACGCGATCCGACGCACCATCGGGCGCGTCCAACTGCGGTTTATAGGATGATTCCGCAACAAGAGGTGTCGTGCGGAGAACGGTCGATGTGTGCGTCGCCGCATTCGTCCCGGGGCCGGGTCGGCGGCTTGTTCAATGCCCCCGCACGAGGAGCATGCGATGAAACGTCTGTCCACCCTGGCCTGCGCCCTGGTCATGGGCCTTGCGTTCAATGCCCACGCTGCCGATGCGGCACCCGACGTCGTCTACGGGTCCGAATTGATGTCCGCGCAGGAACGCCACGACTATCACGTGAAAATGCGTTCCCTGAAGACCGTGGAAGAGCGCGAGGCATTCCGCCTGGAGCACCACAAGCTGATGCAGGAGCGCGCGGCGGCGCAGGGCAAGACCCTGCCCGAGGTGCCGCCGCTGGACAAGGGTCGCGGTAGCGGCATGGGGCCGGGCGGCGGCATGGGACCCGGCTACAAGCGCTGAACCGCAGCGGCGAAGGCCTGCCGGCGCGGTCGAAGCCCCTCAGCCGGCCGATGGAAAGTGCAGGCTGATGGCAAGCCCGTGGCCACCGTCGGCGCGTGGCAGGCCTTCGCCGAGCGCGAGGCGCGCGTGCGACAGCGCGGCAATGCGGGCGACGATCGACAGCCCGAGTCCGCAGCCCTCGCTGTCGGATTCGCCACGCACGAAGCGTGCGGTGAGCCGCGCGCGTTCGTCGGCCGGCACGCCGGGACCGTCGTCGGCGACGCGCACGACGCTGACCACGATGCGCGCATGGGCCCCGGCGTAACGCAATGCGTTGTCGACAAGGTTGCGCACGGCGATCGACAGCCAGCCGGGATTGACCGCGATGCGACAGCCTGCCGCCAGCTCGGCTTCCAGTGTCTGGTCGTGCTGCCGTGCCAGCGGCAGCAGCTCGGCGCACACCGTTGCGACGGTTTCCGCCGGATCGACGAACGTTGCGGCGGGGTGCGCGTTGGCCGGGTCGACGCGTGCCAGCGTGAGCAGTTGCTCGACCAGGTGGGTCATGCGATCGACACCTGCGGTCACCTGCGTCAGTGCGCGCTGGCGCCCCGCGTCGTCCTGCGCGCGCAGTGCGACCTGCGCCTGCACTTTCAGGGCCGCCAGCGGCGTGCGCAGTTCGTGCGCGGCGTCGGCGGTGAAGCGCCGCTCGCTCTCGAACGCCGCGTTGACGCGCCCGATCAGCGCATTGAGCGCGCTGCGCAGCGGCGCGATCTCGCTCGGCAGCGGTGCGCGCTCGTCGAGCGGCGCCAGTTGCTGCGGATCGAGCGCCGCGACCTCGCGTGCAGCGGCATCGACCGGGCGCAGGCTGCGCCCCACCCCCCACCACACGGCGAACGCCATCAAGGGCAACGCGACCGCGCCGGGGGCGAGCACGGAAAAGCCGATTTCACGCGCCAGCCGTTCGCGTGCGGCGTGCGCGTGACCGACCACCACCCGATACTCGGCATCCTTGCCGGTGACTGCATAGACCCGCCAGCGCTCGCCGCGGTGCGCGATCTCGCTGAAGCCCGCGTGTATTTCGGCGGCGAACCCCGAATGTCCGGCCGAGACCACCAGCCGCTGCATGCGGTGATGGCGCTCGCGCCAGACCTCGAAAGCGATCGGTACCGTGTGGGCGTGGCCGTTTTCGTGGAGTTCCTTGACGAAGTCCTTGACGTCGCCGCCTTCGACGATGGCAAGCAGGGTTTCGGCGAGCTGCATCAACTGCGTATCGAGCATTTCGTCGGCTTCGTGGTGGGCACGCTGGTAGGCGATGAGCGCAGCGAACAGCCAGATGGCGGCGAGGGCGCCGGTCAGCAGCCACACCAGCCGATGCCGCAGCGAGTACCCGGGAGGCGTGCTCATGCCCCGGCCGGCTGGACGGTTGCCATGTAGCCGACGCCGCGCACGGTGCGGATGAACTCGCTGCCGAGCTTGCGGCGCAGGTGATGGATGTGGACCTCGAGCGCGTTGCTGTCGACCGCGTCGTTCCAGGAATACAGCTGCTCCTCCAGCGCGCGCCGCGTGAGTACGCGCTCGGCGTTCTGCATCAATACATGCAGCAGGTCGAATTCGCGTCCAGTGAGCTCGACCCCCTGACCGCCGCACGTCACCGTGCGCGCGGCCGGGTTGAGTTCGATTGTGCCGAGCGTGAGCAGGGGCTCCGGGCGGCCGTGCGCGCGGCGTACCAGCGCGCGCAGGCGTGCCGCCACCTCGTCCAGATCGAAAGGCTTGAGCACGTAGTCGTCGGCGCCCAGGTCGAGCCCCTGCACCTTGTCCTCGACGCGGTCGCGTGCGGTGAGGATGAGCACGGGCGTGGCATCGCGGCGTTCGCGCAGCCAGCGCAGCACCGACAGCCCGTCGCGCTTCGGCAGTCCGAGGTCGAGCACCAGCGCGGCGAAGCCCTCCGCCGCCAGCGCCGCGACCGCGGCTTCGCCGTCGCGCACCCAGTCGACGGTGAAGCCGGATTGTGCGAGGCCCGCCTGCAGGCCATCACCGAGCAGGGTGTCGTCTTCAACCAGCAGTATGCGCATGATCCTGGAAACGGGCGTAGGAGGCGGTCAATGGCGCGTTCGGGCGGGTGCCTGGCGCGGCCTCGCCGCGGTGGGTGACGCGGCCCGTCGCAAGGCACAGGATATCAGTCTGTGCAGCCACGACAAGGCGGGTGCCCCCCTGCAACGCGTGTGGGGCGGAGCATGGACGTCGGTTACGCAATCTCCGGCGGTGTCCGTGGCAGAGCGGCAGGTTGAAATCCTGACCGCCCTTGAGCCAGATTGCGGACGCATCAATGATCATGGCGGATTGCCCGTTCCGGATCGAGATACTGCTTGCCGGTGATCATGCTTTGCGCGACACGTTCGCCGCGCCAATGGTGGAACGCGAGCGCCGCGAGATGCAGACCGATGAAGATCAGCAGCAGCGCGAAGCCGGCTTCGTGCGGCTCCTCCAGCAAGTCCTCGAAGCCCTTCGCCCCAGCGAGCCACGGGACGAGCGGACCCGCTTCGAACTCGATGGCGGCAAGCCCGATGCCGGTGACTGCCATCACTGCCATGACCAGATACGCGAACAGGTAACCGAGGCTGGCGACGGGGTCGTGGCCGGCGCGATGTGATACCGGCAGGTGCAGGCGGAACAGGTCGCGCCACGCCGCGGGGTGCCACAGGTCGCTCCAGCGTGCGCTTGCCGGGCCGACCACACCCCACAGCAGGCGCGCCAGCAGCGCCGCGACGAAGACATAGCCGGTGACGAGATGCGCATTCCACAGCGTCGTTTCGGCCGCGCTGTGTTCGAACGCGTCGGCGAGCTGGCTGGTCGCGACCAGTGTGACCACCGACAGGGCGATAGTCCAGTGCAGTGTCCGCAGCAGCGGGTCATAGACCCGATGCGGGCTGAGTTTGGTAGCAGACATGGCAGCCTCCTTGCGTGGTTGGGAGGATTGCATTGTCGGCGGCCTGCCTTAAACCTGCCTTAACCCACACCTTACAATGGAGGCATGGTCCGGTATTGGAAACCGTCCATGCACTTGACTTAATCTTTCCTTAAGCGTCCACGGGCAAAATACCCGCAGTCATCTTTGCATTTTCCTTCTGGAGTTTTCCCATGCTTGCTGCCACCCTTTCCCGGAGTCTGCTGGCCTTGAGCCTGGCAGGCACCCTGCCTGCCCTGGCGGCCGACGTCCTGCCGTTTACCCCGGCGCAGAAGCAGAATCTGGGCATCGCCAGCGAGGCCGCGCAGGCGCAGGCCGAGGGGCCGGCGCTCACCTATCCTGCGCGGGTCGTCGCCGCACCGACGGGTGTGCGGGTGGTGGCGGCGGCCGGCGCGGCGCTGGTGACGCAGCTGCACGTGCAGGCGGGCGACAGCGTGAAGCGCGGCGCGCCACTCGTCACCCTGTCGATGCCCGGCCTCGCGGACGCCCGCAACACGCTGACGCAGGCGCGCCTGCGCGCGCAGCTCGCCGCCGACAATGCCGCACGCGACGAAAAGCTGTTCGCCGAGGGACTCATCGCCGAGGCGCGCCTGCGTGCCACGCGCACCGAAGCCCAGGCGGCGCACGCCGGCCTTGCCGCAGCGCAGCAGGCGCTGGCCTGGCTTGGGCAGGGCAAGGTTGCCGGCAGCGCCATCACCCTGGTTGCGCCCATCGCCGGCGCGGTGTCGGAAACCACCGCCGAGCCCGGCCTGCGCGTCGACGCCGGCATGGCGCTGATGAAGCTCGTGGATCCGTCGCAGCTCGCGTTGGAGATTCCCCTGAGCACCGCGCAGGCGCGACAGGTCGCGGTCGGTCAGCGTGTGACGCTTGGCGGGCAGGAGGCGAGTGGCCGCGTCATCGCGCTCTTGCCGCAGCTCAATGCGGCGCAGAGCGTACTGGTGCGCGCCAGCCTCACCGATCCCCAGCGCCTGCTGCGTCCCGGCCAGTCGGTGCAGGCGGCGCTCGTGGGGACGAGCGCCGCGCAGGGAGCGGTGGTGCCGGCAGTCGCCCTGGTGTGGAAAGGTACCGCGCCGCACGTGTTCGTCGAAACCGCGCAGGGCTTCATGCCCACGCCGGTGACGCTGCTGCGGCGCAACGCCGAGCAGGCGGAAGTCAGTGGCCTTGCCGCCGGCGCCCGTGTCGCGGTACGTGGTGTGGCGGCCTTGAAGGCCCGCTGGCTTGGGGAGTAAGCGATGTTCAATGCCATGATCGAAATCGCGCTGGTGCGCCGCTGGGCGGTCCTGTTCTTCGCATTGCTGCTTGCCGCCCTTGGCATCCGTGCTTTCCAGTCGCTTCCCATCGACGCCTTTCCCGATGTCTCGACCACTCAGGTCAAGCTGATCCTGAAGGCGCCCGGCATGACGCCGAAGGAGGTGGAGGCGCGCATCACCCAGCCGGTGGAGACCGAACTGCTCGGCATTCCGCACCAGACCATTCTGCGCAGCCTGTCGAAGAACGCGCTGGTCGACATCACCGTCGATTTCGAGGAAGGCACCGACATCTACTGGGCGCGCCAGCAGGTCGCCGAGCGCTTCGCCAACGTCAAGGGCGACCTGCCGGCCAACGTGTCGGGTGGACTTGCGCCGATCTCCACGCCGCTCTCGGATCTGTTCATGTTCACCATCGAGGGGCCGCTGTCGCTCGCGGAGAAACGCAGCCTGCTCGACTGGACGATTCGTCCGCAACTGCGTTCACTGCCGGGCGTGGCCGACGTCAATGCGCTCGGCGGCCGGGTGACGACGTTCACGGTCAGCCCCGACCCCGCTGCGCTGGCGGCACGCGGCATCACCTACGCCGACCTGCGCGCGGCGCTGGAAGCCAATATCCGCAACGACGGCGCCGGTCGGGTCAACGAGGGCGAGGAAACCTGGGTGGTGCGCGTCAACGCTGGCGTCGCCTCGCTGGAGGACATCCGCCGCATCGGCATCCGCGCCGTGGACGGCGTCGTCGTCACCGTCGGCGACGTCGCGCAGGTCGAAATCGGCGAGCTGACCCGCTATGGCGCGGTGACCGAGAACGGGCGCGGCGAGGCGGTCGAGGGACTGGTGATCGGCCTGAAGGGGGTGAACGCCGGTGTGCTCATCGACAACGTCAAGGCGCGTCTCGCGGAAATCCAGGCGACCCTGCCGAAAGGCGTCACCATCTCGCCGTTCTACGACCGCGCGAAGCTGGTCGACCGTGCCATCGGCACGGTGAGCCGTGCACTGCTCGAAGCCGCCGTGCTGGTGGTGATCCTGCTGCTGCTGTTTCTCGGCAACCTGCGCGCTGCCGCCGTCGTCGCGCTGATCCTGCCGCTGTCGGTGCTGGCGACGTTCGTGCTCATGCGCCAGTTCGGCCTGTCGGCCAACCTCATGAGCCTGGGGGGGCTGGCGATCGCGATCGGCCTGCTGGTCGACGCCGCGGTGGTGGTGGTCGAGAACGTCGTCGCCCATCTCGGACACGATCCGCAGGACACCGAAGTCCGGTCGCTGCAGCAGGTGCTGTGGGCGGTACACGAAGTGGCGCGCCCGGTGGCGTCGGGCATTGCCATCATCGCCATCGTGTTCCTGCCGCTGCTCACGCTGCAGGGGCTGGAGGGCAAGCTGTTCGCCCCGGTCGCGCTCACCATCGTGTTCGCGCTCGCCGCCTCGCTGCTGCTGGCGTTCACGGTCATTCCGGCGCTGGCGCTCATGCTGCTGAAGCGCGCGGGGCATGGCGATCCGTGGCTGCTGCGCCGCGCGCAGGCGGTGTATGCGCCGCTGCTCAACCACGCGCTGGCCCACCCGAAACGCGTCTATGCCACCGCCGCGGCGCTGGTGCTCGCTGCCGTCGCGGTGTATCCGTTCATCGGCAAGACCTTCATGCCGGTGATGGACGAAGGCGACATCCTGGTGCAGCTGGAGAAGCTGCCGTCGATCAGTCTCGAGGAGTCCGTCGCGCAGGATCTGCGCGTGCAGCAGGCCTTGCTCAAGCAGGTTCCGGAGATCGAGCGCATCGTCGCCCGCGTGGGCGCCGACGAACTGGGCCTCGACCCCATGGGCCTGAATGACACCGATTCGTTCCTCGTGTTGAAGCCGAAGGACGCGTGGCGCAAGCCCGACAAGGAATGGCTGATCGATGAAATCCGCACGGTGCTGGAGGAGTTTCCGGGCATCGCCTACAATTTCACCCAGCCGATCGACATGCGTGTGTCGGAAATGCTCACCGGTTCGCGCGGCGACGTCGCGATCAAGATCTTCGGCACGGATCTCGCCACCCTCAACCGGCTCGCCGGCGAGATTGCCGCCACGATCCAAGCGGTACCGGGCGCAAGCGACGTCTACACGCAGAAGAACGACGGTGTGCAGTATCTGCAGGCGGAAATCGACCGTGACGCCGCTGCGCGCTTCGGCCTGACCGCGGACGACATCGCCATGCTGCTGCGCACCCAGCTCGAGGGCGAGGTCATCGGCACCTTGCAGCAGCAGGGCCGCCGCGTGCCATTGCAGCTGCGCGGTCCGGAAGCGCTGCGCAATGCGCCCGACGCGCTGCAGGCGCTGCGCCTGGGTCTAGCCGACGGCCGCAGCATCAGCCTCGACCAGATCGCGCATCTCAAGCGCACCGAGGGGCCGGTCGCGGTGAAACGCGAGAACGCCGCACGCTTCGCCGTGGTGCAGAGCAACGTCAGCGGACGCGACCTCGTCAGCTTCGTCACCGACGCGCAGGCCGCGGTGGCGGCGAAGGTGTCCCTGCCGACCGGCTACCATCTCGCCTGGGGCGGCCAGTTCGAGAATCAGCAACGCGCCGCGCAGCGCCTGCTGATCGTCGTGCCGGTGGCGCTGCTGCTGATCGGCTTTCTGCTGTATGTGACCTTCGGCGATGTGCGCCAGGCGCTGCTGGTCATGATGAACGTGCCGCTCGCCCTGGTCGGCGGCATTTTCGCCCTCGCGCTGTTCCGGGAATACCTGTCGGTGCCTGCTTCGGTCGGCTTCATCGCCCTGCTCGGCATCGCAGTCCTCAACGGCGTGGTGCTGGTCAGTCATTTCAACCAGCTGCGCGCCCAGGGGCTGCGCGGCAGCATCGTCGTGCGGGAGGGGGCGCGCCGCCGCCTGCGCCCCGTGCTGATGACCGCAAGCATCACCGCCTTCGGTCTGGTGCCGCTGCTGTTCGCCAGCGGTCCCGGCTCTGAAATCCAGCGCCCGCTTGCCATCGTCGTCATCGGCGGCCTGGTCAGTTCCACCCTGCTGACGCTGGTCGTGCTGCCGCTTCTGTATCGTCAATTCATCCTGAAGGGAGAACGCGCATGAACGCCATGCGGACTCTGGCGCTGGCGCTGGCGCTGGCTTTTGCCGCGCCGGCGCACGCCGGTCATCTGCCCGACCCGAAAGCCGCCGAGGCCGCGATGCTGGAATCGGCTACCGTGATGCAGGCACGCGGCGACCTGGCGGCACAAGGTTTGCGCAGCCAGGGCTTGCAGCATGGCTTCGAGGAGTGGACCGTGGGCGCCGAGCTGGCGCAGCGCCGCATCCAGACCGTGCCGCGCGACAACGAGGGCGAGTGGGCCGTGAGTGTCGCGCGCGCCGTGCGCCTGCCCGCGCGCGCCGCCGCCGACCGCGCCCTCGCCGGCGCACGCATCGCCTACGCCGAAGCGAATCTTGGTGAAGCCGTGCATGAAAGCGGCCGGCGGCTGCTGACCCTGTGGTTCGACTGGCTGGCGGAAGCGGGCCAGGCTCCGCTGTGGGAGGAACAGCTCGCCACGGCCGCGCGCCAGCTCGAAGTGGTCGAGTCGCGCATCCGTCTCGGCGAGGCGCCGCGCGCCGAGCGCGTCAACGCCGAAGCCGCGCTCGCCCAGGTGCGTCTGCAACAGCAGCAAGCCGCCACCCGTGCGCAACAGGTGCGTGCGCGTCTGCGGGCCGAATACCCCGCGCTTGCGGTCGCGTTCGACGGCGTGCTGCCCGCCCCGCAGGCCCCGCAGGGTGACGCGGATGCGTATGCCGACGCCGTGCTCGCGCACAATCACGAACTTGCGCGCGCGCGCCGCCATGCCGACGTTCTGCAGGCCGAAACGCGCCAGCTGGCGCAACGTCGCGGTGTCGATCCGAGTGTCGGCGTGTTCTACCGCAACGAAGCCGGCGGCGACGAACGCGTGCTGGGATTGAACCTCGGCCTCACCCTGCCGGGTGCGGCGCGCCGCTTCGAAGAACAGGCGGCCGCGCAGTCGAGCACGACCGCGCAGTTGGCGGCGCAGCGTATCGAACAACGCCTGCGCACGGAAGCGCGCGCCGATTTCGAGACGGCCCGCGCACAGGTCGGCAACTGGCAGCGAGCCGACCAGGCGGCGCAGGCGCTGGACGAAGCCGCCCGCCTCGCGGCACGTGCCTACAGCCTGGGTGAAGGCAGCCTCGACCAGGTCCTGCTGACGCAACGGCTGGCGCTGGAAGGCCGCCTGCAGGCAAGGCTGGCCCAGGTCGGCGCGCTGGCGGCGGACGCGCGCCTCAAGCTGGATACGCACCAACTCTGGGCACTCGACGTCGCGGTGGAGATGGAGGGGCAACACCCCTGAGGGGGCGCGCCGTCAGGGAGAAGTGCTGGCAGGCGCCGGGGCTGGCGCATCGGCATGGGTGGCGGGCGCCTCATTCGCCGGCAGCCGGCTCATGCGATGCGCTTCGGCCTGCATCGCCGCGAGCTGCTCCGGCTTCAACTGCCACACCAGGCTGTCGCGCGCCTTGGTCGCCGCTTCCACGCCCTGTGCCGCGGCGAGATTGAACCACAGATAGGCGCGCGGCTTGTCGATCGGTGTACCGATACCGTAGCGATAGAGCTCGCCCAGGCGGTACTGGGCAAGCGGGTGGCCCCGGCGCGCGGGCTTTTCCATCCAGGCGAACGCCGCCTTGTAATCCTGCACCACGCCGCGTCCCTCGAGCAGCACCAGCCCATAGTGATACTGGCCTTCCGCGAGACCCGCCTTCGCGGCCTTGGCGAACCACTTCGCCGCCTCGGCATCGTTCTGCGCCACGCCATCACCGGTGGCGTAGCGCATGGCCATCTGTAGTTGCGCCTCGGCGTCGCCCCGTGCGGCGCGGGCGTGCGGCAACGCCGAAGGTGGCGTGGAAACCGTGGCTGAAGAGCCATGCACGCCCAGCGCGAACCAGGCCGTGACGCCAACCAGCGCGGCGACGGCCGACACCAGGAGGATGGGTTTGAACGGATTCAGCACCCAGAAGCGGTGCCGGCAGTCGCGGCATCGCAATGGGGTGTAGAGCAGCATCCGGCGCAGGCCGTCGTGCGCATGCAACGACGCCCCCCGGCTTTCCTTGCTACCGCAGCGCGGACAAACGCGCGACATGCGGGTGCTTGCGGTTCTGCCTGGCTCCGGCCGCGCGGCGCGCTTACAGCTTGCCGCCGGACTCGGTGAACATGTAGCCGACCGCGTTGGCAATGTCCGCTTCGCTCAGGCTCGGGTTGCCGCCCCGGGCGGGCATGGCGCGGATGCCGTTCATCGCATGGTCATACAGCGTCGGGAAACCCTGCGCGATGCGGGCGTCCCAGGCCGCGTGGTCGCCCGGCTTGGGTGCTCCGGCCGCGCCCGATGCGTGGCACATCGAGCAGACGTTCTGGTAGACCTTCTTGCCTTGTGCCAGGTCCGGCGTCGGCACGCTTGCCGCGGCCGGCGCCGCGGCTTCTGCGGCTGCGGGAGCCGCGGCTTCCGGTGCCTTGAAATCGGCACCCGCCGAGTTCGCCATGTAGGCGACCGCGCGCGCGACCTCGCCATCCTTCAGGTCGGCGATGCCGCCGCGCGGCGGCATTGTGCCGTTCTTGCCGGTAAAACCCTCGATCGCGTGCTTCAGCAGCGTGTCGAAACCCTGGGCGATGCGCGGACCCCAGTCCCCCTTGTTCTCGAAGCGCGGCGCCCCCATCGCGCCGGTGCCGTGACAGGCCACGCAGGCCGCCCCGTAGACGTCCTGGCCGGATTTCTCCGCCACCACCACGGTGGGATCGACTGCATCCAGCGTCGCGAACGGCTTGATCCGCTCGACCGCCGCCTTTTGCGCGTCCTCGCTCGAGGCGTCGGGCTTGTGGCCGTGCTGGATGTCGAGCACCAGCATGACGATCAGCACGATCGCGAGCAGCGGGGCGAACAGCCCGGCGACGATGGAAACGATGACTTCCTGCGGGGTCGTCCGGGTCATCTGGGCGTGCGAATCGGCCATGGTGGGTTGTCCTTGGAATCGATCAAAACCCCGGATTATAAGGAAAGCGCTGCAAGCAGGAAAGGCCGGACCCGGCGCCGATGGACGCGTCATCGCAAACCCGTTATGCTTCGCCGCTCTTGGCGCCCGTAGCTCAGCTGGATAGAGTACTGCCCTCCGAAGGCAGGGGTCGTGCGTTCGAATCGCGCCGGGCGCGCCATATATCAAGGGGTTTGGCCTTGCGGGTCAGGCCCATCCTCGTCTGTGCCCATCCCGTGCCCAATCTGTGCCTTGTTCGTGTCTACCTCATGTGCGGCACAGATGCGTGTCGCGTTTTTTGACGAGTGCTTCCCATGCCTGGCCTCAGGATTTGTCGCCGTTCGCGACGTATTCAAAAAGATCTCCCACCCCGCACCCAAACAATCGGCATAGCTGATCGATAGTTTCCAAGTCGATGCGGGTCGCGGCCTCGTTGCAGATGACTAACAGTGGCGATTTACTAGCCCCACCCATTGCGCTACTATGTGACCAACATAATGACTAACCGGAGGGGTGTATGAGTACCGTTACCCTGGCAGAAGCCAAGACCCATCTCAGCCATCTTCTCGACCAGGTCGAAGCGGGTGAGGAAGTGGTCATCACCCGTCGTGGCCTGCCGATTGCCCGCATCACGCCGGTCGAGAAGCCCAAGCAGGCCGTCAAGTCCCTCGCCGAGTTTCGTAGCCGCATGCCCAGCTGGCGCAAGTCCAGCGCCGAGCTGCTGCGCGAAATGCGCGACGAGGGGCTTTGATGCTCTACTTCGATACCAGCTTTCTGGCTCCCCTTATCCTCGAAGAAACCTCCAGCGCGAAAATCGAGGCCTTTTTCGCCAAGCTCCCGGTGGGCGAGCTGTACGTTAGCCACTGGACCCGCGTCGAGTTCGCCAGCCTCATCGCGCGTGAGGTCAGGATGGGCGGTCTCGCGGAGTCTGACGCGCTGCTGGCCATTGCCCAGTTCGACGAACTGGTGACCGACTCTTTCCAAGTGGTAGCCCCCGGTGTCGCGGACTACGAACTCGCCAAGGAATACATCCAGCACTTCGCCACCAAGCTGCGGGCAGGCGATGCGCTGTACTTGGCTATCGCCAGCAATAACGGCGCGAAGATGTTGTACACCCTGGACGAAGGCCTCTTGAGCGCAGCCAAGCTGATGAAGGTTCACGCCAGCCGAGGCATCAAGACCTAAGGCCCTGTTACCACCGTGAACCAACAAGAAAACAAAAACGCTGCCTTGGGAGACTGACCTTCCCTCGATTTTTCGTCTTCCAACAGGCGGGATTCATGCTACCTGTTTTTCCGTCGGTTGAGCCGTGCGCGTACGCAGCAAGTTAATGATTTAAATCAATTAATGACGTCCTGGCCGGTTTTGAATAGTATGCGACAGGTAGACCGGTCTGGACTCCGAAGGTTGTCCCTGATCCGTTCGGGTTTTTGCCTGCCCGGTGATGGTTTAGACTTGGGGCTCGTCATTTTCGCAAAAAGGTGCCCGCATGGCCCTGCCCGTTCCCACTGAAATCAAGCTGCACCAGGCTTCGCGCAAGATGGAAATCGCGTTTGCCGACGGGGCGCGATTCGAACTGCCTTTCGAATTTCTGCGTGTGTACTCGCCTTCAGCCGAGGTGCGCGGTCACGGCCCGGGGCAGGAAACGCTGCAGGTCGGCAAGCGCGAGGTGGACATCAGCGCCGCCGAGCCGGTCGGCCACT
Organism: Thiobacillus sp. 65-29; assembly: GCA_001899775.1. Taxonomy (GTDB): domain Bacteria; phylum Pseudomonadota; class Gammaproteobacteria; order Burkholderiales; family Thiobacillaceae; genus Thiobacillus. The sequence goes on from MKWN01000043.1 coordinate 71,546, forward strand.
ACGCGATCAATCTTTTCTTCTCCGACGGCCACGACAGCGGCATCTACTCCTGGGAATACCTGTACGAGCTCGGCGCGAACCAGGAGGCGATGTGGGCGGAGTATCTGCGCCGCATGGAGGCCGCCGGCGCCTCGCGCGAGCCGGGCATCGCCAAGGTGTTCGAGCGCCAGGTCAAGCCGGGGTAAACGCAGCGCATACACGGCGCATGGGCGAGTTGCTCGACGGCGTGTGCGCGGCCATTGGCGCTGCAACCGGGATGCCCTTCCACGCGCGCGATGCGCGCACGGCGCACGGCGGCGACATCAGCGCGGCGAGCGTCATCAGCGACGGCACGCGCCGTTATTTCCTCAAGACCCAGCCGGTGCACCGGCGCGACATGTTCGCAGCGGAGGCCGCGGGGCTTGCCGAGCTTGCCGCCGCCGGCGCGGTACGCGTGCCACAGCCGGTGTGTCATGGCGTTGCCGGCGGCCAGGCTTTTCTTGTACTGGAGGCGCTGTCGCTGGGCGGGTGCGGTGACGCGGCGCAACTCGGCCACCAGCTTGCGCAGTTGCACCGGGTCAGCGCGGCGCACTTCGGCTGGCAGCGCGACAACTGGATCGGTGCGACGCCGCAGCAGAACGGCTGGATGGACGACTGGGTCGTGTTCTGGCGCGAGCGTCGGCTCGGCTTCCAGTTGCGTCTGGCGCAGGACAACGGTCATGGCGGCGCCCTGCAGCGCGACGGCGCCGCGCTGCTCGAACGGCTCGATGGCCTGTTCGCCGGCTACCGTCCGTCCCCCAGCCTGCTGCATGGCGACCTGTGGGGCGGCAATCACGGCTATCTCGACGACGGCACGCCAGTGATCTTCGACCCCGCCGTGTATTTCGGCGACCGCGAATGCGATCTGGCGATGACCGAGCTGTTCGGCGGTTTTGCCGCCGCCTTCCATGCCGCGTATCGTGAGGCCTGGCCGCTCGACCCGGGGTATCGTGTGCGGCGCACGCTCTACAATCTGTATCACGTGCTCAACCATGCCAACATGTTCGGCGGCGGCTACGCCGGGCAGGCCCAGGGCATGACGCGCGAGCTGCTTGCGGAGCTGGGTTGAGCCTTCTGTCTGCCGTGTCCCCCATGCGAACCCTGCTGACGCTTCTCCTTGTCGCTCTCCTCGCCGCCTGCGCCACCCTGCCGCCGGGCGCGCAGCCGCCGCGCGTCAGCGTCGCGGATGTCAGCCTGCGCAGCCTGGGCCTGCTGGAACAGCGTTTCGAGATCGACCTGCGTCTGGTCAATCCCAACGATTTCGACCTGAAAATCGAAGCGCTTGATTTCGAACTCGAGGTGAACGGCCGCCCCTTTGCCAAGGGCTTGTCGCGGGTGACGATGCTGCTGCCGGCGGGGTCGACAACGCCGATGCGGCTGGATGCGGTGACGCAGTCGAAGGACTGGCTGGAGCAGATGAAGGCGCTGTCGGCCGACGCACTGAAGGAAGGCGTGCCGTATCGCATCCACGGCCGCGTCAAGACTGATCGTCTGTCGCGCTGGCTGCCTTTCGAGCATACGGGCGTGTATGGCGGCGCCAAGCGCCCAAAGGGCCAGGCGATCTAGCCTTCCACCCATTGCCGGCCGTTCTGGCCCGGCATGTCGGACTGAAGTCCGACCTACGGTTCAGACATCAGGGAGCGCTTATGCCAGTTCCCGCAAGGTCGGCACGGCGAGGCCGATGATGATGATTTCGCTCATGCAGGCTCCGGGAAAAATCTATCCGCGAAGGACGCGAAGAAAACCCCAGGAACTCATTCGGGTTTGAATTTCTTCGCGTGCCTTCGCGCCCTTCGCGGATGAAAAGCCTTACTCCACACCCTTCGAATGCAGGTACTCGTCGTAGGTGCCCATGTAGAATTCGACACCCTGCGGTGTGATTTCGAGGATGCGCGTGGCGAGGCTGGAGACGAACTGGCGGTCGTGCGAGACGAAGATCAGGGTGCCCTTGTAGAGTTCGAGCGCGAGGTTGAGCGACTCGATCGACTCCATGTCCATGTGGTTGGTCGGCTCGTCCATCACCAGCACGTTGTGGCGGCCGAGCATGAGCTTGCCGTAGAGCATGCGCCCCTTCTCGCCGCCGGACAGTACGCGCACGGGTTTCTTCACCTCGTCGCCGGAGAACAGCAGACGCCCGAGAATGCCGCGGATCACCTGCTCGTCGTCGCCGGGTTGCGCCCACTGATGCATCCAGTCGGTGAGCGTCATGTCGGAGTCGAAGTCGGCGGCGTGGTCCTGCGCGAAGTAGCCGATATTGGCGTTCTCGCTCCAGCGCACCTCGCCGGCCTGCGCGGCGAGCTCGCTCATCAGGAGCTTCAGCAGCGTGGTCTTGCCGACGCCGTTGCCGCCGATGACGGCAAGTTTTTCACCGGCTTCCAGCGAAAAGTCGAGTCCTGAGAACAGCGGTGTGCCGTCATAGCCGAAGCGCAGATTTTCGACTTCGAGCGCGCGCCGGTGCAGGATTTTTTCCGGCTCGAAGCGGATGTAGGGGTTCTGGCGCGAGCTCGGCTTGAAGTCCTCGATCTTGATCTTGTCGATCATCTTCATGCGGCTGGTCGCCTGGCGTGCCTTCGACTTGTTGGCGGAGAAGCGGCGCACGAATTCCTGCAGCTCGGCGACCTTCTCCTTGGCGCGCGCGTTGGCGGCGGCCTGGCGCGCCTTCGCTTCGGAAGACGCCAGCATGTAGTCGTCGTAGTTGCCCGGCCACACCTTGATCGTGCCGTAGTCGAGGTCGGCCATGTGGGTGCACACCTGATTGAGAAAATGCCGGTCGTGCGAGATCACGATGATGGTGGCGTCGCTTTCGTTGAGCACGCCTTCCAGCCAGCGGATGGTGTTGATGTCGAGGTTGTTGGTCGGTTCGTCCAGCAACAGGATGTCCGGATTGGAGAACAGCGCCTGCGCCAGCAGCACGCGCAGCTTGAAGCCGGGCGCGATCTCGCCCATCGTGCCCTGATGCTGCGCGGTCGGGATGCCGACGCCGAGCAGCAGCTCGCCGGCGCGCGCCTCGGCATCGTAGCCTCCCATTTCGCCGAATTTCGCCTCCAGTTCCGCGGCGTGCAGGTAATCCTCCTCGGTCGCCTCCGGATTCATGTAGATCGCGTCCTTCTCCTGCATGACCTGCCACATTTCCGCGTGGCCCTGCATGACCACGTCGAGCACGCGCTGGTCCTCGTAGGCGAACTGGTCCTGGCGCAGCCAGGCCATGCGCTCGCCGGGGTCGAGCGAGACGTTGCCGGCGCTCGGCTCGAGCTCGCCGGCGAGGATCTTCATGAAGGTCGACTTGCCCGAGCCGTTAGCGCCGATGAGGCCGTAGCGGTTGCCGTCGCCGAACTTGACGGAGACGTTCTCGAACAGCGGCTTGGCGCCGAATTGCAGGGTGATGCTGGAAGCGGTGAGCACGGCAGGTTCCTGAATGATGCAGAAAACCTGATATTTTAACATCCCGCCCCGCCGGGCCGCGGGATCAGGCTTGCAGCGCGGGATGTTCGGCGACCGGCCGGTCGAGGTGATAGCCCTGCACCAGGTCGACGCCGAACTGGCGCAAGAGCGCGAGCGTGCGGCTGTCCTCCACGTATTCCGCGAGCACCGACTTGCCCAGCCCGAGCGCGACGCTCACCATCGCCTGGACGAATACCTGGTTGGCGGGATCGTCGGCCAGGTTGCGGATGAACACGCCGTCGATCTTGATGGTGTCGACGTGCAGGTGCTTGAGGTAGGCGAAGGAGGCGAAGCCGACGCCGAAGTCGTCGAGACACACGCCACAGCCGAGCTGGCGCAGCGCCTCGATCATGCGCTGCGCGTCGTGCAGGTCGGAGACCGCCGCGGTCTCGGTGATTTCGACGATGAAGCGGTGCGCATCGACGCCGGAAGCACGCAGTTCGTCGGCGATGAACTGCGGCAGAGTGGGCTCGCTCAGCGAGCGCCCCGACACGTTCACCGCGATCGGCGGGATGGCCGGGTTGGCGGCGAGCCGGCGCAGCACCTCGCGGATCACCCAGCGGTCAATGTCGAGGATACGGCCGCTCTTTTCCGCCAGCAGGATGAAGTGTGCCGGCATGATGAGTTGCCCGGGCTGACTTTCGTCGGCCATGCGCACCAGCGCCTCCAGGTGCGACAGCTCGCCGTCATCGGCGCGGTATACGCCCTGGAAATGCAGCAGGAACAGATCCTTTTCGAGCGCGTTGCTGATGCGCTCGTTCCACGACAGGCGATTGCGCATCTCGCTGTCGGCGCCGGCGTCGGCGCGATAGACGCGCCAGGTGTTCTTGCCCGACGCCTTCGCCTGGTACATGGCGATATCGGCGCGCGCGACCAGATCGTCGGTGTCGATGGCGTGGCCGGGATAGTAGGCGATGCCCAGGCTGGTGGTGACGCGCAGGTTCTGCCCCTCGAAGCGGAACGGAATCTGTCCCACCGCGCGCACCACGCGGTCGGCCAGCGCCTCGGCCTCGTTGCCCTCGGCGCCCGGCACCAGGATGGCGAACTCGTCGCCGCCCAGACGCGCCAGCACCTCGTTGCGCCGCACCAGCGCGCCGATCTCGCCGGCCACGCGGATCAGCAGCGCGTCGCCCGCGCGGTGGCCATAACTGTCGTTGATGGCCTTGAACTCGTCGAGGTCGAAGAACATCACCGCGCAGCGGCTCTGGTGGCGGTCGGTTTCCAGCATGGCGCGCGCCAGTTCCTGCTGGAAGCGGTGGCGGTTGTAGAGGCCGGTGAGGGCGTCGCGCTCGGCCAGGTACACCAGTTGCTCGGCCGTCTGCCGTTCGTGGGTGATGTCCTCGTAGATCCACAGGTGGCCGATGAAGCGGCCTTCGCGGTCGCGCACGGGATAGTCGATTTCGGTGATGACGCGGCCGTCGGTCATCTGGATTTCGTAGCGCTCCGACAGCTCGTGCGCTTCCAGCACCGCCATCATGCGGCGCGAGTAATGATCGGGCTGCGCCAGCACCGACGCCGAGCGGGCGATCGCCTGCTGGGCGGTGAGGCCGATCAGGCCCTCCGTTTCGTCGATCATCCAGATGCGGGCGAACGCGGGGTTGTGATAGATCACGCGGCCGTCGGCGGCGACGAACAGGATGCCGAGATTCATCGCCGACAGCAGGGCGACGAGGCGCGCCCGTTCCTGCTCGGTCTCCTCCAGGTATTTGCGTTGCAGCCCTTCCGCGGTGCGCAGTTCGTGAATGGCCTGCAAGAGACTCGCCTCGGTCGCCTTGAGGTCATCGATGCTGTGCAGGCCGGCGCGAATGCCCTGGTAAACACCGGCATAGTCGTGGATCGGCTGCCAGTTGACCGCCGCCCAGAAATGGCCGCCTTCCTTGCGGCACACGCGCATCGTGTAGCCCTGGCCCGAGGTGCCGCGCAGCGCCTGATGAAACTGGAATTCGGTGGCCGCGCGGTCGTCGGGATGGACGAGGTCGAGCGGGAAATGCGGCATGTCCAGACACTCGTCGACGCCGTAGCCCAACATGCGCTCGACCGACGGGTTCACCCACAGCAGGCGGCCTTCCGGCGAGAGCCAGAATTCGAGATCGTGGGTGTAGTCGGCGATGGCGTGGAAGCGCGCCTCGTTTTCGTGCGCGCGCTCGATGTTGAAGCGCACCGCTTCGGCCATCAGGTTGAAGGTGTCGATCAACTGGCCGATCTCGTCGTTGCCGCCGCCGTCGAGGCTGATGTCGAGCTCGCCCTGTGCCATGCGCCGGCTGGCGCGGGTGAGCACCTCGAAACGGCGGATCAGTCGTGCGGCGGCGAGCACCAGCAGCACGCCGGTCGCCAGCAGCGCGGCCACGGCGATCAACAGGCTCTGCCGCAGGTAGCGGTCGCGCGCCTCGATGATAAAGTCGCCCGACAGCACCAGGATGATTTCGCCATAGCGATGGCCATCGAACTCGACAGGCTGCTGCATCTGGATGTCGTCTTCGCTTCCCGTCGCACCGACCTGGTGGATGATGCGTTCGCGCGCGTCGCGCACCTCGATCATTTTCAGGGTGTTCTTCCCTTGCAAGGTCTCGACGATGTCGCGCACGCTGGCGTCGTCCTGCTCGGACAACGGTGCGAGCAGGGCCGCGGCCAGCGTCTGGCCGATCTCGTGGACGCGCTGCATGCCCTGCTCCTGCAGGGTCTTCTGCGTGAGGTGGACGCCGTTGGCGATGAGAAACGTCAGCATCAGCGCCTCGACCACGAGCGCCGCCAGCGCGAGCTTGTAGCGCAGCGAAAGCCGCGCGAACCAGCCCGTCATCGCCGCTCCCGCAGCAGGCCCTGCGCGCGCAGGGCGTACTCGTGAAACTGGCCGAGCTCGCTGTCCTCCGCGGCCACCAGTCCGCCGTAGCCGCCGTCGGCAAGGAAGGCGCGCCCCTCGGGTGATTCCGCAAAGGCGAGCAGGCCCGCGCGCAGCATCGCGGCGTCGCGGTCGCGCAGCCGCGGGTGGGCGAGGTAGGTGAGACTCGACAGCGGCGGCGTCTCGACGAGGGTGCGCAATTGCGCACGGACGGTCTCGGGTTGCATCCTGTACGGATGGATGCCGACGATTGCCGCATCGGCGCGCCCGGCGATGACCTGCGCAATCGCATTGGTATGGCTGCCGCTCGGCTGCGCCGTGTAGTCACGCCCGCGCACGATACCTTGCTTGGTGAGATCCATCTCGATTGCCAGCGTCGCCAGCGCGAGCGCATCGGTAATCGCCACAGTGCGGCCACGCAGCGCGGCCAGCGTGGTGAGTCCATTGTCGTTGCGAGTGACCAGCAGGCCACGTACCTGCGCGCTGTATTTCAGCAGGGGCCGGTAGCCTGCGTCCTGGCGCGCCAGCCAGGCGAGGTGTGGCGGGGTCAGCAGGAGGTCGTAGGTGCCCTCGCGGGTGCGCGCGACGAAGGTGGGGAAATCCGGCGCGGTGTAGATGACCACCTGCCGCCCGAGTTGGCGCTCCAGAGCCTGCGCCAGCGGTGCGTACGTCTTCAGTGCCTGCCGTGCGGTCAGGTTGGGGAACACGCCGAACACCAGCGGCGCCTCGGCGGCGCGCGCCGCGCCCGCCAGCAGCAGGGCGAACGCGACGAGCACGCCCGCGACCCAGCGGAACCGCGGCCGGACGCCGAAAGTGTCGCGCCGGGCGTTACGACTGCAGCGATTTTTCAAGGACCTTGGATTTCCTCTTGTAGTTGTAGAGCGCCTGTTTGCGTTGCGGCAGGCGTTCCAGACCGGTTTCGACGAAGCCGCGCTCCTCGAACCAGTGCTCGCTGCGCGTGGTCAGCACGAACAGCCGCTTGAAGCCGGCCTTGCGGCCGTGTTTCTCGGCTTCGGCAAGCAGGCGCTCGCCGAAGCCGCGGCCGCGGAATTCGCGCGACACCGCGAGACAGGCGAGCTCCGCGGCATCCTCTTCGGGAAAGGGGTAGAGCGCCGCGCAGCCGGCGATGACGCCGTCGGATTCGAGCACGAGGAAGCGCTCGACTTCCATTTCCAGCAGTTCGCGCGAACGCCGCACCAGGATGCCGTCGCGCTCCAACGGCTCGATCAGGCCGAGGATGCCGCCGACATCGTCGATGGTCGCCGGCCGCAGCGTTTCCAGCGGCGACGGCGTCACCAGCGTGCCGACGCCGTCGCGTGTGAACAGTTCGGACAGCAGCGCGCCATCGCGGTGGCGGCTGATGAGGTGGGCGCGTTTCACCCCTCCGGTGCAGGCGGTGACGGCGCACGGCAGATAGTAGGTGACGTCTTCCGGCAGCTTGTCTGCTTTCGCCATGACCTCGCGCGCCTCGCGCACCGTGAGCGCGTTGTGGATGCTGCCGTCCTCGCCGGGCACGCCTTCGGTGTCGATGAGGAAGATCAGCTTGTCGGCCGCCAGTTCGACCGCCGCCTGGGTGGCGACGTCCTCCAGACTCAGATTGAAGATTTCGCCGGTGGGCGAATAGCCGATCGGCGACAGCAGCACGATGTCGTGCTGGTCGAGCCGCCTTCTGATCGCCGCCGCGTCGATCTTGCGCACCTCGCCGGTGTGCAGCAGATCGACGCCTTCGCGCACCCCCTGCGGCTGCGCGGTGACGAAGTTGCCCGACGCCACGCGGATGTCGGCGCCCGCCATCGGCGTGTTGGCGATGCCCAGCGACAGCAGCGCCTCGATCTCGACGCGCACCGTTCCGGCCGCTTCCTTGACGCAGGCGAGTGCCGTGTCGTCGGTCACGCGCAGGCCGTTGACGTAGCGGATCGCCGTGCCGTTCTCGGTCAGGCGCGCCTCCACCTGCGGGCGCACCCCGTGCACCAGCACTACGCGCACCCCCAGGCTATTCAACAGGTTGACGTCGTGCGCCAGTTGCACGAAGCCGCCCTCCGCCACCAGTTCTCCCCCGAACGCGATGACGAAGGTCTTGCCGCGAAAGCTGTGAATGTAAGGCGCAACGGAGCGGAACCAGTGGACGAATTCGGTGGTGTTTTTCAAGGGGCTTCGCCAGAGCGGACTTGTACCAGGCGAAGGATACCGAAAACGCCCGAATCGCGCAGGGGTTCGGTGCGGGGAGGGGTGAGCGGGGAGCGGTGAGCGGTGAGCGGTGAGGGGGGAAGCGGAAAACCACCGCCAACTCTTCCCGCTCACCGCTTCCCGCTCACCGCTTACCGGCTAAAAATCCCCCCACAGCGTCTGCATCGCTGCCAGGGCGGCCAGCGCCGCGGTTTCGGTGCGCAGCACGCGCGGACCGAGGCGTATGGAAATTGCGCCGACGGCTTCGAGCGCGGCGAGCTCGTCGCCTTCGAAGCCGCCTTCGGGGCCGGCGACGAGACTGTCGGTGGCGGTGGGTGCGGGCAGGTCGGCAAGCCGCGTTGCGGCGCTCGGTGACAGGAACAGCAGGCGCCCGGCGCGCGGCGTGGCGAGCCAGTCCGCCAGGGAACGCGGCGTGGCGACCGGCGGCACGCGGTTGCGCCCGCACTGTTCGCAGGCGGCGGCCACCACCCCCTGCCAGTGCGCGACACGGCGTTCGACACGCTCGCCGGCGAGTTTCACCACGCTGCGCTTGGCGGCGATTGGCTGGATCGCCGTGACGCCGAGCTCGACGGCTTTCTGCAAGGTGTAATCCATGCGCTCGCCGCTGGAGATGCCCTGTGCGAGGACGATCTGCAAGGGCGATTCGCGCTCCACGTCGGCGAAGCTGCCGACGCTTACCGCCACCTCGTCGCGGTGGATGCGCTCGATGCGTGCGGCGTATTCGCCGCCGCGCCCGTCGAACAGGGTGATGGCGTCGCCCGCGGCAAGGCGCAGGGCGCGCGCGGCGTGGCGCGCGGGGCCGGGCGGCAGGCTGAAGCGGGCACCGGAGGCGAGGGTCTGATCGAGGTAGAAGCGCGGTGGCGGCATGTTGGTTATTATGCAGGGATTAGCCCGAAATTCCCTGGAGTAGCTTATGGTTTCCCTTACCACCCCGGTGTGCGAATTCGGCTGGAAGGCGGTCGATTTCAACCTGCCCGGCGTCGATGGCCGGAGCTGGACACTGCGCGACGCGATGGGTCCGAACGGTCTGCTGGTCATGTTCATCTGCAACCATTGCCCCTACGTCAAGGCGATCCGCCCGCGCCTGGTGCGCGATCTGGCCGAACTGAAGCGCGATCACGGTATTCACGCCATCGCCATCATGTCCAACGACCCCGCCGAGTATGTCGAGGACTCGTTCGACAACATGAAGAACGTGGCGGCGGAATTCGATTTTTCCTTTCCCTACGTGATCGACGCAACGCAGGACGTCGCGCGCGCCTACGGTGCCGTGTGCACGCCGGATTTCTTCGGCTTCAACCGCAACGCCGAGCTGCAATACCGCGGGCGCTTCGACGCGTCGAAGAAGGACACCGCGCCCGAGGGCGCGCGCCGCGACCTGTTCGAGGCGATGAAGGAAGTCGCCGCCACCCAGCGCGGACCGGCCGAGCAGATTCCCAGCATGGGGTGCTCGATCAAGTGGAAGGGAGAATGACATGACGGACCGCCGCGCACATTGGGAGAACGTCTACCGCAGCAAGGCGGTGAACGAAGTCAGCTGGTTCCAGCCGCAGGCCGCGTCGTCGCTGCGGCTGATCGAGGGCTGTGCCGGGCGCGATGCGGCCATCATCGACGTCGGTGGCGGCGCTTCGGTGCTGGTCGACAACCTGCTCGACGCCGGCTATCACGACCTCACCGTGCTCGATCTCGCCGAGGCCGCGCTCGCCTCGACCCGCGTCCGGCTCGGCGCGCGCGCGCAGGCGGTCGAGTGGGTCATCGGCGACGTCACCGCGGTCCCGCTGCCGGCGGCACGCTACGACGTCTGGCACGACCGCGCGGTATTCCATTTTCTGACCGATGCGGCGGATCGCGCCCGCTATGTCGCGCAGGTGCTGCACGCGGTCAAGCCTGGGGGGCACGTCATCGTCGCCGCCTTCGGTGCGGGCGGACCGCTGCAATGCTCCGGGCTCGATGTCGTGCGCTATGCGCCGGATGCGCTGCACGCCGAGTTCGGCGCCGCGTTCCGTCTGGAGCGCCACGAAACGGAGATTCACCACACGCCCAACGGCACGGATCAGGAATTCGTCTACTGCTACTGCCGTCGCCTATGAGCATGCTCGAAGCGGTGCAGTCGCTGGTACGCGAGGTCGCGCTGCGCGAGATCACGCCGCGCTTCCTCAAGGTCGCGCACAGCCGCAAGGCGGACGGCAGCCTGGTCACCGACGCCGACGCTGCCACCCAGGCGGCACTGGAGGCTGCCTTGCCGGAAATTTCCCGGGTGCCGGTGCTGGGCGAGGAAATGACCGAACCACAGCAGCGCGACGCCTGGGAGGCCGGGCGCGACGGCCTGTGGTGCGTCGATCCCATCGACGGCACCTCCAACTTCGTCGCCGGCGTGCCCTATTTTGCGGTGTCGGTGGCCTATCTCTACAAGGGCCAGCGCCAGCTCGGCGTCGTCTACGACCCCGTCGGCGATGAAATGTTTTCCGCCGAGCGCGGTGCCGGCGCGCACCTCAACGGCTTGCCGCTGCCGCTGCGTCCGCCGGTTCCGGAATTGCGGCGTGCCCTCGCGGGGGTCGAGCTGAAGCGCATCGACCGCGGGCTCGCCGGCCGGCTGGCGGCGTGGCCGCCGTACGCCTCGCAGCGCAACATGGGCGCGTCCACGCTCGACTGGTGCTATACGGCGGCGGGGCGTTTCGACATCTATCTGCATGGCGGGCAGAAATTGTGGGATTACGCCGCCGGCGCCCTGATTCTGGAAGAGGCGGGCGGACGCGTGGCCTGCCTGTCCGGCAGCTTCGACATCGCCAGCGTGTGGGAGCGCTCGGTGGTCGCCTCGGCCAGCCCGCAATTGTTCGAGCTGTGGCGCGACTGGCTGAAGGCGGCCGGGGCATAAACCGGCCTCGCGATCGAATAAGAAAGTTTTTGCGGCACGATCTCGGGCGCGACTTGAGATTTTCTGGACAAGTCCTTGTAGCAAAACCATTTTCGCGGGTTTTGACGCCGTCTTGCGGAAGTCGGCCGTGCTGACGGATAATCAGCGTTTTTGCATATTCTGCCCAAGCTGCCGCCGCACGGTTCTTAGGGACGGAACGTATGCCCGGTTTTTCACCTAGCAGAAGGGAATGCAATGCCAACCCGTAACGACCTGGCCAACGCCATCC
>MKWN01000043.1:83228-89726 GCA_001899775.1 Thiobacillus sp. 65-29
CCATGGGCATGGCGGAAATCGCCGAGACGCTGTGGAACCACCACATGCGTCACAATCCCACCAATCCCAAGTGGGCGGACCGCGACCGCTTCGTGCTGTCGAACGGCCACGGCTCGATGCTGATTTACGCGCTGCTGCACCTGACCGGCTACGACCTGTCGATGGAGGACATCAAGCAGTTCCGCCAGTTGCATTCCAAGACCCCCGGCCACCCCGAGTACGGCTACGCGCCCGGCGTCGAAACGACCACCGGTCCCCTCGGCCAGGGCATCACCAACGCCGTCGGCATGGCCATGGCGGAAAAGGTGCTCGCCGCAGAATTCAACAAGCCCGACCACACCATCGTCGACCACCACACCTATGTGTTCATGGGCGACGGTTGCATGATGGAAGGCATCTCGCACGAAGCCTGCGCGCTCGCCGGCACCTGGAAGCTCAACAAGCTGATCGCCTTCTGGGACGACAACGGCATTTCCATCGACGGCCACATCGAACACTGGTACACCGACGACACCGCCAAGCGCTTCGAAGCGTATGGCTGGAACGTCATTCCGGGGGTGGACGGCCATGACGTCGTTGCCATCGAGGCCGCGATCCAGAAGGCCAAGACCAGCACCGACAAGCCCACGCTCATCTGCTGCAAGACTGTCATCGGCAAGGGCTCGCCCAACAAGGCCGGCACCCACGACGTGCATGGTGCCGCGCTGGGCCACGACGAAGTCGAGGCCACCCGCAAGCACATGGGCTGGAACCATCCCGCGTTCGAAATCCCCGCCGACATCTATGCCGGCTGGGACGCCAAGACCAAGGGCCAGGGGCTCGAAACCCTGTGGAACAACAAGTTCGCCGAGTACAAGAAAGCCTATCCGGCCGAGGCCGCCGAGTTCGAGCGCCGCATGAAGGGCGGACTGCCCGCCAACTGGAAGGCCCACGTCGCCGAGCAGCTGGCCGCGATCAACACCAAGGCCGAGACCGTCGCCACCCGCAAGGCCAGCCAGATCGCGATCAACGCGCTGGCGCCCGCGCTGCCCGAGTTCCTCGGCGGTTCCGCCGACCTCACCGGTTCCAACCTGACCAACTGGACCGGCTGCCATCCGGTGCGCCACGGCAAGCCCGGCAACTACATCAGCTACGGCGTGCGTGAATTCGGCATGGCCGCGATCATGAACGGCATGGCGCTGCACGGGGGCCTCTTGCCCTTCGGCGGCACCTTCCTGATGTTCTCCGAATATTCGCGCAACGCCATCCGCATGGCTGCGCTGATGAAGCAGCGCGTGATCCACGTGTTCACCCACGACTCCATCGGCCTCGGCGAGGATGGCCCGACCCACCAGCCGGTCGAGCAGACGGCGACCCTGCGCATGATCCCGAACATTGACGTCTGGCGCCCGTGCGACACCGTGGAAACCCTGGTCGGCTGGGCCGCCTCGGTCGAGCGCACCGACGGCCCCACCTGTCACATTCTGAGCCGCCAGAATCTGCCGTTCATGCAGCGCGACGCCGCCACCCTGGCCAACATCGCCAAGGGCGGCTATGTGCTGAAGGACGCGGCGGGTGCCAAGGCCGTCATCATCGCCACCGGCTCGGAAGTCGAACTGGCCGTGAAGGCGCAGGAGCAACTTGCCGCCGCCGGCATCCCGGTGCGCGTCGTGTCGATGCCGTCGACCAACACCTTCGATCGCCAGGACGCCGCCTACAAGGCCAGCGTGCTGCCCAAGGGCCTGCCGCGCGTCGCCGTGGAAGCCGGCGTGTCCGATTTCTGGCGCAAGTACGTGGGCCTGGAAGGTGCCGTCATCGGCATCGACCGCTTCGGCGAATCCGCGCCCGCGCCGGTGCTGTTCAAGGAGTTCGGTATCACTGCCGAGGCCGTCGTGGCCGCGGTAAAGAGCGTTCTTTAAAAACCAGGGACTAGGGGCTAGGATCTAGGGAAAAAGGCGCGGGCGCGGCCCGCTCCACCCCTAGCCCCTAAATCCTAGCCCCTAAATCCTAAAAAGATTTTCAACCTCACTGGAGACTGACACATGGCAATCAAAGTTGGTATCAACGGCTTCGGCCGCATCGGCCGCATGGTGTTCCGCGCCGTCGCCAAGGACTTCCCCAACATCGAGATCGTCGCGATCAATGACCTGCTCGATCCCGACTACCTCGCCTACATGCTGAAGTACGATTCCGTGCACGGTCGTTTCAATGGCGACATCACCGTGGACGGCGGCAACATGGTCGTCAACGGCAAGAAGATCCGTCTCACCGCCGAGCGCGATCCCGCCAACCTGAAGTGGAACGAAGTGGGCGCCGACATCGTCATCGACTGCACCGGCTTCTTCCTCACCACCGAATCCTGCGACGCCCACCTCAAGGCCGGTGCCAAGAAAGTGGTGCAGTCCGCGCCGTCCAAGGACGCGACCCCGATGTTCGTGTACGGCGTCAACCACGACACCTACGCCGGCGAGAAAATCGTTTCCGCCGCGTCCTGCACCACCAACTGCCTGGCGCCGATGGCCAAGGTGCTGCATGACAACTTCGGCATCAAGCGTGGCCTGATGACCACCGTGCACGCCGCCACCGCGACCCAGAAGACCGTGGACGGCCCGTCGTCCAAGGACTGGCGCGGTGGCCGCGGCATCCTGGAAAACATCATCCCGTCCTCGACCGGCGCCGCCAAGGCCGTCGGTGTCGTGCTGCCCGCGCTGAAAGGCAAGCTCACCGGCATGGCCTTCCGCGTGCCCACCTCCGACGTGTCGGTGGTCGACCTCACCGTCGAACTCAACAAGGAAGCGTCCTACGCCGACATCTGCAAGGCCATGAAGGCCGCCTCCGAAGGCGCGCTGAAAGGCGTGCTGGGCTACACCGACGAGAAAGTGGTGTCCACCGACTTCATCGGCAACCCCGCGCCGTCCACCTTCGACGTCGACGCCGGCATCGCCCTGGACAGCACCTTCGTCAAGGTCGTCGCCTGGTACGACAACGAGTACGGCTACACCTGCAACATGCTGCGTCTGGTCGAGCACGTGGCGAAGTAAGTAAGACTCAAGAGGCAAGACGCAAGATTCAAGGTTTTTTCTTGCAACTTGTAACTTGCCTCTTGTATGTGGCTTGTGAGCCCTAAGGTCTGGCGCGGCCCCCAACACCGCGCCAACCCTTAGACCTTACTTTCCAGGAGACACCACCATGGCATTCAAACGCGTCACCGATCTCGATCTTGCGGGCAAGCGCGTGTTCATTCGCGCCGACCTCAACGTCCCCGTCAAGGACGGCAAGGTCACCTCCGACGCCCGCATCACCGCCTCCATGCGCACCATCGAGCACTGCCTCAAGGCCGGTGCCAAGGTGATGGTCACCTCGCATCTGGGGCGCCCGACCGAAGGCGAGTTCAAGGAAGAGGATTCGCTGAAACCCGTGGTCGACGTCATCGCACAGAAGCTCGGCAAGAACATCCGCCTGATCCGTGAGTGGACCGACGGCGGCTTCGACGTCGACGACGGCGAACTGGTGGTGCTGGAAAACTGCCGTGTCAACAAGGGCGAGAAAAAGAACGTCGACGAGACCGCGAAGAAATACGCCGCACTGTGCGACGTCTTCGTGATGGACGCCTTCGGCACCGCGCACCGCGCTGAGGCCTCGACGCATGGCATCGCGAAGTTCGCTCCGGTCGCCGCGGCCGGCATCCTCCTGACCGAGGAACTCGACGCGCTGGCCAAGGCGCTCGCCAACCCGGCGCGCCCGATGGTCGCCATTGTCGGCGGATCGAAAGTGTCGACGAAGCTCACCGTGCTCGAAGCGCTGTCGGAAAAGGTCGACCAGCTGGTGGTCGGTGGCGGCATCGCCAACACCTTCCTCGCCGCCACCGGCAAGAACGTCGGCAAGTCGCTGTGCGAGCACGACCTCATCCCCACCGCCCAGGCGCTGATCGAGAAAATGGCTGCGCGCGGCGCCTCGATCCCGATCGCTGTCGACGTCGTATGCGGCAAGAAATTCGACGCCAGCGAACCCGCCGTCCTGAAGGGCGCCGACGAAGTGGCCGACGACGACATGATCTTCGACATCGGCCCAAAGAGCGCGCAGGAACTCGCCGACATCATCGCCAAAGCCGGCACCATCGTGTGGAACGGCCCGGTCGGCGTGTTTGAGTTCGACCAGTTCGGCGAAGGCACCAAGACGGTGTCGATGGCGATCGCCAACGCCTCCGGCTTCAGCCTCGCCGGCGGCGGCGACACCATCGCCGCGATCCAGAAATACGACATCTACGACAAGGTGAGCTACATCTCCACCGCCGGCGGCGCCTTCCTCGAATACCTGGAAGGCAAGGTCCTGCCGGCCGTGGCGATTCTGGAGGAGCGAGCCCAGGGGTAAGCGGTAAACGGTAAGCGGTGAGCGGTTTTCGCTCGCCGCTTTATGTATTTGTACCGCTCACAGCTTACTGCTCACCGCTCACCAACATGATCCGCAGAACCAAGATCGTCGCCACCCTCGGCCCCGCCTGTTCCGACCCCAAGGTGCTGGACCGGATGATGGAGGCCGGCATCGACGTCGTCCGCCTGAATTTTTCCCACGGCACCGCGCAGGACCACATCGACCGCGCCGCGCTGGTGCGTTCGCTGGCCAAGACGCGCGGCCGCGCCATCGGCGTGCTGGTCGACCTGCAGGGACCGAAGATCCGTATCGGCAAGTTCCGCGACGGCAAGATCGTGCTTGGCGCCGGCGAACGCTTCATCCTCGACGCCGCCTGCGCGCTCGGCGACCAGACCCGCGTCGGCCTGGACTACAAGGAACTGCCCAACGACGTCAGTCGCGGCGTGACGCTGTTGCTCGACGACGGCCGCATCGAACTGTGGGTCGAGGAGGTCCAGGGCACCGAGGTGCACTGCAAGGTGGTGCAGGGCGGCGTACTGTCCAACAACAAGGGCATCAACCGCAAGGGCGGCGGGCTCTCCGCCGCTGCACTCACCGAGAAGGACATCGAGGACATCAAGACTGCCGCCGCGCTCAAGGCCGACTATCTGGCGGTATCCTTCCCGCGCTCCGGCGCCGACATGCGCCAGGCGCGCGAACTCCTGCGCGCCGCGGGCGGCAGGAGCCAGCTCGTCGCCAAGATCGAGCGCAGCGAGGCGATCGCGCATCTCGATGAAATCCTCGAGGCCTCCGACGCCATCATGGTGGCACGCGGCGACCTCGGCGTGGAAGTCGGCGACGCCGCCGTGCCCGCGCTGCAGAAGCGCATGATCCGCCTGGCGCTGGAGCGCAACAAGCTGGTCATCACCGCCACGCAGATGATGGAGTCGATGATCACCAGCCCCATCCCCACCCGCGCGGAAGTCTCCGACGTCGCCAACGCCGTGCTCGACGGCACCGATGCGGTGATGCTCTCCGCCGAAACCGCCGCCGGCGAATTCCCGGTCGAGGCGGTGCGTGCCATGGATCGCGTGTGCCTGGAAGCCGAGAAGGAAGCCGAACCGATCTTCACCCGCGAGCGTCTCGACCACAGCTTCCTGCGCGCCGACGAGGCGATCGCCATGTCCGCCGTGTTCACCTCGGTGCATCTCAACATCAAGGCCATCGCCGCGCTCACCGAGTCGGGCAACACCTGTCTGTGGATGAGCCGTCTGTCGACGCAGGTGCCGATCTACGCCTTGACACCCCAGGTCGAAACCCGTAGAAAAGTCACGTTGTTCCGCAGCGTGTATCCTATCAACCTGAAGACCGCCAGCAAGGACCGCGACGAACTCCTCGCCGAAGCCGAAGAGGAGTTGCGCCGGCGCGGCGCCGTGCGCGAGGGCGACCTTATCCTGCTGACCATCGGCGAACCGATCGGCCAGCCCGGCGGCACCAACACCATGAAGATCGTCCGTGTGAGCGGTCCCAAGAAATCCTGATTTCGCTTGCCCATTTTCAACCAGGAGAGAGTAAATGGCACTGATTTCCCTTCGTCAACTGCTCGACCATGCCGCCGAACACGGCTATGGTCTGCCGGCGTTCAACGTCAACAACATGGAGCAGGTCCAGGCCATCATGCAGGCCGCCGCCGCCGTCGATTCGCCGGTGATCCTGCAGGGTTCCGCCGGTGCCCGTTCCTACGCCGGCGAGCCCTTCCTGCGCCACCTCATCCTCGCCGCGATCGAAATGTATCCGCACATTCCGGTCTGCATGCACCAGGACCACGGTGCCAGCCCGTCCATTTGTTTCCGCTCGATCCAGTCCGGCTTCAGCTCGGTGATGATGGACGGCTCGCTGAAGGAAGACGGCAAGACTCCGTCGACCTATGAGTACAACGTCGAGACCACCCGCAAGGTGTCCGAACTCGCCCACGCCTGCGGCGTCTCCGTCGAAGGCGAACTCGGCTGCCTGGGCTCGCTCGAAACCGGCAAGGCCGGCGAGGAAGACGGCCACGGCGCCGAAGGCGTGCTCGACCATTCCGCCCTGCTGACCGACCCCGACGAAGCCGCTGACTTCGTCGCCAAGACCAAGGTCGATGCGCTCGCCATCGCCATTGGCACCAGCCAC
>MKWN01000044.1 GCA_001899775.1 Thiobacillus sp. 65-29
GCCCCCCCTGTAGGAGCACCCGCAAGGGGCAGGCCGTGGTTGTAATGCCAATGAATTGGCAGCAACCACGCACCGGCGCCTTTATGCCCTCCGGGTGCTCGCCGCGATGATGCGTTTGGTTCGCTGGTTCCGGCGTGCGACAATTTGCCGCACCGCGCGCGGCACCCGGGCGCGGGACAATTGCACCTTAGTGCCCCCGCGTCGGGGGCGAATACAGCATCAAGGAGTCCGCATGAAAACCACTCTCGCCGCCCTCATCCTGGGTCTCGCCAGCCTGCCCGCCTGGGCCGCCGACGTCACGGTGAGCGACGCTTGGGCGCGCGCCACCATGCCCGGCCAGAAAGTCAGCGCCGCCTACATGCGCATCGTCGCCAGCGAGGATGCGCGCCTGGTGTCCGCCTCCAGTTCCGTGGTGCCGCGGGTCGAAATCCACGAAATGAAAATGGACGGCAGCGTGATGCGCATGCGCGAAGTCAAGGCGCTCGACCTGCCGAAAGGCAAGACGGTTTCGCTCGAGCCCGGCGGCTATCACATCATGCTGATGAACCTCGCCAAACCCATCGCCGCGGGCGACCGCGTGCCGCTCAGCCTCGTCATCGAATCCGGCGGCGTGCGGCAGACGGTTGAAGTGCAGGCGGAAGCACGCACACCCGGCAACGCCGCACCGGCGCAGCCGCACCACGCCCACTGATTCGGATGCAGGCGCGGCCTGCATCCGCGTGGCGGCTCTTGGCGTAAAATCGCGTCTGTTATTGATTCGGCCATCTGAAGTTTGAAGTGGCAGGGTAATCCGATTCGATATTGCAAGGTTGGGAAGGTGAATCGGCCGAAGCAATAACCAATTAAAACAGCGTTCTATTGAGGCGGCTCAACGAATCTGTCCACCCCTGAAGTGCTTGCAAGCCGATACGGTTTCAAACTTCTTCGTGCCGCCTCAATAGTTTCCGGAGCCGCCATGACCACCGCCCACACCGCCGCCGACAAGGCCCAGATCCTGTCCGAGGCGCTGCCCTACATCCAGCGCTTCTACGACAAGACCATCGTCATCAAGTACGGCGGCAACGCCATGACCGAGCGCCACCTCATGGAAGCGTTCGCGCGCGACGTCGTGCTGTTGAAACTGGTCGGCATGAACCCGGTGATCGTGCACGGCGGCGGTCCGCAGATCGCCAGCCTGCTGCAGCGCATCGGCAAGCAGAGCGAGTTCATCCAGGGCATGCGTGTTACCGACGAGGAAACCCTCGACGTGGTGGAAATGGTGCTCGGCGGCCTGGTCAACCAGGAGATCGTCGCCCTCATCAACAAGCACGGCGGCCGTGCGGTCGGTCTCACCGGCAAGGACGGCAAGCTGATTCACGCCAAGAAGATGCTCGTGCGCTCCAAGGACAAGGCCGACGAGCTGCTCGACATCGGCCAGGTCGGCGAGATCACCCACATCGACCCCGAGATTATCCAGCTTCTCGACGCACGCGACTTCATTCCCGTGGTCGCGCCGCTTGGCAGCGACAGCGAGGGCAACGCCTACAACATCAACGCCGACGTCGCCGCCGGCAAGATCGCCGGCGTGCTGCGCGCCGAAAAAGCCATCTTCATGACCAACACACCGGGTGTTCTCGACAAGCAGGGCCAGTTGCTCACCGGCCTCACCCCGCTCGAAGTCGACGCGCTGATCGCCGACGGCACCATTTCCGGCGGCATGATCCCCAAGGTCGGCTACGCCGTCGACGCCGTCAACAACGGCGTGAAGAGCGCGCACATCATCGACGGCCGCGTCGAGCACGCCCTGTTGCTCGAAATTCTTACCCACGAGGGTGTGGGCACGCTGATCAGGCACGCCTGAGTCTCATTCGCCTCCCTCACCATTTCCACCCCATGCCCGCGCGCAGCGCCAGTTGCCCGCCGTCGGCATGGCTCGCGCCCAGATTGAGCTGCACCCCGCCGCGGGTGACGTGGCTCATCGCCACACCGAGCGCCGACTGGCCGTCATAGTTGCCCACCCCCACGCCGAAACCGGTCTCGCCGGCGGCCAGATTGAGCTGCGGCGCATTGGCCATCGCCGCGGCGACGCCGCGCGCGGCGTACTTGCGCGCACGGTCGAGCGTCTGTGCACTGTCGACACCAATCTGCTCGATGCGCCCGTCGACGTAGGCGCGGGTGGCCGCGTCATCCGCCGCCAGCGGCGCGGCGACGTGACTGATGCGCCGCGGCATGTCCGGCGCGCCGACCGCCACCGTATCCGGCGCGCTGGTCACCGAGCCGTTGCCCAGCGCCACCGCGTTGTCGTGCAGCGCCTGCGCGCCATTGCCCAGCGCCACCGACAGATCGCCCGTCGCGCTGGCGTCATCGCCCAGCGCCGTAGTGTTGGTGCCCAGCGCCTGCGCACCGACCCCCACCGCCACCGACGACTGCGCACGCGCACCGCGGCCGATCGCCACCGAATTGGACATCACCGCCGTCGCCCCGTCGCCGATCGCCACCCCGCCACTCGCATGCACCTGGGCGGCGCTGCCGATCGCCACCGCGCCGGCGGCGCCGTCGGCCACCGTCGCGCCGCCCAGCGTCACGCTGCCGGCGCAGGCGATCGTGCCGCTCGCCATATTGCACACCCCGGCCTGCAGCAACTGATTGACCGCCGCCTGCAGATTGGCGAGCGCGGTATTGGCGGTGCCCTGCGCGCCGACGGCCGTGGTCTGCGCCGTGGCGGCCGTGCTCAGCGCGGTGTTGGCCGTGGTTTTCGCCGCCGCGGCTTCACTATGCGCCGTATTCGCCGTACCCTGCGCGGCATCGGCTTTTCCCTCCACCCCATCGAGCTGATTCTTGTTCACCGCATCGGTGCCGGCCGTGCCGTTGGCGACGTTGACCACGCGCCGCTGGTAAGTGGTACTGCCGACCGAAATCGTGTCGCTCTCGTCGGCGACCGAATCCGAGCCCAGCGCGACCGCACCGGTGACATTCTCATTCACCTTGGCTTCCGTGCCGATCGCCACGGATCCGTCGGCGCCCGACGCGACTGTGTTCATGTAACCGAGGGCGATACTTTTGCCGGCAATGGCCTCATTGTCGCTACCGAGCGCGATGCTACCTTCGCCACTGGCCTTATTGTTGGCGCCGAAGGCGCTGCTTTCCGCCCCAGTGGCTTGGTTCATGTAGCCGAAAGTACTGCTGTAAGCCGCCTCGCTTCTGTTGTAGGCACCGACCGCGGTGCTGTTGTCTTTAGTCTGGTTTCGATTGCCGACAGCGGTGCTGGCGTGCCCCAAGGCGGTATTGTTGCGGCCGATCGCACTGCTCCTCGATCCGCTGACCGTATTGTCCGAGCCGCAGACGAAGTTCTCGGTTCCAAATACAATACTACCGGAATCACCATCGCAATTATCGGTCGCCCACGCCGGCATCCCGTACGCCGCCAGACCCAGCAGCAGTGCCTGAACCCCCTGTCGAGCCATGCGCCGCAAGCGCGTCTGTCCCGCTTCACCCGTTTTCGATCCGTTCATCATTCATTTCCTCCAAGCGTTCGTTCGACGAGATTCGGCCGCCGTGCGCGGCGCGCCCGGGGTCCAGTATCCACATCCGCCGTCAGTCGAGCGTCAGGCGGTGCGCGGGGGGTGATACCATCCAGCGGTCATGCTCTGTCTGCGCCTGCTCGGCCCCGTCGACATCCGTCTGAACCAGACGCCACTGGTCAAGGCCGGGCGCGACAAGGGCTGGCTGCTGCTCGCCTATCTCGCCGCCACCGCCGGACAGCCCCATGCGCGCGAGGATCTGGCCGCGCTGTTCTGGCCGCGGCTGCCGCGCGAGCGCGGCCTGCACAACCTGCGCCAGATTCTCCTGCGCCTGCATGGCCTGCTGCCGGAAGCGTCGCCGCGCGCGCCGCCCATCCTCATCGCCGAAGCGCACCGCATTCGGCTCGAACGCGACGCCGACGTGTGGATCGACGTGGACGCCTTCTTCCGTCCGTCTCCGGATGACAATCCGGCGGCGCTCGAACGGCGCGCCGCGCTCTATCGCGGTCCGTTTCTCGACGGCATGGATGCCTTTATCGGTGCGCGCTTCGACGCATGGCTCGGGCGCATGCGCGAGGACAGCCAGACCCTGGCGCTGGCCCTGGAAGAAAAGCTCGCCCGCATCCACGAAGCGGAGGGGCGCCTGGAGCGGGCGGTGCAGCACGCGCAGCGCTGCGTCTCGATCGATCCCTGGCGGGAGGCGGCCGGACGCCGCGTGATGCGGCTGCTCGCCGCGTGCGGGCAGCAGGCGGCGGCACTGCGTCATTTCGATGTCTTGCACGCGCTGCTGCGCGACGAACTGGGTTGCCTGCCGGAACCGGAAACCGTGCGCCTGGCCGAGCGCATCCGCCTGGGGGAGGAGGACTCCGGCGCCGCTCCGGACGCACGCCTCGCCAGCGAGCGGCGCCCGGTGACGGTGCTCGATTGCGCGCTGGCGTGCCTCCCGGGCTGCACCGCGGACTGCGCCGACCCCGAAAGTCTGGCGGCGCGCCTGGCGCCCGCTCTGGCGCAGGCACGCGCCGTCGTCGAGCGCGCCGGCGGCTGTGTGCACGAGGAACGGCCCAACGGCTTGACGGTGCTCTTCGGCTGGCCGCATGCCGATGAGCACGCCAGCCGCCAGGCCGCGCACTGTGCCTTGCAACTGCGGCATGAGCTGGCCGGAGCGGATGCGCGCGTCGCACTCAGCGTGGGACTCGACAGCGGGCTCATGCTGGTGGACCCGGCCGGTTCCGGCGCCTGGGAAGTCACTGAACGCGCCCGGCGTCTGCGCTTCGCCGCCGAGCCGGATGCGATCCGCGTCGGCGCGGCCGCACGCAACGCCCTGCGCGGCCGTTTCGCGCTGCGAGCGGTGACGCCGCCCGCCGCACCCTGGCCCGCCTGGCAGCTCGGCGCGGTGCGCACGGCGGGCACCGACGCGACCGCTGCGCGGCCGGACCGGCCCCTGATCGGACGCGACGAGGAACTCGACCGGCTGGCCGCGGCGTGGACGGATGCCCGGCGCGGCCGCGTGCGCGTGCTCGTGATCCGCGGCGAAGCCGGCCTCGGCAAGAGCCGTCTGCTGCAGGCGTTTCTGCACGGAACGGGCGCCGCGACGGAGCCGGTCGTCTGGCTCGAGGCCGCGCCGCACGGCGCGCACACGCCCCTGATGCCGGTCGTGCAGGTGCTGCGCAGGCGCCTGAAGCTGCCGCCGCAGCGCGACCAATGCGGCGCCGCAGAGCCGGACGCGCAGGAAGGTGCGCTGCGCGAAGCCCTGCAGGCGTTGAGCGACGATGAAACGGCGCGGCGACTGTTGCCGCTGCTGCACACGGCGACGCCGGCACCGGCGCCGGGACGCAAGCCCGCCTGGCTGCAGGCGCTCGGCGCAATCCTGCTGCCGCCCCGGCAGCCGGGGGTGGTGGTGCTCGACGATGCCCAGTGGGCCGACGCCAGCACGCTGGAATGGCTCGATCACCTGCTGGCCGCGCCGCGCAGCGCCGGCCTGCTGCTGGTGCTCGCCACGCGGACGCCCCTCGACCTGCCGCCCGCCCTTGCGCGGCGGGCCGAGACGCTCGCGCTCGCCCCGCTCGATACGGCCGCGGCGCAGCGGCTCGCCGGCATGCTCGAAGGCGAACCGGCGCGTGAAATCGTCGAGCTGTGCGCCGGCGTGCCGCTGTTCATCGTCGAGCTGGCGCAGATGCGCGCCGCTGGCGCGAACCCGGAGCATCTGCCCGCCAGCGTGCAGGAACTGCTCGCCGCGCGTCTCGAACAGGCCGGGGCGCAACGCGAACTGGCGCAGCTCGCCGCCATCATGGGGCAGGAGATCGACGTGCGTCGCTGGCGGCAGCTCGCCAGCCGTTGCGGCCTGTGCGTGCAACCCTTCGACGAAGCCCTGGCGGAACTGGTCGATCGGGGCCTGCTGGAATACGCGCCGGATGCGGAACGGGTGCGCTTCACCCACGCGCTGTTGCAACGCTGCGCCGTCGCCGGCCTGCCGCACGCGCGTCGTATCGAGTTCCATCGTCTGTGCGCCGCCTTGCTGGAGGACGAAGGCGAGGCTCCGGAGCGCATCGCCCAGCACCTCGCCGAAGCGCAACTGCCGGGCGAGGCCGCCGAGTGGTGGCTGCGCGCCGCGCGCCAGGCGGTGCGTATGGAGGCCTACGTCGAGACGGCGCAACTGGCCGAACGTGCGCTCGCCGCGGGGGGGCGTCGCGAAACCGGGCTGGGGGCGACCTTGCTGGCGGCATACGCGCGCATGGCCATGGGGGGCTACAACGACGCTTTGGCCCAGACGCTCTATGCCCGCGCGCGCAGCTTCGTCACCCGGAGCGAGGCGGGGTTGGCGGAAGTCCTGGCGACCTTGCGCGGCCACTGGCTTGGCGCCAGCAGCCGCGCCTCGTTTCAGGAAGCGCGCGCCATCGCCGAGGAGATGTGTGTGTTGGCCGATGCCGGTGAATCGGATCATGCCCGCGGCATGGCGCATTATCTGGCCGGCAACACCGCACTGTGGCAGGGAGACTTCGCGGCGGCCCGCGCACGGCTCGAACGCGCCGTCGGTTTGCTGCGAAAATCACCCGTCGGCGTCGGTCTGCTGAATTTCCATGACCAGGATTTTCTCGCCACCGCGACCGGCTATCTGGGCTGGGCCTGCTGGTTCGCGGGCGACAGCGCGCGTGCGCTCGCGCTCGGTCGCGAAGGCGTCCGCCTCGGCCGCGACAGCGGTCATGCGATGACCCGGTTGCACACCCTGGCGAGCCTGTGTTCCATCCTGATGGGCGTGGAGGACGCGGCGCAGGTTCTCGAACACGCCGACGCGATGCTGGCCCAGGCCGAGGCGTCCGAGCTGACGATGTGGGCGGACATTGCCCGCCTCAACCGCGCCTGGGCGCTGGCCCGTCAGGGCGCGAACGGGGCAGCGACGGAGGTGGGCGAAGCGCTCGCGCGCCTGTGCGAGAGCTACCCCGGGGGCGCGGCGGCCTTTTACACGATTGCCACCGAAATCGCGCTGTACTGTGGTCAACTGGCTGAGGCGGCGCAATGCATCGGGCGCCTGCAACACAGCGTCACGCGCACGGGCGCCGACCTTTTCGCCGCCCCGCTGCAGTTGCTGAAAGGCGAACTCGAGCATCGGCGCGGTAGTCGGCGCCAGGCCCGGTCCGCGTATCGTCGTGCGCTGACGACGGCGCAAACGCAGCGATCTCCCGCGCTCGAACTGCTCGTCTGGAGGGAATGGCACGCGCGCCTGCCGGACGCCCACACGCAGGCCGGTCTCACAGCCGCCCGCATGCGCGGTGCGTCGCTCGCGCCGCCGGAACGCTGAAGCGAAATCCGTCCGCAAGCGCCGTCCCGGTTGCGGGCAGGAAGGGCGGGCTTTGATCCGGCACGCGGGCGGTCGAGGGCCAGTCGGGCTGAAGCCCGACCCACGGGACCATGCGCATAACCCGGTGAGGTTTCGAGCCGGCCGGTTCATTGGATGATCCAACCAAAGCGATTCCTCCTCCCGAAAGACGCAGCCGGTTGGGCGCGTGGAAGAGAGCCTGTTTGAAAACATCGTATAATTTTTAATTTATTGCCTTTCAAGGAGCATCGACGACCTGCCATGCGCTACGGGCTGAGTAGTGCATCGATTTCCGGTGATGGCTGCGCGATGGTAAGAGGTGTGTGGCATTTGCAATTTGATCCGGCCGGGAGATCGAAACCTCCTGCCTGCGTCCGGAAGAAAGTGGTTCGGTCAAACCCGAACAATGCCCGTGCCCAGGAGTCTTTCAAGCCATTCGGTCAGACCAGCACGATTGCCCCCGGCGATTGGGTGCTCATGTCGTTTTGTTATGGGGCCACGAAATCAGATGGCTGCCAGTTCACGGCTTGCCGCTCATACAGATATTTCTGGAACCCTGCAAACACACACCCAATCTCCGTCGGACGGCCAAGGTCTGCAACGGCAT
Source organism: Thiobacillus sp. 65-29 (assembly GCA_001899775.1). Classification (GTDB taxonomy): domain Bacteria; phylum Pseudomonadota; class Gammaproteobacteria; order Burkholderiales; family Thiobacillaceae; genus Thiobacillus. The sequence goes on from MKWN01000044.1 coordinate 7,922, forward strand.
CAGCAATTGACCCGCGATACTTCAACAGCAGCAGTGGTGTCAGTTTTGCCTGATCCAGCTCCTCGACCCCAACGCTGACGTAATGATCGAGAACAAAGTCGAGGAAGTCTCGTTGCCTGTCGTTGAATTGCCTGGTGATGACCGTTCGCGCCCTGGCGGCGCGATCTTTCCGCGTGAGCGGCGTCAGAGCGTAAGCCACGTTTGCCAGCACGTCGAATATGTCGCTGTTTTCGGCGTCGATGATTTTCTGCATTTCGGCGAGCTGGTCTTTCCCGAAGCCTTTTTCGGCCAGCCCCTCCAGTAGTTTCCTGCGTGTGTCCGGTGCGCTCCAGATGGCGCGAAGCTCATCCTCATTCTTGAAGAACTCCGGCAGCTTGCCGAAGAGCGCTTCCACGAACTGCTGCGCCGACATGGGAGAGCCATCGGGGTGCCAGAAGGTCGTCACCATGATGTGCTGGATGGTGCGGGCCTTGCCGTCGGCCAGCTTGACGGTGGCCTTCTTCCTGCACACACACGGTACCTGCCCACATTTCGGGCATGGCGCCTGCTTGCACTCGCAAGGCTGCTTGCCGCAAACGTAGCAAGGTGGCGGAGGCTCCTTGATACAGACACAAGGATAGTGCCCGCACGCATTGCAGGTTTCCGGATCGACCGGCTCGCCGTCCCATTCGGTGTCGCTGAAATGGTGGTGCGCCTTCACGAAGTCGTAGATCGTGAAGTAGTCCTTGCCGTCATACAGCCGTGTGCCACGTCCGATGATCTGCTTGAACTCGATCATCGAATTGATCGGGCGCAGCAGCACGATGTTGCGCACGTTGCGGGCATCCACGCCGGTCGAGAGCTTCTGCGACGTGGTCAGGATGGTGGGGATGGTCTTCTCGTTGTCCTGAAAGTCCCGCAGATACTGCTCGCCCAGCGCGCCGTCATTTGCAGTTACGCGCACGCAGTAGAGCGGGTCGGTGCTGGTCTTGATCTGGTTGATCAGGTCACGGATCACCAGTGCGTGGGCCTGATTCGCACAGAACACCAGCGTTTTCTGTCGCTGGTCGATCTGCGACATGAAGATTTCGACCCGCTTCTTCTCGCGCTCGCGGATCTCGATGATCCGGTTGAAGTCGGCTTCCTCGTAGCGCTTGCCGGCCTCGATCTCGCCTTCGACAAGGGTGTCGTCGGGCGTATAGACGTACTCGTCCAGCGTCGTCGCGATCTGCTTGACCCGGAATGGCGTCAGGAAGCCGTCGTTGATGCCGTCCTTGAGCGAGTAAGTGAACACCGGCTCGCCGAAATACGCATAGGTGTCCACGTTGTCGCGGCGCTTGGGCGTGGCCGTCAGGCCAAGCTGCACGGCCGGGGCGAAATAGTCGAGGATGCCGCGCCAGTTGCTCTCGTCGTTGGCACCGCCGCGGTGGCACTCGTCGATCACGATGAAGTCGAAGAAGTCCGGCGGATACTCGCCGAAGTAGGGCGAGGGCTTGCCGTTCTGCGGCGGCCCGCTCATGAAGGTCTGGAAGATCGTGAAGAACAGGCTGCCGTTCTTCGGCACCTTGCCTTTCTTGCGGATGTCCGCCGGCTCGATGCGCACCAGTGCGTCTTCAGGGAAGGCCGAAAACGACGTGAAGTCGCTCATTGCCTGATTGGCCAGATAATTCCGGTCGGCCAGAAATAGAATGCGCGGCTGGCGCGAAGGTTCATCGCCCAGATTCCAGCGCGATTGGAACAGCCGCCACGTAATCTGGAAGGCAATCGAGGTTTTGCCCGTGCCGGTTGCCAGCGTCAGCAGGATGCGACGTTGCCTGTCTGCAATGCGTTCAAGCACCCGGTTGACGGCGATTTCCTGATAGAACCGGATCTGCCAGGAGCCGCTCTTGTCGGGATAGGCCACGCCTGCAAACCGGTCGCGCCACAGATTCTGCGTGGTAAACGTGCGGTTCCAAAGTTCTTCCGGCGACGGGTACTGAGCCAGTTCGCCCTCGGCACCGGTATCCATGTCGATGCCATAGATGCCCTGGCCGTTGCTGGAATAAGTGAAGCGAATGGCAAGCTTTCCGGCATAGTCCTTGGCCTGGCCCACGCCTTCGGTCAGGGCTTCGTCCCAGGCCTTCGCCTCGATCACCGCCAGTTTGGTGTTGCGATACTCCAGCACGTAGTCGGCAACCACGCCCTTGGCCCGTTTGCCCGCCCCCTCCAGCCGGCCGGGCGTTATCGGGTACTCGCGGCGGATGCGGCTACCCTCCACCACGCCCCAGCCCGCCGCTTTCAGTGCGGGGTCGATATGTTCGGCGCGGGTCTCGGCTTCATTCATCGTTCAGGGTGATCCGCGTCAAAAGCTCGAACAACGGCCGGTTGATGTAAAAGTTCGTGCGCCCGATCTTCCTCTTTTCCACAAAGCCATTTTTAGCCAGCGTATCCAGATGCTTGGCGGCCGTGATCCGCGAAACCCCCAGATCCTTCTCGACGAACTCGATTTTTGTATACGGGTAGCGGAACAGGTTATTCAGCAGCTCCTGGCTGTAAATTCTGGGCAGTTCATCGCGCAGCCGGTGCTTGGTGGCCTGCATCAGCGTACGCAAATTCTTCACCAGCCTGATTTCGCTTCTCGCGGTGATGGCCACGCCTTTCACGATATACACGCACCAGTCCACCCAATCCCGCGTTTCGCGCGTCGATTGCAGCAATTGGTAATACTGGCTCTTGGTCGAAGTGATATAGCGGCTCAGATACAGCACGGGCAAATCCAGCAAGCCCTCGCGTTGCAGCATCAATAGATTCAGGATGCGCCCGGTGCGGCCATTGCCATCGTAAAACGGGTGGATGCTCTCGAACTGATGATGCGCAATCGCCATGCGCAACAAGGGGTCCAGCTCGTCATCCGCATGCATGAACGCCACCAGATCCGTCATCAGCTTTTCGATCAGTGCGGCATCTTGCGGCGGCTCATACACGGTGGCGCCGGTGGTCTGGTTTTTCAGCACCGTTCCCGGCACTTTCCTGAAGCCGGCATTGTTCTGTTCGACCGCCTCCTGCACCCGCAAAATCGTGCTCATGCGGATCAGGCCGGAATCCACCACATCCTGAAAGCCCACACGCAAGGCGGCGATGTAGTTTTGCACTTCCTTTGCCGCAGGCGAGGCCGAGCTGCTCTGGTCGTACGCATACAGCTCATCGTGGGTGGTGATGATGTTTTCGATTTCCGAACTGTCCTTCGCCTCCTGGATGGAGAGCGTATCCAGCAAGATGGCGCTGTTGGGCAGCGCTTCGCACAAGCCTTTCAGCTCGGCCAGATGGCGGTGCGCCTCGGCCAGGCACTGCCAGACTGCTTTCACTTCCAGGCTGGCGTGGCCAGGAATATCCAGTTCGGTCATGCGCTGCCCTTCACGGTGACGCGATAAGAAATTTCAAAAATCTTATCACGTCGCGGGCGACGTGTATAAAAAACACCCGTTTCTTATCACGTTGCGGTGCATGTGTTTAGCCCTGCTTGATGCCGTGCCCGGCCCAATAGTCAGTCGGCTTGTTGCGCGTTTCCTGCCCGGTCATGCGTTGCTGGATCCATTTCTCGCTGCGCCCGTGCTTTTGCCAGGTCTCGCGGGCGCGCTCCAGCGACAGCGCCGGGTCGGCCATTTCGCGCATGCGCTCGTAGCCGACCCTGGCCAGCCACAGCTTGATCGGCTCGGCCTTCGGGCTGGGCACGGACTGCACCAGCCGCAACAGGGTTTCGGCGGTGGCCACGTCGGTGAGATAGTTCTTGCCATCGGCGGCAGGCAATTTCAGTCGGTTACAGTTTGTAACCGACTCACTGCCTTCTTTGGCCAAGCGGTTCTTCAGCACCTTCCAGTAATTTCTCGCCGCCTGGTAGTCGGGCTGCTGGGTCAGCACCTGCACGATGTCCACCACCGAGAACCACCAGGTTTCGGTGTCCTCGTCATAGACGCGCCGAATGGCGTGGGATTCAAACAGGGCGGACTGAATCTTCATGGACAGGCTCCTTAAATTTGCCCGCTGAAGGCCTGGTGCAGCAGAGATTTTTTCAGGTCGTCGAGCGCGGCCAGTTTTTGCTGGTAGAGGGATTCGAGGCGTTGGGTTTCGGTGGCGAGGGCGTCGAGTCGGGCCGCCATTTCACTCTGTTCCTTGAGTGATGGAAACGAGACCACAATCTTTCTCAAATCACCGATGTTGATCTGCATCAGTGCGGCGCCGTAGGTTTTGGCCCGGATTTGGCTCTGAACCGCTTCCGAAGTCATCAGGAAATAACCAAAGTCTTGCCGAATAAGTGATGGGGCGAAAACAATTGGCACGATGCCTCGGGTGACATTCGCTCCCGCAAGTTCCGGTGCGGTCACAGAAACGGCGCCGGTGCCTCCCCGAACACAGAGCAGAAGTTCGCCACCACGCAATGTCGTTCTTCGATAGCCATCGCCAATCTTGGGGTCAATCCGTTTCAATCCATCGAGCGTAATCGTCTTCGCCGTCAAATCCGTGGGGCGAACTACTGGCATGCCATTCGTGTAGTCGTGTCCAGGCTGGACGATGCCGTACGAGAGAGTACATTGTGCATCGACCACATCTTCAAGAGGTTTCTCCACCCATCCCTCACCCCGCTGCGCGAAAACAGATTGCAGGTGGCTCTCGAACAAGGCGCGGGCGTTCTGGAGGTTTTTTTCGGTGTTGGCCTTGGCGGTGGCGATGCCGTCGAAGGCTTCGTCGAGGATGGCGACGATGCGGTGTTGTTCGGAAAGCGGGGGGATCGGAAACTCGATGCCGAGAATTTGTTTCGACGAAAGATGCTTCACCGTGGCGAAGCCGGTTACGTCCTCGATTGCTTTCAGGTGGTCGTTTACTCCGTAAAACAAGAATCGAGGAACGAGTCCGCCGGAGAATCCCTGAAGCCTGCATACTCGTTGGTTAAGCAAGGCAGGCTCGCCTTTCCATTCGTAGCATCCAAACTCCCCATCCATCCCGATCAGCAAGTCTCCAGCTTTCACAACATACTTCTCGTCGTATTGGCCATCAAATCGAGTTTCGGTTTCTACCCCCGCTTTCAAACTGCGAATTCGGACAAGCGGTAGGCCCTTCGTGGTATTGAAGCTTTTTGAGTCGAAGGCGTAGCCATTTTGAATTTGCAGCACATCGCCTAGTTGTTTGATTGCCCAGCCCATTTTCATACGAGCAGCGCCCTGATATTCGCCAGCACCTGCGCACTCTCGGCATCGAGCGCCACGATCTCGTCCATGATGACCTGCGGACTGCGGTGGACGACTTCCTCACCACCGTTCGGGTTCTTCACCGACAGGTCGAAGGTCGCCGGGTCGATGTCCGTGGCGTCCACGCTCCAGCTCTTCGGCGAGTCGGCGAAGGTCTTCTGCAGCGCAATGAATTCGGCCAGATCGGTGTCGTTGAGCGGGTTGGTCTTGCCGAGGTTGCGGCCGGGATCGAGCTGGTAGTACCAGACCTTGCGGGTCGGTGCGCCTTTCTCGAAGAACAGCACCACGGTCTTCACGCCGGCGCCCTGGAAGGTGCCGCCGGGGCAGTCGAGCACCGTGTGCAGGTTGCAGGACTCCAACAATAATTTGCGCAGGCTGACCGAGGCATTGTCGGTGTTGGATAAAAACGTGTTCTTGATGACCACGCCGGCGCGGCCGCCGGCCTTGAGCATCTTGATGAAGTGCTGCAGGAACAGGAAAGCGGTCTCGCCGGTGCGGATGGGGAAGTTCTGCTGGACTTCCTTGCGTTCCTTGCCGCCGAAGGGCGGGTTGGCGAGGATCACGTCCATGCGGTCCTTGTCCTGGATGTCGGCGAGGTTCTCGGCCAGGGTGTTGGTGTGGACGATGTTCGGCGCCTCGATGCCGTGCAGGATCATGTTCATGATGGCGATGACGTAGGCGAGCGACTTCTTCTCCTTGCCGTAGAAGGTGCGCTCCTGCAGCGTCTTCAGGTCGGCGGTGGTCAGCCTGGGCCGGGACTTGAGGTGGTCGAAGGCTTCGCACAGGAAGCCCGCCGATCCCACTGCGCCGTCGTAGATGCGCTCGCCGATTTTGGGGTTGACCACCTGCACGATGGCGCGGATGAGCGGGCGCGGCGTGTAGTACTCGCCGCCGTTGCGCCCGGCGTTGCCCATGTTCCTGATCTTGGCTTCGTACAGGTGGCTGAGTTCGTGTTTCTCGGTCTGCGAGCGGAAGCGCAGCTCGTCGATGTGGTCGATGATTTCGCGCAGGTTGTAGCCGCTGTGGATCCTGTTCTTGATCTCGCCGAAGATCTCGCCGATCTTGTATTCGATGGTGTTCGCGCTATCCGCTTTTTGTTTGAAGCCGTGCAGATAGGGGAAGAGCTTGCGGTCAACGAAGTCGCGCAGGTCGTCGCCGGTCAGCGCCTTGTTGTGGTCGAGCTTGCCGTCCTTGTCCTTCGGCGCCGCCCAGCTTTCCCAGCGGTAGGGCGTGTCGAGGATGAAGCTGTACTTCTTTCCCTCCAGTTCGGCCTCCATCGCCTTGTCCTGCTCCAGCCCGTCCAGGTATTTCAGGAACAGCAGCCAGGAAGTCTGCTCGGTGTAGTCGAGTTCCGTGGTGCAGCCGGCCTCTTTCCTGAGAACGTCGTCGATGTTTTTGAAGGCTTGTTCGAACATAGGGAGTACGGCTGATTCTTGTGATGGGCCACGGTTGGCCAAGGGGTAATTTAACCGGGATGGGTGCTGTTTGGCCAAGGAAAGCGATCACTCGGGCAAAGCACTGTTGAGCGCCTCGGTCAACTCGCCATCGAGTTCAAGCCAATCATGGAGTTCTACGTTCAGGCGGCAGGCCCCGTTGACGATCCACACGGACGCTTGCATTGGTCCGCCAGCCCGTTACCGTCAGATGGCGCGACAGGATTTCAGTTTCGCCGGGTTGCCCTGGCATCAGGGAACGCGCTTAAAATTGTAATGGCTCCGGGCGGGATTCTCCTGGCACTGTCAGGAACAAACAAGCACAATACCCGGCCGCATTCCAGGTAAAGGTGTGGATCGCGGGGCAGGTCAGGAAACACAAAGGATAGATATGCGCTACTGGCTGATGAAAAGCGAGCCGTCCGAATACAGCATCGACGATTTCGCCCGTGACGGTTCGACCCCGTGGTTCGGCGTGCGCAACTATCAGGCGCGCAATTTCATGCGCGACCAGATGAAGGTCGGCGACAAGGTGCTGTTCTATCATTCGTCGTGCGCGGAGCCGGGCATCACCGGCCTGGCCGAAGTGAGCGTGCCGGCCTATCCGGATGCCAGCCAGTTCGACCGCGACGGCCATTATTTCGACCCCAAGGCGACACCAGAAAACCCCCGCTGGTTCAACGTCGAAGTCAGGCTGGTGAAAAGGACGCGGCTGATGCCGCTGAAGGAAATCCGCAGCTACCCCGAGCTTGCCAACATGCGCATTCTGCAGCGCGGCAATCGTCTGTCGATCACCCCGGTCGACCCGGCGGAATACGCCTTCATCCTGAAGAAGCTTTGATGCCCGAACTCGCGCCGGCACTGCTGGCCGCCTACGCCGGTCTCGGGCTGCTGGTCGGCTTCGTCGCCGGCCTGCTCGGCGTGGGCGGCGGGCTCATCATCGTGCCGGTGCTGATCATGCTGCTGCACGCGCAGGGTCTCGCGGCGGGCATCGAACCGCAGGTCGCGCTCGGCACCTCGCTCGCCTCCATCCTGTTCACCTCGCTGTCCAGCGTGCGCGCCCACCATCGGCGTGGCGCCGTCGACTGGCCCCTCGTTGGCCGCATCGCACCCGGCATCCTTGCCGGTACACTGGCCGGCGCGCTCGTCGCCGCACAGGTGCCGGCGACACTGTTGAAGGGTTTTTTCGTGGTCTTCCTGTTCTACGCTGCGGCACAGATGTGGGCGGACTTCAAGCCGGCCCCGCATCGCGGCCTGCCCGGGCGTGCCGGCACCACGCTGGCCGGCGGCGTGATCGGCGCCGTGTCGAGCTGGGTCGGCATCGGCGGCGGCACCCTGTCGGTGCCCTTCATGCTGTGGCACAACATTCCCCTGCACCGCGCCATCGCCACCTCCGCCGCGATCGGCTTCCCCATCGCCTTCGCCGGCGCCATCGGCTATGTGCTGGGCGGCCGGGACAGTCCCGATCTGCCGGCGGCAAGCCTCGGCTTCGTCTATCTTCCCGCACTCGCCGGCATCGTCGTCGGCAGCGTGCTGACCGCCCCGCTCGGCGCCGCGACCGCGCACCGTCTCCCCGTGCGGCCGTTGAAACGCGCGTTCGCGCTGCTGCTGTTGACGCTGGCGCTGCGCATGGCCTGGACACTCTAGTCGCGCGACTGCGTAAATTCGCACGAGACGGCACGCTACAGCGAAAAGCGCCTGCTCGAATGCAGCGCAGGACGTGCGGCATTCCTCGCTCGCATAAGCCGCAACGATGGCATCGTCGCGCCTACCGTGCGTCTCGGAGTCGTGGCGGAGCGGTTTCGCCTGCGGACGACGCCGCCGAAAGCGAAGGCGCAATACAGCCTTCATGGCTTTGGCTTTAACGACGGTGGCATCGCGACAGCGGCGCGAGAAGGTGGGGTACAGGGGCAGGCCTTTCCTTTTGCCTTCACGCTCCGGCCGCTCAGACAGAAGGGAGGATTAAGGAAAGACGCCGCCCCACGCTTCTCCTGCGCTCGCGACCCCTCGCTGTGGGCGGTACAAGCATTGCTCCCTGATTCGATAACGGTTCATTGATCCCCCTAACGTCAGAGTTGAGCGGCCTCGCGCGGCTTTATGCGCGAGGCCCGCTCGAACGACGGGTTGGACGTCGCTTGGCCGTGGCGCCCGGAGGCTGCTTGGAAGTCCCCGCTTCGGACAATCGGCCCGTAACGTACTTGTGCAAAACGCTAGCTATTAGTGTTTGGTACGGCACCCCTTCTTCCAGGGCTTTGACCTGAATATCATTCAGATCGCCAGAGGACAGGCGGATATTGACCCGGCGATCCTTGATCGCGGTGGCGCGCGCAGCGGCCTTGAACTTAGCAAGTTCGGCTTTCGTTGCAACAGACCTCAGTTGACCTTTCTCGAAGGCGTTCAACACTTCGAGTTCATATTCATCAATTTTCGGCATCTGGTTCACCTTGATTCAGATAGTCGCGGGTAGCCTTGCGGCTTGGGATCGCAGTCTTGAGGAAGAAGTAATCCTCCTCCTCGACGAATGGCACCAAGCAGGCGTAGTTGTCGCACGAGACGACAAGAACACGCTGCCTTGGATATTTCGACTGGTTCGGGTGAGCCAGGATGTCCAGCAACCCGGCAGACTCGATGGCGACCACGATGCTCTCAAACGAAATGCCCCGCTCAGACGAGAGCGCCCCATTCTTGTCGGCGTTCCAGCGAAATGGTCTCATCGAGTCATCTTACGCTGATGTGTGCCTATTGTCACCACGGACTCAAGACGCCCAACGTTTGAGTTCACCCGCGGCCGGAAGCGGGCGCAGCCCGCTGTAGACCGTTCATCGCCTCGACGTAGGCGTTGCTGCGCCCGCCGAGCATGCCGCGTACGATGCCACCAAGGTAGTCCTTCAGCGTCGCGGCCAGGCGCTTGAACGGATCGCCGCGGCCGAGGCGCGCATCTCCACGCGGCGCACCTCATCCATCGAGAGCAGAAATAGCAGAAATAGGGTCAGACTCTGAGGTTTCCCCACGAATCCTCATTGCAAATCAATGAATTTGTCTCGCTGCTCGATCAGATCGTCAGTCACCAGGCGCTGCTCATGGCGACCAATGACATCTTCTGGCTCTCGGGCGTATTCTTTCTCGGCCTGATGGCGCTGTCCTGGCTCACCCGTCCCCCTCGCCAGGGTGGCGCACCGACTCCAGCCGACGCGGGTGCGCATTGATGCCGGCAGTCCGCTTCGATGCAAGCCCGCCACGCACGCGGTATCCTTTCCACAGCTCAAGGAGGCACACGATGCATCAGCGACTCGATTACCGACTGGCTTCACCCGAGGCATTCAGGACCATGCTCCACGTCGAGCAGCAGATCCACAAGAGCGGCCTGGAAGCTTCGCTGCTCGAACTGGTCAAGACGCGCGCCTCGCAGATCAACGGCTGCGCCTGGTGCCTGGATATGCACACCAAGGATGCGCGCGCGCAGGGCGAAACCGAGCAGCGCCTGTACCTGCTGACGGCCTGGCGCGAAGCGCCGTGCTACAGTGCGCGCGAGCGCGCCGCACTGGCCTGGACCGAGGCGCTCACCCGGATCGCGGACACGCACGAAGTATCCGACGCGGTGTACGACGAGGCGCGCCGCCACTTTGACGAGAGAGCGCTGGTCGACCTGACGCTGGCGGTCATCGCCATCAACGGCTGGAACCGGATGAACGTGGCCTTCCGTACCACCGTGGGCGACTACGTGAGTCCGCACGCGACGGCAGGCTGACCCGCCTGCCGGACAGGCCCGGGGGCCTCCCGACCGGAGCACGAAGCAACGCCACCACGCCACGAAAACACCGATGCTGCGCCACTTCACGACTACCCGCCAACGCCTGCACGCCACACAAGACCAGTTGCGCGCCGCCGAAGAGGCACTGCGCGTGGCGGACGCGATTTTCCAGAATGTGGAAGCCGTGATGGTGACCAATGCGCGCGGACGCATTCAGCGCGTCAACGCGGCCTTCAGTGCATTGACCGGCTACGCTGCGGACGAAGTGGTCGGCAAGACGCCCTGGCTGTTGCGCTCCGGCCACCATGACGAGGCTTTCTACGTCGCCATGCGCGCGGCGATCGCCAGCACCGGCCGCTGGCAGGGCGAGATCTGGGACCGCCACAAGAGCGGCGCCGTGTTTCCCAAATGGCTGACCATCGTCGCCGTATCCAATGGCGCCGGGGAAATCACGCACATGGTGGCCACCTACGTCGACATCCGCGAGCGCAAGCGCGCCGAGGCGCAGATCCATCAACTGGCGTTCTACGACGTCCTCACCGAGCTGCCGAACCGGGTCCTGCTGCGCGAACGGCTGCAGAGCGCGATGCGGGCGTGTGCCGACGGCGGAGGTCACGGCGCGCTGTTGCTGCTGGACCTGGACGATTTCCGGACCCTGAACGACACCCGGGGCCACAGCCAGGGCGATGCGCTGCTGCAGCAGGTGGCGCAGCGCCTGGCGGGTTGCGTGGCGGGCAACGACACGGTGGCACGCCTGGGCGGTGACGAGTTCGCCATCGTTCTGGCCGATCTGTGCAGCGCACGCGAGCAGGCCGCGGCCCGGGCCGAGGCGTTCGGCCGGAAGGTGCTGCAGGTGCTGCGCCCGGCCTACGTCCTGGGCGATGGCGACCACCACGGCACCGCCAGCATGGGTGTGGCCCTGTTCGGCGGCACGGAACAGGACGTCGATACCGTACTCAAGCAGGCCGAGATGGCCATGTACCAGGCCAAGGCCAGCGGCCGCGACACCCTGCATTTCTTCGACGCCGCGCTCGAACGCGCCATCACCGAGCGCGTGCAGCTGGAACGCGCGCTGCGCGAGGGCATCGAGCGTGGCGAACTGGTGCTGCACTACCAGCCGCAGCTGGCCGCCCTGGACGGCGGACTGCACGTGGTGGGCGCCGAGGCGCTGGTGCGCTGGCAGCATCCCGGGCGCGGGCTGCTCGGGCCAGGGTTGTTCATCCCGCTGGCCGAGGAGACCGGCCTTATCCTGGCGCTGGGCCGTTGGGTGCTGCGCACCGCCTGCGCGCAACTGGCGGCCTGGGCCACGCAGCCCGACCTCGCCAGCGTGACCCTCGCGGTCAACGTGAGCGCACCCCAGTTCCTCGAGGACGGCTTCGCCGACGAAGTGCTGGCGTTGCTGCGGCACGCCGGTGCGCGCCCGGAGCGGCTGAAGATCGAATTGACCGAAAGCATGCTGATGAACGGCGCCGACACGGTGATCGCCATCATGCGCACGCTTCAGGAGCAAGGCGTGCAGTTCTCGCTCGACGATTTCGGCACGGGTTATTCCTCGCTCTCCTACCTGCGACGCCTGCCGCTTGATCAGCTGAAGATCGACCAGTCCTTCGTGCGCGACCTGGCAGGCGACGACAGCGATGCCGCCACGGCGCACTCGATTGCCGGTGCCATCGCTGCCTTGGGGCACAGTCTGGGCCTGACGGTGATCGCCGAGGGCGTGGAGACCGCCGCGCAGCGCGACGCGCTGGCCGCGATCGGCTGCACCACCTGGCAGGGCTACTTCTTCAGCCGCCCGCTGCCGCTGGAGGCGTTCGAGGCCTGGCTGCGCACGCGGGCGGCCTAGGAGCCTGTCGGACTTGAGCACGATCTACTGCGCCGGTGGGATAGCGGTCCATATTTGTCCATTTTTTCGTTACATAGGCCCACTATGCGCCTCAAAAATGGACAAATCTGTCCTCGCTCTCCCACTCGGCTCGCTACGATCGCTCAAGTCCGACAGGCTCCTAGCGGGCGTGCAAAAAAAAGCCCGGCCGGGCCGGGCGTTCAAGGGAGCGGGCGTCAATCCCTCTTCGCGATGGTGAACCCGGCTTCCTTCCACTCCGGAAACCCGCCGCGGAACCAGTAAATGTTCTTCCAGCCGGCGTTCATCGCCATGATCGCGGATTTGTAGCTCTTCCAGCAGATGGTGCCGTCGCAATACATGATGAGCGGGGCGTTCTTGTCCTTGGGCAGGCGGTTGAGGGAGAACTGGTCGTCCGCCGCGTCGAAGCCGACTTCCTTGGCGCTGCCTTCCTTGTAGGGTACATGGATGGAGCCGGGCACGTAGCCGTTCTTGTAGGCCTCGTCGTCGCGCACGTCGTAGACCGGCACGCCCTTGGCCATGAGATCGCGCGCCTCGGCGGCGCCGATCACCTTGGCTCCCGGAAGGGCGGTTGGCGTGGTGTTCAGCATCGAGGCGATGCCCTTGAAGTCGTCCTTGCTGGCGGTGGCGAGGGCGAGCTTGAGGCTGTTGCCGCTGCGCAGGCTGCTCGCCAGCTTCTGCTGCGCGGGTGCGCCCACGCTTTCGGTTTTCACGGACAGCGCGCGCAGGGGCACGACGCTGCTGGTGTAGACGATGCGCCCGCCGTTGGCGGAGGCCCAGGTCTTGGCCTCCTCGGCCGACGCGACGGCAAGATCGTAGCGACCCAGTTTCAGCCCGTACAAGGGTGCCTCGGGCATGCGGTGGAACTTGACCTCGGTGAAATCGGCCCGGGCCAGGCCACGGCTGTTGATTTCGCTGCGCGCGAGCCCGCCCATCAGCGACTCATAGTCGGGCATGCCGAGCCGGGCGCCGGATTTCGCAGACAGGTTGCCCTGGTACTGCGGACCGGCGACGAAGGACGCAGCGGTGGTCTGCTCGGTCTTGAGAATGGGCTCGAACTTGAACTTGCCGATGTTGGCGATCACCTGTGCGGGAGCGTAGACCATGTCGAGCACGCCTTCCTTGGCGTGCTTGATGGCGATGAAACCGCGCGAGTAGTACTGCAGGCGCACCGGCTGGCCCACCGAGCGTTCGACCTCGCCGGCAAAGGCGCGATAGCGCTGGGTCGTGGCCGTGTCGCTCAAGGATTCGTTCTGGTCCAGGACGACGCCCAGGGTGAGGGGATCGGCGTGGGCGAGCGCCGCGGCACAGAAAAGGGTCAGTACGGCAAGTGAGCGCATGGCGAACTCCGGAAATGCTGAATGGGCCTTTGGAGTATCGGCAGAAACGGAGAGAAATTTAGGGATCGATCAGGCGTCGGCCGGCTTCCAGGCGAGCAGGACTTCGCGCAGGCGCACTTCATCGGCCGGCAGCGTGAGTGCCGCGTCGATACGCAAGCGAGCACTCACTTTGTCCAGCGCGGCTTGGTGCGCCGGATCATAGAAGACCAGGACGCGCGTATCGGGCAGACGTTGCGCCGCGGCGAGCACGGATTCGAGGTTGGAGAGGCGGTCGCGAAAATCCGCCTGGTGGTAAAAATCGGCGACGATCACCGCCGGCGGCGATTTCTTCAGGGCGCTGAGTGCGCGGCGCTCGGAGCCCTCGACGGTGACGGCGTAGCCGAGCTGCTGATAGAGTTTCTTGTAGCCTGCGGTGCCAAGAAAGGTGTTGACCATGAGCAGGCCGGGCGGCGTGCTCATGCGGCGGTTTTGCGTGTTGCGGGTTTCCTTGTCGCGGGTTTCGCGGCGCTCTTCGCCGCCGCGGGTTTTTTCGCGGCAGGCTTTTTCGTTTCCGCCTTCCCGCCCGCCGCGGCTTTTTTCGGCGCCGCGGCCTTGCGCGCGGGCTTCTTCGCCGGGCCGCGCGCCACGCGCGCAGCGATGAGATCGAGCGCCTCGGCAAGCGTGATCTCTTCCGGAGTGATGTCTTTCGGCAGCGTGGCATTGGTCGTGCCGTGCTTGACATAGGGCCCGTAGCGCCCGCTGCGCACGGTGATGTCCTTGCCGTCGTCGGGATGCGGACCGAGGTTTTTCAGCACCGCGGCAGCCGAATCCGCGCCGCGCGGCGCGCGCTCCATGGCCAGCACTTCCAGCGCGCGCGGCAGGTCGATTTCGTACACGCTGTCGGTTTTGGGGATCGACTTGAACTTGCCGTCGTGCAGCAGGTACGGGCCGAAGCGACCGTTGTTGGCGACGATGGGCAGGCCGGTGACGGGATGATGGCCGACCTCGCGCGGCAGCGAGAGGAACTTGAGCGCGAGTTCCAGGGTGGCGTGCTCCAGCGGAATGTCCTTCGGCCACGAGGCGCGGCGCGGCTTGGGCGCCTTCTTGTCTGCGGGCATGTCGCCCAGTTGCACGTAGGGGCCGAAACGGCCGGACAGTAGCTTGACTTCGAGCCCGCTCGCCGGATCCTTGCCCAGGATGTTGTCGCCCTCGGCGGTGGCCGGATGCAGCGGGCGCGTGTAGTCGCATTCCGGGTAGCCCGAGCAGCCGATGAAGAGCCCGCGTTTGCTCGCCTGCATGAACAGCGGCTTGCCGCACTTGGGGCAGGCTTCCAGGATGGGACAGCCGCGCTCGACGTCCTGCTTGGCCTTCAGCTCGCCGTCGAACTCCTTCCAGAATTCGCCCAGAAGGCGCGTCCAGACGCGCTTGCCATTGGAGACGTCGTCGAGCTTGTCTTCCAGCTTGGCCGTGAAGTCGTAGTCGACGTAGTGCGTGAAATGCCGCGTCAGGAAGCAGTTGACCAGCCGGCCGACGTCGGTGGGCTGGAAGCGCTTCTTCTCCAGCACCACGTATTCGCGATCCTGCAGGGTGGAAATGATGCTGGCGTAGGTGGAAGGGCGGCCGATGCCGTATTCTTCCAGCGCCTTCACCAGGCTCGCCTCGCTATAGCGCGGCGGCGGCTGGGTGAAGTGCTGCTCGCCGTACAGGCGGTCGACCGGCAGGGTTTCGCCCTCGACGAGGGTCGGCAGCTTCGATTCCTCGTCTTCCTCGTCGTCCTGATACACCGCGAGAAAGCCCGGAAAGGCCAGGGTCTGCCCGGTGGCGCGGAAGGTGCCGTCCCCCACGGTGATGTCAGCGGCGACGGTGTCGAACTGCGCCGCGCTCATCTGGCAGGCCACGGTGCGCTTCCAGATCAGCTCGTAGAGGCGCGCCTGGTCGTGGGTGAGGAAGGCTTTCACCGCGTCGGGCGTGCGCGCGACCGCGGTCGGGCGCACCGCCTCGTGCGCTTCCTGCGCGTTCTTGGTCTTGGCCTTGTAGGCGATCGCCGATGGCGGCAGGTAATCCTTGTCGAAGTGGGCGCCCACATGCTTGCGGATGTCGGTGATCGCTTCCTGCGCGAGGTTGACCGAGTCGGTCCGCATGTAGGTGATAAGACCGACCGGACCTTCGCCGAGGTCGATGCCCTCGTACAGCGCCTGCGCGGTGCGCATCACGCGGTCGGTGGTCATGCCGAGCTGGCGCACGCCGGCCTGCTGCAGGGTCGAGGTGGTGAACGGCGCGGCGGGGTTGCGTGCGCGGCGCTTCTTCTCGATGCGCATGACGCGGGCTTCCTTCGCTTCCAGCGTCGCCAGCCATTCCTTGCTGCGCGCCTCGTGCTCGACCGAGAACTGTTCGAGCTTCTCGCCACGGAAATGCGTGAGCCGGGCGGTGAAGGGCTGATCGCCCTTGTGGCTGTCGAGGTGCAACGTCCAGTATTCGCGCGCCACGAACGCCTCGATTTCCAGCTCGCGCTCGACGATCATGCGCAGCGCCGGCGACTGCACGCGACCGGCGGAAAGTCCGGGGCTGATTTTCTTCCACAACAGCGGCGACAGGTTGAAGCCGACCAGATAATCCAGCGCACGCCGCGCCTGCTGGGCGTCGACGAGGTCGGCGGCGATCTCGCGCGGATGGCGCACCGCGTCCTGGATCGCCGCTTCGGTGATCTCGTAGAAGGCGACGCGCTTCATCGGCGTCTTGACCTTTTTTTCCTTGAGGATCTCGCTGATGTGCCAGGAAATCGCCTCGCCCTCGCGGTCCGGGTCGGTGGCGAGCAGCACTTCGTCGGCCTTCTTCGCCGCCTTGACGATGGCGTCGACGTGCTTGGCGTTACGCTCGATGATCTGGTATTTCATCGAGAAGTGTTCGGTGTCGACCGCGCCGGTTTTCGGCTCGAGATCGCGCACGTGGCCGTAGCTGGCGAGGATGTCGTAGCCGGCGCCCAGATATTTCTTCAGCGACTTGGATTTCGACGGCGACTCGACGATGACGAGCTTGGCCATCAGTGCAGGCGTCCCGGCTCGTGATTCAGCAACATGTCTTCCAGGTGGGTGAAATGCTCGATGCGGCCGCGGCTCCACAGCACGATGAGCGTCATCCAGCGCACATGGTCAGGCTCGATGTCCTCGTCCACCAACTGCATGAGCCCGGAAACCACCCATTCGCGCGATTCGGGATCGAGCACCTCGGCGTCGACGAGAAACGCGATTTCGGCGCGACAGGCCGCGTCCAGCCGTTCCAGCTCCTCCACCGCGTAATGGCGCTCGAAGGCCTGCGCCAGGCGCTCGTGCGTGGCGCTCTCGGACAGATGGCCGAACCAGTCCAGGGTCGCGTTGATGTGCGTCTCGTCGAAACCGGCGGCGAACAGGCGCTTCTCCAGCGCGTCGCGGTCGGGCGCGAGTTCCGCCATGCGGAAGCTTTCGTAAAGATAGACCAGGATGTCGAGCATGATGTCAATGGAGCTTCTGGTAGCGCCCACCCGGCAGGGCCGCTACGCGGCCCTCGAGTTCGAGCGTCAACAGCTTCGCCGAAAGTGCATCCAGCGTCAACCCGCTTCGCTGCGCCAGGGTGTCGAGCGTCGCCGGCGCACCATCGAGGGCGTCGAGCAGCGGGTCACCGCCGGTCTCGGGCAGCGCGGGCGGCGCCAGGCGGCCGGGCCAGGCGAGTTCTTCCAGGATGTCGGCGGCGGATTCGACCAGCTTGGCGCCCTGCTTGATGAGCGCATGACAGCCACGCGCCAGCGGCGAATGGATCGAGCCGGGGATGGCGAACACCTCGCGCCCCTGTTCCGTGGCGACGCGGGCGGTGATGAGCGAGCCGCTGCCGGGCGCCGCCTCGACCACCAGCACGCCGCGCGCGAGCCCGCTGATGAGGCGGTTGCGGCGCGGAAAATTGCCCGGCAGCGGCGGCGTGCCCAGCGCGAATTCCGTGATGATGAGACCGTTTTCGGCAAGCGCACGCGCCAGCGCCTGGTTGCCGGCCGGATAGATGCGATCGAGCCCGGTGCCGATGACAGCAACGCTGGAGCCAACGCCAGCGAGTCCGCCGCGGTGCGCGGCGGCGTCGATGCCGAGCGCGAGCCCGCTGACGACGACGAGCCCGGCGTCGGACAGCGCATGCGCGAAGGCTTCCGCGTCGCGCACGCCCTGCGGCGTGGCATTGCGGCTGCCGACGATGCCGAGCGCCGGGCGGCCGAGCAGTTCGCGGCGCCCCTTGCAGTACAGCAGGGGCGGCGGATCGGGGATTTCCAGCAACTGGCGCGGGTAATCCGCATCGGCAAGGGTCAGGATGCTGTTGCCGGGCTGATCGAGCCAGGCGTGCACGGCGTCGAGCGTCGTCGCCTCGGGCCCGGCGAGGAGGGCCTCGCATTGCGCGGCGGACAGATGTGCCGACAGGGCGCCGCGGCCGCATGCCAAGACGGCCTCCGGAGAACCGAAGGCCGTCAGCAGGCGCAGCAGGCTGGTGTTGCCGATGCCCGGCACCAGGGCCAGGCGCAGCCAGGGGTCGAGTTCGGATGCGCTCAGGGGTTCTTGACCGTATCCAGCAGGTATACCGGGCGCTCGGACTGCATGACGAGCGCGTAGGCGACGCGATCGAACACGCGGTACACCATCACCAGGCCGGTGCGGGTGTCGGGCAATTGCACCGAATCGGCTTTTTTCTTCTCGACGCAATCACGGTCGTACACGTCCTTCGGATCGAAGAACTGGTCGAAGCTCACCTTCTTGCCCGGCTTGAGACAGCCGACGTCCATATAGGCCCAGGGGCCCGCCTGCACCTCGGCCGGCTTGCAGTCCTGCATGGTCTGGCGAACGTCGTGGAACTGATCGTAGCTCACTTTCTCGCCCGGCTTGATGCAGCCGTAGTCGATGAACACCCAGCGCTGGCGACCGTCGGTGGTCTTCTCGTTCTTCACCAGTCGGCCGGCGCGATGCACGGCCAGCACGTGGCCGGGCTCGAGACCGTCGCGCGTGCCGCGGTTGATGACCACGGTCTGGTAGCGGCCGGTGTTGGACAGCCCTTCGCCGCCGTACGCGGAAATGACCTTGCCGGACACCGGCTTGTCCGGCGCGTGCGGCACGAATTCGAACACCGACTCCTGGCGCGCCGGCAGGATGCGGTCCTTCACCAGCACTTCCTGGGTGGTGCGGGTGATCAGCAGCTTCTGCGGATCGCCCGGCAGGGTGGTTTCCGCGTCACCCAGGTACACCGCCTCGTGGCCGAGCGACTCGCCGTTGTCGGGGTTGGTCAGCGCCTGGCCCTGGCGGTAGATCTGCCAGTTGCGCGTAGGCGATCCGTCACCGCTCGCCCAGGCGCTGTCGCCGGCGGCGAGGATGACGCGGTCCTCGTTGCTGCCGAGGATCTGCGGCGAATGATCGAGCTGGCCGGGTTCGACCACCAGCGGCTGCTTCAGGAAGGCCTGCACCGCGCCGACGGGGATCGGCGGGATCGCCTCGTCGGTGATTTCGGTGGCGCGTGCACCCGGCGACAGGCGGACCGTCGGCAGGCCGCTCGCATCGCCGCGCTCCAGCGTCAGACGCGGGGTCGCGCCGCTGCGATCGAGCACCACGCGGTCGCCGGGATAAATCCAGTGCGGATCCTTGATTTCCTTGCGGTTCAGGTTCCAGATTTCCGGCCAGCGCCATGGATCCTTGAGGAAACGCCCGGAAATGTCCCACAGGGTGTCGCCCTTGACCACGACGTACTGGTCCGGTGCGTTGTCCCGCAGGGCAAGGGTGTCGGCCAGGGCTGGCACGGCCAGCAGCATGGCAAGGGAGGCTACGAATCGGCGCACAGGGGAACCCTCCATCTGAACTTTGTCCAATTTGCGTTGAATTTATTGAAGGTGCGCATAGCTTACGGTCATTCCGTCCCGTATATTTAGGGTTGCGTGCGAACCGGCGCAGATTTTCTTTTAAATTCTGCGCCCATCCCTTTAATTCGTAAAGTTTTTTATGGCCAGACTGCCCATCCTGCACTACCCCGATCCGCGCCTGCATACCGTCGCCAAGCCGGTGCAGGCGGTCGACGAACGCATCCGCGCGCTGGTCGACGACATGGCGGAGACCATGTACGCGGCGCCCGGCATTGGGCTGGCCGCGACCCAGGTCGATGTTCACGAGCGCGTGGTGGTGATCGACATCTCCGAGACGCACAAGGACCTCAAGGTGTTCATCAACCCGGAAATCGTCGCCCAGTCGGGGCGCGCGGAAGGGGAAGAGGGGTGCCTGTCGGTGCCGGGCGTGTTCGACCGCGTGACACGCGCCGAGCGCGTTACGGTGCGCGCGCTGGACCGCGACGGCCAGCCGTTCGAACTGGAAGCCGAGGGGCTGCTCGCCGTGTGCATCCAGCACGAGCTCGACCACCTGCAGGGCAAGGTGTTCGTCGATTATCTGTCGATACTCAAACGCAACCGCATCCGCACCCGGTTGCAGAAGCAGGCACGCGAACACCGCCCCGACCCGGTGCCGGTGCGCGCATCGCTCTGAGCGCGCCGCGCATGCGTCTCATCTTCGCCGGCACGCCGCCGTTCGCGGCGGCTGCCCTCGATGCGCTCGCCGACGCCGGCCACGACATCGTGCGGGTGCTGACCCAGCCGGACCGCCCCGCGGGGCGCGGCATGAAGCTCGCCCACAGCGCGGTGAAGCAGGCGGCGCTGGCGCGCGGCTTGCCGGTGGTGCAGCCGGCCAGCCTGAAGACGCCCGAAGTTCAGGCTGAGCTCGCCGCGCTCGCGCCCGAGGTCATGGTGGTCGCCGCCTATGGCCTGATCCTGCCGCAGGCGGTGCTCGACCTGCCGCGTCACGGCTGTCTCAACATCCATGCCTCGCTGTTGCCGCGCTGGCGCGGCGCCGCGCCGATCCAGCGCGCCATCCTCGCCGGCGATGCACAAACCGGCGTCACCATCATGCAGATGGATGCCGGGCTCGATACCGGGGCCATGCTCACCCGCACTGCGGTGCCGATCCGCCCGGACGATACCGCCGGCAGCCTGCACGACACCCTCGCCGCACTCGGCGCCGAGGCCATCGTCGCCGCGCTGGCGCAGCTCGACACGCTGGCGCCCGAGGCGCAGGACGAACGCGAAGCCACCTATGCCGCCAAGCTCGGCAAGGACGAGGCGCGCCTCGACTGGACCCTGCCGGCCGACGTGCTGGTGCGCGCGGTGCGTGCCTACGACCCGGTGCCCGGCGCCTGGACCCTGCTCGACGGCGCACCATTGAAGGTGTGGGCGGCCGAGGCAGTGGCCGGTGAGGGTGCGCCGGGCACGGTGCTGGCGGCGCACGGCGGCGAACTTCACGTCGCCTGCGGCCAGGGCGCCCTGGCGCTGCGCACGCTGCAACCCGCCGGCGGCAAGCGCATGAGCGCAGCGGCCTTTCTCGCCGGACGGCCGCTCGCGCCGGGCACGCGCCTGGGCGGCGACACCGGTGCATAAGCTGCAGCGGCTCGCCGCCGACACGCTCGCCGAGGTGCTGGGCGGCACGGCGCTGCACCAGGCCTTGCCGCCGCGCCTCGGTGAGCTCGCCACCGCGGGCGAGCGCGGTGCGCTGCAGGACATCGTCTACGGCAGCCTGCGCCAGCTCGGCCGCCTCGACGCCTGGCTCGACGCGCTGCTCGAACGGCCGCTCACCGATCCCGCGCTCGGCTGGCTGCTGCGCGTGGCGCTCTATCAACTGGCGTGGACGCGCGCGCCGGCGCACGCCGTGGTGCACAACGCGGTCGACGCCGCCGGTCCCGGCTGGCGGCGCGGGCTGACCAATGCGGTGCTGCGCAATTTCCAGCGCCGTCGCGCCGGGATCGAGAGCATGGCCGACGCCCGTCCGTCCGCGCGCTGGTCGCATCCCGACTGGTGGATCGCCAGGCTGCAAGCCGACCATCCCGACGCCTGGCAGGCCATCCTCGAAGCCGGTCTCCTGCATCCACCGTTCACCCTGCGCGTGAACGTCCGCCACGGCGACGTCGCCGGCTATCTGCAACGCCTGGCCGAGGCCGGCCTGCCCGCGCGCCAGAGCGGCCCCGACGCGGTCACCCTCGAGCGCGCGGTGCCGGTACACGCCCTGCCCGGTTTCGACACGGGCGAGGTGTCGGTACAGGACGCCGGCGCGCAGTGGGCGGCGCGCCTGCTCGACGCGCAGCCGGGCGAGCGCGTGCTCGACGCCTGCGCCGCGCCCGGCGGCAAGACCGGCCATATCCTCGAACGCGCCGACGTCGATCTCGTCGCGCTCGACGTCGATCCCGCGCGGCTGGCGCGTGTGCAGGAGAACCTCGACCGCCTGGGCCGCCACGCCACCCTGATCGCGGGTGATGCCGCGCACCCCGAAACCTGGTGGGACGGCCGGCCGTTCGACCGCATCCTTGCCGACGTGCCGTGCAGCGCCTCCGGCGTGGTGCGCCGCAATCCCGACATCAAGTGGCTGCGCCGGCCGGAGGACATCGCCCGCTTCGCCGCACAGCAGGCGGCCATGCTGGATGCGCTCTGGCGGCTGCTCGCCCCCGGTGGTACATTGCTCTACGCCACCTGCTCGGTCTTCAGGGAGGAAAACGACGGGCAGGTACGGGCGTTCCTCGCGCGCCACGCAGAGGACGCCACACAATGTCCACTGCCCGAACCCGTTTCCGACGGGGTGCTGCTGCCCGATGCCGAGCATGATGGTTTTTTCTACGCCCTGCTGCGCAAGACCTGACACCGCCCCGCGGCGCTGGGGCTGGCTGTTGCTCGCGCTTTGGCTCGGTGTCGCGGCGAGTGCGCTGGCCGCCGAGCGCAGCGCGGTGCGCCAGGCCACGCTGCGCGCCACGCCGCAGGGCTACACACTCGACAGCGACGTCGACATCGCGCTCAACGCCACGCTGGAAGACGCGCTGGCGCGGGGCATCCCGCTGCATTTCCTCCTCGAACTGGAAATCACCCGGCCACGCGAGTGGTGGTTCGCCGAGGACATCGCCGAGCCGGTACGCAAGCTGCGCATCTACTACCATCTGCTGCTGCGCCGCTACGTGGTGGAGTCGGGCTATCGCACCCAGACCGCCGCTTCGCTCGCCGAGGCGCTGGCGCTGCTCGGACACGTGGAGGACTGGGCGGTGCTCGAGCGCGGTGCGCTGAAGGCCGGCAAGACCTACGCAGCGCGCCTGCGTCTGCGGCTCGACACCGCTCAGCTGCCGAAACCGCTGTCGATCGGTGTGGTGACCGGCGACAAATGGGAACTCGCCACGCCCTGGTACGAGTGGACGTTCGAGCCGCCCGTGCTGTCCCGCCCCGCCCCGCCCCTTCCCTGATGCGTCGTCTCATCGCCGCCGTTCTGGTGACGGGCATCGCTCTCCTGGCGCTGCTGTTCAACGCCAGCAGCGACAGCGCCGCGTTTTCCGAAAGCCTGCCCGGCCTGTTCGCCATGGGCGGGCTGCTGGGTGCGGTGTTGCTCGGCCTGCTCGGCTGGCGGCTGTGGTGGCTGCAGAAGCGCATCCGCCGCGGGGTATTCGGTGCCAAGCTGACGCTGAAACTTCTGGGTATGTTCGGCGTGGTCGCCATGCTGCCGGGCCTGGTGGTATACGGCGCCTCGGTGTTCTTTCTCAACCGCTCGATCGAAACCTGGTTCGACGTGCGCGTCGACAACGCGCTCACCGCCGGTGTCAACCTCGGCCAGGCGGCGCTCGACGATCTGCTGCGCGAACTCGGCAAGAAGGGCGAGCGCATGGCGCTCGCCCTGTCCGACGAAGGTCCCGGTTCGGTGATCACCAGCCTGTCGACGCTGCGCGAGCAGAGTGCGGTACAGGAAGTGACCCTGTTCGACGAGCGCGGTGGCGTGGTCGCCCACGCCGGCGGCGAGCGCGGCGCGCTGCTGCCGGTGCTGCCCGAGCGCAGCGTGCTGTGGCAGGTGCGCCAGCAGCAGCCCTACAGCCGCATCGAGGACCTTGGCGAGCGTGGCCTGGTGATGCACGTCATCGTACCCGTCTACACCACCTCGCTCACCGGCGAGACACGGTTGCTGCAACTGGTGCAACCGGTTCCCGCCGGCCTCACCCGCGACACGCAGGCGGTGCAGGTCGCCTATCAGGAATACCAGCAGATCGCCGTGGCGCGGCTGGGGATCAAGCGCATCTATGGCGTGGCGCTGACGCTCACCCTGATGCTCGCCCTGCTGATGACCTTCGTCATCGCCTATGTGCTGTCGGACCGCCTCGGCTCGCCCCTGCGCACGCTGGCACGCGGTACCCGCGCCGTGGCCAAGGGCGATTTCTCGCAAATGCCGTCGGTGACCAGCCGCGACGAGCTCGGCGTGCTGATCCAGTCGTTCAACCGCATGACGCGACAGCTTTCGGATGCGCGGGAACAGGCGGCGCTGAATCACCAGCAGACCGAGCAGGCCAAGGCGTTTCTCGAACGCGTGCTGGCGAACCTGTCCTCGGGCGTGGTCGTGCTCGACGAAACGCTGGGGGTGCGCGCGGTCAATGCCGCAGCGCTGCACATCCTCGGCGTCGACGCCGCGGTGTTTCAAGGGCAGGTGCTGGACACTCTGGGTGCGCCGGATTCGCCGCTGCGCGAATTCGGCGCCACCGCGGCCGCGCGCTTCGACACGCCGGAGGCCGAATGGCAGGCGCAGATCGACCATGCCGGCGCGGGCGGCAAGCAATCGCTGCTGCTGCGCGGCACGCGTCTGCCGGCGGGGGTGGAGCGCGGCTTCGTGCTGGTGTTCGACGACGTGACCCGGCTGATCGACGCCGAGCGCAACGCCGCATGGAGCGAGGTCGCGCGCCGCCTGGCGCACGAGATCAAGAACCCGCTCACACCGATCCAGCTGTCGGCCGAACGCATCGCGAGAAAGCTCGCCGGCCGCCTCGAGGCGGCGGATGCCGAATTCCTCGCGCGCGCCACGGAAACGATCGTCAGCCAGGTGGTGGCGATGAAGAACATGGTCGACGCTTTCGCCAGCTATGCGCGCATGCCGCGCGCGCGCCTGGACGCGCTCGACCTCAACGCGCTGGTGCGCGAGGTGCTGGCGCTGTACGACGCGCGCGCGCTCGGTCTCGTGCTCGAACTGGACGACGGGTTGCCGTTCGTCGCCGGGGACTCCACATTATTGCGTCAGGTGATACATAATCTGATGCAAAATGCGCAGGACGCGCTGGCCGGACACGAAGCCCCGCAGGTTCGGGTCGGCACGCGCCTGGATAACCATGCAGTGTGTCTTACCGTTGCTGACAATGGAGCCGGTTTCCCGGAACACCTGATGACGCGGCTGTTCGAGCCCTATGCAACCACCAAGGCCAAGGGAACGGGCCTGGGGCTCGCCATCGTCAAGAAGATCGTGGAAGAACACCACGGCAGGATCCAGATCGAAAATCCGAAGACCGGTGGCGCGGCCGTATACATCGCGCTGCCGGTCTTTGCCGCACCCGGGGGGGAGACGTGAGCGGGCATATTCTCGTCGTCGACGACGAAGTGGGCATTCGTGAGTTGCTGTCGGAGATCCTCACCGACGAGGGTTACGACGTGCATCTCGCGGAAAACGCGGAAGCCGCGCGCGCCTTCCGCCAGCAGCGCCGCCCCGACCTCGTGCTGCTGGACATCTGGATGCCCGACACCGACGGCGTCACGCTGCTCAAGGAATGGGCCGGCGGTGGCCAGCTGACCATGCCGGTGGTGATGATGTCGGGCCACGGCACCATCGACACCGCAGTCGAAGCGACCAAGCTCGGCGCCACCGATTTCCTGGAAAAGCCGGTGGCGCTGGCCAAGCTGCTCGACACCGTCAACAAGGCGATCCGGCGCGGCGTATCGCTGCCGCGTCGCAGCGCGGGCATGGACCTGTCGGCGCTCGGGCGCAGTGCTCAGATCCAGGAACTGAAGAAGCGCCTCAGCCAGATCGCCGGCAACACCGCGCCGGTGATGCTGCTCGGCGAAGCCGGCAGCGGCTTCGAAATCTGCGCACATTTCCTGCACCAGCCGGGTACGGCCTGGGTCGAGATCAAGGACCGCGCGCGCCTGGTGTCCGACCCGCTGGGCTTCGTCGAAGGCCTCGGCAACGGCACCCTCTATCTGCCCGACGCCGGCGAGCTCGCGCGGCTGGAGCAGAAGGGACTGGGCCTGCTGCTCGACCGCATCGAGGGCAGCGGCGCGCGCCTGGTGTGCGGCAGCAGCCGCAGTCTCGACCCGCTGGTCGCCTCCGGTGAATTCGACAGCCGCCTGTATTACCGCCTGTCCAGCCTGGCGATCCAGATCCCGCCGCTGCGCGAGCATCGCGAGGACGTGCCGGAAATCGCCAACTTCATGCTGGCGCAGTTGATCGAGGCGGGCGTCTGCCCGGTGCGCCGGCTCACCACCCCGGCCCTGAACCAGCTGCGCAATTTCGACTGGCCCGGCAACCTGCCGCAGCTCAACAACGTCGTGCGCACCCTCGCCGTCACCGCGCTGGCGAGCGAGATCGACGCCATCGACATCAACCGCGTGCTGGCGCCGCTGAAACAGGCCGCACCCGCGGTGGCGCATGGCATCCCCCTCGACATCCCGCTGCGCGAGGCGCGCGACGCCTTCGAGCGCATGTATTTCGAGCACCTGATCCAGAAGGAGGGCGGCAGCATGACCCGCGTGGCCGACAAGTCCGGGCTCGAGCGCACCCATCTGTATCGCAAGCTCAAGCAGCTCAACATCCGCCACGGCCGCCGTCTCGACGAGGATCTCTGACCCCGCGGCGGGCGCATTTCATCCCCAATGAAAATCATCATTCTCGGCGCCGGCCAGGTCGGCGCCAACCTGGCGGAAAGCCTGGTCGCCGAAAACAACGACATCACCGTGGTCGACGTCGATCACACGCGTCTCGCGCTGCTGCAGGACCGCTTCGACCTGCGTACCGTGCGCGGCCACGCGGCACATCCGTCGGTCCTCAGACAGGCCGGGGTGGACGACGCCGACATGCTGGTGGCGGTGACGCAGAGCGACGAAACCAACCTCGTCGCATGCCGGCTGGCGGCCACTCTGTTCAACGTGCCGACGCGCATCGCGCGTATCCGTTCGAGCGACTTCCTGGGCCTGGACGCGGAATTCCTCAACGAACAGTTCGGCGTCAACGACGTCATCAGTCCGGAGCAGGAAGTCACCGACACGCTGCGCCGCCTCATCGAACACCCCGAGGCGCTGCAGGTACTCGACTTCGCCGGCGGCAAGGTCCGCCTGGTGGCGGTACGCGCGTATCACGGCGGCCCGCTGGTCGGCCACGAACTGCAGGACATCCGTCGCCACATGCCGAACATCGACTGCCGAGTGGCGGCGATCTACCGCAGCAATCGCGGCATCGTCCCGCACGGCGCCACGGTGATCGAACCCGGCGACGAAGTGTTCTTCATCGCCCGCCGCCAGGACATCCCGACGGTCATGCGCGAACTGCGGCGCATGGAGCGTCCGGTCAGGCGGGTGATGATCGCCGGCGGCGGCAACATCGGCCAGCGCCTGGCGGCGTGTCTCGAGCGCGGCCACCAAGTCAAGCTCATCGACCACAACAAGGCGACCACCAGTCACCTCGCCG
The DNA here is from genome assembly GCA_001899775.1 of Thiobacillus sp. 65-29. Lineage (GTDB taxonomy): Bacteria > Pseudomonadota > Gammaproteobacteria > Burkholderiales > Thiobacillaceae > Thiobacillus. The sequence continues at coordinate 35,037 of MKWN01000044.1, forward strand.
AAAAACTGCACCGCACGCTGGTGCTCACCGGCGACGCCACCGACGAGGACCTCCTGGAGCAGGAGAACATCGAGTCGATGGACGTTTTCTGCGCACTCACCAACGACGACGAGGACAACATCATGTCCGCGCTGCTTGCCAAGCGCATGGGCGCCCACCGGGTGATTGCCCTCATCAACCGCTCTGCCTACGTCAACCTGGTGCAGGGCGGCGAGATCGACATCGCCATCTCGCCGGCGCTGGCGACGGTCGGACCTCTGCTGTCCAAGATCCGCCGCGGCGACATGGCGGCGGTGCACAGTCTGCGGCGTGGCGCGGCGGAGGTGCTGGAAATCGTCATCCACGGCGACCTCAAGACCTCCAAGGTGGTGGGCCGGCGCATCGGCGACGTGGCACTGCCGGAAGGCGCGACGATCGCCGCCCTCATCCGCGGCGAGGACGTGCTGATCGCCCACCACGACACCCCGATGCAGACGGAGGACCACCTCATCGTGTTCGCCCTCAACAAGCGCATCATCCCCAAGGTCGAAAAGCTCTTCCAGGTCGGCTTCGGTTTCTTCTGAGAGCGTCCGCCGCGCGGCGGGGACTGGTAACATCGCGCCGATGAAAAAACCGACCGACGGTGCAGCCGAAATCCCCAGGACCGCCCCATGTCGCAAATCCTGCCCGTAGTCCACGTCCTGTCGAAGGTGCTGATGATCTATGCCTGCGCCTTCCTGCTGCCGCTCGCCATCTCGCTGGGCCTGGCCGACGGCGCACACCGCGCATTCGACGCGGCGATCGCCGCCACCCTCGTGTCCGGCTTCGCGCTGTGGCTACTCTCCCTGCGGAACAGCCGGGAACTGCACACCCGCGACGGCTTCCTGCTGGTGGTGTTGGTGTGGACGATCATGCCGCTGTATTCGACCATTCCGCTTCTCGTCCAGCTGCCTGAGCTCAGTTTCACCGACGCCTATTTCGAGGCGGTATCCGGCCTCACCGCCACCGGCGCGACCGTACTTTCCGGCCTCGATGCCCTGCCGCCCTCGATCAACGTGTGGCGCACCCAGATGCACTGGATCGGCGGCATGGGGGTGATCGTGCTGGTGGTGGCGGTGCTGCCGCTGCTGGGGGTGGGGGGCCGGCAGATGTTCAAGGCCGAGACGCCGACACCGATGAAGGACAGCAAGCTCACCCCGCGCATGGCGGAAACCGCCAAGGGCCTGTGGTTGGTGTACGTGCTGTTCACGGCGCTGTGCATTCTCGCCTTGCGGGCCGGCGGCATGAGCTGGCTCGACGCCCTGATCCACGCCTTCAGCGTGATGGCCCTGGGCGGCATGTCGTCGCATGACGCCAGCCTTGGCTATTTCGATTCGGTCACGCTGGAGATCGTCGTCATGGTGTTCGCGCTGGTCTCGGCGATCAGCTTTTCCACCCATTTCATGGCATTTCGTACGCGCAGCCTGCTGGCGTATCGCCATGACGTCGAAATCCCCTGGCTGTTCGGCGTGCTCGCCGTCAGCATCCTGGGGCTGAGTCTGTTCCTGCTGAACCGGGGTTTCTACCTGGATTTCCCGGAGGCCTTGCGCTACGCGGCATTCCATACGGTATCGATCGCCACGACACTCGGCTTTGCGACCACCGACTACAACGTCTGGCCGTATTTCGCCCCCTTGTGGATGCTGTTCCTGTCGAGCTTCATCACCAGCTCCGGTTCCACCGGCGGTGGCATCAAGATGCTGCGCGCGGTGCTGCTCTATAAACAGCTCTACCGCGAGCTGATCAAGCTGGTCCACCCCAACGCGGCCATCCACACCAAGCTGGGTGCGCAGGCGGTGCCGAACAAGATCATCTATGCCGTGCTGGCCTTCCTCTTCGTCTACGTCGCCTCGGTCGTGGTGCTCTCGTTCATCCTGTCCGCCTCGGGGCTGGACATCTTCACCGCGTTCACCGCGGTTGTCGCGATGGTCAACAACACCGGCCCCGGTCTCGGCCAGGTCGGCCCTGCCAGCACCTATGCGGTACTCAGCGATTTCCAGACCTGGGTGTGCAGCTTCGCCATGCTGCTCGGGCGGCTGGAGTTCTTTACGCTGCTGGTGGTACTCACGCCAGTCTTCTGGCGCAAGTGAAAAACCAGGCTGGCACGTCGCGCGAAGGCCTGGGTTAGAATTCCCCTATCGATTTTTTCAGGAGCAGCAAATGGCACGCATGGTGAACTGTGTGAAGCTCGGTCGCGAGGCCGAGGGTCTGGCGTTTCCCCCGGTTCCGGGCGAGTTGGGCAAGAAGATTTTCGATAGCGTATCGAAGGAGGCCTGGGCCGGCTGGCAGCGCCAGCAGACCATGCTGATCAACGAGAACCGTCTCAACATGGCCGACGCGCAGGCACGCAAGTACCTGATGGAGCAGATGAGCCGCTACTTCTTCGGCGGTGGCGCCGTCGACCAGGCGGCGGGCTACGTGCCGCCGACCCGCTGATCGCGCCGCATCACGCACAACGGGCGCCCGCGGGCGCCCGTTGTGCGTGATATGCGCCGCTTACAGGACTTCCTTCTCGATCTCTTCCAGCGAGGTGTGGCGCACGTCCTTGCCCTTGACCATGTAGATCACGTATTCCGACATGTTCTCGGCATGATCGCCCATGCGCTCGATCGCCTTGATGACGAACAGGATATCGATGGACACGGAGATGGTGCGTGGGTCCTCCATCATGTAGGTGATGAGATAGCGCAGGTTGCGGCGGAATTCCTCGTCCACCGCCCGATCCAGACGCGCGATCTCGACCGCCTTGCTGGCATCCAGACGGGCAAAGCCGTCGAGCGCCTTCCTGAGCATGTCGAGCACCATGCCGCCCATGTACTTCACTTCCGAAAACGGCGGCAGGCCGACGCGTTCCGACTCGTGGATCAGCCGCGCCATGCGCGCGATTTTCGCCGCCTCGTCGCCGATGCGCTCGAGGTCGGTGATCGTCTTCACCACCATCATCACTATGCGCAGGTCGGACGCGGTGGGTTGGCGCCGCGCGATGATGCGCGTGCAGTCCTCGTCGATGCTGACTTCGAGGGCATTCACCTGATGGTCGTTGCGGTCGACGCGCTCGGCAAGCTCCATGTTGCCGGTGACGAGCGCCTCGATCGCGTCGGTGATCTGCGCCTCGACCAGCCCGCCCATCTTCAGCACGCTGGCGCGCACCGCTTCGAGTTCGGCATCGAATTGTTTATAGGTATGTTCGGTCGGCATCGTGTCTCTCCAGGATTCTGCCTTTCATTATAGGCAGCAATGATGACGGCTTGATGACCGGCGGGATTCAGCCGGTATGGAAATCCAGACTGTAACGGGTGCCGTCGAGTTCCAGGAAGAGCGTCCAGGCGCGTCCACCCGTGACGCACACCGGCAGCGTCGCCTGCGCGACGAAACCGCCATCGCCGTCGCGGTGCAGGTCGTAGCGGTTGAAGCCCATGTCCATGCCGACCATCTGGAATTCGGCGCTGACCCGCGTGGCACCGGGTGCATCGACCCGCAGGGTGAAGCGCTCCAGCGGCAACGGGCGCGTGGCGAAGCGCACCCGCGCCGGCAGGCTGCGATGCACGAAGGCACAGCCGGCGACCGGGTCGCTGCACGCGATCGCCACGGCCGTGGCAGGGCGCTGCGTCCGGTAGCCGGCAACCGCGATCGCCACCAGTGCCAGCGCCAGCAGCAGCGGCGCGACCACGCGCTTCATGTCCACGCTCCGCGCAGCAGCGCGACGCCATGCGCGCCGTGCGTCTGCGCGAGGCGCACGTCCTCGCGCGCCAGCCCGCCGAGGCCGTACACCGGAATGGGACTGGCCGCCGCCAGCGCTGCGAAACGATCCCAGCCAAGCGTAGGGGCGCCGGGATGGGTGAGCGTCGGCAGCACCGGCGAGAGCAGCGCGAAGTCCGCGCCGAGTGCCGCCGCATGCGCCAACTCCGTGGCGTCATGGCAGGACGCGCCGACCCATGCGCAGGCGGGGCGCACGTCGAGCGCGGCCATGGCGGCGGCGTCCAGATGCACGCCGTCGGCGCCGACCGCGTGCGCCAGATCCTCGCTGCCGTTCACCAGCACGCGTGCGCCGTGGGCGTGCGCACGGCGCACCGTTGCGCGCGCGAGTTCGCGGCGCTGTGCTTCCGGCAGCGACTTGTCGCGCACCTGGATCAGGCGCAGGCCGGCGGCGAGCGCCGCGTCGAGCCGTTGCAGAAAGACGTCGACGCCAAGCGCTTCGGCGTGCGTGATGCCGAGCAGCGGCGGCAGCGCCAGGGCCTTGAGCACCGGAAAATTGGCGGGCAACAGCGGCGTCACTGACACGGCCTCCGGACGCTGCCATGAAAACACCTGGCCCTCGTGCGGATGCGGCTCGCCCTGCCAGTCGAACACGCGAAAAAAGTTGAGCCGTACCGTCGCATGCGGATAGCTGAACACGCGGGTGATCCAGCGGCAGGGCGTGCCGATGGCGATACCGAGCTCCTCCGCGAGCTCGCGTGCGAGCGCGGCGGCGAGCGCCTCGCCCGCTTCCACCTTGCCGCCGGGAAATTCCCAGTAGCCGGCGTAGGCCTTGCCCGCCGGGCGTTGCGCCAGCAGCACACGGCCATCGGGGCGCGTCAGTACCGCGGCGACGACTTCGATGAGGCCGCCACGGGCTTCGTGTTCGCTTCCCCCCACGCTTGCGGAAGAGGGGGGCAGTTCGTGTGTCATCGCGTCCCCGCCCAGTCGCGTGCGAACTGCCACGCCACCCGCCCGTTGCGCGCGCCGCGTCCCTGCGCCCATTGCAGGGCAGCGCGCTCGAAGCCCGCATCCGGCGGCGTGCCGAGCACGGTTGCCCAGTGGCGCGCGACGGCGAGATAGGTGTCCTGGTCCATCGCGTAGAACGCGATCCACACGCCGAAGCGGTCGGACAGCGAGATCTTTTCCTCGATCGCCTCGCCGGGCTGCACCTCGCCGCCGCGGTACGTCGCGTCCAGGTTCTCCGCCATGTATTCCGGCATCAGGTGGCGGCGGTTGCTGGTGGCGTAGATCAGCACGTTGTCGGAAGGCCCCGCCAGCGAGCCGTCGAGCGCGGCTTTCAGGCTGGCGTAGCCGGGCTCATGTTCGGCGAACGTGAGGTCGTCGATGAAGATGATGAAACGCCGCTCGCTGTCGGCGAGCAGTTCGAACAGGTCGGGCAGATGTGGCAGGCCCGCCTTGTCGACCTCGATCAGGCGCAGGCCCTTCGCCGCGTACTTGGCGTGCACCGCCTTCACCAGCGAGGACTTGCCGCAGCCGCGCGCGCCGGTCAGCAGCACGTTGTTGGCGGGCCTGCCGGCGACGAACTGGCGCGTGTTGGCGTCGACACGACGCTTCTGTGCGTCGATTGCCAGGAGGTCCTTCAGCGCCACCCGCTGCGGATGCAGAATGGGTTTCAGACCGCCCGCCTGTGTCGACCAGCGCGCGGCGCGCACGCGCGCCCAGTCGGGCGGCGGCTGGCGAGTCGGGGCGTCGAGACAGTCGAGCAGGCGCTCGATGCGGGGAAGGAGCGAGCCAAAGTCGTTCATTTTGAAATTCTAGCCCGTGACTTGGCGAAAATTCGCGGAGATCGCAGGCAAGGGCTTATCCTTGTTACGGCGCGTCACTCGATCATTCACGTGCTGCCCGCTTGTCCCGTACCTGCAGACCTTTCCCGTGGGTGCGCACGTCGAAAAGGCCGATAGCCTGGAACAAGCCACTGAGTTTCGCATAGCCGTAATTGCGCGAATCGAATGAAGCCTGCTTGGAAATATGCTGGCCGACGGCGCCTAGTCCCGCCCAGCCTTCATCATCGGCCGCCGCCTCGACGGCCTTGCGCAGCAGGTTGACCAGACGGGTATCGCCGCGCAGGGTGGCGGCACTCGCCCGGGTGGGGGATGGCGCACCGTTTTTCTGTTCAGCGGACTTGAGCGGCGCGGCTTCCGCCGGGTCAAGCACCGCCCCTTCTTCGGGACGGCGCAGGCTCTCGAGGTAGAGAAACTTGTTGCAGGCATTGACGAAGGGTTTTGGCGTCTTCTGTTCGCCGAAGCCATAAATCTTGAGGCCATTGGCCCGCAAACGCATCACCAGCGGTGTGAAATCGGAATCACTCGAAACAATGCCGAAGCCATCGAGCTGCTTCATATAAAGCAGATCCATCGCATCGATGATCATTGCCGCATCGGTCGCATTCTTCCCCTTCGTATAGTCGAATTGTTGAATCGGCTGGATCGCGTAATCGTGCAGCAGCGCCGCCCAGGCATTGAGATGCGAGCTTTTCCAGTTGCCGTAGGCGCGGCGGATATTGATCACGCCCTCTTTCGCCAGCTCGTCCAGCACTTCGTCGATCATGTCGGCCGGGCTGTTGTCGGCATCGATCAGCATGGCAATGCGGTGCTCGTGAGTCATGGGGCGGGTCCAGGTCAGCGGGGGTCGGAATGTGCTCTGACGGAGTCCGTCGTCAGGTCCGGTACTCCGCGTTGATCTTCACGTAATCGTAGGAGAAATCGCAGGTCCACACGGTGGCGCTGGCGGCGCCGCGGTTCAGTGCGACGCGCACGGTGATCTCGGCTTCCTTCATGACCGCGGCGCCCTGCGCCTCGGTGTAGCTCGCGGCGCGGCCGCCGTGCTCGGCGACCAGCACGTCGCCGAGCCACACTTTCAGGGCGTCGACGTCGAGGTCGCTCACCCCGGCATAGCCGATGGCGGCGAGGATGCGGCCGAGGTTCGGGTCGGAGGCGAAGAACGCGGTCTTCACCAGCGGCGAGCGCGCGATGGCGTAGGCGATCTGTTTGCATTCGGCGCGGTCGCGCCCGCCTTCGACCGCGATGGTCATGAACTTGGTCGCGCCTTCGCCGTCGCGCGCCATCGCCTGGGCGAGTTCGATCGCGACTTCGCTCAGCGCGGTCTTCAGCACGGCGTAGTCGGCGCCGCCGGCGTCGGCGATTGCGGCGTTGCCGGCCTGACCGGTGGCGATGAGGATGAAGCTGTCGTTGGTCGAGGTGTCGCCGTCGACGGTGACGCAGTTGAACGACACATCGGCGACGTCCTGCACCAGCCGCTGCATCAGCGCCGGAGCGATGGCCGCGTCGGTGGCGACGAAACCCAGCATGGTCGCCATGTTGGGGTGGATCATGCCGGACCCCTTGGCGATGCCGGTCACCGTCACGGTCCGGCCGCCGATCTCGACCTGACGGCTGGCGCCCTTGGCGACGATGTCGGTGGTCATGATGGCGTGGGCCGCTTCGCTCCAGTGACCCGGCGCAAGGTCGGCCTGCGCGGCGGGCAGCGCGGGGAGAATCCGGTCGACCGGCAGCGGTTCGAGGATCACGCCGGTGGAAAACGGCAGCACGTTTTCGGCCTTCACGCCGAACAGCGCGGCGACCGCCTTACAGGTGCGGCGTGCGCGCGCGAGCCCCTCCGCGCCGGTGCCGGCGTTGGCGTTGCCGGTGTTGATGAGGAGGGCGCGGATGTCGCCCTGCGCGAGGTGCAGTTTGCACACGGTCACCGGCGCGGCGCAGAAACGGTTCTGTGTGAACACGCCGGCGACCTGCGCGCCGGCCGTCAATTCGATGAGGGTGAGGTCGCGCCGGCCGGGTTTCTTGATACCGGCGGAGGCGATGCCGAGGCGCACGCCGGCAACGGGCAACAGGGAAGCGGGATCGGGAGCGGCGAGGTTGACAGGCATGGCGGCAGACCGGAATGGAAAGCCGCTATTTTATGCCTCCCGCGCCTAGGGCGTGCGCCGAAGCAGACGGTCGAGCGCGCGGCGGAACCCCGGCCGCCACGGCCACACGGGGTCGAGTTCGATCGAGCGGGCGAGCGCGGCCAGCGCGATCAGCGCGAACACCGCGAATAGGGCCTGCGATACCAGTTGGCGGGGCGTGAGCAGGGCGAGCGGCATGTCCAGGAATCCCGGGACATAGAACAGGCTGGCAAACGCCGCAAAGAGAAAAGCCGGAACCAGATACATGATTTCCGCGGTTCAGTCGTGACATACGAAGCCTAGCACGGTGCGTGCCACCCGCACAAAATCGCACAAAAACAAGGTGTTGTGCCTTGCCGGTGCGTCAGGGGCGAAGTCGTGTGTAAAGCGCGCCGACAGCGGCAGGGGGGCTATTTGCCCAGCGGCGCGCCCGCCAGACGGCGCAGGATTTCGTGCGACAGCGAGTAAAAGCGCGGTGTCGGCCCAAGATCCTCGTAGATCGGGTCGCCGTAATCGTCCTCGGCGATGACGCGCTTGCCCGGCACGTAGGGCATCGCCACCTCCAGTTCGTCGAGCGCCGCACGGATGAGGTCGGCCATCAACTGGGAATCGGTGCGCGCCGGATACATGAGGTGCAAGGCCTCGATGCGGGCCGCGTCGCGCAATGGCAGGTCGACGGCATAGGAACGGGCCACGGCGCTGGCCTGGCTGGTCTGTCTCCAGCGTTGGATCAGTTCGGCAATACGCATCCCGGGTTCCCCTGCACTTCGATGGTCCCGTTATAGCAAAGGACGCGGCGAGGAAAAGCCGGAATCAGCGCAGGCGGCGCCACACCAGGGTGCGGTTGTTGGCCGGCATCGGGACGTCATCGGCCAGTACCAGGCCCACGCCACGCGCCAGCGCGTCGACGGCTTCGAAGTCGCGCACACCGGAGGCGGGGTCGCGGGCCTTCAGCCAGGCGTCGAAGCGGGCGTTGCTTTCCGCGGTGAAGGCCCCGCCGTAATTGAACGGACCGTACACCGCAAGCACGCCTGCGGGCTTCAGCACCGCGCCGACCCCGCGGAAGAAGTCTGCGACCTCCGGCCACCCCATGATGTGCAGCGTGTTGGCGGAAAACACCGCGTCGTAGCGCCCGCCATGCCAGTCATCGCGGCGGACGTCGAGCGCGAGCGGCGGCAGCACGTTGGGCAGCGCCGCCTCATCGAGCCACATGCGCATGCCGGCGTGGTGCGCCGGCAGGTCCGCCGTCTGCCACACGAGATGGGGCAGGGCGGCGGCGAAATAGACCGCGTGCTGGCCGGTGCCGCTGCCGATCTCGAGCACCCGCTGACGGTCGGCAAAGACCTCGCGCAGTACCGCGAGAATGGGCTCGCGGTTCTGCTCGCAGGATTCGGCGTAGGGCTTGTCGTTCAGGTGCGCGAGGCGGAGGTGTAGCTGCCGGCGTGACGCGCCGCGCCGCCGTTGGTCTCCAGCCAGTCCTTGATGCGGGCGGCATCGCCGGCGCGGCTGTTCTTGCCCTGCGCGTCGAGCAGCACGATGATGACGTTGCGCTGCGCAACCTGTGCCTGCATCACCAGGCAATAGCCGGCTTCGTTGATGAAGCCGGTCTTGGAAAGACCGATGTTCCAGTCGTCGGCACGGGTGAAGCGGTTGGTGTTGTTGAACGCGACGTCGCGGTAGTACACACGCGGCGCGTGGCGCTTCTTCTTCACCACCACGCGCTGGGTACCGAGCGTATAGTGGCCCGACGAGCTGATCTGGCGGATTTCCGGGTAGTTCTGGTAGGCGTGGTCGGCCAGGCGCGCGAGGTCGAGCGCGGTCGAGCGGTTGCCGCTGGACAGGCCGGTGGGCTCGACGTAGACGGTGTCGTGCATGCCGAGCGTGCGCGCCATGCGGTTCATGGTGGCGACGAAGCGCTCGACCCCGCCGGGGTAGCTGCGCCCGAGGGCATGGGCGGCGCGGTTGTCGGATGCGATCAGGGCAAGATGCAGCAGCTGCCCGCGCGTATAGCGCGCACCGATGGCAAGGCGCGAGCCGGTGCCCTTGAGGGTGTCGCGGTCTTCTCCGGTGATGGCGATCGACTCGTCGAGCGGCAGGCCGGCATCGAGCACCAGCATCGCCGTCATCAGCTTGGTGATCGACGCGATCGGCGTTTGCAGCGAGGCGTTCTTCGCCAGCAGCGGCTGGCCGGTCGCCTGGTCGTACACCAGCACCGAGAGCGCGCTCAGCTCCGGCAGCGCGGCGGACTGCGGCACGAGTTCCCCCGCAGGCGCGGTGCCCAGTTGCGCGCTCCATTGCAGCGAAGCATGGCTGTCGAGCGCGGCGGCGCCGGTATGGGCGCCCAGCAGAAGCAGTCCGGTGACCAAGGCTTTCATGTTCATAAGCTTGCAGGATGAAAGGTTCGAACGCAACGGTAAGTGTGAAATACGGACATGCCGCGGAAAACTTGAAAACAACACTGCGGGTTCATGGGCCGGCAAATCACGCCTTCCTGATTGACGGTGTAGCAAATTTAATTTTATATAGCAATAACATGCAAGGACTTCCGGATAATTTACTGAAAATATCGGAGCTAACGGCATGCCTGTGTGCCCCCGGGGTGGTGGCCGAGGCGCTGGAGCATCTGATGCAGGGGGAGGCGGCCGCGCCGGCCTTCGTGGCCTGCGTGCGCCACGATCCGGTGCTGTCGCTGCGTATCCGTCCCTTTGCCGGTGAATTCGATGCCGCCCGTCGCGACCTGCTGCACGCGCTGCTGCTTGCGGCGCCGGTCGCATCCGGTGCCGCGCAGGCGGTCTATGTGCAGCACTGGCGGCAGTCGATCGGCGTGGCGCACCTCGCGCAGGCGCTCGCGGTACGCTCCGGGACGGCGGACGGCGAAGCCGCCTGGAGCGCCGGGCTTGCCCACAATCTGGGCGATTACGTCGCCACCGGCGCGGCCGACACGGCACGCGTGGCGCACTGGCTCGACACCCTCGATGCCGACGGCTGGACGGCAGACGCCGTGCGCTATCACGCGCAGCCGCTGCCGCGTGGACGGGCGGCCCATCCGCTGGTGCGCGTGGTGCAGCTCGCCTACCTTCTGGTGACGCGCGCGGACGCCGTCGACAGTGTCGACGTGCGTGCCGCGCTGGCCGCCCTGCTGCTGGGGGCGGGCGACGCCGCGCAACTGCTCGCCGACAGCCAGGCGCAGACGCGGCTGCTGGCGCAACGCTATGGCATGGCCGACGCCCTGGCGGCGTCCGGCGGCCAGGGCTTCGACCGCTTGGCACGCCTGTATGCGGGGCAGGCCGCGCAAGCCGCGCTGCACAACCATTTCCGCAACGCCGGCGACGCCGCGCAAGGCGTCGTCCGCCTGCGTGAGGCCCTGCATGCCCTGTTCGGCATCGAGCGCGCCTGCCTGTTCGTTCCGGGCGGCGATGGACTGTTGCGCCTCTCGCCCCTGACGCCGGCCGCCGCCGGCCTCGCCGTGCTGGCGATTCCCCCCGACGACGCCCATTCGGCGCTGCCACGCGCGCTCGCGCGCAACGCCCCGCAACAGCACGAGGCCGGCATGGCCGACGGCGCGCTGGTGGACGAGCAGGTAGCGCGCCTGCTCGGCGTGGCGCGCTTCATCTGCCAGCCCCTGACCTTACCCGACGGCCAGACCGGCGTGCTGCTGGCGGGTGACGCCCTGCCGGCCGCATCCACGCAGCCGCTGTGGCGCTTCGTGCTTGCCGAATGCGCCGAGGCCTGGCGCGCGGAGCCGTGCGGTGCACGCGCGGCGGGCGAGCCCGCCGTCGCGGCGGTGGACGCCATTCCACGCGACCGCGTGCGGCGCGCCATTCACGAGGTGGCCAATCCGCTCACCATCATGCGCAACTACGTCAACCTGCTGTCCGAGCGCCTCGGCACGGATTCGGCGGTGCAGCGCGACCTGTCCATCATCGGCGACGAGATCGAGCGGGTCGCGCGCATCGTGCGCGGCATCACCACGGCGGAGACGGTCGAGCCGGCACCGCTGTCGCTCGAACTCGCCTCGGTCAACAGCGTCGTGTCCGAACTCGTGCGCATGGCCCTGGGTACGCTCTTCACGCCCAACAAGGTCAGCGTGCAGATCGACCTCAACCCCGACGTGCCGCCGCTGCCGCTGCAGAAGGACCTGTTGAAGCAGGTGCTGTTCAATCTGGCGAAGAATGCGGTCGAGGCGATGCCCAGCGGCGGGCATCTGCGGTTCACCACGCGTCTGGTCGACGAGGCGGGCCAGCGCTTGGTCGAAATCGAGGTCGCCGATACCGGCCCCGGCCTGCCGCCGGCCGTGGCCGCGCACCTGTTCGAGCCCGTCCATTCGCAGAAGGGCGGCGAGCACGCCGGCCTCGGGCTCGCCATCAGCCGCGGCCTGGTCGAACGCATGAACGGCAACATCCAGTGCAACAGCACGCCGCAAGGCACGCGTTTCCTCGTCCGCCTGCCCACCCTGCAGAGCGGACACACCCAACCCACGACAATGCGCTACGGGTCGACGTAACCCGAGCCCGAGGAGAACCCAATGTCCGACGAAAAGCACGATATCCTTCCACCCGGCAACACGGTCAGCGCCTTTCCCGCACGCTCGCGCGTGCTGGTGGTCGACGATGAGCCTCTGATCCTGGAGGGGCTGGCGCGCCTGCTGGAAGGCCGCGAGTACGACGTCACCACGGCCGGCGGCGGCTGCGACGCCTTGATCGCGGTGGGCAAACAGCAGTTCGACGTCGTGCTGCTCGATCTGGGCATGCCCGACCTCAGCGGCACGGAAGTCCTGCGCTTCATCGCCGACCGCAGCGCGGACACCTCGGTGATCGTCGTGTCCGGAGACAGCTCCATCGACGCGGCGATCCGTGCGTTGCGCGGCGGCGCCACCGATTTCGTGCGCAAGCCCTACGAGCCCGAGGAACTGCTGCGCCGCATCGACAACACGCTGGTGCGCCGCCGCCTGGAAAGGGAAAACAACCATATCCTGCAGCGCCTGCAGCAGTCGGAAAAGTGGCACCGCTTTCTCGTCAACAGCTCGCCCGACTTCATCTACACCCTCGACAGCGAAGGCCGCTTCACCTTCGTCAACGACCGCGTCGAAAGCCTGCTCGGCTACCGGCGCGAGGATCTGCTCGGCCAGCACTACAGCCTGATCATCCACGAGGACGACATCGCCCGTGCCGAACACGTCTTCAACGAGCGCCGCGCCAGCGACCGCAGCGCGCGCAACATCGAGATCCGTCTCAAGTGCAACCCCGGCATGCGCCGGCCGCGCCCGATGAACTGCCGCTGCCGCGCGGTCGAGCTGACCGCCACGGGCATGTACGACGAGGAGGCGGGGCCCTTCGAAGGGCGCTTCATCGGCAGCTACGGTGTCGCCAAGGACATCACCGAACGCAAGCAGGCCGAGGAAACCGTCCACTTCCAGGCCTACCACGACCTCCTGACCGGCCTGCCCAACCGCGCGCTGTTCCGCGACCACCTCGGCCTCATGCTGGCGCAGGCGCGGCGCAACCAGAAACCGCTGGCGGTGCTGAGCCTCGACCTGGACCACTTCAAGGTCATCAACGACTCGCTCGGCCACGCCATCGGCGACGAACTGCTGCTCGCGGTTGGCACGCGGCTGCGCCAGTGCCTGCGCGAAGGCGACACCCTGGCGCGCCTGGGGGGCGACGAGTTCGCGGTGCTGCTGCCGACACTGGTTTCGCGCAGCGACGTCGACCACATCTGCCGCAAGATCATCCAGGTGCTGTCCAAGCCGGTCTACGTGAAGGGCCACGAAATCTACATCTCGGTGAGCATCGGCGCCTGCGTCGCGCCGGACGACAGCGAGCAGATCGACAGCCTCATCCGCCAGGCCGAGATCGCCATGTACCAGGCCAAGACGCAGGGGCGCAGCCGCCTGCAGTTCTGGGAATCCGGCATGCAGGCGCCCTATTCCGAGCGCATGCAGATCGAGACCGATCTGCGCCGCGCGCTGGCGCGCAACGAGTTCGTGCTGTTCTACCAGCCGCAGGTCGATACCGTCACCGGGGAAGTCCGCGGTTTCGAGGCGCTGCTGCGCTGGTGGCATCCGCAACGGGGCCTGCTCACACCCGCCGACTTCATCGCGGTGGCCGAGGAATCCGGCGTCATCGTGCCGCTGGGCGACTGGGTGCTGCGCGAGGCCTGCGCGCAAATGGCCGACTGGCACAAGACGGGCCTGGCGCGGGTGCGCCTGTCGATCAATATTTCCGCGCGTCAGCTGGAAAGCGCGGACTTCGTCGAGAGTGTCATGCGGGCCTTGCAGGTACACGGCCTGGATGGCCGCAACATGGAGCTGGAGATCACCGAAAGCCTGCTGATGCGCGACTTCGAGGCCAATGCGATCAAGCTCGGACGCCTGTCCGCCACCGGCATCCGCCTTGCCATCGACGACTTCGGCACCGGCTACAGTTCGTTCAAGTACCTGTCACGCTTCCCCATCCACACCCTGAAGATCGACCAGTCCTTCGTGCAGGATCTCGAACGCGAGGAGAACCTGTCCATCGTCAACGCGATGGTGGCGATGGGACGCGGCATGAACCTCAACGTCGTCGCCGAAGGCGTGGAGACCGAAGCGCAGCGCATGCGCCTGGAAAAGATGCAGTGCCCGGAAATCCAGGGCTATTACTGCCGCGGCCCGCTGTCGCCGCAGGACGCCACCACACTCATCGCCCAGCACGCGCGCGGCTTCGATTCCACACATCGCGCCGCAGGGTAGCGGCGTTTCACGCGGCCGGTGTGCATTCGCCGACCGGCAGGACGATGCCGTCCTCGTCCACGCTTTCGATGCGCACCGGATAGCCCCACAGTCGGGCGACGTGGCGCAGCATTTCCGGCGTGGAGTCGCCGAGCGGGCGGCGGTCGTGCATGGTGTGGCGCAAGGTCAGTGAACGGTCGCCGAAGATATCGACAGCATAGACCTGGATGTTGGGTTCGCGGTTGCCGAGGTTGTAGTGTTCGGCCAGCTGCCGGCGCACCGCACGGTAGCCGGCATCGTCGTGAATCGCGGCGACTTCCAGCTTGTCGTCACGATCGTCGTCGACCATGGCGAACAGCTTGAAATCGCGGATCAGCTTCGGCGAGAGATATTGCGCGATGAAGCTCTCGTCCTTGAAATTGCGCATGGCGAAGTCGAGTGATTTCACCCAGTCGCTGCCGGCAAGCTCCGGGAACCAGCGGTGGTCCTCCTCGGTGGGGGCTTCGCAGATGCGCCGCAGGTCGGTGAACATGGCGAAGCCCAGCGCATACGGATTAAGGCCGTTGTAGAAGCGGGCGTGGTAGGGCGGCTGGTACACCACGTTGGTATGCGATTGCAGGAACTCCATCATGAAGCCGTCGGTGAGGCGGCCTTCCTCGTACAGGTGGTTGAGCAGGGTGTAGTGCCAGAAGGTCGCCCAGCCCTCGTTCATCACCTGGGTCTGGCGCTGCGGGTAGAAATACTGCGCGATCTTCCTCACGATGCGCACGATCTCGCGCTGCCAGGGTTCCAGGCGCGGCGCATGCTTCTCGATGAAGTACAGCAGGTTTTCCTGCGGTTCCGCGGGGAAGCGTGCCGCCTGCCGGGCCTGCGCATCCTCCTGGCGGGCGGGCAGCGTACGCCACAGGTCGTTGACCTGCGATTGCAGGTAGGCCTCGCGCTCGGCCTGGCGCACCTGCTCCTTGGCCATCGACAGGCGCGCGGGACGTTTGTAGCGATCGACGCCGAGGCTCATCAGGGCGTGGCAGGAATCGAGCAGTTCCTCGACCGCGTCTTCGCCGTGGCGCTGCTCGCATTCGGCGATGAAGTTGCGTGCGAATACCAGGTAGTCGAGGATGCCCTCGGCGTCGGTCCAGGTGCGGAACAGGTAATTGCCCTTGAAGAAGGAGTTGTGGCCGTAGGCGGCGTGCGCGATCACCAGCGCCTGCATGGTCATGGTGTTCTCTTCCATGAGGTAGGCGAGGCAGGGGCTGGAATTGATGACGATCTCGTAGGCCAGACCCATCTGGCCGCGCTGGTAGCTCTTCTGGGTGGAGAGGAAGTGCTTGCCATAGGACCAGTGGTGGTAGCCGACCGGCATGCCCACCGAGGAATAGGCGTCGATCATCTGTTCGGAAGAGATGATCTCGATCTGGTTGGGATAGGTGTCGAGTCCGTAATGCGCGGCGACGCGGGCGATTTCGCGGTCGTAGGCCTCGATCAGTTCGAAGGTCCACTCCGAGCCCTCGGAGATCGGCTGGCGCACTCTGGTGGGTGCGGCCGGGAGGGCGGTTGCGGTGCCGGTTTCCATCTCAGGCGGCCTTCTTCTGGAACAGTTCGCGGAAGACCGGATAGATGTCTTCCAGCGTGAGGATGCGCTGCATCGCGAAGCGCGGGCTCATCGCCTTCACCTGTGCGTAGTGATGCCACAGACTTTGCGGCTCCTCAGCCTCGATTTCGACGTAGGCGAAATGCTGCACCAGCGGCAGGATCTTCTGCATCAGGAGTTCGCGGCAGCGTGGCGAATCGTCGTCCCAGTTGTCGCCGTCGGACGCCTGCGCGGCGTAGATGTTCCAGTTGGCGGAGGGATAGCGGGCGAGGATGATTTCGTGCATCAGTTCCAGCGCACTCGACACCACCGTGCCGCCGCTTTCGCGCGAGGAGAAGAATTCCTCCTCCTCGACTTCCCTGGCGACGGTATGGTGGCGGATGAACACCACGTCGATGCGCTCGTAGTTCTTCGTCAGGAAGAGATACAGCAGCATGAAGAAGCGCTTGGCGATGTTCTTGCGGTCCTCGTCCATCGAGCCCGACACGTCGAGCAGACAGAACATCACCGCCTGGCTGCTGGGGGTGGGCTGGTCGACGCGATGGGCGTAGCGCAGGTCCCAGGTGTCGAGAAAGGGTACTGCGGCGATGCGCGCCCTGAGCGCGGCGATATCCTCGCGCAGCGCATCGGCCTCGGCACTCGCGCCCAGCCCTCGCGCTTCCAGGTCGGCGAGCGCTTCCTCGGCCTCGCGCAGCGCGTCGCGTGGCGCGGCCGCCATCGCCAGCCGCCGGCCGATGGCCTGCTTCATCGAGCGCACCACGTGCAGGTTGGACGGGTTGCCCTGGCTGACAAAACCGGCGCGCGCCTTCTTCACCTCGGGCACCGCGGCAAGCTGCTTCTTCACCAGGTCGGGCAGGGCCAGATCCTGGAAGAAGTACTCCATGAATTCTTCCTTCGACAACTCGAACACGAAGTCGTCCATGCCCTCGCCGTCGGGCGAGCCGCCGCTGCCGCCACCTCCGGCACCGCCCTCGGGGCGGTCGACGCGGTCGCCGCTGACGAATTCGCGGTTGCCCGGCAGCACGATGTTGCGCCGCCCGCCGGCACCGTGATGGAAGATCGGTTCCGACAGGTCCTTGGACGGAATCGAGATCTTCTCGCCGCGCTCGAGGTCGGCCACCTTGCGCCCGGATACCGCCTCCGCCGCCGCCTTGCGGATCTGCGTCTTGAAGCGGCGCAGGAAGCGCTGCCGGTTGACGGCGCTGCGGTTCTTGCCGGACAGGCGGCGGTCGACGAGCTGGCTCATGGATGCTTCCCGCTCAGGACGCCTTCCTCGCGCGCAGGTACCACTCGGCGAGCAGGCGCACCTGCTTGTCAGTATAGCCCTTGGCGACCATGCGCGCAACGAAATCCTGGTGTTTCTTCTGCTCGTCGCTGGACGCCTTGGCGTTGAAGGAAATCACCGGCAGCAGGTCCTCGGTGCTGGAGAACATGCGCTTCTCGATCACCACGCGCAGCTTTTCGTAGCTCGTCCACGCCGGATTCTTGCCGTGGTTCTGCGCACGGGCGCGCAGCACGAAGTTCACCACCTCGTGGCGGAAATCCTTCGGATTGGCGATGCCGGCCGGCTTCTCGATCTTCTCCAGCTCGATGTTGAGCTGGCCGCGGTCGAGAATCTCGCCGGTGTCGGGATCGCGGTATTCCTGGTCCTGGATCCACATGTCGGCGTAGGTCACGTAGCGGTCGAAAATGTTCTGGCCGTATTCCGAATACGACTCGAGATAGGCCGTCTGCAGTTCCTTCTCGATGAACTCGGCGTAGTGCGGTGCAAGGTATTCCTTGAGGAAGGCGACGTAGCGCTGTTCGGTCTCCGGCGGCAACTGCTCCTGTTCGATCTGCTGCTCCAGCACATAGAGCAGATGCACCGGATTGGCGGCGATCTCGCTGTGGTCGAAGTTGAACACGCGCGACAGGATCTTGAACGCGAAGCGTGTCGAGATGCCGGTCATGCCCTCGTCGACGCCGGCGAAGTCGCGGTATTCCTGGTAGCTTTTCGCCTTGGGGTCGGTGTCCTTGAGGTTTTCGCCGTCGTAGATGCGCATCTTCGAATAGATGCTGGAGTTTTCCGGTTCTTTCAGGCGCGTGAGCACCGAGAAACGCGCCAGCATTTCCAGCGTGCCGGGTGCGCACGGTGCCTCGGACAGCGAGCTGTGGTGCAGCAGCTTCTGGTAGATCTTCATTTCCTCCGACACGCGCAGGCAGTACGGCACCTTGACGATGTAGATGCGGTCGAGGAAGGCCTCGTTGTTCTTGTTGTTGCGGAAGGTGGTCCACTCCGACTCGTTGCTGTGCGCCAGCACCACGCCGTCGAAGGGAATTGCGCCGAAACCCTCGGTGCCCTTGTAGTTGCCCTCCTGCGTGGCGGTCAGCAGTGGATGCAGCACCTTGATCGGCGCCTTGAACATCTCGACGAACTCCATCAGGCCCTGGTTGGCGAGGCTGAGGCCACCGGAATAGCTGTAGGCATCCGGGTCGTCCTGGGAGAATTTTTCCAGCTTGCGGATGTCGACCTTGCCGACCAGCGAGGAAATGTCCTGGTTGTTTTCGTCACCGGGCTCGGTCTTGGAAATGCCGACCTGGCCCAGCACCGAGGGCCAGCGCTTGATGACGCGGAACTTGGTGATGTCGCCGTTGTACTCGTGCAGGCGCTTCACCGCCCACGGCGACAGCACGCGACCGAGGTAGCGGCGCGGGATGCCGTATTGCTGTTCGAGAATTGCGCCATCCTCGTCGGGCGAGAACAGCGACAGCGGCGAATCGTTCACCGGCGAACCCTTGATGGCGTAGAACGGCGCCTTTTCCATGAGATGCTTGAGCTTCTCCGCCAGCGAGGACTTGCCCCCACCGACCGGGCCGAGCAGATAGAGGATCTGCTTGTTCTCTTCCAGACCCTGTGCGGCGTGGCGGAAGTAGGAAACGATCTGCTCGATCGTGTCCTCCATGCCGTAGAAATCCCTGAAGGCCGGATAGACCTTGATGATCTTGTTGGAAAAGATGCGCGACAGGCGCGAATCCTTGCGGGTATCGACCAGCTCCGGCTCGCCGATGGCAGCGAGCATGCGCTCGGCGGCACTGGCGTAGGCCATGCGGTCCGCCTTGCAGATGTCGAGGAATTCCTCGAGGGAGTATTCCTCTTCCTCACGGCGGTAGCGCTCGATGTACTGGTTGAACAGGCTCATGACGTCCTCCTGGTCGGTGAATCGGTGGCCAGCGCGGCGTTGCTCGCGCAACATTCGTGCCTGAAACCTTAACGGTCACAATTCGACGAGGTTGAGCGGATTTAGTGCCGGGAGGGGAAAATTTTTTTACTGCGGCGCGGCGTCGCACGCGCGGTGTATGCTCATGCCGTACCGCTACGTGGCAAGCTGACCGTGAACCGCACCATGCCGTTCGCCGTCGCGGCATCGATGCGGCCGCCGTGCGCCTCGACGATGGAACGCACGATGGCCAGCCCCAGCCCGACGCCCTCGGCGCCGCTGCGCCGCGCCGGGTCGCCGGTGTAGAAGCGGTCGAATACGCGCGCAAGCCGGTCATGGGGAATCGTTCCCGGATTCTCGACCACGAGCTCGACGTCCTGATCACCGGAGCTGAGGCCGATGCGCACGGTTTCCGCGTCAGGGCAGTGGCGAATGGCGTTGGACAGCAGATTGGAGACGGCGCGGCGCAGCATGAGGCGATCCCCGGCCACGTGTGCACTACCCTCCAGCCTGAGGTGCACGCCACGCTCCTCGGCGACGAGACCATGGAACTCGATCAGCTCGCGGATCTCCCGGCCGAGATCGACGGCATCGCGTCGCGGCACCACCTGGCGATTGTCGGCCTTGGCGAGAAACAGCATGTCCTCGACCATGCGTGCGAGGCGTTCGTATTCCTCCATCGACGATTGCAGCACTTCCCGATATTCGGCGGCGCCGCGTTCGCGGGCCAGCGCGACCTGGGTCTGCGTCATCAGGTTCGATACCGGCGTGCGCAGTTCGTGCGCGAGGTCGGAGGAGAATTCCGACAGGCGTCGGAAAGCGTCCTCGAGGCGTCCGAGCATGGCGTTGAACGCCGTGGCCAGGGTGCGGATTTCCGCGGGCAGCGCGGTATCCGGAAGGCGCTCGCTCAGGTCCGTGGCGGACAGGCGGGTGGCGAGCCGCGCCATGTGTTCCAGCGGCCGCAGGCCGGTACGGGTGGCCGCCCAGCCCGCTGCCGCCATCGCCAGCATGGCGAGCACGGTGGCACCACCGAGTACGGCGTGGAAGCGGGTGAGGAAGCGCTGGTGATGGGTGATGTCGAGCGCCACCGCCACGGTAAACGACGCATCCCCTGCCTGTACCGTCGTGGCAAAACCGCGCCACGTGCGCTCTTGCGCCATCCAGGTGGTGAGGGGTGCGGGGTGCAGCGGCATGCCCTGCGGCAGGCCGTGGGCGCTGGCGTAGCCGACGTCGCCACGGGCGTCGATCAGGGCGACGGCAAGACCGTGATGACCGACCAGGGCATCGTCGAGCCGGTCGTGCAAGGCAGCGAGCGTGTTCGAAGGCTGCATCCGCGCCAGGAGGTTCTGCACCAGGGCGAGCTTGCCGTCGAGTTCATGGCGATCCATTTCGACGAAGTGGGCATCGACCGCGCGTGCGACGATCCAGCCGAGCGCCAGCAGCACGACTGCGGCGCTCACCGCGAACAGCAGGCTGATGCGCGTGGTCAGCGAGACGGAATTCACGCCGGCGCTTCCAGCACGTAACCCATGCCACGCACGGTGTGGATCAGTTTCGGCTCGAAACCGTCGTCGATCTTGCCACGCAGGCGGCGTACCGCCACATCGATGACGTTGGTGTCCGAATCGAAGTTCATGTCCCACACCTGCGAGGCGATGAGCGAACGCGGCAACACCTCGCCCTGGCGGCGCATCAGGAGTTCGAGCAGGGCAAATTCCTTGGCGGTCAGCTCGATGCGCTGGCCCGCACGCACGGCGCGCCGACGCAACAGGTCGAGTTCCAGATCAGCCGCATGCAGCAGCGTGGGGTCGAGCGTTCCGCGCCCGCGCCGGGTGAGGCTGCGCACGCGCGCCAGCAGCTCGGCGAAGGCAAAGGGTTTGACCAGATAGTCGTCGGCACCGCGCTCCAGTCCCTTGACACGATCCTCGACGGCGTCGCGCGCGGTGAGAAACAGCACCGGCGTATCAAGCCCGGCGCGGCGCACGCCGTCGAGCACCTGCCAGCCGTCGAGGCCGGGCAGCATGACGTCGAGCACGAGCAGGTCGTAAGGCTGGGCGCGTGCGAGTTCCAACCCCTCCCAGCCATCGCGTGCCAGATCGACGATGAATCCCGCTTCGGTAAGCCCCTGTTTCAGGTAGTCGCCGGTCTTGATCTCGTCTTCGACAAGGAGGATTTTCATGGCGCAAGGCTATTGAGGCGGCACGAAGAAATTTGAAACCGTATCGGTTTGCAAGTGCTTCAGGGGTGGACAGATTCGTTGAGCCGCCTCAATAGAGTGCTGTTTTAATTGCTTATTGCTTCGGCCCATTCACCTTCCCAACCTTGCAATATCGAATCGGATTACCCTGCCACTTCAAACTTCAGATGGCCGAATCAATAAGAAGACCCGCCCATCCTGCCACAAACGCGGTGCCTCGGTCGCGCATGACAAAAATGTCATTTTCGCGTCACCGTCGCGTCGTCCACGGGGGGGCACAGTGCAGATACTGCCGTTGCGGATCGCCCCATGCCATCTGTCCTCCCCGTTCTCGCCGGACTTCTGCTGACCCTGTCGTGGGCGGACGGTGCACGCGCCGACAGCCTGGCCGCGGCGCTCGACGCGGCCTGGGCGCACCACCCGCAGGTCGCCACGTGGGCCGCGCGCAGCGAGGAGGCGGCGGCACGCGCGGCGCTGGCGGCCGCGCCGACGGCAGGACCGCCCAGCCTCGCGTTCGGACACCTCGGTCGTGGTCCTGGACACGACGGCGGCCGGCGTGAATGGGAAGTCGAGCTGGCTGCGCCGCTGTGGCTGCCCGGCCAGCAGGCCGCACGCCAGAGTGAAGCCGCCAGTGGAGCGAACGTGCTTGCCGCGACACAGGATGCGCTACGCCTGCAACTGGCAGGTGCGGTGCGCGAAGCCGGCTGGGCGGTGGTGGAAGCGCGCGCGGTACGCGATCTCGCGCAGCGACGCGAGGCGTCGGCACGCGCCCTCGAGGCCGAGGTCCAGCGCCGCCATGCCGCCGGCGAACTGGCGCGCATCGACGCCAACCAGGCGCAGGGCGAGCGCCTTGCGGCACAGGGCGAAGCGGCCGACGCCGCCAGCACACTGCGTGCCGCCGAACAGGCCTGGCGCGCCCTCACCGGCCTGCCGGCGCCGCTCACGCTCGAGCCCGAACGCGTGGCCGACGCAAGCGGCGCAGAGCATCCGCAGCTGACGGCGGCCACCGCAGCGCTGCATGCGGCACAGGCGCGCCTGCGGGCGAGTCGGGCCAGCCGCCGCGATCCGCCCGAGCTGGGACTACGGCTGGTGCGCGAGCGCGACGCCGTGGCGGAACCTTGGAGCAGCCTGCTCGGCGTGCAGTTCAAGCTCCCGTTCTCCACTGCCGCGCAGGTGCGCGTCAACGATGCCGCCGCGCAGGCGGAGCTGGCCGAGGCCACGGCCATGCTGGAGCAGGTGCACCGGGTCCACGCTCTCGATGTGGAACGGGCACGCGCCGAGCTCGATGCCGCTGCGGAGCGGGACGCAGCGACCGCGCAGCGCCAGGCGCTCGCCGCCGAGTCCCTGCGTCTGGCCGAAAAGGCGTTCGCGCTCGGCGAATCCGATCTTGCGACGCTGCTGCGACTGCACGCGAGTGCACGCGAGGCCGACGCCGCCCATACACGTCAACGCATCGCCCGCGCGGCGGCGGTGTCGCGTCTCAACCAGGCCCTGGGAGTGCTGCCATGAAGCGTATCGTCCCGTTCATCGTCGCGGCGAGTCTCAGTTTTGCCGCATGGGCGCACGATGCGTCCGGTGAAATCCACCCGCCCGCCCCACCCGATACGCCGCGCGCGGCGGCGCATTCGGAAGATTTCGAACTGGTGGCGGTGCCCGTGGTGGGTGAGCTGCGCCTGTATCTCGACCGCTACGCCACCAATGCGCCGGTGAGTGGCGCGCGCGTCGAGGTGGAAAGCGGGGCCTTCCGGGCGACGGCACGGGAGAGCGAAGCCGGCGTCTACACGGTGCCGGGCGATGTCTTCACCGCGCCCGGCCGCCATCCCCTCAGCGTCAGCGTCGAAACCGACGACACCGCCGACCTGCTCGCGGCCACCCTCGACCTGGGTGGCGCCGCTGCCGCACATCATGGCGGCTTTGCCGTGTGGACGACCTGGAGCGGGGGTGGACTTCTTGCCGGCGTCGCGGCCATGGCGCTGTGGCGCCGGCGCGGACGCGCGGCATGAACGGCGCGCTGCGTGCCGCGCTCATTCTTGCCGCGCTGCTGTGTGCCGCGTGGGGCCCGCCGCTTGCCGCGCACGACGGTGCGGACCGCGCGGCGCGACCGGGTCACGCTCCCGGCGCTCCGGATGCGCCGCCGCCGCGCCGCCTGCCGGATGGCAGCCTGTTCGTCCCCAAGCCCACGCAGCATGCGATCGGTGTGCGTCATGTCATGACGGCGATGCGGGACATGCCGGTGAGCGTGCAACTGAATGGCCGCGTGATCGCCGATCCGGCCAGTGGCGGGCGTGTGCAGGCACTGCAGGCGGGGCGGATCGTCCCCGCGCCCGGCGGCCTGCCGCTGCCGGGGCAGCGCGTCGCGCGCGGCCAGGTGCTCGCCCTGCTGCACCCGGCCGCCAGCAGCATCGAGCGCGGCAACCAGCGGGAACGGCTGGCGCAACTGGAGGCGGAACTCGCGATCGCCGAACGCCGCCACGCGCGTTATCTGCAACTCGAAGGCGTGATTCCACAAAAGGACATCGACGCCGCACGCGACGAGCGTGACGCCCTGCGCCGGCGACGTGCCGCGGTTGCCGCGAGTCTGGGTACGGCGGAAACCCTGCGCGCCCCCGTTTCCGGCATCATCGGTGCAACGCATGTGGTGGCGGGACAGGTGGTCGACGCGCGCGAGGTGTTGTTCGAGATCGTCGACCCGGCGCGTCTCGCCGTCGAAGCCATCGCCTACGATGCGGCGCTGGCCGGTGCCGTGCGCAGCGCCAGTGCAACCCTGCCCGGCGCAGGAACGCTGCCGCTCACGTTTCTGGGTGGCGCGCGCGTGCTGCGCGACCAGGCGCTGCCGCTGCTGTTTCGCATCGGTGTGACGGACGCACCGGTGGCGGTGGGGCAGCCGCTCGCCGTCATCGTGCAGACGCGCGCCACGCAAAAGGGTGTCGCGCTGCCCGCCGCCGCGCTGGTGAAGAACGGCAGCGGCGGCAGCGCGGTCTGGGTGCGCGACGGTGCGGAACGCTTCGTGCTGCGCACCGTGGAGGGGCAGGCGCTCGACGCCGCGACCGCCGTCGTCATCGCAGGCCTGCGCGACGGCGAGCGCGTCGTCACCGTCGGCGCCAGCCTGCTCTCGCAGGTGCGTTGAACCCATGTTCGCAGCCATCGTCCGCACCAGTTTGCAGCAACGTCTGCTCGTGCTCGGCGCGGCGCTGGTATTGATGGTGTGGGGCATGCTCACGCTGCGGCAGATGCCGGTCGATGTATTTCCCGATCTCAACAAGCCGACGGTGACGCTGCTGACCGAGGCGGGCGGCATGGCGCCGGAGGAAGTCGAACAGCTCGTCACCTTTCCCATCGAGACCGCAATGAACGGCATGCCCGGTGTGACCCGGGTGCGCTCGGTGTCGGGCATCGGCCTGTCCGTGGTCTATGCGGAATTCGACTGGGGCACGGACAACTACCGCAACCGCCAGCAGGTCGCCGAACGGCTCAACCTGGTGCGCGAGCAGCTGCCGCCCGGCAGCGTGCCGCAACTCGGACCGATTGCCTCCATCATGGGCGAGATCCTGCTCGTCGCCCTGCCCGCCGATCCCGCGCAGACCAGCCCCATGCAGGTACGCGACTACGCCGACTGGGTGGTGCGGCCACGCCTGCTCACCGTGCCGGGTGTGGCGCAGGTCGTCGCCATCGGCGGCGAGGTGCGCCAGTATCGCGTCGAGCCCGATCCGGTGCGCATGCAGGCACTGGGCATTTCGCTCGCCCGGCTGGAGGAGGCGTTGCGCGATTTCGGTGGCAACAGCAGCGGTGGCGTGCTCGAAGCGCAGGGACGCGAATACCTGGTCCGCCATATCGGGCGCACCCAGCGCGTCGAGGATCTGCAGAACCTCGTCCTCGCACTCCGGGGCGGCCAGCCCCAGGTGCTCAAGCAGGTCGCTGATGTGCGGCTCGCCCCCGCCGTCAAGCGCGGCGATGCGGGTTACAACGGCACGCCCGCGGTGATCCTGTCGGTGCAGAAACAGCCGGGCGCCGACAGCGTCGCGCTCACCCGCGCAATCGAGAACGCACTCGCCGGCCTCGCGGCATCCCGGCCGGCCGGGATCGAGGCGCCACGCTTCCTGTTTCGCCAGGCGGATTTCATCGAGCGCGCGGTTGGCAACGTCGAGGACGCGCTGCGCGACGCCGCCGTGCTCGTCGCCGTGGTGCTGTTCCTGTTTCTTCTGAATGTGCGCAGTACCGTCATCGCCCTTGCCGCAATCCCGGTTTCGCTGCTCGCCACGGTGCTGGTGTTCGACTATTTCGGTCTGTCCATCAACACCATGACGCTCGGCGGCCTCGCCATCGCCATCGGCGAACTGGTCGACGATGCCGTGGTCGGCGTCGAAAACGTCATGCGTCGCTTGCAGCTCAACCGTGCTGCCGCGGTGCCCCACTCCGCGCTGGAGGTGATCGCGCGCGCCACCCTCGAAGTACGCTCCGCCATCCTGTACGCCACGCTCATCGTCGTCCTGGTGTTCGTGCCACTGTTCGCCCTGCCCGGCGTCGAAGGCCGCCTGTTCACCCCGCTGGGCATCGCCTACATCGTTTCGATCCTCGCCAGCATGCTGGTCGCCGTCACGCTGACTCCGGTCCTCGCCTACCTCCTTCTGGCCAATGACCGCCTTCCGTCTCCCGCTCCCCGTCCTCTGCCCTCTGCCCCCCTCGTCTCCTGGCTCAAGCGTGTCGACACCCCTGTGCTCGACTGGTCCTTCGCGCATGCGCGCGCGCTGCTCGTAGCGGCTGTTGCGCTGGTGACGCTGGCGGCAGCCAGTGTCGCCTTCCTGCCGCGCAGCTTTCTGCCCGCGTTCAACGAAGGCACGCTCACCATCAACGTACTGCTCGAACCGGGTACGGCGCTGGCGGAGTCGAACCGCATCGGCGCGCTGGCCGAGAAGCTCATCGCCCAGGTGCCGGAAGTGACGCAGACCGGCCGGCGCAGCGGGCGCGCCGAGCTGGACGACCACGCCGAGGGCACGCACTACACCGAAATCGACGTCGACCTGCGGCCATCCGGGCGCAGCCGCGATGCGGTTATCGCCGACCTGCGCGCGCGCCTTGGCGTGCTGCCGGCAACGATCAACATCGGTCAGCCCATCTCGCACCGGCTCGACCATCTGCTTTCCGGCGTGCGCGCGCAGATCGCACTCAAGATCTATGGCGACGATCTCGACACCCTGCGTGGGCTGGCCGATGGCCTGCGCGCACGTCTGGCCAACGTCGCCGGCGTCACCGACCTGCAGATCGAGAAACAGGTACGCGTGCCGCAGGTGAAGGTGCACGTGGATTACGCCGCCGCGACGCGTTACGGTATTACGCCCGGCGAGTTGCTGCGCGTACTCGAGCGTCTGGTGGGCGGCGCCCACGTCACCCAGATCGTCGACGGCAGCCGCCGCTACGATCTCGTCGTGCGCCTGCCCGATAGCGGGCGTGGCGTGCACGCGCTGCGGGATCTGCTGATCGAGACACCCGCCGGCCATGTGCCGCTGGCGCGCCTGGCGCACGTCGAGGACGGCGAAGGTCCCAACCAGATCGGTCGCGAGAACGCGCGCCGCCGCATCGTCGTGTCCGCCAACGCAAGCGGGCGCAATCTGTCGGAGGTGATCGCCGACATCCGCGCCGCGCTGGCGGCACAGCCCATGCCGGAAGGCTATTTCACCGCCCTCGAAGGCCAGTTCCAGGCGCAGGAAGCGGCGGTTCGGCGCATCGCGCTGCTCGCCGCCGCGTCG
This sequence comes from Thiobacillus sp. 65-29, assembly GCA_001899775.1. GTDB lineage: Bacteria > Pseudomonadota > Gammaproteobacteria > Burkholderiales > Thiobacillaceae > Thiobacillus. Next base: position 62,150 of record MKWN01000044.1, read on the forward strand.
CTCGCGATGGTTTTTCTCGTCCTCTACGGCCGTTACCGTTCCACCGTGCTCGCCCTCATCGTCATGGGCAACATCCCGCTCGCCCTCGTCGGCAGTGTCGCTGCGCTATGGATCGCCGGCCAGCCGCTGTCGGTCGCCACCCTCGTCGGCTTCATCACCCTCACCGGCATCGCCACGCGCAACGGCATTCTCAAGATCAGCCACTACATCAACCTGTGCGCATTCGAGGGCGAAACCTTCGGCAAGCCGATGATCGTGCGCGGCTCGCTCGAACGGCTCACGCCCGTGTTGATGACCGCGCTCGTCACGGCCATCGCCCTCGTTCCGCTTATGCTGTCCGCCGACGCCCCCGGCAAGGAGATTCTCTATCCCGTCGCCATTGTCATCTTCGGCGGGCTCATCAGCGCCACCCTGCTTGACACCGTACTCACCCCTGCGCTGTTCTGGCTGTTCGGCGAAAAGCCGCTGGCCCGCCTGCTGCAGGACAAGAGCGGTGAAAGTTTCTGACCCGCCCCAGCGAAAGGAGCAAACCATGTCCCGCCTCAGCCGCACCCTCCCGCTCGTGCTCATCCTCGCCGCCGGCCCGCTGCACGCGCACCAGGACCATCTCGTACCGCAATACGGCGGCGTCACCGCCGAGGCCGGTTACTTCCAGGTCGAAGCCGTCAGCCAGGGCACGCGCATCACCCTGCATCTCACCCAGCACGGCGTACCCATCGCCGCCAAGGGCGCACACGGCAAACTCATCCTCTTGTCCGGCAACGGGAAGAGCGAAGCACCCTTGGCCGTCGCCGGCCCGCACAGTCTCGTCGCGCAGTTCCCCGCAGCACCGGCGTCGGGCGCGAAAGCCGTCGCCACCATCGATATTCCCGGTACGGGTGCGGGCAACGTACGCTTCGTGTTGAAGTAGGGCCGCCGTATCCATGCCTGCGGGAAGCCCGGTTGGCGCACCGATTCGACATCCCGGTCACCCTCGACTAGAGTGGTTGATTCGAGTCACGTCTGCAGGAGGGTACGTTCATGGATCAGAAGAAACTCACCACCACCGCCGGCTGCCCGGTCGTCGACAACCAGAACGTGATGACCGCCGGCGCGCGCGGACCGCAGTTGCTGCAGGACGTCTGGTTCCTCGAGAAGCTCGCCCACTTCGACCGCGAAGTCATTCCCGAGCGCCGTATGCACGCCAAGGGTTCCGGTGCCTATGGCACCTTCACCGTCACCCACGACATCACCCGTTACACCCGCGCCAGGCTCTTTTCCGCGATCGGCAAGCAGACCGACCTGTTTGTGCGTTTTTCCACCGTCGCCGGCGAGCGCGGCGCGGCCGATGCCGAACGCGACATCCGCGGCTTCGCCATCAAGTTCTACACCGAGGAAGGCAACTGGGATCTGGCCGGCAACAACACGCCCGTATTCTTCCTGCGCGATCCGCTGAAGTTCCCCGACCTGAACCATGCTGTCAAGCGCGACCCGCGCACCAACCTGCGCAGCGCACGCAACAACTGGGATTTCTGGACCCTGCTGCCGGAAGCCCTGCACCAGGTCACCGTCGTCATGTCCGACCGCGGCATTCCGGCGAGCTACCGCCACATGCACGGCTTCGGCTCGCACACCTTCAGCTTCATCAACGCGCAGAACGAGCGCTTCTGGGTCAAGTTCCACTTCAAGACCCAACAGGGCATCAGAAACTGGACCGACGCGGAAGCCGAAGCCGCCATCGGCAAGTGCCGCGAAACCCACCAGCGCGATCTGTACGAAGCGATCGAGCGCGGCGATTTCCCGAAGTGGACGCTGTACGTGCAGGTCATGCCCGAGCTCGACGCCGGGAAGGTGCCCTACCATCCCTTCGACCTCACCAAGATCTGGCCGCACAAGGATTATCCGCTCATTGAAGTCGGCGTGCTGGAACTGAACCGCAATCCGGCCAACTACTTCGCCGAAGTCGAGCAGGCCGCCTTCAACCCCGCCAACGTCGTGCCGGGCATCGGCTTCTCGCCCGACAAGATGCTGCAGGGGCGGCTGTTTTCCTATGGCGACGCGCAGCGCTACCGGCTCGGCGTCAACCACGGCCTGATCCCCGTCAACGCCCCACGCTGCCCGGTGCACAGCTACCACCGCGACGGCGCCATGCGCGTCGATGGCAACTTCGACAGCACCCTGGGCTACGAGCCGAACAGCTACCAGGAATGGCAGGAGCAGCCGGACTATCGCGAGCCACCGCTGAAGATCGACGGCGCCGCCGATCACTGGAACTTCCGCGAGGACGACGACGATTACTACAGTCAGCCGCGCGCCCTGTTCCGCCTGATGACCCCCGCGCAGCAGCAGGTGCTGTTCGACAACACCGCGCGCGCCATGGGCGATGCACCGGACGAGATCAAGCGCCGCCACATCGCCAATTGCACGAAATGCGACCCGGCCTACGGCGCGGGCGTGGCCAGGGCGCTGGGGCTGTCCGGTTAACATTCATGGCGATTTACCAGCCCAGAGCGTGAAACGACGACTCGCCACGAACGTTTCCCTCCCCCTCCCTCTGCGGGCGCCACCAAGCGATCGACTGAGCCCGGAGCGGGCAAGGGGGACACAGTCTCGCTGAGCGAGCTTCACGTTAAACGTAGAAACCGCAGTTGGACGCGCCCGATGGTGCGTGGGATCGCGTGGCTGCCACGAAGCAACGACGCCGCATGACTGCTGAAATGTCCGCCGTCGTTTGCCTTTACCTGGCAGGTGAGTCCGCGAGGCCGACTTCGTCGATCTGTACGCGCACGGCGTAAGCATCGAAGTGGAAGGGAATGACCGCGCTCATACTCGCGCAAGAAGGGGCGCACGTATCACTACTACGTGTCCAAGTCGGAAAGCCGCTTCGGTGCTCCGGACAAGAGCTACGAGTGCCTTGCCTCAGGTCTTTTCCTGTTTTGCGTACTCCCGGGCTATCGCCCCCAGTCCGCCCATGGCGAATTGATACAGGTGGCTCGCAATCGCCTGTGAAGGCATCTGGAAAACCTCTTTCAAAGGTCCGGGGAACGTGCGCCCGCCAACCAGCAGCATCAGGCAGGGGGTAATCACACTCACCTGACAACGGGTCACGGCCGGATCTTCTGCAGGGATCCCGGTAATGTCGCTGAGCAGTTGTTTGACGAGCAGCATCTTTGGCAGCGCTTCATCCTGGAACAGCACCAGCAGATGTGAACTTGGCGCCAGCACCTCCCTGGCAAAGACACGCAACTGCCAGGCTTGAGGTTCTTGCATGGCCTGCGCGACCAGCTGCTCGATCAGTACACGCAATTTCGACTCGGGTGGCGATTCGCTGCCAACCAATTGCCTCAGGTTGGCCACGCCCGGCAGTTGGCCATAGGCCGCTGCCAATACGGCCTGGTACAGGCCGCTGCGGTTGCCAAAGTGGTAATTGATGGAGGCCAGATCCACCTGCGCCCGGGCGGCGATGTCCTTGTTGGACGTTTCGGCGTAGCCCGTTGCGGCGAACAGCTCGCCTGCGGCCTCCAGTATTCGTGTTTTTGTGGCTTCGCCATCCGAGCGAAGTCCGCGCGTGGGTTTGCTCATCCCTTGTTTTTCCAGGATAGACAAGGCTTGCATTGTCGGACAATTTAAATCTAAAATCAATTTAATGTCGTGCATAAAAGTGCCCCGTTATCTCTTGCGCCTACCTGGACTCTTGCCATGAAGAAGCCTCTGATCGCCATTTTTCTCGTTGCTGTGCTGGCGCTTGGCGCGTGGGCTGGGTGGCACCAGCGAGCCAAAGGCCACGACGATGCCCTGGTGCTGCACGGCAACGTGGACATCCGCCAAATTGCGCTGGCCTTCGATGGCAGTGGCCGCGTGGCTGAATTACGGGTGGAGGAAGGCGGCCGCGTGCATGCGGGGGATGTTCTAGCGGTGCTGGACACCCGCACCCTGGCCTTGCAGGCCGAACAGGCACAAGCGCAGATTGGCGTTCAGCAGCAAGCCCTGCAACGCTTGCGCAATGGTGCACGGCCGCAGGAAATCGCCCAGGCCAAGAGCCGTGTGACCGCCGCCCAGTCCGATGCCGCACAGGCTGCGCAGGATCTGCAACGTCTGCAAGGCATCGCCGCCAACACCCAGGGGCGTGGCGTCAGTGCGCAGGATCTGGACCGCGCCAAAAGCCATCTGCAGGTTGCCGAGGCCAAGCTGACGGATCAACGCGAAGCCTTGCGTCTGACTGAACTGGGACCGCGCGCAGAGGACGTGGCCGGCGCCGAGGCACAGCTCAAGGCGGCGCAGGCGCAACTGGCCTTGCTGCAGCACCAGATCGCTCAAGGCCAACTCAAGGCACCGGCAGACGCCGTGGTGCGTTCGCGCCTGCTCGAACCCGGCGACATGGCGACACCGCAGAAACCTGTATTTGCCTTGGCGCTGACCCAGCCCAAGTGGGTACGTGTCTATGTGGGCGAGCCCGACCTGGGTCGGGTCAAACCCGGCATGCAGGCACGTGTGACCACGGATGGCGCCCCTGGCCAGTCCATCGCCGGCAAAGTCGGCTACATCTCCTCGGTGGCCGAGTTCACGCCCAAGTCGGTGCAGACCGAAGAGCTGCGCACCAGCCTGCTCTACGAGCTGCGAGTACGGGTCGATGACCCGGAAGACGTGCTGCGCCTGGGGCAGCCGGCGACCGTGCACCTGACGGCGGGCGCCGCGCAATGAGCGACGGCGGCGCGACGGTCGTTGCCGAAGGGCTGCGCAAGACCTTCGAAGCGCCGGGCGGTGGCCCTTTGCATGCGGTGGGCGGCTTGTCGCTGACGGTGCGCGCGGGTGAGTTGACGGCCCTGGTCGGCCCGGACGGTGCCGGCAAGACCACCTTGATGCGCATGATGGCCGGGTTACTCAAGCCCGATGCGGGAACATTGCGCGTGCTGGGCATCGACGTCGCCCACGACCCGCAAACGGTGCAGGACCGCATCAGTTACATGCCGCAGCGCTTCGGCCTGTACGAAGACCTGAGCGTGCAGGAAAACCTGGATCTGTATGCCGATCTGCACGGCGTGCCGCAGGAAGTGCGCCGCGAACGCTTCGCGCGCATGCTGGAAATGACCGACATGGCGCGCTTTACCACACGCCCGGCGGGAAAGCTCTCGGGCGGCATGAAGCAGAAGCTGGGTCTGGCCTGCACGCTGGTGCGCTCGCCGGATTTGCTGCTACTGGATGAACCCAGCGTGGGCGTCGATCCGCTGTCGCGCCGCGATCTGTGGCAGATCGTGCAGCAGCTGGTGGATGACGAAAAGCTGAGCGTGATCGTCAGCACCGCCTACATGGACGAGGCCGAGCGCTGCGCCCAGGTGTTCGTGATGCACCACGGCCTGCTGCTCGCCGACGGCGCTCCCGGCGTGCTGCGCGAACGCGCCCGAGGGTTGACCTATGTGGCCACGCCACCGTCCGGTATGCCCGCCCGCGACTTGCAGGCGCGTTTGATCGACGCCGACCCGTTGATCGTCGATGCGGTGCCCAAAGGCGGTGCGGTGTGGTTCATCCGCCAGCCCAAGGCGGAAACCCAGGCGCTGGACGGACTGCTCGGCGACATCGACTACCAGCCGCGCCCGGAAGAACTCGAAGACGCTTTCATGATGATGCTGCGCCAGCAACAACCCGAGGGCACGGAGTCGACTACCCAGGTGTCGGCATCGCCGCCCGAAGCGCCCGCGTCGTCCCCGCAGGTGTCCTCGAATAGTAATGGGGACGGGCCGGTGATCGTGGTGCGTGATCTGGTGCGCAAATTTGGCGACTTCACCGCCGTCGCCCGCACCTCCTTTGATGTGGCGCGGGGCGAAATCTTCGGCTTGCTCGGCCCCAACGGCGCGGGCAAGACCACCACCTTCCGCATGCTCTGCGGCCTGCTGCCGGCCAGCAGCGGGCATCTGGAAGTCGCCGGCATGAACCTGCGCACAGCACGCGCCCAGGCGCGTTCGCGCATCGGCTATGTGTCGCAGAAGTTCGCGCTCTACGGCAACCTGAGCGTGCGCGAAAACCTGGAATTTTTCGGCGGTGCCTACGGGCTGCGCGGCCAGGCGCTGCGCACGCGGGTGGCGGCCACGCTCGCCCAGTTCGCCCTGGAGCCCACCGCCATCAGCGGCCTGCTGCCCGGCGGTTACAAGCAGCGCCTGGCCATGGCCACCGGCCTGCTGCACGAGCCCGACATCCTGTTCCTCGATGAGCCGACCAGCGGCATCGACCCGCTGGCGCGGCGCGCCTTCTGGCGCACCATCACCGCGCTCGCGCAAGCGGGAGTGACGGTCATCATCACCACGCATTTCATGGAGGAGGCAGAGTACTGCGACCGCATTGCCATCCAGGATGCTGGCAAGGTGCTGGCGCTGGGCACGCCGCAGGCGGTGCGCGAGCAGGCGGGCCGGGCGGGCCGGGCAGGCCAGGAGGGCGGCGCCGACATGAACAGCGCCTTCATCGCCATCGTCGAGCACGGCCGCGCCGCCGACCGGGCCAAGAACTCAGAAGGCCGCGCATGAGATATCCAGAGTTCATGCGGCGTTTCATCGCCCTGCTGCGCAAGGAAGTGCGCCAGATGCTGCGCGACAAGAGCAACCTGGCGGTGGGACTGCTGCTGCCGATTGCGCTGATTCTGCTGTTCGGCTACGGCCTGTCCTTCGACGTCAAGAACGCCCCGGTCGCGGTGGTGCTGGAAGACAGCGCGCCCGATGCGCGCGACGCCGTCGCCGGTCTGGCGGGCTCAAGCTATCTGTCGCCAGTGTGGGTCACACAGATGCAGGAGGCAGAGCGCCTGCTGCGCGCAGGCGAGGTGGACGCCATCGTGCGCGTGCCGTTGGACTTCTCGCGCCGGCTGGATGCGGGCGATGCCCGCATCCAGCTGATCTTGAACGGCGTCAACTCGACCACGGCGCAGACCGTGGAAGGCTACGTCAACAGCGCCATCGCCACCTGGGCGCAAAAGCAGGCAGACCGCGCCGGCAACAAGCCGCCCGCGCTGGCTCGTGTGGAAGTGGTGCAGCGCATGTGGTTCAACGAAACCGGCAACAGCAGTTGGTATCTGGTGCCAGGACTGATCGTGCTGGTGCTGACGCTGATCGGTGCCTTCCTCACATCGCTGCTGATCGCACGTGAATGGGAGCGCGGCACGTTGGAGTCGCTGTTCGTCACGCCGGTGCGGCCGCTGGAACTCATCTTCGCCAAGCTGGTGCCGTATCTGGTGGTCGGTGCCATCGACCTGGTGCTGTGCCTGCTGGCGGCGCGTTTCCTGTTCGAGGTGCCGCTGCGCGGCTCCCTCACGATCCTGTTCCTGGCCTCGATGCTGTACCTGCTGGTCTCGCTGCTGCTGGGCCTGTTCATTTCTGGCAAGACGCGCAACCAGTTTGACGCCAGTCAACTGGCCATGCTGGTGAGCTTCATGCCGGCCATGATGCTCTCCGGCTTCGTGTTCGACCTGCGCAATGTGCCGCTGGTGATCCAGGGCGTGGCGCAACTGCTGCCCGCCACGCATTTCATGGGCCTGATCAAGACGTTGTTTTTGGCGGGCGACCATGGGCCGACCATCCTGCGCAGCGTCGCCATCCTTTCCCTCTACGCCGTGGTGCTGGTGTTCGCCACACAGCGCACGCTGAAGAAGTCACTGGACTGACACCCATGGCTTCCTTCATTGCCACACTCTCCCAGATCATCGCCTTGGTGCGAAAAGAGCTCCTTGCGCTCATCAAGGAGCCTGCCAGCCGGGCACTGCTGATTGCGCCCGCCTTCCTGCAGGCGCTGCTGTACGGCTACGGCGCCACCTACGACCTCACGCACGTGCCGTATGCCGTGCTGGATCAAAGCCGCAGTGCGGCGTCGACCGAACTGCTGGCACGGCTGGACGGCACCGGCGTGTTCGTGCGTGCGGCCACGCTCACCTCGCCCAAGCAGATTGCCGATATGGTCGATGCAGAAAAGGCTTTGCTGGTGCTCAGCATCCCGCGGGACTTCGAGACGCGGCTGGGTTCGGGCCAGCCCGCGCCCCTGCAGCTCATTCTGGACGGGCGCAATTCCTCGACGGCGGGGGCGGCCGCCAGCCATGTCGGCGCCATCGTGGTCGCCTACAACGCCTCATTGGGCGCCAAGCGTGGTGAAGGTGCCCCAGGGATTCGCGTAGAACGGCGCGCCTGGTTCAACCCCAACCTGGAATCCCGCTGGAACATGATGCCGGGGTTGATTGCCGCGCTGAGCATGTTGCAGACCCTGCTGCTGGCGGCGCTGTCGGTGGCGCGTGAGCGCGAGCAAGGCACCTTCGACCAGTTGCTGGTGACGCCGCTGACCCCGATGCAGATCCTGATCGGCAAGGCGCTGCCCTCCATCCTGATCGGACTGCTGCAGTCCACCATCATCTTTCTGATCATCCGATTCTGGTTCGAGATTCCGATGCAGGGCTCGGTGGGACTGCTCTACTTCGGGCTGATCGTTTTCACCGTCGCGTCCGTGGGCGTGGGCCTGTCGATATCCGCCCTGTCTCTGAACATGCAACAGGCGATGCTCTACAGCTTCCTGCTGATCATGCCGCTGATGCTGCTCTCCGGCCTGTTCACGCCGGTGCGCAACATGCCAGAGGTGCTGCAGCTTGCCACCTACGCCAATCCGTTGCGCTTTGGCATGGACATCGTGCGCCGCGTCTATCTCGAAGGCGCGGGCCTCATCGACATCTGGCACCAATTCATCCCCTTGCTGGTGCTGGCCGCCACCACGCTGCCGCTGGCGGCCTGGCTGTTCCGCAACCGGCTTTCCTGACCGTGGATATTCCTATGTTTGATCGACAACACGCTCATCTTCACCAGCGGTACTTTGGCTTCGCGGCCTGCGCGCTGGCAATGGCTCTGACCGGCTGCGCCGCCGTTGGTCCGAATTTCGTCAAGCCGACGCCCGCTGCGCCCAACGACTGGATGAGCTGGCGCAGCGGCGACGCTTCGCTGCGCATCCCGAGCGAAGCCGCTCAGGCATTGCCGGCCCAGTGGTGGCTGGCATTCAACGACGCAACCCTCGATGCATTGCAGCAGCGTGCTTTCGATGCCAGCCCTGACCTGCAAACGGCCGCGCTGCGCTTCGCCCAGGCACGCGCGCAACGCAGTACGGTGGCCGCGCAGCGCGGGCCGGAAGTCAACGCGGGCGGGAGTGCCACCCGCCAGCGCCAGAGCGAAAGCGGTGCCAGCACGCGCATGATCGGCATCATGGGGGCCAGCCCGAGCGTGACCGAGCTGCTGGCCGAGCCGTTCACGCTGTACCAGGCCGGTTTCGACGCTTCATGGGAGCTGGATTTGTGGGGCCGCGTGCGCCGCTCCGTCGAAGCCGCCGACGCCGATGTCGGCCAGCAGGCTGCGCTGCTTGGCCTGGCCCGCCTCAGCCTGGCCAGCGATGTGGCGCGCAACTACTTCGAGCTGCGCACCGCTCAGCGGCAGATACGATTGATGCGTGAGGACATCGCCGCGCTGGAAGATCGCGCCGGGCTGCTGCAGGCGCGTGTCGAGGGCGGCGTGCTCGATCACACCGACCTGCAACGCCAGCGCGCCGAACTGGCCGCGCTGAAGGCGCAACTGCCGCCCCTGCTGGCGCAAGAAGCCGCCAGCGCCAACCAGATCGCCCTGCTGCTGGGCGAACGCCCCGGTGCGCTGCAGGCCGAACTGGCGCCGCGCGACGCCGACGCCAGGACTGCGCTGCCCGACCTTGCCCTCGGCCTGCCATCGGAAGTGGCGCTGCGCCGCCCCGACATCCGCGCTGCTGAGGCGCGCCTGCACAGCGCCACCGCCAACATCGGCATTGCCAAGGCCAATCTGTATCCCAGCATCCGGCTGGGTGCGAAGTTCGGGTTCGAGTCCTACCTCTCCGGCGAATTCTCCGACTGGGGCAGCCGCGCCTGGTCGGTCGGCCCCAGCCTCAACCTGCCGATCTTCGACCACGGCCGGCGCACAGCCACCGTGCAACTGCGCGAGCTGCAACAACAGGAAGCGGCGGTGAATTACCAGAAAACCGTGCTGAAAGCCTGGCAGGAGATCGACGATGCTCTGGCTGCCTACAGCGCCGAACAGCAGCAGGCGCAGGAACTCAAAGCTCGCAGCGACGCGGCCAGCGATGCCTACCAGCTTGTACAAGCACGCTACGACGGCGGCGCCATCGACTACACTGCCGTGCTCGACAGCCAGCGCAGCTATCTGCAGGCCCGTCGAGATCTGGCCGCCAACCAGGGCAGGCTGGCAGCGCGCTTCATCACATTGAACAAGGCATTGGGAAATGGACCTATGTGACCCGCTCGCGGCGCATCCGCGATCTCCCTCTACCAACTCAGAACAGCTGACCTTTCATGGCGTGCGCAGACTGAATCGGACTCCCATGCCCCACCATTCCTTCCGACTGGCCGCTTGCGCGGCCGCCATGCTGATAGCGGGCTGTGCGTCGATGGCGCCGCCGCACGAGCGCCCGGCCGTGGATTTTCCCGCGGCCTATGCCCACGACACGCCGCCCGATGCGCGAGTCCCGTCCACCACCGCTGCTCTCGACTGGCGTGGCTATTTCACCGACCCGGCGCTGACGCGGCTCATTGAGCAGGCGCTCACGAACAACCCGGATATGCGCACGGCCGTGCTGCGGGTGCAGGAGGCGCAAGCCGCTTATGGGGTGCAGCGCAGCGCCCGATTGCCCACTGTCGGCGTGGGCCTGGACGCTACTCGGGCACGCACACCCGCCGACTTGAGCCTGAGCGGCAACGCAGCCACGGGCAGCCAATACCAGGCCGGGCTGGGCATCAGCAGTTGGGAGATCGATTTCTGGGGCCGCATCGCCAGCCTCAACGAAGCGGCGCTGCAGAGCTTCCTGGCCACCGATGCCGCCCGTCGCGCGGTGTCCGTCGCACTCGTGGCCCAGGTGGCCAATGCCTACCTGGGCTTGCGCGAACTGGACGAGCGCCTGCGCCTGGCCCAGGCCAGCGAAGCCAGCCAGCGCGAGTCGCTGCGCATCTTCACGCGGCGCCTGGAGGTTGGCTCGGCCCCGCGCCTGGAGCTGACGCAGGTGGAGACGCTGCTGACCCAGGCCGAATCGCTGGTGGTGCAGGTGAAGCAGTAGCGCGCAGCACAAAGCCTGGCCCTGGGGGTTTTGCTCGGTGATCCGTCGGGCACGCCTGTCGTGCCGGATGGGAGCGCGCCCTTCGACATGAATCTGCTCGCCCCTTTGGCTCCCGGTCTGCCTTCCGACCTGCTGAACAACCGGCCCGACGTGGTGGCGGCAGAACACCAATTGCGAGGGGCCAACGCCAACATCGGCGCGGCGCGCGCCGCGTTTTTTCCGCGCATCAGCCTGACCGCCTTCGGCGGCTCGGCCAGCGCTGAACTGGATCGCCTGTTCAGGGGCGCCAACCGCGCCTGGAGTTTCGCGCCGAGCCTGTCGCTGCCCATTTTTGACGGCGGACGCAATCGCGCGAACCTCGACCTGGCCGAGGTGCGCAAGCACCTTGCCGTGGTGCAGTACGAGCAGACCGTGCAGAACGCGTTCCGCGACGTGGCCGACGCGCTGTCGGCCCAGCACTGGCTGCAGCAGGTCGGGGTGCAGGAGCGCGCCCTGGCCGCGCAAAGGGAGCGTGCGCGCCTGTCGCGCCTGAGCTACGACAACGGCGCGTCGAGCTTCCTCGACGTGCTCGACGCCGAGCGCAACCTGATCTCCGCCGGACAGCAACTGGTGCAGACGCGACGCGCCCTGCTGTCCAGCCGCGTCGCGCTTTACACCGCGCTGGGCGAGGGATCGCAACACGTGGGTGATGCCCCGCTGCTGCCTTCGCCGTCCGTTCCATCCACTTCCACCGCCCGGTGAACACCATGGCCATTTCGCTCAAGAACAAACTGATTCCTGTCGTCGTCGCCGCCGCCGTGCTGGCCCTGGCCGGCTGGTACGCCTGGAAGTGGTTCTCCGCTGGCGGTGAGAACGGGGCCTTCATCGGCAGCAATGGGCGCATCGAAGCCACGGAGGTGGACGTCGCCACGAAAATGGCCGGCCGGGTGGGCGACATCCTGGTCGAGGAAGGTGCCTTCGTGAAGTCCGGCCAGATTCTCGCGACCATGCAGGTGCAGACGCTGGAGGCGCAACTGCGCGAAGCCAAGGCCCAGCGGCAGCAGGCGGTCAATGGCGTGGCCAGCGCTCAGGCGCAATTGGCAATGCGCCTGAGCGACAAGACCGCCCTGATCGCACAGGTGCGCCGCGCCGAGGCTGAACTCAACGCGGCCAAGCGCCGGCTGGCGCGCTCCGAGACGCTGGTCAAGGAAGGGGCTACCTCCACCCAGACCCTGGACGATGATCGTGCCCGCACGGAAAGCGCCGAGGCCTCCGTTGCCGCTGCCCAGGCGCAGGTGGCGTCGGCCGATTCGTCCATCGCCGCCGCACGCACGCAGATCGTCGGCGCGCAGTCCCAGGTCGAGGCCGTCGATGCCACCCTGGAGCGCATCCAGGCCGAGATCGACGACAGCCAGCTCAAGGCCCCGCGCGATGGCCGCGTGCAGTTCCGCGTGGCGCAGCCCGGCGAAGTGCTGGGCGCGGGCGGGCGGGTGCTGAACCTGATCGATCTGTCGGACGTGTACATGACCTTCTTCCTGCCCACCGAGGCCGCGGGTCGGCTCGCGCTCGGTTCGGAGGTGCGCATCGTGCTGGACGCGGCGCCGGGCTACGTGATCCCAGCCAAGGTCTCGTTCATCGCCAGCACGGCGCAGTTCACGCCGAAGACGGTGGAGACCGCGAGCGAGCGCGAGAAGCTGATGTTCCGCGTGCGCGCGCGGATCGACCGCGAACTGCTGCGCGAGCACCTGGAGCATGTCAAGACCGGCCTGCCGGGCGAGGCCTGGGTGCGTCTTGATCCTAAACAGGAATGGCCGGCCCGGCTGGCGTTGAAGGCGCCGCAATGACGCAGGTCTCCCTGGAGCCCGAAGTCGCGCGCCTGGAGCAGGTGCGGCTGCACTACGGCAAGGTGCAGGCCCTGGCCGGCATCACGCTGGGGGTGCCATCGGGCGGCATGGTCGGCCTGATCGGGCCGGACGGCGTGGGCAAGTCCAGCCTGCTGTCGCTGATGGCCGGGGCACGCGCCGTACAGCAAGGCCGCGTGCAAGTGCTGGGCGGCGACATGTCCAGCAAGCGCCATCGCGACGCTGTTTGTCCGCGCATCGCCTACATGCCGCAGGGCCTGGGCAAGAACCTGTACCCGACGCTCTCGGTGGAGGAAAACCTGCAGTTCTTCGCGCGCCTGTTCGGTCACGGCGCCGCCGAGCGGCGCCGACGCATCGATGACCTCACCAACGCCACGGGCTTGCGCAAGTTCCTCAGCCGGCCAGTGGGAAAACTCTCCGGCGGCATGAAGCAGAAGCTGGGCCTGTGCTGCGCGCTGATCCACGACCCGGATCTGCTGATCCTGGACGAGCCGACCACGGGCGTGGACCCGCTGGCGCGCGCACAGTTCTGGGACCTGATCGCGCGCATCCGCCAGGACCGGCCGGGCATGAGCGTGATCGTTGCCACGGCCTACATGGACGAGGCCCAGCGCTTTGATTGGCTGGTGGCCATGGACGACGGGCAGGTGCTCGCGACGGGCATGCCCCATGAGCTGCTGGCGCGTACCGGCAGCGATTCGCTGGAGGCCGCCTTCATTGCGCTGCTGCCCGAGGACAGGAAGCGCGGCCACGCAGACGTCGTGATCCCCCCGCTGGAGGCGTCGGAGGACGACATCGCCATCGAGGCGCAGGATCTGACGATGCGCTTCGGCGATTTCGTCGCGGTGGATCACGTGTCCTTTCGCATCCGTCGCGGCGAGATTTTCGGCTTCCTCGGCTCCAACGGCTGCGGCAAGAGCACGACCATGAAGATGCTCACGGGGCTGCTCGAAGCGAGCGAGGGCAGAGCCTGGCTGTTCGGCCACGAGGTGAATCCGAAGGACATCGCCACCCGCCGCCGCGTGGGTTACATGTCCCAGGCCTTCTCGCTCTACGGCGAGTTGACGGTGCGGCAGAACCTGGCGTTGCACGCGCGCCTGTTCCAGGTGCCCGAGGAAGAGATTCCCGATCGGGTGGCCGAGATGGAGCAGCGTTTCGATCTTGCCGAGGTGCGGGACAGCCTGCCCGAGAGCATGCCGCTTGGCATGCGCCAGCGCCTGTCGCTGGCCGTGGCGATGGTGCACAAGCCCGAATTGCTGATCCTGGACGAGCCGACCTCGGGCGTGGACCCGGTCGCGCGCGACGGCTTCTGGCGGCTGCTGGTGGAGCTCTCGCGCCGCGACAAGGTGACGATCTTCATCTCCACCCACTTCATGAACGAGGCCGAACGCTGCGACCGCATGTCGATGATGCACGCGGGCAAGGTGCTCGACAGCGATGCGCCCGCGAAGCTGGTCGAAAAGCGCGGTGCGCAGACCCTGGAAGAGGCGTTCATCGGCTACCTGATCGAGGCCGATGGCGGCGCACCGAAGGCCGAGGCGCCCGTTGCCGCGGTGCCGGGCCGGCAAGAGGCTGCACCAACGCACCGACGACGCAGTCGCTTCAGCCTGCAGCGCCTGATCAGCTATTTATGGCGCGAGTCGCTGGAGCTGCAGCGCGATCCGGTGCGCGCCACGTTGGCATTGGCCGGTTCGTTGATCCTGATGCTCGTGATGGGCTTCGGCATCAGCATGGACGTGAACGACCTGAGCTATGCCGTGTTGGATCGCGATCAGTCCTCGCTGAGCGAGAGCTACAAGCTGAGCCTTTCCGGCTCGCGCTACTTCGTGGAGCGGGCGCCGATCACCGACTACGCGGACATGGATCGCCGCCTGGCCAGCGGCGAGCTGAGTCTGGCGCTGGAGATCCCGCCGGGTTTCGGCCGTGACGTGCTGCGCGCGCGCGAGGTGGCGATCGGCGCCTGGATCGACGGCGCCATGCCATCCCGGGCCGAAACCGTCATGGGCTACGTGCAGGGCATCCACCAGCACTGGCTGACCGAGCAGGCGAGCGCGCGTGGCAACGGCCCGGCGGCCGGGCTGGCCGGCATCGAGACGCGCTTTCGGTACAACCCGGACGTCAAGAGTGTGCCGGCGATGGTGCCGGCGGTCGTGCCCTTGGTGCTGCTGATGCTGCCGGCCATGCTCACGGCGCTGGCCGTGGTGCGCGAGAAGGAGACCGGCTCGATCATCAACCTGTACGTCACGCCGGTCACGCGCACCGAGTTTCTGCTGGGCAAGCAACTGCCCTATGTGGCACTGGCCGTGCTGAACTTCCTGCTCATGACGCTGCTGTCCGTGACCGTCTTCGGGGTTCCGGTCAAGGGCAGCTTCATCACCCTGCTGCTCGCTGCGGTGGTCTTCAGCTTCTGTTCCACCGGCTTGGGCCTGCTGGCGTCGAGCGTCACCAAAAGCCAGATCGCGGCGATGTTCTTCACCATGATCGGCACGGTCATGCCGGCCATGCAGTTCTCCGGAATGAACGATCCGGTCTCCTCGCTGCAGGGCGGTGCGCGCGTGCTGGGCCAGATCTACCCGGCCACCCACATGATCGATGTCAGCCGGGGGGTGTTCAACAAGGCGCTGCACTTCGGCGACCTGGGCGCCTCGCTCATTCCCATGCTGATCGCCGTGCCGCTCATTGTGGGTGCCTCGATCCTGCTGCTGCGCAAGCAGGAGCGTTGAGCCATGCGCCAATTCCTCTCCAACACCTGGCGCCTGGGCATCAAGGAGCTGTGGAGCCTGCGGCGCGACCCGACCATGCTGGTGCTGATCGCCTTTGTGTTCACCCTGGGCGTGTACGCCGGCGCCACGGCCATGCCCGAGACGCTGAACAACGCGTCCATCGCGATCGTGGATGAGGACCAGTCGCCGGTGTCGCAACGCATTGTCTCGGCCCTGTATCCACCGCAGTTCAGCAAGCCGAAGATGATCGAGTGGTCGCAGATGGATCGCGGCATGGACGCGGGGCTATACACCTTCGTGATGGTGATCCCGCGCAACTTCCAGCGCGATCTGCTGGCGGGCCGGTCACCCCAGATCCAGCTCAACGTGGACGCCACGCGCATGAGCCAGGCCTTCGTCGGCAGCGGCTACGTGCAGCAGATCGTCATGGGTGAGATCGGCGAATTCGCCCAGCGTTACCGGGGCAGCGCCGTGCCGCCGGTGGATCTGGCCCTGCGGGTGCGTTTCAATCCCGCGCTGCAGCCGTCCTGGTTCGGCAGTCTGGTGGAGGTCATCGACTACATCACCATGCTGTCCATCATCCTGGCCGGCGCGGCGCTGATCCGCGAGCGCGAGCACGGCACCATCGAGCACCTGCTGGTCATGCCGGTGACGCCCGCGCAGATCATGCTGGCCAAGGTCTGGCCCATGGGGCTCGTGGTTCTGCTGGCGTGCTGGGTGTCGATCACCTTCGTCGTGCGCGGGTTGCTGCACGTGCCGGTGGCCGGCTCGCTGCCGCTGTTTTTCGCGGGTGCGGCGCTGTGCGTATTTGCCACGACCGCCATGGGCATCTTCATGGCCACGGTTGCGCGCAACATGCCGCAGTTCGGCATGCTGATGATCCTGATCATCCTGCCACTGCAGCTGCTCTCGGGCGGCAGCTCCCCGCGCGAGAGCATGCCCGAGCTGGTGCAGGACATCATGCTGCTGGCGCCGACCACGCACTTCGTGAAGCTGGGGCAGGCCATCCTGTTCCGTGGCGCCGGACTGGACGTGGTGTGGCCGCAGTTCGTGGCGCTGACGCTGATCGGCGGCGTGCTGTTCGCGCTGTCGCTGCAGCGCTTTCGCAAAACCATCGCGCAGATGGCCTGACCATGGAACAGCGCATCTGCCTCGCTCAAGACGCCAGACCGCCCGTCGCGCCCAGTCCATGCGGGCGTGTCGGGTGCGGGCGGCACCCCCATACCCGAAGTGAGCAATCGCCAGGAGTTCCGCTGTCATGGCAGCCGTGCCCGTCATGCTCGTGCGCCAGAGCCATCAGGCAATGGCGCGCCCGAGCGAGGCCGGGGACAAGTAAGTGAGAAGTCGCTCGGCGCTGGCAGGCGCGAAGAAAGCAACATGGGCCTGGTTATGGCTCGTGATCTTGCCTATGCCAGCCACTGCAGAAGAGCCGCATCACGTTCAGTCAGCTTGCTCGGAACGGACATCGCTGCGCTCGACCGGCACGGTTAATCTGCGTATCGACAACGACATGTTCGGTGGCGTGGGCCAGGACCAAGGCTACTCGAACGGTTTTCTGGTCAGTTGGGTCTCCCCCAATCTGGTCGATTACCGCAGCGATCCGTGCCTGCCTGGGATCGTGCAGGCGTTGAATCGAGGTTTGGCACTGTTGCAACCAGAGGGATTCGACGAACAGAACATGACCGTCGGGTTGAGCCAGATGATGTACACCCCGACGGATCGGGAGCGCCGTGACCTCATCACCGATGATCGGCCCTACGCCGGGGCCTTGATGTTCAGTCTCGGCTACAACGCTCGTCGCGGCGACAGCCTGCGCACATCGCAGCTTCGCCTTGGCGTGGTGGGGCCTGCCGCCCACGCCGAAGAGGCGCAGAGCGAGTGGCATCGCCTGCTCGGCATCGGCAGGTTTCATGGTTGGGACAACCAACTGCACAACGAGCTGGTCGTGCAATTGATCCATGAACGTCGTACGCGTGTGATGCGGCGTGAGAGCGCGACGGGCTGGGGTGGGGATCTCACCCGGCACTGGGGAGGGAGCCTGGGCAATTTCGCCACCTATGCGAATCTGGGCGGCGAACTGCGCTTCGGCCTGCGACTGCCCGACGACTTCGGAACCGCCCCCTTGCGCCCGGCCGGCGAGAACACGTCTCCCCTACACGAACCCACCAGCCATGCAGGAAGCGCGCATGTGTTCGTTGCCTACGATGCCCGTGCCGTCCTGTACGACATCACGCTCGATGGCAATACGTTTCGATCCAGCCACCGCGTGGACAAGCGCCCCTTCGTGGCTGACGTCACTTACGGCGTTGCGATGGTTCACGGCCGCTGGCGCATTGCCCTGGCGCGCTATCACCGGACCCGTGAGTTCCACGGACAAAAGGAAGTGCCGGTCTACGGCACGCTCACCATTGGCAGGCGCTTCTAGACGCCAGGACATGCGAGTAGGCCAGCACAGGGCCGCGGTCCGCGCGCGGCAGCCGACGGTACTCGAACCGCCGCTCCCGGGTGCCCTCCAGACTCAATCCGCAGTGGCATCTCGCGCCTGGCTTCAGGCTCATACCTCGTTGGACAAGATCGCTAGTTGACAACCAGTTTCCAATAATGGAAACTGGTTGTCATGAACCCGGATTGTCCAATAGACCGTCGGGCTTTGGCCCGACATGCCGGGTCGAAACCCGACCGGGCTGTCTGCGTGGCCTCGTAGGTCGGGCTTCAGCCCGACTGGACCTCAACCGACCGTTGCGTCGGGTTGAAACCCGACCTACAACCCGTTGATTTGTCACGCACGGCTGTTCCAATGGATTTTTCGGGATGAATCGACGAAATCCATCTCCCTCTCTACCGGACCCCAACGCCGTCGCCGTGACCGAGTTGACCTTGGCGGTGTTTCGGCTGAACGGCGTATTGCTTCACTGGGGTGACAAGCTGGTCGCGCCGCTCGGCCTCACCAGTGCACGGTGGCAGGTGCTGGGTGCGATCGCCCTTGCCGACACGCCACTGACGGCACCCCAGGTGGGAGGGGCGATGGGCGTCACGCGCCAGGGCGCGCAAAAACAACTCAACCTGCTGACTGAGCAGGGGCTTGTCAAACCGCACCCGAATCCGGCGAATCAGCGTTCGCCGTTCTACGCCCTGACGCCGGAAGGTTGGGCTCGGTACCGCAAGGTCGATGCCCTCTGGGCCGCGCAGGCTGCCGGACTGGCGGCGCTGATTCCAGTCACCCAAGCCAACACTGCCACCCGAACGCTCGAAGCCATGTTGCGCGCGTTGCAGACTGTTCCCCCATTTTCAAAGGCCCAACCATGAAATCGAAATTGCATGCCATCTTCGGAGCCGTCGCGATCCTTTGCATCACCACGTTCTGGCTCTCAACCCTCGTGTCAGAGCTTTTCATGGATCAGGCAAGTGTCGCGGCTGTCAAGAACGCGGTGTTGAGCGGTATGTGGCTCTTGATCCCGTCGATGGCGGCCACGGGCGGCAGTGGTTTTTCGCTCGCGAAGGGCCGTGGCGGCCGCCTTGTCGGTGTCAAGGGGAAGAGGATGAAGATCGTGGCGGCCAATGGCCTGCTGATACTGCTGCCCAGCGCATTCGTTCTGGCGTCGTGGGCCAATGCGGGGCGTTTCGACGGCATGTTCTATGCCCTGCAAGGCGTGGAGTTGCTGGCCGGCGCGGTGAACTTTTCACTGCTTGCATTGAATATGCGCGACGGCCTCAAGCTGAGCGGCCGGCTCGCTCCCAAACGACCTGCGCCTGGATCTTCCCGCTGATCCAGCCTGACCGCGTCGAGCCATGCCCGGCAACCGCCCCCGGGCGGTTTTTTGCGTCTGCATCGTTCTCGGTCGCTCCCACTACAGGAGTTGCCAGCCACATGGGCACTTCGGCCCAACGCACCGCCCATTTCGGATGATCGTGACCGGTGTTTTCGGCGCATCGTGATCGGCGATTTCGGCCGAACGTGACCGATCTTGGGTAGTGACCGAAACGGTCGGTCACGATGCCGTGACGGAACCGCAGCACGGCGTGACGGTGTTGCGCATAGCACCAACCCACGCGGGTAAACTTCCCGGCTTTTTGCCGGAGAAGCCGATGCCCGCACCAAGGATGCCCGCGCCTGCGGGACCGACACCGCCAGGTTGGCTTCGGGCCAATTCACCCGTTCGCCGAGTACCGACAGGATCACATCGAGCTTGGCACGGGCGAGCAGAAGCGGCGTCCCGTAAAGACGGGACGCAAGATGAGGCAAGTGCATCAATTGAACTCCTTGGATCATTTTCCACATTTGTGGTAATCTCGTTTCAGCGTGCTATCCGGGCAATTCGTTGTCCGGACGCTTTCTGGAGCGACACCATGACCACATCAACATCCATTCGTATCAACCAAGCGCTCTACAACCAGGCCAAGCACGATGCCGTGGCGGAACATCGCACCATTGCGGGTCAGGTCGAGTACTGGGCCAAGGTCGGGCGTGCTGCACTGGACAATCCGGATCTGCCGGTCGGTTTCATTGCTGAGTCCCTGGCGTCCATGGCGGAGCCGCGTGACGAAGCCACTGCCTTCGTTCCCCGGTCTCGTCGTGCATGAGCTACTCGCTCAAGCAGACCCGACGCTTCGCCCGCGCCTACAAGAAATTGCACGATAACGTCGCCGCCGATGTCGATGCGGCGACTAAGGTCGTGGCTGCCGACCCGACCGTGGGTGAGCGTAAGAAAGGCGACCTCGCCGACCTGTTCGTCTACAAATTCCGCAGCCAGAATCAGTTGTATCTGTTGGGCTATACCCTCGACGATGAAGTCCGTCTGGTTTACCTCGAGGCAGTCGGTCCCCACGAGAATTTCTATCGCGACCTCAAACGATCGTAGCTTCATCACTCGTAGCGCCGCCTGAAGCGTCTGGTACTGCCGGCACAACGACCGGCGCAGCAGCCAGGTCATGACGCGGATCAGACTCGAACACCAAACCCAGGGCGTCCGCCCGTGCGTTGTCAGCGGCAATCTCGCGATCGACATCCTCGGCGTCGTAGCCAAAGGACGAGATAGCCTCCGAACGGGAGAGGAGACCCGACCGGATGGCGGTGAGCATGGCGTCAAACTCTTTCTTGGGATCCACCCATTGCCAGCCCTGGGGAATCCACTTCACTGCCAGATACTCGCGTCGCTTGGCCTGACCGCCCCGGGCATACCCCGGCAAGGACAACGCCCCCTCGAGTGCTGCCTGCTTGATGAAGGCCTGCCAGATCGGCCGGCACAATTGATGGACGAGCACGCCGTGCTGCAAGGCTTCGCAGCGACGTCGAAACTCCAGCAGGCCGGCACGGATCGACGAGTAATTGACCTGGGTGACACCGCCCAGCCGCCGCGGCAACGGATCATAGCTTGCATCAAAATCACGAAAAATGGCTAATGGACAATCTGGGCTCATTGCGCAGAAAGGCAATGTGCGTGTGCCACGGCGAAAGCGTTGGTGGAGATTTTGAGAGAACAGAGGGCAGAAGAGTGTCAAACCGGCAGCACTTCGGCCCAAGCTGCTCGCACCCCTGGCACACGCAGAACGGGCGCGATCCCCGCGTGGCTTGCGGGAAGTAGAAATGAAAACGCCCAACCGAGAACAGTTGGGCGCTGAATTTTGGTGGCCAGGGGCAGAATCGAACTGCCGACACGCGGATTTTCAATCCGCTGCTCTACCAACTGAGCTACCTAGCCAAAAGAGGCCGCAATTTAACCGGTTTCCCCCTAGTCAGTCAAGGCGATCGCGCTCAGCACGTCAGGCCGTGCAGTCCGCACAGGTGCCGCCGCAGCAGGGCCAGGGCGAGCCACAGCCAGAACAGCAGGAAGAAGGTGAGCATGGGAACGTGCGCGTCGAGGATGACGCGGGGCGTGACGACACGCACCGCGCGCACGGCGGGCTGGGTGATGGTGCGCAGGATGCGGTAGAACAGGTTCTGTTCGCGGTATTTCCCCGCGAGGATGGCAAGTACGCCCTGGCCGAGAAGGGCGAAGCCGGCGACTTCGATGATGGCGCGCAGAATCGAGACGAGCAGGATGTCGAAGGGCATGGCGGAGCGGGCGGAAGGGAAGCGGCGATTCTACCGCAGCTTGTCAGGCGGGCTCCGCGCCGGGACAATGCGGTGGGTTGTTTCCAGCGGATGTTCGGCCATGAATTTCGATCGCGTGCGGCATGCCTTGCGGGGCGCATTCTTCACTTTCGTGCGCCAGCCGGAGCGCGCGCTGGCGGCGTATCGCGACAGCCTTCGCGCCGATCCGCAGCACGTAGGGACGTTGCGCATGCTGGGCTGGCTGGAGGCGCAGCAGCAGCGCTGGCCCACGGCGGAGACCTGGCTCGCGCGCGCGGTCGAGCTCGATCCCAAGGACGCGTCCACCTGGTTCAATCTTGGCTGGGTGCGCGATCACGGTGGCATGGATGACGCGGCCTGCGATGCGTTCACCCGCGTGACGCAGCTTGCGCCGCACAACGACCGCGCCTGGTACGGCCTGGGCATGCTGCATGCGCGCCACGGTCGTCACCGGGAGGCGGCCGCGGCGCTGACCGAAGCCGGCCGGCTGCAGCCGATGAACGGCCTGGCCTGGTATGCGCTGGGGATGGCGTGGCAGCACTGCAACGAGCCAGAAAAGGTGGCCGAGGCCATCGAGCACACCCTGGCCCACGACCCGCAGACCGCGCAGCGGCTGATTCGCGATACCGGTCGCAGCGATTACGCGGCACGGCTGGGCTGAAGCTCCCACAAAAAAGCCGGCCCGCGGGCCGGCTTGCAGCGCGTGCGCCGCGTGGCGCACGAGACGGCGATCAGCTTGCCTGAGCCTTGATATCGCCTTCCAGGTTCGGGTAACGCACGTGGTCCACGAGTTCCTGGATTTCCCTGGACGGTGCACGGGACAGCAGCGAGCCGATGATGACGCCGAGGAAGCCCGCCGGCATGCCGAACACGCCCCCGGCAATCGGCTTGATGGCGAACCACTCGTTTGCCGCGACGCCGCCGAAGAACTCGTAGGTGTTGTACATGTAGAACATGCAGACACCGAGTCCCGTGAGCATGCCGAGGACCGCACCGAAGTAGTTCGCGCGCTTCCAGAACACGCCGAGCACCAGCGCGGGGAAGAACGCGGACGCGGCGAGCGAGAACGCGGCACCGACGAGGAACATGATGTCACCCGGCTTCAGCGACGCGGTATACGCGGCGAACAGCGCCACCACCAGCAGCAGGCCCTTGGAGATGGCCAGCCGGCGCACGGTCGACGCCTTGGGGTCGATCATCTTGTAATAGACGTCGTGCGACAGCGCGTTGGCGATCGTCAGAAGTAGGCCGTCGGCGGTGGAGAGCGCCGCCGCCAGGCCGCCCGCCGCCACCATGCCCGATACCACGTACGGCAGGCCGGTGATCTCCGGGGTGGCGAGCACGATGAGGTCGCCGCCGATGGTTATTTCGGCGAGCTGCACCAGGCCATCCTTGTTGAGGTCGGCGATCTTCATCAGGGTGGGATCCACTGCCGCCCAGTTGGCGACCCAGGCGGGCAATGAGGCGAACGACGAGCCGACCAGGTTGTTGTAGACCTCGGACTTGACCAGCACCGCCAGTGCGGGCGCGGTGAAGTACAGGAGGAAGATGAAGAACAGCGACCAGAACACCGACTTGCGCGCCTCACGGACCGAGGGGGTGGTGTAGTAGCGCATCAGGATGTGCGGCAGCGAGGCCGTGCCGACCATCAGGCACAGCACCAGCGCCATGAAATTGCGGCGCTTCTCGTTGGATGCCTTTTCGTCCTCGGCTTTCGCCGCGGCGATTTCGGCTTCGGTCGCGTTGGGGTTGTCCTTCAGCAGTTTCTTCTCCGCACCCTTGCCGGAGAATGCGGCGGCGTGCGCGGGAACCGGACCGGCTGCCTTCTTCGCGCCGTCGGCGGCTTTTTTCAGCTTGGCCATCAGCGCATCCGCACCGGTCAGATCGGCAATTTCCTTTTCCTTTGCGTCGATCTTGGTACCGTTCGGTTCGGGGGCCGCCTTCAGCTCGGCCAGTTCGCCTTCGAGCTTGGCGCGTGCCTCGCCGACGATCGCGTCCGCATTGCCGGCGGCGATCGCCTCTTCCAGCGCCTTCATCTTGGCTTCGGTGGCGAGCTGCTTCTCCTTGTGGAGGGCGCGCACGGAAGCCTCGGCGGCGCCGAGCGTGGTGGCGGGGTCGTTGAGTTCCTTTTCCTTCGCGGTCACTTCCTTCAGGACCTGACCATAGGCGATCTGCGGGATGGGGTTGCCGGTATGGGTTACCGACAGCCACACCACCGGCACCATGTAGGCGATGATGAGAATGATGTACTGCGCGACCTGGGTCCAGGTCACCGCGCGCATGCCGCCGAGGAAGGAGCACACCAGGATGCCGGCGAGACCGACGAACACACCGTACTGGAATTCGATGCCGGTGAGGCGCGCGGTGATGATGCCGACGCCATAGATCTGCGCGACCACGTAGACGAACGAGCAGATGATGGCAGCGACGACGCCGATGGTGCGCGGCAGGTTGCCGCCGTAGCGTGTGCCGAGGAAGTCGGGAATGGTGAATTGGCCGAACTTCCTGAGGTAGGGCGCGAGGAACAGCGCTACCAGCACGTAGCCGCCCGTCCAGCCCATGACGAAGGCGAGGCCGTCATAGCCGGTGAGGTACAGGGTGCCGGCCATGCCGATGAAGGACGCCGCCGACATCCAGTCGGCCCCGGTGGCCATGCCGTTGAAGATGGCGGGCACGCGGCGGCCGGCGACGTAGTATTCGGACACGTCGGCGGTTTTCGACATGATGCCGATGCCGGCGTACAGCGCGATGGTCGCGGCGAGGAAGATGTAGCCGATCCACTTGGAGGGCAGGCCCATCTGCTCCAGGATCGCGAGCACGATGACGAAGCTGATGAAGCCGCCGGTGTAGAAAGTGTAGTACTTCTTGAGTTGCTGGAAGAACTGGCTCTGGGTGAGTGCCGTCATTATTCGTCTCCCTCGTGGACGCCGTATTCCTTGTCCATCTTGTTCATCGCGTGCGCGTAGTACCAGATGATCAGGACATAGATGATCAGGGCACCCTGCGCGCCCATGTAGAAGGCGAAGGGGAAGCCCATGATGATGATGTTGTTGAGCTGCGGGGCGAAGTAGATGACGACGAACGTCACGACGAACCAGATGGCGAGCAGCACTGCGGTGAGCCGCAGATTCTTGCGCCAGTACTCTTGATGCTTCTCCGACAATTGCATGGCTGACCTCCGTGTGTGATGAACGGGTACGCGCTTGTTATGGGACGCGTGTGCGCGTGCACGGAGTCTAAGGACTAGTCTTGTGGTCGCCAAGCGAATTAGAAAAAACTAATGTAGGGACAGCCAGCGGCGTGCGCGCAACAGGCGCAGCAGCTGGCGTGCGGTGGTGACGCGCTCGCGTGCCGCGGCATCGAGCAGCACCAGCCACAGTTCCGCGGTGGCGTAGGCGTCGGCGAGCGCGCCGTGGCGCGTGTAGACGGCGATGCCGAAATGTCCCAGCCAGTCGTCGAGGTGGCGGTAGCGCGGTGCGACCGCGGGAAACAGCAGTGGCGCGACCAGCGCGGCGTCGAACCAGGGTGCGGGTGGACGCAGTCCGAGCTGCCTGCGCGTGTCGCGTTCCAGCACGGTCTGGTCGAAGCCGGCATGAAAGGCGACGCGCGGCACGTTGCCCGCGAATTCGAGCCAGTCGAGTAGCGCCACGTGCGCCGCCTGTCCCGCGCGCTGCGCGCTGTCGGTGATGCCGTGGATGAGGATGTTGGCGGCGCCGGTGGCTTGCGCCTGCGTCAGTCCGGTTTCGAAACTGTGAGCCAGCGCGATGCGTTTCTCTTCGATCATCACCGCGCCGATCGCCAGCAGAGGATCGTGCAGGGCGTCGAGCCCGCCCGTCTCGACGTCGACCACGCACCAGCGCAGCGCAGCGAGTGGCTGATCGAGGTCGGGGGCGGCCAGCGCGGCGAGTGCGTCGCGGCGTGCCGCACTGGCCGCGTCGAGCGATACGTGCCGGCGCCGGGCAAACGGCCAGATCACAATTTGTAATCCATCGCCAGCCGCGCCTGCACCTTGCGCGCCTGGCGCAGCGCCTCCTTGAGGATGCGGCGGTCGAGCGGATTCAGCGTGTCGGGGTTGACGTGATTGTCCGGCGGTTGCCCCGTGCGCAGGCGCGCGTGCTGGTGACGCAGGCGCAGCAGCTGCAGGAAATGGAAGGCGCGGTTCCAGTCGGCGAGTTCGCCGTCGGGGATGTGCAGGGCGTGCGCGGCCTCGCGCAGGCGCTTCGCGGTATTGGTCTGCGGGCTGCCCGCGGCCAGCGCGAAGATGCGCGCCGCGTCGACGAAGGGCGTGGCGCCGGTGAGTTTGAGATCGAGCGTGTGCGGATGCGCGTCGTCACCGGACAGCACGAAGTCGCGCATTACACCGAGTGGCGGACGGTTGCGCAGCGCGTTGCCCGCCATCTGGTGGAGGAAGCGCGGATTCTTCTGTGCCGCGCGGTTGAGCCAGGCGCGCAGATCGAACGCCAGCGCCGCATCGCCGGCGAGCGGGCGGAAGTCGAAGAAGATGCTGGCGTGCAGCAGCGCCTCCGGCGTGCCGTGGTCGATCCATTGCGTGAACTGGCGCTGCCAGTCGTCCGCTGACAGGCACCACTGCGGGTTGCCGGCCATGATGTCACCGCGGCACAGGGGAAATCCACATGCGTCGAGCCGTGCGTTGACGCGCTGCGCGAACGCCAGCAGCGCCTCGCGCTGCGTGTCGTTGGCCTGCTCGAAGATCAGCGCGTTGTCCTGGTCGGTGGCGAGCGTCTGCTCCATGCGGCCTTCCGAGCCCAGCGCGAGCCAGCACCAGCGCAGCCCTGCGAGCTTGCGATCGGTTTCGCTTTCGAATGCGATGATGCGTTCGGTGAGGCGGTCGTTGAGGCTGGAGATGATCGCGGTGAGATTCTCCGCATCCATGCCCTGCGCCAGCAGGCTGTGCGCGAGGTCACCGATGTCATGCGCCAGTCCCGGCAGGCGCGCAGGATCGTCGGTGCGCGCGAGTGCCGAGGTGATACCGTCCACCGACAGCCGGCGCAGGGCGAAGATGTCCTTCTCCGACACCACGCCGCTCAACCGGCCCTCGCTCACCAGCGGCAGATGGTGGATGCCCTGGCGCGCCATCAGCACCAGCGCGTCGGCCACCGGCGCGGTATCGGGCAAGGTGGCCGGCGCGTGCGTCATGACCGCCGAAATCGGGGTGGAGAGTGGCACCTGCGCCAGCGTCACACGCGCCAGCACGTCCTTGAGCGTGAGGATGCCGATCGGCGCACCCGCGTCGTCGACCACCACGACCGAGCCGATGCGTGCCGCCTCCATCGCCGCGAGCGCTTCGGCGAGCGGCGTGGCAGGTGCCACGCTGAACGGCGCACGCCGCACCAGACCGCCGAGCGGGCGTGCGAAGCGGTGCTCGTCATCGAGTGCCAGCGCGTATTCGGATTGCACCGCGCGCTGCGATTCCTCCAGCAGGCTGGCGATGCGGCGCGTGCAGAAATCGTTGAATTCCGTGCTGCGCGCGAGCAGCGTGTGGAAGTCGGCCGCCGGCAGGAGATAGCAGAAGGTGTCGGCAGCGGCGACGTAGCGGTTGGCAGCGGCGCGTCCGGCAAGCAGCGCGCCGAGTGGGAACATCTCGCCCGCCGCAAGCTGGAACACCGCCTGGCCGTCGGCGGTGACGCCGCTGACCGTGCCCTGCTTGATGATGAACAGCGCAGCGGGTGCGGCCTGGGTCGGCTCCAGCAGCACGCCATGCTCGGCGTAATACGCCACCGACAGCCGTTGCACCAGCCACAACACCTCGTCGTCGGCCATCGTGGCGAACGGCGCCTGCCGCCGCAGCGCCTCGATGGTGGCGCGGTGCAGGCTGTTGGCGAGCGGGATCGCGGGATTCATGCGGCAACGTTAGTGGCTGGCGCGGAGTTTGGCAACCGGAGGCCGCGTGGCCCGCGGCTTTGCACGCGCAAGGCAGGGTCTATACTGGAACATCGGGCTCGCGGGGGGCCGGCTTTCAGGGCAGCAGCGCAGGCACCGGCCTTTTCCCCCGGCCGTTTCGGCAGCGATGCTTCGCATCCATTCCTTTTCCGTCGCCTGCGCTTTCAGCATCTTCCGAAAGGAGGCAGGACATGCACACCAGGACGATTTTTCCCCTCTTGCTGGGGGCACTCGTGTTCAACACATGGGCGACCTCCGTGCAGGCGGACGACAAGGCTGCCGCGGGCAGCGAGGCGATGGCCACGCAGGCGGGCGACGCAGGATCAGGATATGGCATGGGCCCGGACATGATGACGGGTGCCGCGCTCGATGCCGGCATCGCGTGCAGCGGGCCGGGGATGATGGGCGGCGGCTGGGGCATGGGCCCCTGGAGCCGGACCGAACTGACCGCGGAGCAGCGCACCCAGATCAACAAGATCCGGGACGAGACGCGCCGGAAGAACTGGGGACTGATGGGCCGGTTGATGGACGAGCAGGCCACCCTCAGGGACTTGTCTGACGCCCCCAAGCGGGATGCCGACGCATTGAGCGAGGCGTACCGGAAGGTCAGGGAACTGAAGCAGCAGATTCATGCGTCGTCGGAAGACGCGTACGATCGCATCGACGCCATCCTGACCCCCAAACAGAAGGAAAAATCATCGTGGCGCTTCTGGCGCCGCTGGTGAGACGGCCATGAAAAAGCCCCGCCGAAGCGGGGCTTGGGGACAGCGCGAAACGGGCGTGCTGCTTACATCATGCCCATGCCGCCCATACCGCCCATGTCGCCGCCGCCCATCGGCATGGCCGGCTTGTCTTCCGGCAGGTCGGTGACCATGCAGTCGGTGGTCAGCATCAGGCCGGCGATCGAGGCGGCGTTCTGCAGTGCGGTGCGGGTGACCTTGGTCGGGTCGAGCACGCCCATCGCCACCATGTCGCCATACTCGCCGGTGCCGGCGTTGTAGCCGAAGTTGCCGCTGCCTTCCAGCACCTTGTTGACGACGACCGAGGCTTCCTCGCCGCAGTTCTTGACGATCTGGCGCAACGGCTCCTCGATCGCGCGCAGCACGATCTTCACGCCGGCGTCCTGGTCGTGGTTGTCGCCCTTCACCGCCGCGGCAGCCATTTTGGCGCGCAGCAGTGCGACGCCGCCGCCGGGGACGATGCCTTCTTCAACGGCCGCACGGGTGGCGTGCAGCGCGTCCTCGACGCGGGCCTTCTTCTCCTTCATCTCGACTTCGGTCGCGGCGCCGACCTTGATCACCGCCACGCCGCCGGCGAGCTTGGCCTTGCGCTCCTGCAGCTTCTCGCGGTCGTAGTCGCTGGTGACTTCCTCGACCTGCTTGTTGATCTGCGCGATGCGGCCCTTGATCGCGTCGTGATTGCCGGCACCGTCGATGACGGTGGTGTTCTCCTTGCCCACCTCGATGCGCTTGGCGCGGCCCAGGTCGGTCAGTTGTGCTTTCTCCAGGCTCAGGCCGACTTCCTCGGCGATCACGGTGCCGCCGGTGAGGATCGCCATGTCTTCCAGCATCGCCTTGCGGCGGTCGCCGAAGCCCGGAGCCTTGACCGCGCAGGTCTTCAAGATGCCACGGATGTTGTTGACCACCAGGGTGGCGAGCGCTTCGCCGTCGACGTCCTCGGCGACGATCATCAGCGGCTTGCCGGCCTTGGCGACCTGCTCCAGCACCGGCAGCAGGTCACGGATGTTGGAGATTTTCTTGTCGAACAGCAGGATGAACGGGTCTTCGAGAACCGCCATCTGCTTGTCGGGGTTGTTGATGAAGTAGGGCGAGAGATAGCCGCGGTCGAACTGCATGCCCTCGACGACGTCGAGCTCGTTCTCCAGGCCCGAGCCGTCCTCGACGGTGATCACGCCTTCCTTGCCGACCTTGTCCATGGCGTCGGCGATGATCTGGCCGATGGGGGCGTCGGAGTTCGCCGAGATCGAGCCGACCTGGGCGATTTCCTTGCTGGTGGTGCAGGGCTTGGAGATTTTCTTCAGCTCTTCGGTGATGGCGATCACGGCCTTGTCGATGCCGCGCTTCAGGTCCATCGGGTTCATGCCGGCGGCGACGAACTTCATGCCTTCGTTGACGACGGCCTGGGCCAGCACGGTGGCGGTGGTGGTGCCGTCACCGGCGACGTCGGAGGTCTTGGAGGCGACTTCCTTCACCATCTGTGCGCCCATGTTCTCAAGCTTGTCCTTCAGCTCGATTTCCTTGGCGACCGACACGCCGTCCTTGGTCACGGTCGGCGCGCCGAAGGAACGGTCGAGCACCACGTTGC
>MKWN01000045.1 GCA_001899775.1 Thiobacillus sp. 65-29
CTTTGTCGCGCCTCCTTGCAGGCCCCG
Organism: Thiobacillus sp. 65-29; assembly: GCA_001899775.1. Taxonomy (GTDB): domain Bacteria; phylum Pseudomonadota; class Gammaproteobacteria; order Burkholderiales; family Thiobacillaceae; genus Thiobacillus. Next base: position 28 of record MKWN01000045.1, read on the forward strand.
GCCTGCGGCGTCGTTGCTTCGCGGCAGGCACGCGAGCAGACGTACCATCGGGCGCGTCCAACTGCGGTTTCTAGGATAATGCCATGATAATGGGTCCGCCGCCCGTGTTGGCACGCGGTGCGATGCGGACGCAAGAGATCGTCATGTTTTCGGAAAGCCCTGCACCTTGCGCGAATTCCTGCAAAAAGTGAACAAGACGCTTGCCTGGCATGCAAGGCGCCTGCAACGCGGCATCCGGAGCGTGCGGTGGGCGCTTGCGCCACGGCCGGCGGATCGTCCCGTCATCGTGGTGGGATGTTCCCGGGCGGGGACGACGCTGGTTTACAAGACGCTGTCGGAATCACGCGAACTCGGCAGCCTGCAACGCGAAACCCACGACTACTGGACGACCCTGCACCCGCTGGCGGACAAGCACTGGAACACGCACGCACTCGGCGTCGAGGATGCGAGCGCGGCGGACCGCGATGCAGTCAGTCGCTACTTCCATGCCTGGACCGGCCACCATCGCTGGGTCGACAAGAACAACCAGAATGGCTTGGCCGTGCCGTATCTGCACGCGCTGTTTCCCGACGCGGTATTTGTCTTCGTCAAGCGCAGCCCCGGTGACAACCTCAACTCGCTGATCGAGGGCTGGCGCAAGCCCGATGAATTCGCCACGTGGTCGAACGCGCTTCCGGCGAGTGTGGCGGTGGAGAACGGCACGCTCACCCAATGGTGCTTTTTTCTGGCGGAGGGTTGGCGCGACTATGTCAATGCACCCGTCGAGGATGTCGCGGCCTTCCAGTACGCCGCGATCAACGGTGCGATTCTCGATGCCCGGGCGCGTATTCCGGCCGGACAGTGGATCGAGGTGTTCTACGAGGATTTCCTGCGCGATCCGGTGGCCACCTTCCGGCGCATTTTCGAGGGTTGCGGCCTGCATTTCGACGAGCGACTCCAGGCCCATTGTGCCGACGTGCTCGACATTCCCTACAACGCCTTTTCCGAAATCCGGCTCGACAAGTGGAAGGATGGACGCAATCGCGACAAGATCGAGCGCGTGCTGCCGAAGGTCGCCAAGGTGGCGACGCGGATGGGATATTGATGCGCGGCATGCTCTCCGGCGCGTTCCGGACGACACCTGGACGAAACGGCGCGGCATGTCGATGACGACGTTCGCGCTCGTCCTCGGTGCCGTCGTTTGCCTGTGGAGCGCTGTCCTGCTGGTCTTCGCCCGCCCGCTCGTCGCGCGCTGGCGCGAACCGGTGTTCCGCTTCCCCATCCTCGGCATCGAAAGCGACGACTGGGGCGCGGGACCGCTCGAGCAGGCGCCGGTCCTGCATCGTCTGGTGGATGTGCTGGCCGGCGTTCATGATTGCAGCGGCCGGCACGCCGTCATGACGCTGGGCGTGATTCTCGAAGTGCCCGACGGTGCGCGCATTGCTGCGGGCGGCTACCGTGACTATTACGCGATCGAGCTCGACGATCCGCGCTTCGAGGCGGTGCGCGAAGCGATGCGTGCGGGAATCGCGGCAGGCGTGTTCGTGCCGCAACTGCATGGCCAGTGCCACTACTGGCCCTCCACGGTGCTGGCGGCAGCGCACCAGGACGAGCAGGTGCGCGACTGGCTCGCCGGCGCCGAGCCCGCCGCGACGGAGGCGTTGCCGTCGGCGCTGCAAAGCCGCTGGGTCGACGCCGCGTCGCTGCCGTCGCGGGACTTGCCGCAACGCGACATCCAGGCGGCGGTGGCGGTGGAGGCGAGCGCCTACCGCCGCGTTTTCGGAACCGCACCGCAGGTGGCGGTCGCAACGACCTTCGTGTGGAACGATACCGTCGAGGCCGCCTGGGCCGTAGCCGGGGTCGATGCGATCGTCACCCCGGGGCGTCGCGCGACATGCCGCACGGACACCGGCGCACCCGGCTGCGTCGATGCCACCATGCTGACCGGCATGCAGTCCGCGGCGGGTCCGCTCTACCTGGTGCGCGACGTCTATTTCGAGCCTGCGCTGGGCCACGCGCCACAGCGCCTCGTCGAGGGTCTGCGCCAGCGCAGCAGGCAGGGTCGGCCCTGCCTCGTCGAGACCCATCGCTTCAATTTCCTGCAGGCGGGAGAGTCTGCCGTGACGGCGCTGGATGCGGGGCTCAGGGGCGCGCTGGCGGCCTTGCCGTCGCTGCGCTTCGTCGCTCCGGTGGACATTGCGCGGGTATTGCGTAGCCATGATCCCGCCTGGCTGGAGCATCGTCTGCACCCGCGGCTTGTCGCCTGGGCCGCCCGGCTCGAGGAGATTCCGCGCTTTCGCCGCGTGGCGACCCTCACTGGCCTTGCGTTGCCGCTGGCGCTGATCGGAGGCCGGGCGTGAGTCCGCGCTTTTCGGTCGTGATTCCCGCGTTCAATGCGGCGGCGACGCTGGCGCACGCCATCGAATCGGTGCGCGCGCAGAGCTGGCCCGCACACGAAATCATCGTCGTCGACGATGGCTCGACCGATGCCACCGCCGAGGTGGCTCGGCGATTCGCCGATGTGCGCCTGATCCGGCAGGCAAACAGCGGGGTGTCGGTTGCGCGCAACGCCGGCGCGGCGGCCGCCAGCGGAGACTGGCTGGCCTTTCTCGATGCCGACGACAGCTTTGCGCCGGACCGGCTTCGCTTGCACGCGGAGTGGATCGCAGAGGATCCGACATTCGATTTCCTGACCGGCGACTACGAATATCGCGACGCGGCTGGTACGCTGCTCGGCACGTCGATGGTCCAGCATGTTGCGGGGCGCGCCATGCTGGCGAAGGCCGGAGGTGCAACACGGGTGGTGATGGATCGGCCTGATGAGATTGCCGCTTTCGTCGCCGATCATTTCGGCGACACGCATACCCTGTCGGTACCGCGGACACGCTTCATCGAACTGGGGGGCTATCCGACGGGCTTCAAGGTGTGCGAGGACGTGCATTTTCTCGCGCGACTGGTGGCGCACGGCCACCGCATCGGCGTGATCTGCCAGAGCCTGGGGGTGTACGTCATTCATGGCGCGAGCGCGACACGGCGCGATCCCGTGGCGGCGCAGCGCGAGAACGTGCGCACTCTCATCGATCTCTCCCGCCGCGCTGTGCGTTTCCCCGCACCGGTTCGCCAGGGTATCGCACAGCGTCTGGCGAGCGCCCGTTACAACCTCGCCTGCGCCTTGAGCCGGCAGGGGGAGCACGGTGCCGCGATCAGGGCGGTGGCGCCCTCGCTGCACGAGCGACCGGGCTGGCAGAGTGTGCGCACCCTGTTGTCGATACTGAAAGGCTGAATGCGTGAACCGTCTGCTGGTGCTCAGCGAACTCTTTCTCCCCACCAGGGGCGGTACGGCCGTGTGGGCGGCCGAAGTCTACAAGCGCCTGGGGGGCAAGGAAATCCACATCGTCACCGCCGATGTTCCCGGTGCGGCGGAAGTGGACGCCGCTCATCCGAACACCATTCATCGCCTGAACCTCAGGCGCGTGACCTGGCTCAGACCGGAATCCCTGGCCATGTATGCGCGCCTGTTCGCCAGATCGCTTGTGCTCGCGCTCACGCATCGTTTTGATGCCATTCACGCGTTCCGCGCCCTGCCCGAGGGGCTCGTCGCCTGGCTGGTGGCACGCATGACGTTCCGCCCGGTGGTGATCTATGCGCACGGTGAGGAACTGACGTCGTGGGGACGCGGCGGCAAATACCGGGCGATGCGGTTCGCGCTGCGTCATGCCGATCGTGTGGTCGCCAACAGCGAACACACGCGTGCCACGCTGCTCGACATGGGCGTGCCGCCCGCGCGCATCACCGTCATTTATCCGGGCGTCGACGTCGCGGTTTTTCGCCCGGGACTGGATAGTGCGGGGGTGCGCGAATCCCTGGCTATCCGTCCCGACGAGAGGCTGGTGTTTTCGGTCGGCCGCCTGTCGCGGCGCAAGGGTTTCGATCAGGTCGTCCGCGCGGTTGCACAATTGCGCGCCGAGGGTGTCGCGGTGCGTTATGTCATCGCCGGAATCGGCGAGGATGCGGACTATCTGGACGGCCTGATCGCGCACCACGCACTGCAGGGGATTGCACACCGGATCGGGGCGGTCAGCGAGGCCGATCTGCCGCGCTGGATGAACGCGTGTGATGTCTTCGCCATGCCCAATCGGGAGATCAACGGCGATAATGAGGGCTTCGGCATGGTCTTCATCGAGGCTGCGGCGTGCGGAAAACCGAGCCTTGCCGGCGAGGCGGGCGGCACCGGGTCGGCCGTGCTGGATGGCGTAACGGGACGGCGCATCGATGGGCGCATACTCGTAGACGTGGTGTCCGCGCTGCGGGATTTGCTGACCAACGCAGAACAGGCGAAGCGATGGGGCGAAGCCGCCCTCGCGCGTGTGCGCGGGGAATTCGACTGGGAACGCGTCGCGGACAAGACACGCAGACTTTGAACGACATCATATGAAGCTGATCGCAGCGCTACCACGCATGGGGCAACGGACAATGAGATTCACATCAATCCTTCCCGCTTTTTTTCTGAGCCTGTCCGTTACCACGGCAACGGCCGACGTGTCGGTGCTGCCGGAGGCGGTGTCGGACGCCGAAATGGCGCGGTTGCCTGATTTCTGTGCAGCAAGGATGAAGACACCGTGGGGTTCACCCGAATCGAGAGCATGGACTGCCCGCATCGGTGAAAATTTCGTTGATTTTTTTCACTATTGTGCGGGTTTGAATTTCGTCAATCGCTATTGGGCTGCGACCAATGCACGGCAACGCACCCATTACCTGCAAAGAGCCGACGCCAATTTCAGCTACATCGTCAAGGCGCTGAAGCCGGATTTCACGATGGGGGCGGATCTCTTCACAAATCGGGGTGAAGTGTACAAGCTCATGGGACGCAAGGCCGACGCGATGAAGGACTTCAGGCGGGCGACAAGCATCGATCCAGCATTCGTCAGGGCGTACCTCCAACTGGCCGATGTACTGGCCGGGAACAAGGATCGGACGCATGCACTTGAAGCCGTCAGCGAGGGCCTCCGGCACGTACCCAAATCGACGGCCCTGCAGCGGCGCTATCTCGAACTTGGAGGCAAGGAGCCGTTTCCTGCGCCTGTCGTGGACAAGGAAGCCCCGGTTCCGACCCCCAATCCCGCGCCGCAGCCCGCTGAACCGGCACCGGCGCCAGTGTCTGCACCAGCACCTGCACCTGCACCCGTGGACCCTGCACCGCAACCTGCCGCGCCGAACGTCGCGCCACCGGCCATTGGCACGCCCAAGAACCCGTACTGCCGGTTCTGCCCGCCCGAGTGAACCGCGCGAATCAGGTGCGTACGTAACTCAGCAGCAAGGACTCGAACTCGCGGATCGGGCGCAACGCAAAATCGTGCTCGATTCTGGCGAGGCCGGCGTCGCCCATGCGGCGCCGAAGATCGGGATCGGAAATCAGGCGTATCACGCGTTCCGCGAGTCCGCCGAGGTCACCCGGTTCCACCAGGAAGCCATTCACGCCGTCGTCGATGACTTCAGGTATTCCGCCGGTCCGTGTCGCGACCACGGGTTTGCTGCAGGCGCCGGCCTCGAGGCTGATGAGCCCGAGAGGCTCCTGCCAGCGTGAGGGCACCACCACAATATCCGACGTGTGATAAACATCTTCAACCCGCGAAATGTAGCCGACGTAACGAATGCGGGTATCGCCGTCGATCATTGCCTCCAGGTCGCGTTCGGAATAGGAGCCGTGGAACTTGTCCGGGTCGCGGCATTCGCCGGCAATCAGGAAACGTGCAGCCGGATCCGGAATGCGGTGGGCCATGGCAATGAAATCGGCGACTCCCTTGATGTCCCGGACTTGTCCCAGAAATGTGACGACGCAGGCATGCGCGGGAAGGTGCCAGTCCTCTCGCAGATTTCTGCCCTTCCTGAACCGGTCAAGGGATACGGGGTTATGGATGACGTGCTTGCGAAGCCCCTTCGGAATGGATGTCTCCGCCACGAAACGGGAGACGCAAACCGCCGCCTGGCAGTGCGTCATGAATGTTCCGCGCTGCTGGTTGACCACGTGAAAGTGGACGAGCACCGGAATCCTCAACAGGATGGCAGCCAGTACCTCGGCGGGGCGCCAGAAGCGGTGATTGACATGAAGAACGGCAATGCGCTCACATCTGAGCAAGTTCATGGTTCTGAACAGCACCCTGATATAGGCGAGCCGGCCTCCAGGTTCGTGAGCGTGTCCCCAGGGCAGGCAGCGAATACCGCGGCTTTCCAGTTCGGCCCGCATGGGACCTTCACCCGACAACAGCACGATGGGCTCCAGTCGTGTCAGGTCGATTTGCCGCAACGTGGTGTAGAGGACGCGGCTCGCCCCGCCCCATTCGGCGTCGCTGCCGGTCAGGAAACCGATGCGGGGGCGGCCGTTCACGCTGGGCCGGGCGGCGGCTGCGGGCTGGAGTGATATTGCCCGTCCGCTTGCAGAAAGGTTTCGAGTCGCGCCCACAGGGCGGCACGAATCTCCGGATGGGAATCCGCCAGATCGTGCTGGCAGGCGGCATCCGCTTCGAGATCGAAAAGCTTCAGCAGATAGCCCGATTCCAGCGGCTGGTAAACAAGTTTCCAGCGCCGCTGGCGAACCATCCGGTCCTTCGCATGCATGATGCGCTCGCAATACTGGGCCTTGATGGCGAGGGTACCGGTTTCGCGGTCGGGTACTTCCATGAGTTCGAGCAGATCCGGATAGCGAGGATGCGCGTGCGGCAGACCGGGAATGTCGGTAATCCAGATTCCGGTCTCGTTGTAGGCGTCGCTCTGCGGGCACGCGCTGGCCGGGTCGAAACAGGGCACCAGCGAAATGCCGTCCATGGGAGAGGCGGGTGCGGCGCCCACCAGTTCAAGCAGGGTCGGCGCCAGATCGATGCTGCGCACGACCTCGTTCACCGTACCCCGCGGCGGCCGCCGCGGGTCACGAATGACGAGCGGGATGCGCGGGCTGTAATCGCCCACGGCGGAATTGCCTTGTCCCCACGTGTCGTGCTCGAAGAATTCCATTCCATGGTCGGAGTAGACGACGACGATGGTGTTTTCCGCCAGACCGCATGCATCGAGATGCTGAAGCATCCGGCCGACTTCGTCGTCGAACTGGGCGACGCAACCGTCGTAGAGATCGATGATCTGGTCGAGATCGAACTCCTCCTTGGGCGCGCCCTGGCGGCGAATGATCTCGAACGGGTCGGTCAGTTTGGCCATCGCGAATTTCGAACTCCCGCGGTACGCGGGGTCGGCAAAGCGCGTATACCAGGGCCATTCGGAAGCGAACGGCGGGTGGGTCGTCGAGTAGAAGACGTTGAGAAAGAACGGCTCCGGACTGGCGGCAAGGCGCGAGACCAGCCGCCTCGCGCGGTGTCCCATCTGCGATGTCAGCGGCACGCCGCCGAGGTAATACAGCTCCGGCAGAAACAGCCGCCCCAGCCGGTTGTGGGTGAACAGCGAAATGAACAGGCGCAGATCCTTGGGGCCCTGGCGGATCAGGTACTTCAGGTTCCACTGGTCCTCGGGGAGATCCGTGTAATCGAAGCCGAACGACAGTTTGCCCAGGTCGGCACCGCACCAGTCCGACAGTGCGGCCGTTCGATAACCAAGTGGCTTCAGGAGCTGCGGCAGCGCTGTCACCCGCAGGCGGGTTTCCGCATCCGCGACATAATTGTCGCGAATGCCATGGCGTTGCGGCCAGGTGCCCGTCAGCAGCGAGACGAGGCTGGGCGCGGTGCGTGCGCAGGGTACGTAGCAGTTGCCGAACAGGATGCCCGCCGAGGCGAGTGCGTCGATGTTCGGGGTAAGGGTACGGTGATAGCCGAGGGCACCGAGTCGGTCGGCGCGCAAGGTGTCGGAGCCGATCATCAGGATGTTCGGCATGTGTCCGCCTGAAGCTTTGAACGTGCGTGGGGCACGGGCCCGGGGCATCCATCCGGCCCAGACGATGGTTGCGCCATATGCGATGCTGACTGCCCAGAACGTGATCAATTCCGCAAGCTGGTTCCGCGTCGCCAGTTTCCAGGACGCGCTGACGAACAGGACACCCGCCATCACGATCAGGCCGCCCTGCAAGGTGCGCAGACGCGCCGGTGTGGCGTGCGCCCAGAGCGGATAAAGCCGGCTGGGGCGATAGTGCATCGACGCGATCAGAAGCCCGGGGTTGAGCCGCAATTTGCGCACGAATTGCAGCGATGCGCCGCCCAGGACCCCGGTTGCCGCAGCGAGCGCCGCCAGCCAGCCGGACCCGCCGTGGCCCAGGACGATGTTGAGCGCGTGATAGACCAGCACGCCGCCGCCACCGGTGAACAGCATCAGCGCGAAGGCCCACAGCCCCAGGCGTGCCATCGTATAAAGGGTGTATCGCCGGTAGTGGTGCAGGATTTCCTTGCGGATGCGCGGACCCGTCTGGGAAAAATCCCGGAAGGATTTCGTCAGCAGGACGAGCGTGCCGGCGAGCGCCACGGCGGTGAGCGGCATCATCGTGGCTCCGCGGTGGCCGGCGCTCGTGAACCAGGCCAGCACGCCGCAGGAGATGATCAGCAGCGCGAGCAGCTCGACGGCGACACGGCCGCGATCCGCAGGAAGCGCAAGGCCGCGGCCGCGATGCCCCGATTCCCGTCTGCCCTGGATTTCGCCGATCGCCGCCGCCGTGCGAACCAGGTAAAAGCGCCGCTTGGCCCAGGAGAGGCTGAACAGGCTGTGGAAGCCATATTCGGCCATCTTGCGCCACATGAACAGCGGGATGCGTCCGGTGCCGTGAATGCGTGATGTGGACCGCGTGCGCTGATAGCTCTTTTTCAGGAGATAGCCGAGCTTGAGGCGCTCGGTGTCGACGTAGTGATGCTGAACGATGCGCGGCGCATACCGGCAGGATGCGCCACGCGCCATGGCGCGCAGGACGTATTCGCTGTCCTCGCCACCGCCCAGGTCGTGTCCGTGCGGCCCCAGTTCGGTGGAGAATCGCCCGGCCAGATCGAATACGCCGCGGCGCACCACGAGGTTGCCGCCACCTGGAATCGGACCATGCTGGGCGGTGATCTCGCGCGGTGCGTCGCCCTGATCAAAACGCGGGACAGGCAGTGGATAGATGCGGTAAGGCCCGTCGTCATGCACCCAGGCCGGCTCGCTGCCGTCCCAGTCCGGCAGAATGCGCCCGCAGTACAGGCCGGCGTCGGGCCAGGTGCGTGCGGCTTCTTCGATGGCGACCAGGTAGTCCGCGTCGACGCGATGGTCGTCGTCGACAAAGGCGACCAGTTCGCTGTCGATGAGCGGAATGGCCTCGTTCAGCGCATGCGATTTTCCCGGGGTCGGGACCTCGATGACGCGCAGGGGCAGGTTGTCTTGGGTCGATTCATGTGTTGGGTAGGCGCGTAGTTGCGCCACGGTGTCATCCGTGCACGCGTTGGCCGCCACCAGAATCTGCACCGGCAGGGTAGGGCGGCGGGCCGCATTCAGGGAGCGGATGGCGCGCTGCAGCAGCTCGACCCGGTTGTGGGTGCAGATGAGGACGGTAAGCCCTGTCATGTTCAGCGTGTCGCGGGGCGCGGTCCCGCGATCCAGCCGGCGAGGTAGCCGAGGAAGTACGCGACGTTCATCTCCTTGCGCAGGGTGGTATTGCGCCCGGATGTGCGATATTCGCGCCACACGGCTCGCGCCGCGCGCAGGAGTTGTCCGAAAAGATAGCCGGGCGGCAGTCTGGAACCCGCGCCGCGCTTGCGGATCGCCTCCATGCGTCCCATGCGGTAGTGCAGGTCGTGGAAATAGGACCGTTCCAGTTTGGCCGCCTGGATGCGGTGATGGATCACCGCCTCGGGCGTCCACCACACCTTGAAGCCGGCGTCGAGCAAGCGGCGGTAGAACTCCACCTCCTCGCCGCCGGTGTTGTCGCTGCCTTTGCGGCCCAGCATGGCGTCGAAGTGGCCGATTGCCGAACACACGGATTTGCGGAATCCGAAGTTCCCTCCGAAGAACGACGTGCCCGGCTGCGTCAGTGGCGCAATGGATTCGGCACGGTTCAGCTCGCCGAGAAAACCGAGCAGTTCGTCGGCAAGCCATGCCGGCCGGATGTCCTCGAACAGCACGCAAATGCGGCCGCCGAAGGCATCCGGGTCCTTGTCGCGGATGAGCCGTTCGTACGCGCACAGCCAGTCCGGATCGGCGGTTTCGTCGTCGTCCATGAAGATTACATAGTCGCCCCGCGCTTCCGCGATGCCGCGGTTGCGGGCATTGGAAAGCCCGAGCTGTTCTTCGCGGACGATGCGCACGTTCCAGCCAGCGGGCCAGGCGTGCCGTGCCAGAAGCGCCGGCGTACCGTCCGTGCATCCATTGTCGATGATGAGGAATTCCCATGGTGCCTGCGGCGGCTTCAATGCAGCCAGATCGGCAAGGGTCCGCTCCAGACGGTCGGCGTGGTTGTGCGTGCAGAGAATGACGCTATAGGCTGGGTTCATCGCCGCCCTCCCGGCAGGCGCTGCGTGACACGGCCAAGGTAATAGCGGACGGCATGGGCCAGGCTGCCGTCGTTGCTGCCGAAGCGCATCTTGCGCAGCAGCATGGCCGGGGTGTCGGTGCCGAAAACGTCGAGCCGCCGGATGCGGTAGGGATTCACGTCACGGCGGTTGAATCCCGGTTGGGTCGAGAAGGCGGCACGGTAACCTGCGGCGCGCGTGGCGGCCTCCACGCGCGCATCGAGCCGGCCGAACGGATAGGCGATACAGTCAACGTCGTGACCCAGCAACTGTGTCAATGCCGCACGCGATCCCGCCAGCTGGTCGGCAAGCGCCTCGTCGTCGAGCGTGGGCAGGTCGGCGTGGCTGCGGGTGTGGGAATGGAAACTCACGTTGCGATGCATCATGTCGCGGATTTCCGCTTCGTCCAGCAGTGGATAGGTCGCTCCGGAAGGATTCTCGGTCCGTGTCCAGACGTCTTCCGCCCCGATCAGATCGCTGACCAGGAACACGGTGCAGGGCCAGCCGAGCCGTTCCAGGACCGGCAGCGCATGGTCGCGCACCCCGCGAAAACCGTCGTCGAAGGTGAGCACGAAGGCACCTTGCGCGAGTGCGGGTCCGCCGTCGAGCCAGGCGACCAGATCCTCGAGGCGAACGGCGTGGAAGCCCTTGCGCGCCAGCACCCGCATCTGTGCGGCGAAATTGTCCGGGTCGATGCTGTAGCGCGCTTCCCAGGCGTTCCCGGCCGGGCCGACACGGTGATACATGAGGACGGGCACACGCCCTACCGTGTTCATGTGCGACACCTCGTCGATTCAGTCATGATTGCCGGATGTCTCGTCGATCCGCACCACCTGGTTTGATGCGACGTCATGGAGCACCTGTTCCCTGCCGTCGGGCCAGACGACGCGGAGGGTCGTGGCCTTGCCGTAAGCACCCAGACCAAAGTGAAGCGGCACGTCGTTCTGGGCAAAAAGCAGTTTCGTGCTTGCACCCGCTTCCTGGAGCTGCGTGCCTGCGGGTGTGGTGACGAAGACCTTCGCGCCGTAGCCGCTGCGGTTGCTTGCGTTTCCGGCAAGCCTCACCTTGATCCAGCGGTTGCCGTTGCCAGTGTTCCTCAGAAGGAAGTGCGTGCCAGGCGTCTTGCCCTTCATGAACGCCAGGATGCGAGCGGGCAGGGGCTCGGGCGCCGCCTTTGCGGCACCGGCGGCTGGCGGTTTCTGATGTTGGGGATCCTTGGGACGGCGGGTCGCGAGGAACAGATCAAGGAAGCCATCACCGTTGTAATCCATCCAGGTGGCAACCCCTCCGGCATGCGTGCGCAGGGACCACTCCAGCCGGTCGGTCAGTTCGAGGTTCATGGCGTGGGTGACGTCGACGAACGTGCCGTTGCCCTTGTTGCGATACAGCCGGTTCGAGGCGGGATGCGGGCTGATGGTGTACAGGTCGATGTGGCCGTCGTTGTCGAAATCGCCCCACAGCCCCTCGGTCACGTCCTGCAGGCCGCCCAGCCCGGCACGTGCGGTAACGTCGGTGAATTTTCCGTCGTGCCCCGCGAGGAGACGGCTTTCGCCGCCGCCGAGTCCGCTGGCGATGAACAGGTCCAGGTGCCCATCGTTGTTGAAATCGGCGACCGCCGCCCCGGAACCCCAGAACAGCGCATCTTTCAGACTCGCGTAGCGGCGCGCATGTTTCAGGCCCGCCGCCTCGGTGACCTCGGCGAAATGGCCCTTGCCGTCGTTCAGGAAAAGCCGTTCCGGGTTGGAGAAGAGGATGTCGGGATGCCGGTCCCCGTTGAAATCGGCCCACACGAAATGGGTCGGGCCGGTGAGGTCGAGCCCGGCGCCGACAGCCGTTTCCTCGAACACGCCATGACCGAGATTGCGGAAGAGCAGATTCCTGCTGCCCAGGTTGCTGACGTACAGATCCAGCCGGCCGTCGTTGTCGTAGTCGACCCACTGTGCGTCCCGCCCGCGCCCATAGTCGTTGCGAATACCGGATTCACGGATGACGTTGGTGAAGCGGGCGTCGGGACCGTTCCTGAACAGCTCCTCGTGTTTCGCGCCATGGGGTGGCTTCAGCAGGCCGACCATCGCTCCGCGCGTCACGAACAGATCCGTGCGGCCATCGTTGTCGAAATCGCCCCAGACCGTCGCGTGGCGGTCGCCCAGACTCAGTGAGAGCGGCAGCGCCGGCGGCGTGACGCCGCGCGGGCCGATGTGGACACGCTGCGGTTCGGCCTTGCCATCGTAGCGAAGATCGAACTCGACCGTGGATTCCGGGAAGGTGCTGGTGAAATCGATGCCCTTGGGTGTGCCATCGGCAACGCCGGTGAAATGGATCACACTCTCCTCGGTGCGCAGGGTGTCTGTCGCGGAAAAACCGACCTTCTCGGCGCGCGCGATCCTGGCGTTGGTGGTCAGCGTGCCGCTGACCGGCGTGGCCGCCGGCGCGATCCAGCGAATATGCCAGGTGCCGCTGAGGCGGGTGGCGGGGTCGAGCCAGACGAAGAAACCGGGTGTTGCGGAAGAAATCCGTGGTGCCCCGAAGACCGGCCCGACCGGGTTTTCCAAAATGCCGATTTCCTCATACACCTCGGAAAACGTCGCGTCACCGTTGTTTCGGTAAAAGTATGGCCGGTGACGCTCGTGATTGTTGACGAACAGGTCGGCGTGGCCGTCATTGTCGTAATCCATCACGCTCACGCTGAACGTGCCCAGCCAGTTGGCCCCGGCGTGATGTCGCTTGAGGCCGGCGCGCGCCGTATCGTCGACGAATGTCTGGGTCAGGTTTCCGCGTAGCCGGTCATATCCGCCCTTGAGGTAGGGATAGAAGAGAAAACATCCAGCGGCGATGGCGCCGACCGTTCCCAGCGCCAGGGCGACGCGCGGCCATTTCGGGCGTGAACGCGTGAAGGATGGACGGCTTTCGCTATGCGTTTTCATGGATGTGCGGGCTGACGAATCTGTTTTCGGGGTACCGGGGTGCGCGTGTGGCGCTGTTTTCGTTCATCGCGACGCATGATGGTGCGGGTTTTCCGGATGGCCTGACGAATGTCTGCCGACCAGCCAGCGATGCAGGCGCCAGGGCAGCAGCGCGGGCAGCATGCGTTTCCAGTCCGTCGCGCTTCCGTAGCCACGTTTCATGACCTGGCGAAATATCGCGCGCGCAGAGTGCAGGTCGTCGCCCCAGTAGCACTGATAGCCCCGCCTGAGCATTTCGCCGACCGTAAGCTCGCGGAGTTTTCGCGCCCCCAGTGTCGTGCGAAGCGCCGGATTGTGCGCCAGAAAGTGCTCCTGGGCGCCGAGGTGGTTGACCGCCATGCGCAACAGATTGGCTGTCGCCCGCGGCCCTTCGTGGTGGAAGTAGAATGCCAGCACCTCGGGAACGCGAACGATCGGATGCCGCGCCACGATCTTCAGCCAGAGGAGAAAATCCTCGGAAGTCGGAAATTGCGGATTGAATCCCCCCGCGTCCCGGATGGCGGCGGTGCGGGTCAGTGCGGCGTGTATCGGCCAGCGGCAATTCTGTAGCCATCGTTCCATTTTTTCCGGGATCTCGTAGTCGGGTGGAATGTAGGGCTCGCCCCGTTCGCCCGCGAGGCCGACATTCTGCCAGCCGCAATAGGCAAGTGCGGCAGAAGGCGTTCGCGAGAGCGCGTCGTGCAGACGTTCGAGGCAGTCGGGCGCCCAGGTGTCGTCCGAATCGAGGAAGGCGATGCAGGCACCGCGCGCTTCGCGGATGCCGCGATTGCGCGCTGCGCAGACGCCTTCGTGCTTCTGCTCGATGACACGGACGCGGGCGTCCCCGACGGCGTGTGCGATGGCGAGGCTGTCATCGTCCGAGCCATCGTCGACCAGGATGAGTTCGAGCCTGTTGAACGACTGGCCCCGCACGCTCTCGATGGCGCGTGAGAGGAACGCGCCACCATTGTAGTTCGGCATGATGACGGAAATCACTGGCGTGCCGGCGTCGCCACCGGCGTGCGCCGGGAGCAACTTTTCCCGTGACTCATTCATAGCCGTAGCGTCTCATTTCGGCATCCACGATGCGGGACAGACGCCGTCGTTCCATGAAGCCGAGCCCCTGGTCATGGTGGCTTTGCCAGTCCGCCCGGTTCACTTGCGTGAACTGGCCGGACAGGTCGGCGACGCCGATGTGGCGGCCCAGCCGTTCCTGGGCCTGAGTGTCCGAAACCAGATCCTCGTACTTGACGAGCTGACCGAAGTCCGCGGCGCGGAATTCACCGGCGAGCCGCGCCCAGTGGCGCGCGTAATATTCGAGAGCCTGCGGGTCGCCGGGCCGGTCGAGCCAGTCGCGCCGCTTGATTGACGTCAGGCAGTCGTACGGATGGCGCACCAGGAAAATGAAGTGGGCAGCCGGGTAGAGTTGGTGCAGGAAGCGTGCGGCTTCGATGCCCGACTGCACTTCCTTGATGCCCCAGCGCGCGTAGCCGAGCTCGGCAGCGGGACGCGCGTAAACGCTGTCGAAAAATGAGTGGAACGCATTTCTGAATACGCCCGCGGGGGGATTCATGCACGCAATCCACTTGTTGAAACCGTCCTTGCCGGCGGCCGTGAAAGCTTCGTATTCCTTGGCGCCGTTTCCACCGAAGCCATGCTTGAAGCGCTGGCCGCCCGGGCCGAGCATCTGCTCGTAACAGGCGTGCGTATCGGCAAGCCGATCCAGCGCGCCGCCGGCCTCGCCCCAGATCAGTGCCGCCTGCGTTCCCGTGATGAGCCGCTGCAGCATGGTGCTGCCTGAGCGCCAGCCGGCGGAGAAGATGAAGATGGGTTGGTCCGTCACGGCGTCAGGTTCCTGTGCGTGGTGCGTGCCGGGAGAAGAAAACGGGTCATCGCCACAGTCCTGCCAGCGACGCCCAGCGACCGACCGCATCCTCGCCGCGCATCAGCACCGATCGTCGGTTCAGTTTTTTCGGATTCTTCGCCACGTTGTATTCCGAGTACATCAGCACGTCCAGCAGCGTGTCGTCACGTACCTCGATCTTTTCGACGAAGGTTTCGGGACGCAGGTTTTGTTCGTAATATTTCACGGCATTGTCGCGCAGCTCGGCTTTTTGGGCCTCGCTCATTTCGAGGGCCAGATGGATCTTTTCGATCAGGTCGTCCTCATTGTCGAAAACGATGCAGTTCTTCATGTGTTCGAGTCGGGGAGAGATCCACTCCGGATAGCTGGTGATCGGAATCGTGCCGATGGCCATCGCCTCGATGAGATTGTGGGACATCGGCATGACGATTCCCGGCGGGCAAAGAAAGAAATCCGCACGTGCGATGACGTCCATCCAGCGATCCCACGGAACCCGGGCGCCGTCGTTGTCGACGAGGACGAATTTTCGCACGTACGTGGAATCCAGCAGGCGCGCCAGGTCTTCAGCCGTCATCGCAAGTTCGAGACGGTCGCCCAGGCGCGCCTTCACCGTCGAGATGACGTCGATGCGCGAGAGCTTTTCCTTTGGATGCTTGATCCATCGCCGTTTGTATCCCTGCATGTCGCCTGCGAAAAGGACCCGGAGCCGGCGCGGGAGATTTCTCAGCGCATGCAGACTCTCGCCGGTAACGCGGGTGGCGTGCATCGGATGCACGTTATAGGGGAGCAGGACCGGCTTCGAGAAATGGAAGGGCGAAAACAGGTCGAAGCGGATCCGCAGGCACTGGCGCCAGGAACGGGCGCCGAGTCCGGCGTCCTTCCTGTCGAAAATATAGAGGCCCCTTTCAGCCGCAGGCGGCGGCGACGCGACGATTTCGAGGCCTGGCAGGGACATGGCCAGCCGTGCGGGAGGCGGCCAGTCCGCCACGGAATCACCGAAGAGTTCCGCCAGCCGTTGCCGCACCGTGTCGTCGAGGCACACCCGATATCCCGCGAGCAGAAACGGATTCAGGACCGCGAAGATGTGGCGGCCGTTCTCGCGGTAAGTTTCCGCTTCCAGAAACTTCACGTAGACGATCTTTTTTTCACTGCCTTGCATCGATTGTCGGTGTCCTTCCTGTGTTGTCATTGTCACAGCATACGGTCCGCCAGGTCCCTGCAATTGCCATTCTGCGGTGAGGACGGGGGCGGATTCATTGTATGACCTGGGCGTCGGATTCGACCGCGACGCAGCCATGGGTCAGGTGTTCCGTGTTGTAGCGGAGCGCCTGGCCGGTGTGGCAGTCGTAGACGCGCTTGCCGGCCGTCGTCGCGATGAGCTGCGCGGCCGCGGTCTGCCATTCCCGGCATGCATCGTTGCAGATGCACGACGCCATCCGGTTCGCGGCAACGCAGCACATCCTGAGTGCAAGGCTTCCGTCGTTCGTCAGGGGGAATGCGTGAGCGGCATCGATGGTGCCGGGCGCCGCGTCCGCGCCGAGTTGTTGCGGTGCGTCGCTGCCGTGCGCCATGAAGGCGCCCTGTCCCAGGCGGGCGTAAAAGGCCGTGTCGGTCACGGGAGCGTAGACCACACCGTAGATTGGCACGCCGTCCTGAACCAAGGCGATGTTTACCGTGAAGTGCCCGGTCCCGGCGAGAAACCCGGCAACGCCATCGAGCGGATCCACGAGCCAGACGTGGTTCCATCTGGCACGGTCGTGGTGGGAAACGGCAGGGGTTGAGGCGGACAGCATCGGGACCTGGGGATTGAGCGTGCTCAATCCTTCCGCGATCAGGTCATGGGTCTTGCGGGCGGTCCGCTCCACGGCAGCCGCATCGCCGCCGCGCAAGGTTCGCAGCGCCTGCTGCAACGGGCGGGCCGAGCGCTGCGCCTCGCAGGCTTTCAAGGCGGCGCGCCCCGCCTCCCTGGCGATCGCCACGATGTCGTTGATGTTCATCCAACTGATCTGGGTGACGTTGGCCTTGGGGAAGGGCAGGTCCGGTGCGGCACAGCCGAGAAACGGACACAGCTTTTCCCACCCCTCGCCGGCGGTCACATCGATGACCAGAAGATCGCCCGGCCGATCCCTGAAATAGTCCAGGACGCCGCGAACGAATCTGTCATATCCGTCGCGAAAGCGTTGTTCTTCGAATGCCGTGCAACCGTAGAGATCCAGGAAAAGCTGGTTGTGCGCCTCGTTCTGTTTGGCGGCGAGCTTCTCATTGAACTGCTTCTTGCAGGACTTCAGCCAGCCTTCGGCTGCGCGCACCGTCAGAATGAATTTCGCGCCCGGATAGCGTTGGTCCAGCTCGCGGTAGAAGCTGGGGATGGGCGTATCGGTCAGGGCGTCGTACGCATCGACCACCGCGAGATCGACGGATGACAGGTCCCCTGCGCGATAACGGCTGAGACCCGGATAGTCCTTGGTTCTGTAGCCCAGAATTTCGAGCGCGTGTGCAAGACTGGTGGTTCCGGTCTTCGACAGGCCGATACCGAATATCTTGGGGCGGGTCGCGGTCATTGATCAGTCCTTTTCGGATGGGGGAGCAGGGAGGAAGGGAGCCGGAGGGCGCGCGCCGCCTGCCGGCGCCATCGTTCCGCTTCGCCCCGCAAGGCGGGAATGGGCAGGAACAGGAACATCGCCGCATACAGCACCGTCCCGATGAGGGCCATCAATGCCAGATAGGCCAGCGGCACGGTGTTCCGGTAAGCGGCGAGCAGGGTGTCGGCGAGTGCAAGCAGGGCGAACAGCATCACGTTCAAAGCCAGGCCCGGCAGGATGGCAGGGAGCAAGTCCCGTGCGCGCGTACGCAGGGTGCGGCAGACCAGGATATGGACGGCGGTCGTACCGAAGAAATAGCTGAAGACCAGCCCCCAGGCCACGCCGGTGAGCCCCCACCGCAGACCGATGTAGCAGGCGGCCAGAATGACGAACAGGCGCGCGACGAGCACGTACATTTCCTGGGTGAGCCGGTTCCGTGCATCGAGCAGGACGCCGCTGGGGAACATCACCGTAAAAAACAGCCCGGCGATGACCAGTATTCGCATCGGTTCGGCCACGGGGAGCCATTTCTCACCGTAGACCACTGCAATGAACGGTTCGGCCGTCCACCACATGCCGACGTAAAGCGGCGTCGTGTACACCATCAACAAGGTGATCGACCGGTAGTACAGGTAGCGGGTCTGGTCGAGGTCGTCCTGGATCTTGCCCATTGCGCGGAACAGGGGCTGCATGGTTGCCGGCATGACAAGATCGTTGGGCATCCGCCCGAGGCTTTCGCTCTTGTTGAAAAGACCGAGGAAGGAGGCGCCGGCGAGCTTGCTGAGCAGGAGATTCTTGCTTTCCCGCGTGAGGTAGCCAAGAAAGTCGTTGACCGTGATCTTGAAGCCATAGCTGCTGTGGCGCCGCATCGCGGCGATGTCGAAGCTGGGGCGCAGCTTCAGCGGGGTGATCAGCATCAGCAGCAGGTTGTTGACGAATGCGCCGACCAGTCCCGAAGCGACCAGGCTCCAGACACCGAAGCCGCGCCAGGCCATCCACACCCCGCAGACGCCCGTGACGAGTCCGGTGACGACCGCTGCGAACGAGCGTTTCCTGAAGTCCATCTCGCGGTTGAGCCAGGCCGTGCGCATGAGCGCCGACGGGCGCAGGAAAAACACCAGCGCGGAGACGCGCAGCAGATCGGCATACAGCGGGTGATGGAAATAGTCGGCGACGAAGGGCGCGGCGGCGAACAGAAGGGCGTAGAGCATGGCGCTGAGCGCCATCTGCATGGTGAAGATGGCGCGAAAATCCTGTTCGGTCGCGCTTTGGGCGCGGATCAGCGACTGTCCCATGCCGCCGCTCATGATCATGCCGGCAAATCCCGTGAAGACGGAGATGGTGACCATCATGCCGAAATCGGCCGGCACGAGCAGACGCGCCAGCGCAATGCCGAATGCGAATTCGAGGAAGCGGCGTCCGACATTGCCGGCCAGCAACCAGGCAGTCCCCCTGCGGATGCGTTGGCCGAGGTTCATCTCGATTGGGTCACGACCCTGACGGGATATCGTTGGACACCACGGACGCGCACGGCTCTCGTGGCGGACGCGCCGTCATGCGGGCGTATCGCCGCTGCACCGGCTGTCGAGAGATGCGCGCAAGTGACGATATCGCATCCCGATGGAGAACGGGACACGGCGTCGCGCCGCCTGGCGCGGGCCGCGTCCGCGCGGGGAGGTGTTGGGTGTGTAATGGATCGGGGCGCGACAATGCGGGAAGTCATGAGAACGCCTATTGTATGTCGTGCGAGGCTGCTGCAAGCGGTATGCCAGGCCAGCCACCCTGGCAACCGGCGTGCTTGACCTTCGGTGGGTCGGGTGTGGCGGGTGTGCAAGGACGGAAGCCAGGCTGTGGCGTCCGCGCACGGCGCATGCGCGAGCCGAATCGGCAATCCTACCTCCCGGTCTGCGTGCTGCGTCGCCCCGTCACGGCATCCGCCAGCATCCGGTACGCCGTCGCCGGCAACAGGCTCGCCAGCAGATGCTTGAGATCGCCCGCTTTCCAGTCGGCCTGGCGGAACGCCCGCCGGAACAGGCGGCGCGCCGATTCGGTGTCGTGGCGCCAGTGGCAGCGATAGGCCTCGCGCAGCAGGGGGGTGTAGATCAGTTCGTCGAGGCGCGCCGGGGTGTAGTGCGCGACGGCGTCCGGGTGACGGCGGGCGAAGTCGCGGCGCACCGCGACCGCGTCGGAGACCTGCTGCCATTGCGGGATGCGCGCGTCGCCGCGCGGGTACAGGCGGCGCTGCGCGAGCGTTTCAGGCACGCTGGCGAGCACCGGGGCGCCCGCCAGCAGGCGCAGCCAGAGGTCGAAATTCATCGCCGTCGGCAGGCGTTCGGAAAACCCGTGCAGGGCGTCGAGCCGCGGGCGATGGATGAGCAGGGCATTGAGCGGCCAGGTGCCGTGCTCGAACGCATGCTCGAGCGCCCCGGCGGCGTCGGCCGCGGGCGGCAGGTGGGGCTGTGGGACGGTCGCGACGGCGCCCGTGGTCTGCCAGCCGCCCCAGGCAATGTCGGCGCGCGCGCTGTCCAGGGCGGCGTGCAGGCGTGCCAGGGCTTCCGGCACCCAGGTGTCGTCGGCGTCGAGAAAAGCGATGAATTGGCCATGCGCGCGTGCCAGCGCGTGGTTGCGCGCAGCCCAGGGGCCGGCGCGGTTCTGGTAGACGAGGGTGATGCACTCGGGGTGCGCCGTGGCGAGCTGTTGCAGGATCTCCGACGAACCGTCGGTCGAGCCGTCGTCGACGATCACCAATTGCACGTGCGGATATGTCTGCGCGAGCACGCTCGCCACCGCCTCGCCCACGTAGGGCGCGGCATTGTGGCAGGGCATGAGGACCGAAATCAGCGGGAGCTCGAGGCTGTCCATGCGCGAAACAGGCGGTGATCGCTGACGCGCAGGCGATTTCCCGGCCGGATGAGGAACACGCTTCCTGTATATCCTGCCGGCCGCCTTTGTTCAAGACGGTGATGCGAAAGACTTACTTGGTGAAGCCGCAGAACACGTCGCGCATCATGCCGAGCAGCTTCAGGGTGCGGGTGTCGCCGACGCGGTAATAGACGCGGTTGGCGTCCTTGCGGGTGCGCAGCACGCCCTTGTCGCGCAGGATCGCGAGGTGCTGCGAGATGTTGCTCTGCGAGGTGCCGACATGGTCGACGATGTCTTGCACGCTCACTTCCTTGTCACCCAGGACACACAGGATCTTCAGGCGCAGCGGGTGCGACATCGCTTTCATCGCGCGCGACGCCTGCTCGATGTGCTCGTCCTTGTCTAACAGGTCGATCTCGTCCCAATCAGCTGCCATGTTCATTACCTCGATCCTTTTCCTGGTGTACCCTAGCCAGTTTGGGTCCCGATGCGCGAGGCGCCCCGGTCACGATGCCCCGGCCGGAGGGACCTCTCTATAGATTAGCAATCACGCATATATTAAAATATTTCCACAAGAACGAGACGGATTAGATAAATTTTTTCATGAAGACCGTGCCGGCCCTTCTCATCATCCTCGACGGCTTCGGCTGCCGTGCCGAACGTGCCGACAATGCCATCGCCCAGGCGAACAAGCCGAACTTCGACCGTCTGTGGAAGGAATGCCCGCACACCGAAATCCACGCCTCCGAGTCGGAGGTCGGCCTGCCCAAGGGTCAGATGGGCAATTCCGAGGTCGGACATCTCAACATCGGCGCGGGACGTGTGGTGTACCAGGAATTCACCCGCATCGACCGCGCCATCGAGTCCGGGTATTTCTACGCCAATCCGGCGCTCCTCAACGCCGTGCATCTGGCGCGCGACCACGGCAAGACGCTGCATGTGCTGGGCCTGCTGTCCGACGGCGGGGTGCACAGTCACGAAACGCATTTTCACGCGCTGCTCGATCTGGCCGCGCGCGAAAACCTGCACAAGGTGTGTCTGCACGTGTTCCTCGACGGCCGCGACACCCCGCCCAAGAGCGCCGAAATCTACCTGCACCGCCTCCTCGGCAAGATCGAACAGACCGGTGTCGGTCACATCGCGTCGATGATCGGCCGCTACTACGCCATGGACCGGGACCGCCGCTGGCAGCGGGTGAAGGCCGCCTACGACCTCCTCACTCAGGGGCGCGCCGAGTTCCGGGCGGAGAATCCGCTCGCCGGACTGGAGGCCGCCTATGCGCGCGGGGAAACCGACGAGTTCGTCAAGGCTACCGCCATCCTGCCACCCGACGGCAAACCGGTGACAATGGAAGATGGCGACGCGGTGGTGTTCCTCAACTTCCGCTCCGACCGCGCGCGGCAGTTGTCGCGGCCATTCATCGAAAAGGATTTCGGCGAGTTCGAGCGTGAAGTCACGCCGCGCCTCGCCACCTATTGCACCCTTACCGGCTACAGCGACGATTTCGATGTCTCCGTGGCCTTTCCGCCCGAGCGCATCAAGAACGGGCTGGGCGAATACGTCGCCAACCTCGGCCTGCGCCAGTTACGCATCGCCGAGACGGAGAAATATCCGCACGTCACCTTCTTCTTCAACGGCGGCGAGGAGATATCCGCCCCCGGCGAGGACCGCGTGCTGGTGTCATCGCCCGACGTCGCCACCTACGACCTGAAGCCAGAAATGAGCGCCTTCGAGGTGACGGCCAAGCTGGTCGCGGCGATCGAGGGCAAGCAGTACGACCTCATCATCTGCAACTATGCCAATCCCGACATGGTCGGCCACACCGGCGATCTGGCGGCGGCGACCCGGGCGATCGAGACGGTCGACATCTGCCTGGGCAAGGTGGTCGCCGCGCAACTCGCGCGCGGCGGCGAGGTCCTCATCACCGCCGACCATGGCAACGCCGAACTGATGCGCGATGCGGTCACCGGGCAGCCGTACACCGCCCATACCATGAACCTGGTGCCGTTCATCTACGTCGGGCGTCGCCGCGCCAGCGTGGCCGAGACCGGTGCGCTGGAGGACATCGCCCCCACCCTGCTCGACATGATGGGGCTCCCCAAGCCGCCGGAAATGACCGGTCAGTCCCTGCTCCATTTCGAGTGAACGCGGGACGTCTGCGTTAAGCTTCGCCGGGTGAAGCTGCGCTCCTTTTTTGCCCTCGCGGTACTGACCCTGCCACTGGCCGCCGTAGCCGACTCGGTTGCCGGCAGACAGTCCGAACTCGACGCCCTCAAGCGCCGCCTCGACGCCCTGCAACAGGAGGCCCGTCACACCGAGGCGACCCAGAAAGAGGCCGCCGACGAACTGCGCGCATCCGAGCGTGCCATCAGCGATGCGGTGCGGGCCCTGCGCGAACTGGACAGCGCGCGCCAGCAGACCAGCGGCGATCTCGCCGCGCTGAACCGTCAGGCGGAAAGCGTCGAGGCACGGGTGCGCGCGCAGCAGGTCCGCCTGGCGGATGCCTTGCGCGCGGCACACCGGCGCGGCGAGGCGGACGCCCTGCGCCTGCTGCTCGACGGCAACGACCCCAACCAGACCGCGCGCGAACTGCGGTACCTCGCGCACATTTCGCGCGCCCAGCAGGGGCAGATCGAAGCGCTGCGCAGCGAGCTCGCCACGCTTGCCGCCCTGCGCGACAGGATCGAGCAGAAGAACGCCCGCCTCGTGCAGCTGCGCACGGCACGCGAGACCGAGCAGCAAAGGTTGTTCGCCGAGCGCACGGCGCGCGCACAGGTGCTCGACACGCTCTCCGCGCAGATTCGCCGGCAGCGGCGTGAAATCAGCACTTTGCAGCGCGACGAGCGCAACCTCACGCAACTGGTCGAGCGGCTCAACCGGCTGATGGCGCAGCAGGCCGCGCGCGACGCGGCACGCGCCCGTGCCGCACGCGAGGCGCAGGCCAAGGCCAGGGCGCCGGGGCGCGCAGCGCCCGATGCGCCGCGGCCGCCGCTGGCGGTGAACACCGAAACCCCGGTGCCGTTTCGTGCCGACCGGCCGTTTTCGCAACTGCGGGGCAGCCTGCGGCTGCCGGTGCCCGGGGAACTCATGAACCGGTTTGGCGCTCCGAGGGAGGATGGCGGCGTGAGCTGGAAGGGCGTGTTCATCCGCGCCGCGCAAGGCACCGCGGTCAAGGCGATCGCGGCCGGAAGGGTGGTGTTTTCCGAATGGCTGCGCGGCTTTGGCAACCTCATCATCGTCGACCACGGCGAAGGCTACATGAGCCTGTACAGCAACAATGAAAGTCTGTATAAGCAGGTGGGCGAGCAGGTCCAGCCCGGCGATGCGATCGCCACGGTCGGCAACAGCGGTGGCCAGCCCGATACCGGTCTGTATTTCGAAATGCGGCACCAGAGCCGCCCCCTGAATCCCCTGGTGTGGGTGAAATAAGCAATGACGCAAAAGACAAAACTCATTCTTGTCGGCCTGGCGGGCCTCGTCGCCGGCGCCGCGCTGACCGTCAATCTCTCGGCCATCGCCAACAAGTCGGCCGACACGCCGCTGCCGGTCGAGGAGCTGCGCGCCTTCACCGAAGTGTTTGCACGCATCAAGAGCGACTACGTCGAGCCGGTCGAGGACAAGAAGCTCATCAACGAGGCCATCAACGGCATGCTGACCGGGCTCGATCCGCATTCGGCGTATCTCGATGCCGAAGCCTTCAAGGACCTGCAGGTCGGCACCCAGGGCGAATTCGGCGGCCTGGGCATCGAGGTCGGCATGGAAGACGGCTTCGTCAAGGTGGTCGCACCGATCGAGGACACCCCGGCGTTCAAGGCCGGCGTCAAGGCGGGCGATCTCATCGTCAAGCTCGACGACACGCCGGTCAAGGGCATGACGCTGAACGACGCGGTCAAGCGCATGCGCGGCAAGCCCGGCTCGTCGATCAAGCTCACCATCGCACGCAAGGGCGTGGACAAGCCGGTCGTCCTTACCCTCACCCGCGCCGTCATCAAGATCCGCAGCGTCAAGTCGACCATGCTGGACTCCGGCTACGGCTACGTGCGCGTCACCCAGTTCCAGGAACACACCGGCGAACTGCTCGTCGAGGCGCTGCAGAAACTCTACAAGGACAACAAGGCGCCATTGAAAGGTCTCATCCTCGACCTGCGCAACGACCCCGGCGGCCTGTTGAACGGTGCCGTCGCCGTCACCGCGGCCTTCGTCAAGCCGGACAGCCTCGTCGTCTACACCGAGGGCCGCACCGAGGATGCGCGCATGCGCCTCACCGCCAGTCGCGAACACTACCTGCGCCCGATGCAGATGGACTTTCTGAAGGACCTGCCCGAAGGCGTCAAGCAGGTGCCGATGGTGGTGCTGGTCAACGGGGGTTCCGCCTCGGCCTCCGAAATCGTCGCCGGCGCGCTGCAGGACCACAAGCGCGCGGTGGTCATGGGCACCCGCACCTTCGGCAAGGGCTCGGTGCAGACCATCCTGCCGCTCGGCAACAGCACCGCGATCAAGCTCACCACCGCACGCTATTTCACGCCGAGCGGCCGCTCCATCCAGGCCAAGGGCATCGAACCTGACATCACCGTCGAGGATCCCGCGATGCCTGAATCGGAAGAGAGCTTCGGTATTCGCGAGGCCGATCTCGACAAGCATCTGGCCAACCCGGCGGGATCGGAACCGGCGCCCGCCCCCGCACCGGCGAAGCCAGCCGACACGATCAAGGCGCCGCCCGCGGACAAGCCGGGCAAGGGGAAGAAGGCCACCCCGCTCGAACCGGGCGAGATCGTGTCGAAGAACGATTTCCAGGTGAACCAGGCGCTCAACCTGCTGAAAGGCCTGCAAATCCTGCAGGGGCGCTGACGCGGCGACGGGGCTTCCCCCGGCCGCGGTTGGCGCTATACTGAACCCCTGCTGTCCGGATGGGATACCATGCGCCCCTGCGACCTCGAGAAAATTCGTGAGATCGTCTTCCACGAACTGCCGGTGGGCCAGGCCGCGCGCGCGCACGTGCTGCTGCAGGGCCTGGAAGGCCTGAGCGTGACGTGCCGGGAGGACGGGCGCTGTCTGGTGGTACGCTACAGCGTCTGTGAATATACCCTCGAAGGTCTGGAGACCGCGCTCGCGCATCAGGGTTTCCACCTCGACAACAGTCTGCTGTCGAAGCTTCGGCGCGCCATGGCCTATTTCTGCGAGAGCGTGCAGCGACGCAACGTCGCCGCCAACGAACCCGACATCAAGTCGCAGCGCGCGTTCATGCGCGTCTACGAATCCCATC
Organism: Thiobacillus sp. 65-29; assembly: GCA_001899775.1. Lineage (GTDB taxonomy): Bacteria > Pseudomonadota > Gammaproteobacteria > Burkholderiales > Thiobacillaceae > Thiobacillus. The sequence goes on from MKWN01000045.1 coordinate 25,980, forward strand.
TGCACGGCGACCGCGACGACACCCCGGAAGAATGGCGCCGCTACAAGTAGCGCCTTCCCCATGGAACTGAACGACGCCCAGCTGCTGCGCTACAGCCGCCACATCCTGCTGCCCGAAGTCGGCGTCGACGGCCAGGCGCGCATGGCCGGCGCCTCGGTGCTGATCGTCGGTGCCGGCGGCCTGGGCTGCCCGGTCGCGCTCTATCTCGGCGCGGCGGGCGTCGGCCGGCTCGTGCTGGCCGATGGCGACACGGTCGACCTCACCAACCTGCAACGCCAGATCGGCCACGCCACCGCGTCCATCGGCGTGAACAAGGCCGAGTCACTGGCCGCGAGCGTGCGCGCGATCAACCCGGAAATCGATGTTCGGGCGCTGCCGGACACGCTCGACGGCGACGCGCTGCACGCGGTCGTGGCGACGGTGGACCTGGTGATCGATGCGTCGGACAACTTCGCCACGCGTCACGCCGTCAACCGCGCCTGCGTGGCGCGAAAGAAACCGCTGGTGTCGGGGGCCGCCATCGGCTTTTTTGGCCAGGTCGCGGTATATCAGCCGGGCCACGGCGATGGGCCGTGCTACCACTGCCTGTTTCCCGATGCAGCCGGCGAACCGGAAGTGCGCTGTGCCGAGGCCGGTGTATTCGCGCCGCTGGTTGGCGTCGTGGGCGCCATGCAGGCGACCGAGGCATTGAAGCTCGTCGCCGGCGTCGGCGAAACCCTCACCGGACGCTTGCTGCTATGGGATGCACTGCGCGCAGAGGTGCGCGTGATGAAGGTGCCACGCGACCCGGCCTGCCCGGTGTGCGGCCCCGCCGCCGCTCAGGCGGGGTGAGCGTCGAGCAGGCGCGCCAGCAAGAGGTCGAGGTCGCCGCCCGGCGCGCGCGTGAAGCCGCTCTTGGCGAACTGGTGCCAGCGGCCCACCACCACGCATTGCAGCAGGTTGGCGAGTGGCGCGCTGTGCTCGGCCAGACGGTCGCCGCCGAGGCGCAGGCATTGCCTGAGTTGCGCCTCGATGCGGTCGTGCAACTGGTTGATGCGTTTTTGCAGGCGCTCGTTCTCGTGCACCAGTGCCTCGCCGATCAGCACACGCGTCATGCCCGGATTCTTCGCCGCGAAATTCAGCAGCATCGCCACGATCGCCTCAACCTGCGCCGCCGCGGCCGGGGTTTCAGCCGTGATGCGCGCGATCAGGCCGAACAGCGTCTGTTCGATGAATTCGATGAGCCCCTCGTACATCTGTGCCTTGCTGGAAAAGTGCCGGTAGAGCGCGGCCTCCGATACGCCGATGCGCGCCGCGAGCGCGGCGGTCGTGATCTTTTCCGGTTGCGGTTCCTCCAGCATCGCGGCCAGCGTCTGCAGGATCTGCAAACGGCGTTCGCCGGGCTTTCTGGCTTCACCTTCCATCGAGTTCTCCCTGTTCTTGTGGGCGAAGAGTATTGCGTGCGGGATGCAGGGCCGGCCTGTGAACACCCCCGTGCCGTGCGCCGGAGCACGCGGTGCACGCGATTCTAGCAGTTCGGCGGGCGCACCCCGCCCCATCCCTGACATAACGGCATACAGCCGGAAAACTACAGTCGAAACGGCGCCACCGCGGAAAAACAGGGGCGTCGTGCCGACGAACCGAAGGCCAGATGCCGGGCCGTTGGCTGCAAGGACTTGAGCCGCGGGCGAGGGCGGTAGGTGACCGGAGCGCGCGGAAAGTCGCAGACGAAAGGCCGACGGTCGCACGGAATTGTCCCGCCGGTTGGCGGGCCTCGCGTCCCCGGCTTTTCTATGCCTCGTTGTGAATGAGGCGTGACGGCCGGCGCAAAAGACCGGGCACGCCGAAGCGAACCCCATGATTTTACTGGTGGCGGGAAGTCTACTATCGAATAACTCGCTATTGGGGCCAATGAGCACGTCTGCGGTTTTCTACGCGCTCTTGATTGTCACCCCCCAAGTAGACGCCGCGCCAAGAGTGACTGCATATCCCGCCGACCATCGGCGATCAGGTAGATGTAGACCTTCTGACCCATGACACGGTAGATCACTCGATAGGGCTTGAAGGCAGTCTGCCGATAATCCCGAATGCCGAGGGCAACCAGTTCCTTGGGATAGGCGCCACGCTCTGGGAACGCCGTTAGGCTTTCGACGACCTCCAACAAACGATCCAGGACGTAGTCGGCGTTGGCCTTGCAGTCGAATTCAGCGATGCAGTCGTAGATCGACTCCAAATCCTGCTCGGCATCCTTGGTCAGCAAGACCTCGTACTTGCGTCCGGCCATTACTTGAAGCCTACTTGGCCCGCAGCCTGGCGACAACGTCACGCACCGGTTTTACCTTGCCCGCCTCGATCTGCGCATTGCCCAGCGCAAGAATTTTCAGTAGCGCCAACGTTTCCTGCGTTTCTTCGTAGGAGGCAACATCCTGAATGACGGCCTTGGCCTCCCCGTTCTGGGTGATTACAAGCGGCTCTCGCCCCTCGGTCAATTGCGCCAAAACTTCGGCGGCGTTTGCCTTGAGGTAACTGATGGGTTTGACTTGTGATGAGTAGCGCATGGCTCCTCTGCCTCCATTGATCCGAGAAAGACTTATTATAGTCTTTATTCAGTCTTGTTGCAACAATTGGTCAATCCGCTCACGTACCCAACCGAAGCTCAGATGCTCCTGTTCCAGTCGCAACCCTTCGCGGATGCGGTTGTCACGCAGGTCGTCGTAGAGGCGCAGCTCTTCTTGCGTCAGCCTGTGTAGGTCACCCCGTTGTGGCTTTTCCTCCCGCCCCCAGAAAGCCACGTGGGCATCAAGCGAGGCCCGATCCATGAGGAACGACTCGACGTGGCCGAAGTGATGCCGCAGTTGATCCAGGATTGCAAAGCCATGGGTATCGATGTCGCCCCAATAATGGATCGCGCATCGCTCCAGCCACCGAGCCTGGGCGAGCGCTCCCCAGCCGTATCCGGAGCCAAAGATGGCGATCGCCCCCGGTATGTTCGGCAAGGCCAGGAAGTTGGTTTCATTCTCGGTGATGAATACCCGTCGCACCTCGATGGCCAGATGGCTGAAACTGCCGGCGTCCAGCGTGACGTCTGGACACGACGTCCCGGCGACGGCGTGAATCGAGGGATCGAGGATGCGGAAGCGAATCCGTGCAGGTTTATCAAGAAAACCATACCGTGCAGCAAACTGTGCAACTCCAGTTTTGGCGGTGTCCACAGCGTCCGCAAGCAAGCCCAGGTCAAGCAACTCGGCCAACACGGTACGATGTCTTTCGACGAACTTGCTGTGCACCCCGGGCAAGTCCACCTGGCGCAGGTAGATCGCTGGCCGAGGATGCCGTCTGACCCACTCCACCACGGCCAGCAAACGGGGCCACTCCTCTTCCAGTTCAAGTGCCTGCAGGGGCCGCTTTTCCAGCCAGGGCAACAGGGATGGGTTTTGTAGCCGGGTCATCTCAACCAGGCTTGAAAACCGATTCCACTCTCGACGCCTGCCGAGCCAGCCAAGCGCATCATCCATCGAGTCAATCCAGCCGCCCGATGGAATCCTCTGCAATCCTTGTACCCGGTGGCGAACCTCCTGCCACTCCAGACGCAAGGGACTGGTATTGGCCAATTCCGTTGCCCATACGCGCACGGCATCAAAACGTTCGGTGATATCCGCCGAAGCGGGGCCTTTGACGGCCAATCGCAAAGGAAATCGGTTGTTGCCGGTCACGCCATCTCGCAGCAGTTCACCTCGTTCCCACAGCCGAGCCAACTGCGCTTTCAGCTCCTTCGGGGTCGTCCACATCACCCTGGAGTCTCCTGTGCAGTCTGCTGCGTCGTGGCTGCAGCATCCTTGGCTTTCTGCGCGCGGTACTCCTCAATGGACAGGTTACGCAATTTGGAGGCCCGGCCCCCCTCGTTGTGCACGAACCCTACGCTGGATACAAAGGGCTCGATGATGTGAATCTTCTGTAGCGGCGTGATAATCAGCAATTGCAGATTGAGTTGCCGGAACAGCTTCAAACCGTATTGCGCCGACTCGTCCGATCCGCGCCCGAACGCCTCGTCGATGACCACGAAGCGGAAGGAACGCGAACGCACTGCACCCCATTCCAATCCGAACTGGTAGGCCAGGCTGGCGGCGAGAATGGTGTAGGCCAGTTTCTCCTTCTGGCCGCCCGACTTGCCGCCCGAGTCCGAGTAGTGCTCGTGTTCCGTGTTGTCCTCGCGCCAGCGTTCGCTGGCCGCAAACAGGAACCAGTTACGCACATCCGTGACCTTGGCGGTCCAGCGCCGATCCTGTTCCGACAGGCCATCCCGGCCACGGAATCGGTCGATGATCGCCTTGACCTGAAGGAACTTGGCTTCGGAATATTGGGCGTCGTCGGACCCCGTCACCGCGCCCTCGGTACAGGCACGCAGATCCTGCTGGAAGTCGCGGATCTCTGCATCGGGGCTGGCCTGCGACTCCAGCACGATGTAGCGTCCAGGGTTGTAGTCGATTTCAGAGAGCGACTTGTTGATGTGGGCGATGCGATCCTTGATGGTTTCGCGCTCGCGCGCCAACTGGGCATTGAAGTTGGCGATCTCGTTAATGGTGTTGACGTTCAGCAATTCCTTGAAGCGCGCCACGAAGCGCGGCAGATCATCGCGATTGAGCTGCGTCAGCAGGTTCTCGAACTCGAAGGCAGCTTCCAGACTGGCATCCATCTCGGCCGTTTCGAGCTTGAAGGTCTCCTTGAATGACGCCATCGCCTTGATTATCTTTTCGGCCAGGCGCTTGAGTTTCAGATCCTCGGCATCAATCCGCGCTTGCAGCCAGGTACGGACGTCCTGCTCACGGTTATCGCAGGATTCCACGGTCAGCTGGTGTTCACCCAAGGCATCGCCCCTCATGACTTCCAGGGTGTTCGATAGCGCAGCATCAACGACGACATCCTGAACCAACAAAGTCGTCTGCTGACGTAGTTCCTGAGCGTCCGAGCGGCGCTGCTCCACCTTGGCACGTCGGTCGCGAACGGATTGCAGCTCCTCTTCGGTGCCCTTGAGTGCCTGCTGCAGTTCCCGCAGGCGCTCATTCAATTGTTTGAGGACATCCGATGCCTGCTCCAGCATTTGGCGCTCATCTTCAAGCGCTGCGATGTCTGTCGCCACGCGGGCCCAATCGATTTCTTCGAAGCTCGTGAACTCTTCCAGGCGGGTCAGTGCATCAAGTCTGGCCTGTAACCCCTTGCGCTCGGCGTCGATCTTGCCGATCTGACTGTCCACCTCGCCGAGGTGACTTTCGAGCTGGCGACGCTTGGCCTCCAGTGCGGCAATCTTGGCACTGTTGCTCCAACCGAGCACGTAGCGGCTACGATCATCAATGCGGTGTCGGTCGTCTTTCTCGTGCCGGCCGCTCGGGTCTTTAATCTGGCCTGCGCGGGTGATGGCGCGCGTCTCCCGGCGGAATTGCTCCTGTGTGGCACAGCAGGCCACATCAAACCGATGGGGAAGCTCACGTTCAAGCCAGTCGTAGTGGGGCGAGTCGGGCTTGATCGCGAGCTTCCTCACCAACGAATCTCGGTGTAGCTCCGGCAAATCCGAGGTCTTGCGGGCCCGCACATGGAAATAGACCAAGCGTCCGCGCAGATGGCTGGAGTCCACCCACTCGGCCACCGATTTGTAGTGGACATCCGGCACCAGCAGGGCCAGGCCGAAGCCGCGCAGCAGTCGCTCGGCCGCACCTTCCCAGTCGCGCTCATCTTCACGTACCTGAATCAACTCGCCCGCGAAAGGCATCTCGTCCGCATCCAGGCCCAGTGCCGTGCACAGCGCGGCGCGTATCTGGATCTGCTGGTCGTCGATGTTGCTGCGTCGGCGCTTGAGGCTGTCGATTTCCGCAGTCAATTGGTCGTGCTCCAGCTTGCCTTGCCGCAAGCTCACGCCGTGCTCGGTCAGGATGTTCTGGAGATCGGCATTGCGGTTGATGACTTCTTCCCGCCACACCTTGAATTGTGTCTGCTGTGTAGTAAAGGTGGCATCGTCGCTGGGCGCTGCCTCCCCCAAGACGGCCACCAAGTCACGGTAACGCCCATCCTTGGTCTTGCGCGCATCGCGCAGTTGCTCTTTCTTGCGGATATCAGCGGCGAGCCGCTCAAGACGGTCGCCACCGTTGGCGTTGATGGCCTGCTTCAGTTCATCGACCTGCCGACCTTGTTCCTCGCGCGTGCTGTCCAGGCGTTGCACCTGTCCATCGACCTTTTGCCACTCTTCATCGAGCAGGCCGAGACGTTTGTCCAGCAATGCCAATTTGAGGCTGGCGAAGTGCGCACGCAGGCCATCGCGACAATGCCGCAGATGGTTCACCTCGCTCACCAACTCCCCATGACGCTTGCAGTCGGCCACCAGCGGGGTCAGCAATTCCACCTGTTGCTGGGCCTTGAGTACGGCCTGATGGGCGCGGTTGAGATCGTCGAAGTGTCCGATCAATGCCTGGATGCGCGATACCACCTCGAAAGGCTCCAGCATATGGTTGCGCACGAAGTCAGTCAGGTTACCCACTGATTTCATCGAAACCGTCTGGTGGAACAACTCCAGCGCCTGATCACTCTCGATGCCGAAGCGACGCCTGAACCACGCGGCATAGGGGGGAAAGCTGTCGTGCAGTTCGGCGCCGATCCCGCGCAGCTTCTTGCGCAGGGCGGCAATGTCGGAGCCGAAATTGGCGAAGTCCTCCGCAATCGACAGGCCACGCTCTGCCCCGAGGAAGAACCGAGCAGGCTGCCCTTGCGCCTCCTTCATCCAGAATACCTGTGCCAGGCTAACAGTCTGATCGTAACCTGCGTTGTGGAACACGCCCAGGATGACGGAATAGCTGTTATGGTCACGCAGGGACACCGGCTTGGCCGCTCCCGTGACCTCATTGCGTTCGGACTTGTAGTGCCCCAACACGTAGGAACGCAAGGTTCGCTCCTTGCTGTCCGCACCGGCGGCCTTGTTGTAGGCGATGCGATGGGCCGGCACCAGCAGCGTGGTAATGGCATCGACCAGTGTGGACTTGCCGGAACCGATATCACCGGTGAGCAATCCATTCTTGCCGTCCAGTTGCAGCGTCCACACCCGGCCGTCGAAGGTGCCCCAGTTGAACACTTCCAGCCGGATAAGGCGAAAACCCGACAACGCATCGTCCGCCACGAAATCCAGTCCCAAGGTCTGCGCCTCACTCATCGCGCACCTCCCGGCTCGTCGCCGTTCCCGACAAGGCGGATTGGTAGACCGCCAGCCGGGCATCGAACTCGGCTAGCCATTGCGCATCAACAAAGGCCTTCAGGATGCGCCGAACTTCGTAATTGGCCTGCCCCGCTGCGCCACCACTGGTGGGCTTGAGCTTGTGCAGAAAGCCCAGCTCCACCACCTTGTTGATGGTGGCTTCGATCTGGTCGATCAGCTTGGCCTCGTTCGGCCCGTCAGGCAGGAAAACTCGCACCAGCTCGACAATCTCGTCGCGCGAAAGCACCAGACGCGTGTCACCGCCACCGGCATCGAATTCGGCCAGCTTCTTGCGCAGCAAGGCCAGCAACAGGCTGACCGGAAACGACAGGGGGCGACGCGCGACCAGGCGAGGCAGGCGCGGCGCCGGATCGTCCTCCGCAGGCTCCGGACGGCTTTTCAGGAAGGCATAGCCCTCTGCCTCGTCCAGTACCAAATCCAGATTGAGTACCGCCACATAATCCCGCACACGGGCTTGCAGGTTCAGCAGGGCTGCCCACTGGCGCTCATCCTGTTCCCGGTACTGCACACCCTTGAGCAGCCCGATCAGCAATGACGACAAATCGGGTTCGGAAGTGGCAGCAGCGCTGGTGATCTCTTGGTCCATCCCTGTTGAATTTCCTGGTTCGTTCTCTGGTCAGCGCATGAAAATCACCCGAGGCAAGCGGGCCTTGCGCGTCACAGCCTCGCCATCTTCATCTTCAGCCCGCCAGTGAATGACTTCCGGCGTGTCCTCATCCACCACGGCGTTGAATGCATCGCTGCCCAGTTGCAGGTAGGCCACTAATTCTGCCAAGCCCTGTTGCAGTGGCTGGGTGGCGACCAGTTCGCGCAAGGTGATCTGTGCCCTATCCTGCAAGGCATGGCGGATGTGACGGGTCAGCCTGGCCTTGTCTACCACGACCTGATCGAACAAGGCCGAAGGGTCAATATCCTCGTCGCCCGCCTGCAGCGCCAGGTTGGCAATGACCGGCTTCACCGCCGGCGTAAACAAGGGGCGCTCCATGGCCAACTCGATGTCGGCCTGTGCTTCGGCCATCTCCATCGCGGTGCCCGTTGGTAGAGTTTCTCGTAGCGCCAAGGCCTTGCTCTCGATGCCGTGCAGGATATCCATGATGCGGCGGTTTTCCAGCCAGGCCTGGTCGTCGAGAAAGCGCCGCAGTTGTTGCGACAAGGCCGCCACGGTGCGTTGGGTGTGTTCGCCGGCCTCCATCCAGTCGTAATGCACGCGGCGGGTTCGGGCATCGGGTTGCAAAGCGGCCACCGCCGGAAGCTGCAACACACGCCCCAATAGCTCGGTCAATTCCTCCTGGCGGCGGCTGGAGAGCAGAAAATCCCAGAACGCGCGGAAACTCTTGCCTTGATCGGAATCGGCAATGGCATCGCGCTCACCCATGATGTCCTCCAGCAGCGCCCCCTTGCTGCCCTCCCATAGCGCAATACGCTCCCGCACGCGCCGATCCAGCTGGCGGAAGTTGTGCTCCACCTCGCGAAAATCGGTGAGCAGCTCGCGTGCCCCCTGCATGAACTGCTGAAAGCGATCCTTCAGCGCCGTGTCGTCCAGTAGCGGCACATCGCCCGTCAGCACACGGGCGATCTCGGCATCGATCTCGTCGCGCTTCCTGTGCAGTTCGGCAATGCGCTTGGCGGGGTCGGCCTCGCTACCCTCACTCATCTGTTTGAGCAGATCGAACAGCGTAAGCAGGCGCGATTCGGTGCCGACGAACTGCCGCTCAGAAAGTTGTGCCAGCCAGGCGATGGCCCTCTCGGTCGCGGGCGTCAGATCGAATTGCGCCTCGTCGGTACCGGGCCTGTAAAACTTGCGCAGCCAGCCCTTATCCGGAGATGCCCAGTCGTTCAGGTATTCGAGCGCAGGCTTGGGAAACGCTGTTTCACCCCGTTGCAGGCGCAGGGCGTACAACTCGTCTTCCAGCGCCTCGGATAGGTCGGCCGCCGCCATCACCCGCACATTGGGGGCCACGAATACCCGGTGCAGAAAACTCGCCACCAGCGGTGCATGATCCGAACGCAGTAGCCGCCAGGCAGGGTGGCGGATTCGTAGGGCATCGAGGGTGGCGAAGTCGAGCGTCATGTGGTGCCTGACTCGCCGGGAGTAAACAGCGCAGATTCGAAGGTGGTCCAGCCGGACTGGCGCAGGGCGGCGGCTTCGGTGCGTTTGGCGTCGGCCGCCAACGTTTGGCGGTTCAGTTCTTCCAACAAGTCGCGCTGTTGAGAAATTGCAAGGTCGGGAACGGGAAGGCGTACCGTATTGGCTGAATAGGTGGCGATAGTCTTGCCTGCCATGTTGGGTAGCAGATTATCAACGCCTACGAATGTGGTTTCATCGACCTCGTTCGCATCAACGCGCGTGGTTGAATAGGCAGCAACGCTCCTCAACTCCTTGAACTCCACCCCCTCCGGGCAAAGCTCGGCAATCAGCTCGTCGATCCGACTCATGCCGCGTCACCTTCCAGATCGGCGACGATGGCATCAATCTGCTCTCGCAATTCCGTCTGCCGCGCCACGATGCGGGCGATCTCGGTGTTCAGCGCCTTGATGTCCACCGCCTCGCGCTCGTCTTTTTGCTGGACATACGAGGACACGGCAATGTTGCAGCCGTTCTCGGCGATGTCGCTGTTGCCCACCAGCCTTGCGAAGTGGGCGATGTCCTTGCGCCCGGTGTAGGCATCGAGGATCTTTTGATGGTGCTCGGGCAGCAGCTTGTTCTTGTTGCCGCTGCGCACGAATTCGGCCGAGGCATCGATGAACAGGGTGGCGTTGTCGTGCTTGGACTTCTTCAGCACGATGATGCAGGTGGCGATGGTCGTGCCGAAGAATAGATCGGGCGGCAGCTGGATGACGGCGTCCACGTAGTTGTTGTCGATCAGGTACTGGCGGATCTTCTGTTCCGCACCGCCGCGATACAGCACGCCGGGAAATTCGACGATGGCCGCCGTGCCGTTGACCGCCAGCCAGCTCAGGATGTGCAGGGTGAAGGCAAGGTCGGCCTTGCTCTTGGGGGCGAGCACGCCGGCCGGGGCGAAACGCGGATCGTTGATCAGCAGCGGATTGGCGTCACCATCCCATTTGATCGAGTACGGCGGATTGGAGACGATGGCTTCGAAGGGCTCGTCGTCCCAGTGTGCCGGGTCGGTGAGGGTGTCGCCGTGGGCGATGTCGAATTTCTCGTAATTGACGTCGTGCAGGAACATGTTGATCCGGCACAGGTTGTAGGTGGTCAGGTTAATTTCCTGGCCAAAGAACCCCTGGCGCACCTTGTCGTGACCCAGCACCTTGACGAACTTGAGCAGCAGCGAGCCCGAACCGCAGGCCGGGTCATACACCTTGTTGACCTCGGTTTTACCGACCACGGTGATGCGAGCCAGCAGTTCGGAGACTTCCTGCGGCGTGTAGAACTCGCCGCCGGACTTGCCGGCGGTGGAGGCGTACATCTGCATCAGGTATTCGTAGGCGTCGCCGAACAGGTCGATGGTGTTTTCCGTAAACCCGCCTTCGTTGCTGGCCAGTGGCAGGTCGCCGATGGCGTCGAGCAGCTTGACCAGCTTTTCATTACGCTTGGCCACGGTGGGGCCGAGCTTGCTGCTGTTGACGTCGAGGTCGTCGAACAGCCCCTTGAAATCGTCCTCGCTGTCGCTGCCTGTGGCCGATCCTTCGATGTCGGCAAAGATGCGGGAAAGGGTTTCGTTGAGGTTGGCGTCCAGTCGTGAACGGCTGCGCACATTGGCGAAGAGTTCGGAAGGCAGGATGTAGAAGCCCTTTTCCTTCACCGTCTCGGCCCGGCCGAATTCGGCATCGGCATCGCTCAAGCGGGCGTAGTCGAAATCAGGCGTCCCGGCCTTGCGTTCCTGCTCGTTGAGGTAGCTGGTCAGGTTTTCCGAGATGAAGCGGTAGAACAGCATGCCGAGCACGTAGCTCTTGAAGTCCCAGCCGGCCACGCTGCCGCGCAGATCGTTGGCAATGCGCCAGATGGTCTTGTGCAGTTCCGCCCGTTCGTTGTTGTTGGCCATCTCACCCTTCAATCATTCTTGTTCTACGACCTTTGTGCCGCCTCGCTTCGCTCGTGACGGCATCCCGCTACGCGGGACCGCCCTTCGGGCGTCCTTCGCCTTCGGCTTGTGCCGAAAGAAACAGAAGCAGCGGATTATCCGGCGCGGCCTCAAAGCCGAAACGGCGGTAGTACCCGGCCGCCGGTTCATCAAGCGCATCGACGAACAGGCCAATCCCGCCTGCCTCGGCATAGATGCGCCGCGCCCGCGTCAGGGCATCGACCAGCAAGAGCTCCCCCAGCCCCTTGCCCTGATATTGCCGGTCGACCGCCAGTCGGCCCAGTCGCACGCCGGGAATGCGGCGCGGCATTTTCTTGCGCCAGGCATCCGGCAGATGCCGGTTTTCGAGTTCGGCCAAGGTCAGCGCGTAGTAGGCGCAAATGCGAGCCGGTTCGTCCCCACGGATGGCGACGAAGGTTTTCGACAGCCCCTTGTCCTGATGCTGGCGCGCGACCTGCCGCAGCCAGTCGTTCAGTTCCTGACGGCCACAATCGAACCCCTGCCGGTCATGGCTCCCAGTTAAAGGCATTACCCGCATCGTCTCGCCTGGCTTTCTGATAACGCTTCATGGCAGCCTTCAACCTGGGCGTAGGCTTGGGCGGGTTTTCCATCAGGTCGAGCAGCCAGTTCCAGTCGCGGGGGCTGAGGCGGATGACCTCTTCGCGCTCGATGACTGCCTGCGCCTCTTTCAACGCCGCCTGTACTAGAAACTGATTGACTGTCGCGCCAGTCAGCTCGGCGGCACGGCAAAGCGTCTCGTACACCTCGTGCGGAACCCGAGCACCGATGCGGTCTTGCTTGGCAACTGCGGTACCCATATCAACCTCCAACAATCATTCGAGCTTTCAGTGTATCACTGTCGCCATTTTGACGCCACAATGACAAATCAACCCAGATTGTCCATTAGCCATTTTTCGTGATTTTGATGCAAGCTATGATCCGTTGCCGCGGCGGCTGGGCGATGCGGGTTCTAATGGATACCATTAGGGAAACCCATTGCGAATCAGTTGGATAGGTGAAGATCATGGTGGGCTCAGTGCTACAGGGGGACGGGTTTGCGATCAGCTTCAGCAACCGCGAGGTGACGGCCTGGGGTGGCTTGGCGTTGTTCAAGCAGATGCTAGGAGCCTGTCGGACTTGAGCACGATCTACTGCGCCGGTGGGATAGCGGTCCATATTTGTCCATTTTTTCGTTACATAGGCCCGCTATGCGCCTCAAAAATGGACAAATCTGTCCTCGCTCTCCCACTCGGCTCGCTACGATCGCTCAAGTCCGACAGGCTCCTAGGCTTTTTAAATTGGTGGGCCTGCACGGACTTGAACCGTGGACCAAGGGATTATGAGTCCCCTGCTCTAACCAACTGAGCTACAGGCCCGAAAGCGATACATCGCGCGTGAGGGCTGGCCGGCTCACTCGCTGCCGCCGACGAAACTTTTCAGCTTTTCGGAGCGCGTGGGGTGGCGCAGCTTGCGCAGAGCCTTGGCCTCGATCTGGCGGATGCGCTCGCGCGTGACGTCGAACTGTTTGCCGACTTCTTCGAGGGTGTGGTCGGTGTTCATTTCGATGCCGAAGCGCATGCGCAACACCTTGGCTTCGCGCGAGGTCAGGCTGTCGAGCACCTCGCGCGTGGCGTCGCGCAGGTTGGCGTAGATCGCCGAGTCGTCCGGGGAGAGCGTGGTCGCGTCTTCGATGAAGTCGCCGAGGTGCGAATCCTCGTCGTCGCCGATCGGCGTTTCCATGGAAATCGGCTCCTTGGCGATTTTCATGATCTTGCGGATCTTGTCCTCGGGCATGTCCATCTTGACCGCCAGCGTCGCCGGATCGGGTTCCTGCCCGGTTTCCTGCAGGATCTGGCGGCTGATGCGGTTCATCTTGTTG
>MKWN01000046.1 GCA_001899775.1 Thiobacillus sp. 65-29
GCCATTTTAATATAATTTTGTAAACACCCTCTAAGGAAACACTGATTTATTCGCCCACCACATCCTGACAGCCCGCAAGCTCTGAGACAATACTTCCGTCGTCATCCGCCCCCGTTCACCCATGCAAGCCACCTTCTCCGAACTCGAATACAGCAGCAAAAAGCGCATCACCCGCCGTGACCGCTTCCTCGCCGAACTCGAAGCCCTGACGCCGTGGACAAAGCTCACCGGACAGATCGAGCCGTTCTACCCCAAAGGCGAGCGCGGCCGTCCGCCGATCGGAGTGGAACGCATGCTGCGCTTATATCTGGCGCAGCAGTGCCTGGGCCTGTCCGACGAAGGCGCCGAGGACGCCCTCTACGACAGCCAGGCGATCCGCCGCTTCGTCGGCGTCGACCTCGCCCGCGAAACCGCACCGGACGCCACCACCCTGCTCAAATTCCGTCGCCTGCTCGAAACGCACGGCCTGACGAAATCCATCTTCGATACCATCAACGTCCACCTCGCCGAGAAAGGCCTGCTGCTGAAGGAAGGCACCGTCGTCGATGCCACCCTCATCGCAGCGCCGCCCTCCGTGAAGAACCGGGACAAGGCGCGCGACCCGGACATGCATCAGACGAAGAAAGGCAACCAGTGGCACTTCGGCATGAAGGCCCACATCGGCGTCGATGCCGACTCCGGCATCGTACACACCGTAGTGGGCACCGCCGCCAACGTCAACGACGTCACCCAGGCCCACGCCCTGCTGCATGGCAAGGAGACGGATGTCCATGCCGACGCTGGTTACGTTGGTGTTGAGAAACGGGAGGAGAACCAGAATCTCGCCGTCACCTGGCATGTCGCCATGCGCCCGGGCAAGCGCAAGACCTTGCCTGCCACCGAACTGGGCGCCGTCCTCGACAAGCTCGAACAGGTCAAGGCGAGCATCCGCGCCAAGGTCGAGCACCCGTTCCACATCATCAAGAACCTGTTCCGGCACAGAAAGACGCGTTACCGGGGGATGGCGAAGAACACTGCGCAGTTGTATGCACTGTTCGGCCTGGCCAACCTCTTCATCGTCAAGCGACGAGTGTTGGGGGCTGAGGGGACAGTTGCGTCCTGAGCTTGCGGAAATGGGGAAAAACCCCTGCAAAATAGCCCGAAAACGGGGAAAAACCGCTGGCGGGCGCCACGAATTTGTGAATGCCGTGCGAAACGCGCGTTCGGGCGCGCGTGGCGCGTCGGAAACGTGAATAAATCAGTGTCTCCCTAAGGAGACGCGGCCTGTGACGCAGGGGGTTGGCATATGAAGATATCCGTTCATGTGGCCTTTTAAATGGTAAATGACAATAGGGGGCAATAATGCAGTGCGACAAATGCGGTTCCGACAACACGCAGCGACTGGAAGTGGTATTTCAAAATGGCACATCAAACATCAATACGGCTAGTCATTCTGCTGGCGTTGGACTCGGGGGCGGAGCGTTGGGGATTGGAGGTGTAACCACAAAAACAACAGGAACGTCACAAACTATGATGGGTGAGAAAGCCACGCCGCCTTCGAAGAAGTCTTACAAATGGGCAATGATTAGTATTGTTTTCGGATGGATATTTTTGAACCTTGATGGCCCAGGTGGGGTTGTTTTTGGCGGAGTACTTATCATTGGAGGCGCTTATCTTATTTATAATGCGTTTACTTACAATAAAAAAGAATGGCCAACCCTATATCGGAATTGGCAGGAATGCTGGTTATGTCACAAATGTGGGAATATTTACCATCACGCTTAATCCACCTTAATCCATTCAGTGCGGATTGGTCTGCAAATGGTTTCGCCGTTTGCAGGACAACTCGTTGCATTAGACGTGAGTGAGACGGTTACGCCGTGATCCGAAATATGAGGCCAAACTACCCGCGCCATCATCTGAAGATTATTGCGCCTTCCAAACTGGCAGAGACCGAAAACATGGAGGCGGTGCGCCAACTCCATATTGAGTTCCGAGATTGCCTGCCAATTATCGAAATGGGTTAGTGGCCGCCCCCGGCTTTGATCCGCAGCAGATGTTCGGCCTAATAGGCCTGCGAGGCTGTTGCTCCATATGGCCGGTGTTCGCTGAACCGGTCAAGTACCGTTCACGTTAAAGTTCAGGGGCGTACCGCCGATAACTCTAGCGCCCCTTGCAGCGTAGGGTTACGCGAATCTACGCAACGCTTAGTGCGTGAGTGTTTTTCATCGGTGGTGTCCGAGAGCGAAGCGATCGAACTAATTGAAGTCAGATAAAGGCGGGAGGCAGAATTGCACAGTATAGGAAAATATCCGTTGGCGATTTTTTTGCTTGCACTTTCGCTGTCAGGATGCGGCGGTTCCGAGAAATCGAGTCTCGTGGAGACCATCAATGCCAAGTTATCGAAAGACGTGGAGTGCGTGAGGCTTCCTATCCAAGTTCCTGTCGATATATCCAACGTGGGCGATGACGGGGCCCTTGGTATCCTCAAGAACGCTGGCGTAATTCAAGAAGCTCAAATTGTGGTTGATGAAAAAACTGGAGGAAGCCGTTCAGGCTACGACTTCACGAAGAAGGGCGAAGAGCTAGTAGTGCAACCAAAGAGAGGTTCATATTTTTTCGGGAATTTTGTGGGTAATTACCCATGCGTGCGCACTGGTCGATACGAGGTTGATAGCATCAATGCCATCGATTACGGAAGTAATTTGGAGGGCCAACCTATCGCGAATGTAAGAACGACCCTTCGTTTCGTACCGGAGGACTGGATTTCGCATACAAAAACACAAGAACAGTGGAAAAAATTCTGGGGTGAAGTCAAGGATCGGGAGGGCTCACAGGTCCTGGTCCAGTTGCTTAAATCAGGCGACGAATTTTTTTTCATTAGAGCAGGGAAAGTGCAATGAGACTGAATATCAAGGCTATGCTCGCTATAAGCGTGATTGCGCCATCGACTTTGCTGGCCCCCATCCATCTGGAGGCCTCAAATTCAACCGTACCGATTTACGGGACCGCGCCATCGGCCCCATCTCAGCCATCAGCCCAGACAATCGGCCAGGCCAATCAAAAGACAGCCCCAGCCAAGTCGTCAACGAAGACCAAAGACGTCGCTAGACCCCTCCCTCCCCCATCGAAGGTGACGCTTAATTTTGTTGAAGCATTGCGCGCTGGGAATATGGATATGGCCAAGATGCTCTTGCAGAATGGCGCCGACATCAACTGCAGAAATTGCACCAGAGACGGCAGAACTCCCCTCTTTGCGACCTACAATCACGTTTCTGGGCATAGCACGAATCCCAGAATGGTGTGGCTGTTAGCCAATAACGCCGATCCTGACATTGCTGACAACTCAGGCATGACGCTTCTGATGCACCTGACACTCGACAAAGTCACAAATTCTTTCTGGAGTGGCATCGAGGATTTCGAATATTTGTTGCGCAGCGGGGCAAATGCCAAAGTCAAAGACAATAAGGGAAACACCGCCCTGCATTATCTTTCAGAAAACTCACATAGGGACGTGGAGGAAATGAGTAAGACTGGGTGGGGTGAGACTGCCTATGACGTGGCAAAGCAATGGATGCGTGCTTTTGAAGGGCTGATTACGAGCGGCGCCGACATCAATGCGGTGAACAAGGGGGGCGATACGCCTTTGATGTACGTGGCCGCACGATGCAATCCTCACCTCATAGAAATATTTCTGAACAATGGAGCAGACCCTTCCCGTAAGAACAAGATCGGCCAATCGCCACTTCAAATCGCGACCGAGATGGCTTCCAAAAATGCTCGGCAGACCTGCAACCGGGTGGTAGAGATACTACAATCCTCTCCAGTAGCGCGCACCACTCAACCCGTCTCACTAGCCCCCAAGAGCACTGCTGCACTACCGATCGTAGAGCCATCTTCAGAATGGACGGGAATTTTTCGGGCCACAATGCCGAGACGGGGCGACGCGGAAGTGGCGGTGAAGATTGCCCCTTCGGGAGATCTCACATTCAAGTCCAGCAGTGGATTGCATGGCAGTGGCGAAATATCTTCGCAGCAAGGACAAATGACCGCTTCGGTGAAAGCAATGTCGCCGAAAGACGCAAACGGAAAGCCGGTTTTTGGAGCGAATGAGATCGTCTTCAATATGGCCGGACATACCGAAAACGGGGTGATGAAAGGCACGTACAAAAGCGTAGTAGAGTCAGGGACATTTGTCTTGTGCAGTCCTGAAGCCAGGCAGAATGGTTTCGAATGTAACAATCCGCCTTCCGGAAATCCATTGGGTGGACTATTTGATACTCTGCGAACACTGTCGGGTAAGTGAGCGAGATTCTAGGATTATTTTTTACCGTGAGCTCGGAAGAATTCTGGAACTACGTCGACCGCTCCCGGTTGCCGTGTGGCCACCATCATAGCCCTAGTCGGTGCAGCATCATCATTCCCTAAGGTTGACGCAGGGTCAGACACACTAACTCAAACAAGTTCGGTGCCAAAAAAATGCGGTGCTTGCCCCCCCCCGTTTCCTTGCCACTCCGGCATTTCTCAAACGATATCGAGGTGATCCAGCCCCGCCATCATGTCGCGCCCCTTGGCTTCCTGCCCGTGCAGCTTGATCTTCAGGCGCAGGTCGTTGAGGCTGTCGGCGTTTCTCAGTGCGTCCTCGTAGGAAATCATGCCGGCCTCGTAGAGGTCGAACAGGGCCTGGTCGAAGGTCTGCATGCCGAGTTCTCGCGATTTCGCCATGATCTCCTTGATCTCGTGGACCTGGCCCTTGAAGATGAGGTCGGCGATGAGCGGCGAGTTGAGCAGGATCTCGACGGCGGCGACGCGGCCGTTGGTGCCCTTGCGCGGAACCAGGCGCTGCGAGATGAAGGACTTGAGGTTGAGCGACAGGTCCATCAGCAACTGGTCGCGCTTCTCCTCGGGGAAGAAGTTGATGATGCGGTCGAGCGCCTGGTTGGCGCTGTTGGCGTGCAGGGTGGAGAGGCACAGGTGGCCGGTTTCGGCGAAGGCGATGGCGTATTCCATGGTGTCGCGGTCGCGGATTTCGCCGATGAGGATGACGTCGGGTGCCTGGCGCAGGGTGTTCTTCAGCGCGGAGAACCAGTTGTCGGTGTCGATGCCGACTTCGCGCTGGGTGATGA
>MKWN01000047.1:0-47007 GCA_001899775.1 Thiobacillus sp. 65-29
CTGGGCGGTCTCGATGGCCCGGTTGCGGTAGCGCGTCAGGCTCTGCTGCAGGAGCTCCGAGAACTTGGCCTCCTGGACCACGTTGGTCTTGAAGCGCGACTTGATTTCGCCCTTGAGCAGCCGCTCCAGCAGTTCCACCGCCAGGTTGCGCTCCTTCATGTGGCGCACGTCTTCAAGGAACTCGTCCGACAGCACGCCGATGTCCGGGCGCTTGAGGCCGGCCGCCGAAAAGATGTCGATGACTTCGTCGCTCACCACGGCCCGGCTGATGATTTGCCGGAGCGCGTGCTCCTTTTGCTCGTCGTTCAGCTTCTTGTCGGTGCCGCCGTGCTTGGTCAGCGCAGCCTTCACCGCCTGCAGGAACGCGAGTTCGTCCCGGTGAACCAAGGCCTCGTCCAGGGTGCAGCACAGCGCAAACGCCTTGCTGGCGGCCAGCACCGTGTCGGCGAAGCGCTTTTTCCCGTCGTCGAGGCCGAGCACATGGTTGGCCACGGCCGGCAGCAGCTGCCAGGCCTGGGCCCGGAAGTCGCCGTAATCCACGCCGTGCAGCATGTCATGGAGCACGTCCATCTGCTCCTGCAGCACGGCCAGTGCATCACGGGCGTCGATGGTCGGCTTGCCGCGGCCCTTGGCCTGAGTGTAATCCGCCAGCGCGGCCTTCAGTTCGTTGGCGATGCCGATGTAGTCCACGACCAGACCGCCTGGCTTGTCCTTGAACACCCGGTTCACCCGGGCGATGGCCTGCATCAGGTTGTGGCCGCGCATCGGCTTGTCGACGTACATCGTGTGCAGGCAGGGTGCGTCGAATCCCGTCAGCCACATATCCCGGACGATCACGAGCTTGAACGGGTCGGCCGGGTTCTTGAAGCGCTTCTCCAATTCGGTGCGGACGGACTTGGCGTAGATGTGCGGCTTCAGCAGCGCCTTGTCCGAGGCCGAACCGGTCATCACCACCTTGATCGCGCCCTGCATCGGGTCGTCGCTGTGCCAGTCGGGGCGCAGAGCCACGATGGCGTTATAGAGATGTACGCAGATGTCGCGGCTCATGGCCACCACCATCGCCTTGCCGTCCATGACGGCCAGCCGGCTCTCGAAGTGCGCCACGATGTCCGCCGCCACCTTCTGGATGCGCGGCGGCGCACCGACCAGTTGCTCTAAAGCTGCCCAGCGCCGCAGCCTGGCCACCTTGGCGACATCGCCCTCCTCGTCCTCGGTCAGCTCATCCACCTCGCTGTCCAGCAGCGTCACGTCCGCCTCCTTCAGCTCCAGCTTCGCCAGGCGGCTTTCGTAGTAGATGGGCACGGTGGCGCCGTCCTTGACCGCCTGCTCGATGTCATAGACATGCACGTAGTCGCCGAACACGGCGCGCGTGTCGCGGTCGTCCAGCGAAACGGGCGTGCCGGTGAACGCAACGAAGGTGGCACCGGGCAGCGCGTCGCGCAGGTGCTGGGCGTAGCCGTAGCGCACGCTGCTGCCGCCGGTCGTCAGCGGCGGCGTGGCCGGGCCGCTCTCGGCGGCAAGCAGAACCGTGGCGTCGTTGGCGGCCGCCCCGCCCTCTTCCCTGGTCAGCCGGGCCTCGAAGCCGTACTGGCTGCGGTGCGCCTCGTCGCAAATGACCACGATGTTGCGCCGGTCGGAGAGCACCGGGAACATGTCCTCGTCCTCGCCGGGCGTGAATTTCTGGATGGTGGTGAAGACGATGCCGCCCGACGGCCGGTTCGCCAGCAATTGTCGAAGCGCGGGGCGGGTGTCAGCCTGCACCGGCGTCTCGCGCAGCATTTCGGTGGCGCCGGCGAAGACGCCGAAGAGCTGGTTGTCCAAGTCGTTGCGGTCGGTCACCACCACCAGCGTGGGGTTGCCCATGTCCGGGTGCGCCATCAGCGCGCCGGCGAGGCAGGTCATCTCGATGCTCTTGCCAGCGCCCTGCGTATGCCAGACCACCCCACCCTTGCGGGTGCCGCCGGGGGCGGACGCCGCGAGCACGCTCTGCACCACCGCCCGCACCGCGTGGAACTGGTGGTAGCCCGCCACTTTCTTGATGAGTTGGCCGTCGTCCTCGAACAGAATGAAGTGGCGCAGATATTCCAGCAGCAGGTCGCGCTGGAACAGGCCCAGTACCAAGGTTTCGAGTTCGCGCATCGCCCCCAGCGGGTCGGTGACGACGCCGTCGATGGTGCGCCAGGCCATGAAGCGTTCGCGGTCGCTGGTCAGCGAGCCCATGCGCGCCTGGATGCCGTCGGCAATCACCTGCAGGGCGTTGGCGTGGAACAGGTCGGGAATGTCCTGCCGGTAGGTCTGCAACTGGTTCCAGGCCGCCCAGATGTCCGCATCTTCGTCACCGGGGTTTTTCAGCTCGACCACCACCAGCGGCAGGCCGTTGACGAACAGCACCACGTCCGGGCGGCGTGTGAGTTTCGCGCCCTGCACCGAGAACTGGTTCACCGCCAGCCAGTCGTTGGCCGAAACGTCGGCGAAATCCAGCAGCCGCACCCGGTCGCCGCGCGTCTCGCCGTCGCGCTGATACTCCACCGGCACGCCGTCGACCAGCCAGCGGTGCAGCTGCCGGTTGGCGCTGACCAGCGCAGGCACGTTGGGGCTGAGCACACGGCGCAGCGCGTCGTCACGGGCGCCGGCCGGGATGTGCGGGTTCAGGCGGGCGATGGCGTCCGCCAGCCGGTGGCGCAGCACGACATCCCGATAGGTGTCGCGCTCGCTGCCGGGCGTTTTCGCGTCAGGCGGGGAGATGTCGGGGCCGTGGGCGACCGACCAGCCGAGGCTGGCCAGCCATTCGAGCATGGCCTGTTCGACGTCGTTTTCGGTAATGGCGAGGCTCACTGTTCTCGGCCGTCTTCCGTGCCCGGCTCGGCGAGCGAGGCGGGAATGTCGCGGGCACCGTGGAGCACACGGACGATGTGAATGCGTTCGGTATCTTCGGTGTAAAAGACGAGATACGGAAACGGCTTCAGCGACCAGTGCCGCAAGTTGCCCAGCCCCAATGCATCCGCCCAACGGGAAGAACCTGTGGCGGGGTGACGGGCGACATGAGCATAAGCTGCGTTCAGCGCGACGACAAACCGCTCCGCGAGCGCTTCACCCCCCTCGTCCATATACCAATCGATGGCCGCCAGGACGTCAGCGCGTGCCGACCCCCGAAAAACCAGCCGTTTGGCGCCTGCCACGATCGCTTACGCGCTACGTACTGTCTTCGGCCGCGCCCGGCCGCTGGTCTTCTTCTCGGCGGCGGATTCCCGGATGTACTGGCGTAGGCCATCAAAATAGGCCTCGTCAACCTCGCCGGCCAGGGGACTTGCCAGCCCCTCCAGCAACAGCCCGCGCAGCTTCTCGCGGTCCCGTTCGCGGCGGATCAGCTCGCGCACATACTCGCTGCTGCTGGTATAGCCGCGGCTGCCGACCTGTTCGTCGACGAAGGCTTTCAGTTCTTCCGGGAGGGAAATGTTCATCGTGCTCATGGCGTCAACATAGCGGGTTTGGCAAAGATTGGCAATGCGTGTCGATATGGCCGGGACAGGTGTTCGAACCGGGCGAGCGTGGGCTTCATGCGAGGGCGTCCTCCAGTTGTTTCCGGGCTTCGGGCAGGCGGAGCTTGCCGGAGATGAGGCGGGGAAGAAGCGTGTCTCGTAAATCTGTCAGCCCTGTACGTTGTTGCTCGTTGGCAGCGACGCGCTCGAAGAGTGCGCCTCCAACTTCGGCAAAGCGTGCGACGACCTCTGGCGGCGGTAACACCAGCGGAATCGGGCGGAAGGCGGCCTTGCTGATTTCCATGAAGGTCGAGCCGTTGGCCTTCTGTTTGATGGCATCCATGTTGGCCTGACACCAGAAGTACAGATAAATCGGGGGAAGCAGACCGCCCGGACGCATGGCGATGAAGCCTTGGTTGACCGCCACCGGAATCTTCGAGATGGCAAGGTAGCCGATGGGCGCGCGGGAAGACATCAGCAAGGTTCCGGGCGGCAGAATCCCGCTGCTGACCTTCTTGAGTCCAGCATCCGACAGGCGTCGCTCGGTGGCGCAGAGAACGGGCGAACCCAGGCCGGATAAATCCTTGGGTGTAGCCCAGGAATGCACGGGGGGCTCCCAGTAGGCGGCTTCCTTCGTGCTGGGCGTGCCGCCACCGACGCAATCGGCCGCCTGGCCGAGTTCGCCAACGCTCCACCCCTTCGGAATCAACCCCAGCGCCGATTCCTCGAACTCGGCCGGGAAAAGTGCGGCCGTGGCGGCATCCATGCCCTCGGGCTCGCGGCCGGCCTGCTTGGCGCGCACCGGGTCGAAGTCGATGAACCAGCTCTTGAACAGGGCCTGGGCGATGGATTCGAGGGTGGTGTTGGTTTGGCGCAGGAGGTTGATGCGGTCGTCGAGCATCCCAAGAATGTCGGCGACACCGCGCTGTATGTCCCTCGGCGGCAGGGCAACGTGGAAAGCCTTCACCTCGGGGAAGTAGATGGTCTGGTGTGTGGTTCCCGAAGCAAACCGCAAGAAACTGCTGCGTTCCCCAAGCAAGACGTACTTAAGGTACCGATAGTCGAGGTCGGGGCCGCAGACCCAGTTCACAAAGTCCTGGCTTGTAGCCATGGGAACACCCATGACGACAACGTACCCCACGGATGCGGTACGGGAGAGACATACGGTGTTTGCGGGCAGGATGCGTGCAGACGAGTTCCGGATGCCGAGTTCATTTGTGTACTGGGCAGTCTCGTATATGGTCCTTCCATGGTTTCCAGTGGCATCACGAATGCCTATCCAAGGGACCGCCCCTCCCCAGTATTCAGAATGTCGCCGACTCGGTGTGTGGCCTGTTTCCAGCCGTGCTACGTCAGTGAGTGGGCGCCATTTCCAGCCCGTGGGTAGAGGTGACTCAGGGTTGCCAACCGAAATGGCAATATCGCCGGGAATGACACCTGTTGTGGCCGCACGGCCACCCGTGCGGGATTCTAGCGGCCGTTCAGACCGCATACCCCATCCCTCCCAGCTTCTCCCGAATCACCGCATCCAGTTCGGCCCCCTTCGCCATCTGCTCGGCGAGTTGCGCGGTCAGGCGTTCCATCTTTTCGTTGAAGGCCTCGTCGTCGTCCTCGGCTGCCTCGGCACCCACGTAGCGGCCGGGCGTCAGCACATGGCCGTGCTCGCCAATCTCGGCCAGCTTCACGGCGCGGCAGAAGCCAGGCACGTCTGCGTAGGGTTCGTCGGCGCCATCCTCGCCGTCGGCGCGCCAGCGGTGCACCGTCGCCGCAATGCGCGCCACGTCCTCGTCGTCGAACACCCGGTTGACGCGCGTATCCATGCGGCCGAGCTTGCGGGCGTCGATGAAAAGGACTTCGCCGCGGCGGTCGCGGCCCCTGCGCTGCTGGCCCTCTCCCCCGGCCGAAATTCCCCTCTCCCCTACCCCTCTCCCGCTTGCGGGAGAGGGGAGTAAAGCGCCGGACTTGTCCCTGGCGAGGAACCACAGGCAGGCCGGAATCTGGGTGTTGAAGAAAAGCTGCGGCG
Source organism: Thiobacillus sp. 65-29 (assembly GCA_001899775.1). Classification (GTDB taxonomy): domain Bacteria; phylum Pseudomonadota; class Gammaproteobacteria; order Burkholderiales; family Thiobacillaceae; genus Thiobacillus. The sequence continues at coordinate 5,503 of MKWN01000047.1, forward strand.
GCAGCGCGACCATGACGTCGACCACGTCGGCTTCGACCATCGCGCGGCGGATGGCGCCTTCGTTGTTCTGGTTGGAACTCATGCTGCCGTTGGCGAGCACGACGCCGGCCTGGCCGCGCGGGCTCAGGTGGTGGAGGATGTGTTGCAGCCAGGCGTAGTTGGCGTTGCCGGCCGGCGGGGTGCCGTAGACCCAGCGTTTGTCGTCCGTCAGGCGCTCGCCGCCCCAGTCGCTGATATTGAAAGGGGGATTGGCGAGGATGTAGTCGGCCTTGAGGTCGGGGTGCTGGTCGCGGTGGAAGGTGTCGGCAGGTTCGCGTCCGAGGTCGGCGGCGAAGCCGCGGATGGCGAGGTTCATGGCGACCAGGCGCCAGGTGGTGGGGTTGGCTTCCTGCCCGTAGATGCTGATGTCGTCGACCTTGCCGCCGTGGGCCTCGATGAATTTCTCGCTCTGCACGAACATGCCGCCGGAGCCGCAGGCGGGGTCGTAGACGCGACCGTGATGCGGGGCGAGCACTTCGACCAGCACCTTGACCACCGAGGCCGGGGTGTAGAACTGGCCGCCCTTCTTGCCTTCGGCGCTGGCGAACTGGCCGAGGAAGTATTCGTAGACTTCGCCGAGCAGGTCCTTGGCGTGGTGGCCGGCGCCGAAGCCGATGGTGGAAATCAGGTCGACCAGTTCGCCGAGCTTGCCGGGTTCGAGCTGGGTGCGCCCGAAGCGTTTGTCGAGGATGCCCTTCAAGCGCGGGTTGTCGGCTTCGATGGCCTCCAGCGCGGCGTCGATGCGCACGCCGATGTGCGACTGCTTGGCCTGGGCGCGGATGGCTTCCCAGCGCGCCGTCTCCGGCACCCAGAAGGCGTTGACCATGGTGTAGTAGTCGCGCTCTTCGAGTGCCTCGTCATGATCGGCGGCATCCGGCAGGTACAGTTCGTCGTCCGCGTCGGCGAAGGCCGCGCGCAGTTCATCGCGGCGCTCGTCGAAGGCGTCGGAAATGTATTTGAGGAAGATGAGGCCGAGCACGATGTGCTTGTATTCGGCGGCGTCCATCGACGCGCGCAGCTTGTCGGCGGCGGCCCAGAGCGTTTTCTTGAGGTCCTGGTTCACGGGTGTTTTTTCTGTGTGGCGTGCTCTTCTATGGGGAGCTTACCGCACAGGCCGGATGATGCGTAAGGATGCGCTTGCGGGGCGCAGCCGGGGATTGTCGATATTGCCCCGAACACCACGTCGCTTCGCGCCTCGCGATGGGGGAATGGATCAGGTCGAAGCCCCCATCGGGCCGGGGGCGGCCTTCCCCCCCTCTATGTAGGAGCGGCGCCCTCGCCGCGATTTGGGCGGTGGAACCTTCACGGCATCGGGCCGGGGGCGGCCCTCCTACAACAGCGCGCGCCCCTGTAGGAGCGGCGCCCTCGCCGCGATTTGGGCGGTGGAACCTTCACGGCATCGGGCCGGGGGCGGCCCTCCTACAAGGGCACGGCGCCCCTGTGGGAGCGGCGCCCTCGCCGCGATTTGGGCGGTGGAAGCATTACGGCAATCGGGCCGGGGGCGGCCCTCCTACAAGGGCACGGCGCCCCTGTGGGAGCGGCGCCCTCGCCGCGATTTGGGCGGTGGAAGCATTACGGCAATCGGGCCGGGGGCGGCCCTCCTACAAGGGCACGGCGCCCCTGTAGGAGCGGCGCCCTCGCCGCGATTTGGGCGGTGGGACCTTCACGGCATCGGGCCGAGGGCGGCCCTCCTACAAGGGCACGGCGCCCCTGTAGGAGCGGCGCCCTCGCCGCGATTTGGGCGATGGAACCTTCACGGCATCGGGCCGAGGGCGGCCCTCCTACAACAGCGCACGCCCCTGTAGGAGCACCCGCAAGGGGCAGGCCGTGGTTGTAATGCCAATGAATTGGCAACAACCACGCACCGGCACCTTTATGCCCTCCGGGCGCTCGCCGCGAGGCAACGAAGGGGCCATCCCGGTTCAATACGTCCACGTCAACTGCGCGCTGACGCGGTCGCCGAGGTTGGCGGGGATGGCCATGGCGTTGGCGCGCTCGACCGGGTTGGCGATGGCCTCGGGGTGGGCGACTGCGCCGCGCCGCCATTCGTAGTTGACGCTGATGCGGGTGTCCTTGCGCAGGAAATGCTGGAGCGCGAGGGTGGTGGTCTGCGGGAGGCGGGTGTTGATGGGGTGCCGCGTCATGAGGTGGAGCACGCTGTGGCGCAGGTCGACTTCCCATTTTGGCTGGAAGCGCCAGCCGCCTTCCAGATACCAGCCGTCCGCCTTTTCGTCGGTGGCGACGGCATAGGCCTGGCCGGCAAAGGGCGGGTTGAGTCCGGCGATGATCATGCCGTCGCCACGCAGCCAGGAGCCGGCCAGCCGGTGCGGGCCCTTGAGGTATTTGAACCCCACGCCTTCGCGGATACGCGAATGATCGGCACCGCCGAAGCGCCGCTCGCCCTCCTGCCGCCAGGCGAACAGCGAGAGATCCTGGCGGGCGGGGCCGGCACCGCCGAAGATGTACGAAACCTGCGCGCGCAGGGTGAGGTCCTTGTTGCCGTCCTGATCGCCGGGGTTTTCGAGTTCACCGCCGTTGGACAGCATGGCCGCGTAGGAGACTTCCCACGGGCCGCGGCGAAACCAGTCGTAGACCTGGACGCCCCAGTCGTGCAGGCAGTTGCAACCGCTGACCATTTCGCCCCGGGTGAGCGTGGGGTTCGACGACGGTCCGAGTGCGCGCAGCGGCGGCTCGACCAGCAGGTTCTGCACGACGTCGCTGAAGTAGACGTAGGGGGAAAGACTCGGCCCCGCCATGACGGCTTCCTCGTCGGTCGGCAGCTTGAACAGCCCGACGCGGATGCGCGCGCCCGGCAGGTGGTTGAAGGTGAGCGACAGGCCGGCGAGCACGACGTCGCGTTGCAGGGTCATGGGATTGTCGCCGGCCTCGATCAGGGCGTAGTAGTTGATGCGGTCGGTGAGACGGCCGCGCGCGCCAGGCGGGCGCGCATGACCAGCAGGCGGGAGGTGTCACCGAAATCGGGCGGCACCTGGTTGGTGAAGATGTAGCGTCCGTTGTAGGCGGCGAGCGGCCCCTGCAGACTGGAGATCGGCTCGGCGTCGATGCGGGTCCAGGTCGGCTGGACGATCGCGAACGGACGGAAATACGGTGCATCGGCCGCTTCGTTGCCGAACACTTCCAGCCAGTTGGCGGCGTGTGCCGCGAGCGACACGACGCCGGCGCAGACCGCGAACAGACGCAGCATGCATGTGCGCATGTCAACTCCCCGTTTCAGCGGCGAGGCTGTGCGCCGCCTCCCCTGCTCCGTATTGTGCCGCATTGTCCAGCAGCCAGGTTTTTAGCTGCGCGAAGGGCATCGGTCTGGCAAACAGATAGCCCTGCAGGCAGGTGACGCCCATCGCGGCGAGAATGTCGGCGGTATCCTGCGTTTCCACGCCTTCGGCGACGGTGTTCATGCCGAGCGCGCTGGCCATGTTGACGATGGCCTGCACCATGCTGCGCCCGGCCGGCTCGTGCAGGCGGCGCACGAAGGAAATGTCGATTTTCAGCTCGACGGCGCTCATTTCGTGCAACTGGGAAAGCGAGGAATAGCCGGTGCCGAAATCGTCGATGGCGATGAGGAAGCCGGCGCGACGCAGGTCCTGCACATGATCGGCGCCGCGTGCGACGTCGTGCAGAGCGACGCTCTCGGTCACTTCGAGCACCAACTGGCGCGGTTGCAGACCGCGCCGCGCGACTTCCGCGGCGATCTGTCCGGAAAATTCGCGCACGAACAACTGGCGCTTGGAAATGTTGACCGCCATCAGGACGCCCAGGCCACCCTGTTGCAGGCGCTGCAGGGCGTCCAGGCTGTCGAGCAGGATGCGCTGACCGAGTGCATGGATGAGGCCGAGATTCTCGGCCATGGGAATGAATATGGCCGGGCTGATCCAGCCGAGTTCGGCGTCGTGCCAGCGCGCCAGCACCTCCACGGCGGTGCAGCGGCCGCTGCGTGCATCGATGATGGGCTGGAACCAGGCCTCGATGAGCCCCTGCTCGATGGCCACGGCGAGACGGTTCTGGATGTAGAGCTCGCGCTTGTCGGGAACCTCTGTCGCCACGTCCTGGAAGAAACAGACCTGGTTGCGCCCCTGTTCCTTGGCATGGAACATCGCCCGGTCGGCGTGGGAAAACAGGGTTTCGACGTCCTCGCCGTCGTGCGGAAAGATGGCGGCACCCATGCTGAAGGTGACGCGGATATCGCTGCCGTCCAGTTCGAACGGCTGTTGCAGCGCGGCGCTCACCTTGTCGGCGACCTGGCGCACGTCGGATTCGTGCGCCAGGTCCGGCAACAGCAGCACGAATTCGTCGCCGCCCCAGCGCGCCAGCGTATCGCCCGCGCGCAGGCTGCCTCGCAGGCGCTCGGCAAACGCCACCAGCAGGCGGTCGCCGGCCTTGTGGCCGAGCGTATCGTTGATCGTCTTGAAGTGGTCGAGGTCGATGAAACATACGCCGACCGTGTCCTCGTTGCGCGACGCGAGGCGCAGTGCGACCTTGAAGCGATCCTCCAGCAGCACGCGGTTGGGCAGCCCGGTGAGCGCGTCGTGCAGCGCCATGTGGGTGATCTGCTGCTCCTGCAGACAGGTCTGGGTGACATCGCGCAGGACTCCACGCAAATGGGTTTCCTGCGCGTCGGTCCGTCCGAGCGCCATCAGCCGGGCTTCCACCCAGGTCTCGTGAGCCTGGCCCGGCCGTGGCCGCAGCCTCAGCCGCAGTGTCGCCGAGGCGGTGTGACCTTCGAGCAGATCAGCGATCCGGCTCTGCAAGAGCGGGGCGTCATCCGCATGCAGGCAGGACTGCAACGTGCTGCCAGGCGTCACCTCGTCGTGGACGAGCGTGCTCCAGCCCGGGCTCGCCCGCAGGATGCGTCCAGTGCCATCGAATTCGATGACGGCTTCATCCAGCAAGGCCAGGGTATCGAGATAGCGGCGCTGCTCTTCGTCGCGCGCCTCGATCGTCTGGACCAGATACTGGAACGCGCGGGCGGTCTGCTGGATCTCGTCCTCGTGGCGCAGGGCGGGTGCCAGCGCGCAATCGAACGCGGTGCGGTCGTGTCCTTCGGCGTAGCACCGGGCGCCCTCCTCCAGTGCGGCGATGCGCCGGGTGGTGCGCGAAAGCCAGCGGCCCAGGCCCAGCCACAGGAGGCCGACGATGAAGATCGCTGCCAACAGGGGGCGGAAAGCGAACTGCGAAAAAGGGTACAGATCACCTTGATCCCGATGGACCACCAGCACAGGAACGTCCGTGCCGTCCGCACGCGCTTCGCTCCACGGAATCTCCACCCGCATGCGCTGGCTCGCGCCCCCGGTATCGGGCTGCCAAGCCTCGTCCGAGCTTGCCATGAACTTTTTCCGATAGAACAACTGCAAATGGGTCTGCGGAATGGCGAGGTTGCGCAGATGGGCATCCGACAATGTCTTGAACAGTAGGAGCTGGCCATGTCCGTGGTCACCCATCCACAGCGGCATGCGGTGTACGACAAAAAACTGCTGCGGCTGCGGTAGATACAACCACCCACCAGACTCGGCAACACGTAGCCGCAGAGTGTTGGCTTCCGGGCCGTAGCCGTACAACACCCGGCCCGCGCTGTCGAGAATCAGCAGGTTGGAAAAATCGTTGGATGCCCACTGGGCGTCGAGAAACGCGGTCAGCATCGGCCAGCGGCGCTCCCCTGCCCCTTCCAGGATGCGCGAATACTCCAGCCGCGTGACGATCTGCGCCGCCGCCTGCTGGCGCGCGTGTTCCAGCCTTGGCAGGGTGTCGGCGTAATACTGGCGGATCTGCTCGTCGCGCAGGGCCAGCTCGCGCTGGTTCAGGAACTGGAAGGAAAACGCACCAATGACGAACAGGATCGTGCTGGCGATGAGGCCCACCAACAGCAGGCGCCGGCTGGCCTGAGTGCGGAGGGAGGTTCGACGGTCGGAGGTTTTTCTCGCCATCAGCGTGCGTGCCCCGAGTGGATATCCAGCGTCAACAAGGCCCGCAACGCGGTTTGTCTGTTCATCGTGTGCATGCCTGGCTTTTTGCTCCCGGTGGCCGTGTCGGTTTTTTTCCCCGGCGAGAACGAGAAAAACATCCTGTAGGATCAACGGCAAACGGCGGGCGAACTTGAAGGCCCGGCCCGGTAGCTCATGCACTGCGCCCGAGGCACAGCTCACAGGGTGCCAATACTTGATTTGTCACATTGCAAATTGCTTGCAATGCATTGTTCTGTATTGTTTATTTAGTCAATTTGCGGGTCGCACCACCAAGGGTTGCAGGACATGCCGGAACGGCAATTCCGGCATCGTTCAGCGTTTCCCCGCCGGCCTGCCCCGAATCAGCGCCACCCGCCGCCCAGAACTTTGTACAGCGTGACGCGGTTCGCCACATCGGTAAGCCGCACGCCGATGAGGCCCTGTTCGGCGACGTAGAGGGCGCGCTGGGCGTCGAGCAGGCCGAGATAACTGTCGACGCCGGCTTGATAACGGGCATCCGAGAGGCGGAAGCTCGCCGCCGTTGCCTCGACCAGGCGGCGCCGCGCGTCGAGCTGTTCGGCCAGCGTGGCGCGTTCGGCGAGTACATCGGCGACTTCGCGGAATGCGGACTGGATCGCCTTTTCATACTGCGCGACCTGGATGTCGCGCTGCACTTCGGCAACGTCGAGGCTCGCCTGCAACCGCCCCGCCTCGAAAATCGGGACGCGAAGCTGCGGAATGAAGCTCCAGGTTCCGGAACCGCTGCCGAACAGGTCGCCGAGGGAGGTGCTTGCGGTGCCGGCGCCGGCGGTGAGCGTGATGCGCGGGAAGAAGGCCGCGCGCGCCGCACCGATGCTGGCATTGGCGGCGCGCAAGGCGCGTTCCGCCTGCAGGATGTCCGGGCGGCGCGTCAGGGTTTCGGACGGCACACCCGCCGGCAGCTCGGCGACGGCGGTGATGCCGTCCGGCAGTTCCGCGGGCAGCCATTCGGCGGGTAGCGGGGCGCCGGCGAGCAACGCGAGCGCGTGCTCGTCCTGCGCCACCACGCTGCGGTAGCGCGCGGCGTCGGCGCGTGCGCCCTGCAGCAGCGTCTCCACTTGCCGCAGGTCGAGCGCGGACACAGCGCCGGCGTCGAAGCTGCGCTGTGTGAGGTCGAAGGATTTCTGCCGTGTTTCCAGCGTGCGCTGCGCCAGCGCCAGATGCTCGCGGTCGGCGGCAAGCGTCAGCCAGGCGTTGGCGACTTCGGCGACCAGACTGATCTGCGCACTGCGGCGTGCTTCCTCGGTGGCGAGGTAGAGTTCGAGCGCCTGTGCATTGAGGCTGCGGATGCGGCCGAAGAAATCCAGCTCGTAGGCGGAGAAACCAACGGTGGCGCTGTAGGTGCGGCTGACGTCGCCACCACCGGAACCGTCGGGCAGACGCTGCGCGGTCTGGCCGGCGTTCGCGCCGATGGCGGGATAGAGATCCGCGCGCTGGATGCCGTATTGCGCGCGCGCCTTTTCGATGTTGAGTGCGGCGACGCGCAGGTCGCGGTTGTTGGCCAGGGCAAGGGCGATCACCTCGCGCAGGCGTGCGTCGGAAAAATGGTCACGCCAGGCGACGCTGTCTGCCGCCGGCGCATCCGCCGCCACCTGGGGCGCGTTGGGAAAGACTTGCGGTACCGGCGCCGCCGGGCGCAGGTAATCGGGGATCAGCGAGCAGCCGCCCGCCAGGGTGGCGGCGAGTGCAACGGTGAACGTGCGGAGCGCGAACATCACTTGACCTCCTGCGCGGCGGGGACGGCGCCCGGCGCCTGCGACGAGCCGCGGAAAATGCGCTTGATCACGACGTAGAACAGCGGAATGAAGAAAATGCCGAGTAGCGTGCCGGCGATGGTGCCGCCCAGCACGCCCGTGCCCACGGCGTTCTGTGCGCCGGAGCCGGCGCCGGTGGCGATCGCCAGCGGCAGCACGCCGAAACCGAAGGCGAGCGAGGTCATGACGATGGGGCGCAGGCGCATGCGTACTGCCTCCAGTGTTGCGGTGGTCAGGTCCTTGCCTTCCTGTTCCATCTGCGCCTTGGCGAACTCGACGATCAGGATCGCGTTTTTCGACGACAGGCCCATCGTCGCCAGCAGGGCGACCTGAAAATACACGTCGTTCGCGAGTCCGCGCCCGGTCGCCGCAAGCAGTGCGCCCACCACACCGAGGGGCACCACCATCATGACCGCGAAGGGCACGGACCAGCTCTCGTACAGGGCGGCAAGGCACAGAAACACCACCAGCAGCGACAGCGCGTAGAGCGCCGGCGCTCGTGCACCCGAGCGGCGCTCCTCGAAGGAGGTGCCGGTCCATTCGTAACCGATACCGGCCGGCAGCCTGGCGACGATCTCCTCCACGGCCGCCATGGCGTCGCCCGACGACAGGCCGGGGGCGGCCTGGCCGAGCAGTTCCACCGAGGGCTGGCCGTTGTAGCGTTCCAGGCGCGGCGAGCCGTAGCTCCATTTCGCCGTGGTAAACGCCGACAGCGGTACCATCTCGCCTCGCTTGTTGCGCACGTACCATTTGCCGACATCGTCCGGTGTCATGCGTGCGCCGGCGTCGGCCTGCACGTACACCTTCTTGATACGGCCCCGATCGATGAAATCGTTGACGTAGCTGCCGCCCCAGGCGGTGGCGAGCGTGTCGTTGATGTCCGCGACCGCGACGCCGAGTGCGCCGGCCTTGGCGTGGTCGACCTCGATGAGGAATTCGGGCACATCCTCCTGGCCGTTCGGCCGCACGCCGACCAGCCGCTTGTCCTGCGCGGCCATGCCGAGGAACTGGTTGCGCGCGGCGATCAGGGCGTCATGACCGAGACCGGCGCGGTCCTGCAACTGTACGTTGAAACCGGTGGACGTACCGAGTTCGAGCACCGCCGGCGGCACGAAGGCGAACACCATTGCTTCCTTGATCTGCGCGAACGCGGCCATTGCCCGCCCGGCGATCGATTTCACGTCCGCACCCGCTTCGTGGCGCTGGTCCCACGGCTCCATGTTGACGAAGCCGATGCCCATGTTCTGGCCCTGTCCCGCGAAGCTGAAGCCCGCGGCGGCGAAAATCGAGCGTACCTTGCCCTTCTCGCCTTCGAGATACCGCCGCTCGACCTTCTTCACCACTTCGAGCGTGCGCTCCTGGGTCGCGCCGCCCGGCAGGATGATCTGAGTGAACATCACGCCCTGGTCTTCGTCCGGCAGGAACGCCGTCGGCATGCGCACGAACAGCAGCGCCAGCACGCCGATGATGGCGATGTAGATGGCGAGGAAGCGCAGGCTGCGCGCCAGGATCTTGCCCACTGCCGACTCATAGCGCCGGGCGTTGCGCGCGAACATGCGGTTGAACCAGCCGAAGAATCCGCGCTCCCGGCGTGCGTGGCCCTTTTCCACCGGCTTCAGCATGGTGGCGCAGAGTGCGGGCGTGAAGATGATCGCCACCAGCACCGACAAGGCCATGGCCGAGACGATGGTGATGGAGAACTGACGATAGATCACGCCGGTCGAGCCGCCGAAGAACGCCATCGGCACGAATACGGCCGACAGTACGAGACCGATGCCGACCAGCGCCCCGGTGATCTGCCCCATCGACTTCTTGGTCGCTTCCTTCGGCGACAAACCTTCCTCGCTCATGATGCGTTCGACGTTCTCCACCACCACGATGGCGTCGTCGACCAGCAGGCCGATGGCGAGCACCAGACCGAACATGGTCAGCGTGTTGATCGAGAACCCGGCGACCGCCATCACGCCGAAGGTACCGAGCAGCACCACCGGCACCGCGATGGTCGGGATCAGCGTCGCGCGCAGGTTCTGCAGGAACAGGTACATCACCAGGAACACCAGGACGATCGCCTCGATGAGCGTGTACACCACGTTCATGATGGAAATTTTCACGAATGGTGTGGTGTCGTAGGGCACCACGATATCGAGTCCCGGCGGGAAATAGGGCTTCATCTGCTCGATCCGCGCGTTGACCGCTTTCGCTGTGTCGAGCGCGTTGGCCCCCGCAGCGAGCTTGATACCGATGCCGGAGGCGGGCTGGCCGTTGAAGCGGCCGATGATGCCGTAGTTCTCCGCGCCGATCTCGATGCGGGCAACGTCCTTCAGGCGCACCTCGCCACCCTGCTCCGAGGTCTTCAGCAGGATGCGCTCGAACTCGCCGACGGTCTGCAACCGGCTCTGCGCGGTGACCGACGCGGTGAAGCCCTGTCCCGCCAGGGCCGGCGTACCGCCCAGCTGGCCCGCCGATACCTGGTTGTTCTGTGCACGGATCGCCGCCTGCACGTCGCCGGGGGTGAGCCGGAATTCATTGAGCCTGGCCGGATCGAGCCAGATACGCATGGCGTACTGCGCGCCGAATACCTGCACCTCGCCGACGCCGGTGACGCGCGACAGCGGCTCCACCACCGTGGAATTGAGAAAGTCGGCCAGGTCGGTGCGGCTCATGCTGCCGTCCCTGGAGACGAAACCGACGATCATCAGGAAGTTGCGCGTCGATTTCACCACCTGCACACCCTGCTGCTGCACCGCCATGGGGAGGAGCGGCAGCGCGAGTTGCAGCTTGTTCTGCGTTTGCACCTGGGCGATGTCGGGGTCGGTACCGGCGTCGAAGGTCAGCGTCACAGTCGCGCGGCCGTAGGAATCGGACTGCGAGTTCATATAGAGCAGTCCGTCCAGACCGGTAAGCTTCTGTTCGATCACCTGGGTGACGGAATCTTCCACGGTCTTCGCCGACGCGCCGGGATAGCTGGCATTGATGGCGATGGTGGGCGGTGCGATGGCCGGATACTGGGTGATCGGCAGCGTCACGATGGACAGCGCCCCCGCGAGCATGATGACCAGGGCGATGACCCACGCGAAAATGGGTCGGTCGATGAAGAAACGCGCCATGGCCGTTTACCCTTTTGCCGGCGCGGCGGCAGCGGGTTGCGGCGCGGCGGCGTCCTGCGGCTGCACCGGCGCGCCGGGTTTCACACGCTGGAGCCCTTCGACGATGACGCGATCGCCTGCGGCCAGCCCCTCGATGACCATCCACTTGTCGCCCACCGACTGCGTGGCCTTGACGGGACGCGCCTCGGCCTGGTTCTGGGCGTTCACCACCATGACCGAAGCATTGCCCTTGGGATCGCGTATCAACGCCGCATGCGGCAGCAGGAAGACGCCATCCCGGCTGCCCTGCGCCAGGCGTGCGCGCACGTACATGCCGGGCAACAGCTCGCCCCTGGGATTGGGGAACACCGCGCGCAGGGTCACGCTGCCGGTGCCGGGGTCGACCGTCACTTCGGAAAACGCCAGCCTGCCTTCGCGCGCGTAGACGCTGCCGTCTTCCAGCACGAGCTGCGCCGCCACGCCGTTGCCGCCCGTTCGTCGCATGACGCCGGCCTCGAAATCGCGTTTCATGCGCAACAGGTCGGCGCTGGACTGGGTGACATCGACATGGATAGGATCGAGTTGCTGTACGGTGGCGAGTGCGTCGCTCTGGTTGGCGGTGACGAGCGCGCCCGGCGTCACCGCCGAGCGGCCGATGCGTCCCGAAATGGGCGAGGTCACCCGGGTGTAGGCAAGGTCGATGCGTGCACGATCGAGCCCCGCGCGGGCGGCGCTGACCTCGGCTTGTCCCTGTTTCAACGCCGCCGCGGCGTCGTCGTTGTCCTGCTTGCTCACCGCCTCGATCTTCACCAGTTCGGCATAGCGCTCGGCCTTGATGCGGGCCGCATCGAGATTCGCTTCGGCGCGCGCGAGGCTGGCGCGGGCGCTGTCGAAGGTCGCCTGGTACGTCGCCGGGTCGATCTGGTAGAGCACCTCGCCCGCCTTCACCGTGCCACCTTCGGTGAACAGGCGCGCCTTGATGATGCCGCTCACCTGCGGGCGCAGTTCGGCGACGAGATAGGGCGTGGTGCGTCCGGGCAGCTCGGTCGTCACCGGCACCGATCCGGGCTGCACCGTCACCACGGTGACGGCCGCCGCGCCGGGTGCACCGGGCCCGCCGGCGCCGGGTGGCGGCTCGGCAGGCTTGCCGCATGCGGCGAGCGACAGCGCGGCGCTCAGCGTGAGCGCAAGGGACAGGGTAGACAGGGGGCGTGGGGTCTGCATGAAAGCTCTCAGTCGGCGTCCGGCACGACAGTCGTCCGTGCCGGCAATTGAAACAGGGGGCAATTCTGATTAGAATGAATGTTCAATCTATCTTAGAATGCTTCGAAGCGCAAGTCCCGATCGTACCCTCCGATCGGGACTTGAATTCTCCATCGTTCCAGGAGCTGAGCCATGACCTCCACCCCGCCTCCCACCCAGCCGGTTTCCTCGCCGCGTGCCGATGCGCGACGCGCCCAGGTGCGCAGCGCCGCCGCGGAGTGTTTTCGCGAGTATGGCTTCCATGGCACCAGCATCGCGCAGATTTCGAAACGCGCCGGCATGAGTACCGGCCACATTTACCATTATTTCGAGAACAAGGAAGCGATCATTGCCGACATCGTCGCCGAGGACGTGCAGCGTCTGGTCCAGATGACCACGGAACTGCGGCGCGCGCGCGACGTCAAGGCGGCGATGGTCGAGCGCGCCGTCGACGGCGTGGAAAACAACCTCGATCCGGGCGCCGCCGGCCTGCAACTGGAGATCGTCGCCGAGGCCGCGCGCAATGCGAACATCGCGGCCATCGTGCAGGCGGCCGACCGGCAATGCCGCGAGAGCCTCGCCACGACGCTGCGCACCCACCGCCAGAGCGCGGGCCATCAGAACAACGAGGCGGCGATCGCGGGCATGGTCGAAGCCATCGCCGCGATGTTCGAGGGCCTGCGGATCCGCGCCATCCGCAACCCCGAGATCGATCGCGATGCCGTGGTGCAGGTGTTCAGGCGCATGCTTGGCGACCTGCTGGGGCAGCCCGGGTGAGCGTCAGCGCCGCTCCGGCCCGCGTCCGCCGTCGCGTGGCCCCTCGCCGTGCGGCCGCGGACCTTCGCCACGGGGCTGCTGACTCTCGCCGCGGGGTTGCTGACCCGGGCCGCGGGATCGCTGCTCGTCGTAGCGCCGTGTGAACTCCTCGCGCGGCTGGTAGCGGTAACGCTCGGTGCGGATCGTGCGCTGACGCTCGAGCTCACCCGGATAACGGTCCCCCGAATAGTGTTTCTGGTAGGCCGGCAGCGGCGCGCGCGGGGGCGGCGGGGCGTGGCGATCGCGGCGCTCCCATCCGCTGCGACGGTCCTGCCAGTCGCGGCCCCAGTGTTCCTGCCAGCGCGGCGGTGCATCGACGCGCCAGCCGCGGAAATACGGCGGCGGCAGGCGGTAATAGCGCACCGGCACGCGCAGCACATACACCGGCACGTCGAAGGGGTCGACCCAGTCCCACGGCCCGTTGTACCAGGCGCTGACGTACCAGTTGTCATCCTGGAACACCCAGTACAGCCCATCGTAGAAAAACAGGTTCACGCGCAGATAGGGGTCGTAGTAGACGGGGTAGTTGGGTACGCGCACGAGACGTGGATAGGCGGGAATATTGATGCCGATGGACACGCCGGGCGTGTGGATGCCGATGCCGACGCTCACTTCCGCATGTGCGGGCGCAGGCGCGAGCGGGATGAACAGCAAGGACGCAAGGATCAACAGATGGCGCACGGGTCATTCTCCCCAAGACTATGCGACGAGCCAGCGGCTGCCGGGCACGCGGACTTTGGTTGACGGATTCATTCAGTGTCTCCCCGAATTTTGTCCGACTCGCGTCCTGCGTTTCGGGTTCCCGCCAGCCCGTGACGCTTCGTCAGATTGCCCTCCCACTGACATTCGAACTGCTGGCAGCGAAAGCGGTATACGTCGATGAACAGGCTCAACAGGCGGTCGATGGGACGGCGATGGATACGAATGAGGCCCCGGTTTCCACAAAGAGGGCATGCGGGCACGCCCGCGTCGCGCCCCGCAAGCTCCGGGGGGACCATTGCGCGACGCCACAGACCGCTGACTGCCATGATGTGGATCCTTTCTTCCCCAGTTCCGCCATTCCATCCCCTTTCATTGTCTATCTTTTATGGATAGCAGAAAACACGCCGGACCGCAGTACACTGGACTACGCCCCATGCATCAAATCCTTCCCACCTATTGCGCCCTGTGCATTTCGCGCTGCGGCTGCCTCGCCACCGTCGAGAACGGGCGCCTGTTGCGCATCGATCCCGATCCGCAACACCCGACCGGCAAGGCGGTGTGCATCAAGGCACGCGCGGCGCCGGAACTGACGATGCATCCGCAGCGCCTGACCACGCCGCTGCGCCGCACCCGCCCCAAGGGTGAGGCCGATCCCGGCTGGCAGCCGATTTCCTGGGATGCGGCGCTGGCGCTGGCGGGCGAACGTCTCGCCGCTGCTGGCCCGCAAGCGACGGCGTTCGCGGTGGCGACGCCGAGCGGCACGGCGATCGCGGACAGCTTCGGCTGGATTCATCGCCTGGTGCATCGCTGGGGCAGCCCGAACCTGGTGTTCGCCACCGAGAACTGCAACTGGCACCGCGATTTCACGCCGCGCCTGACCTGGGGCGCCACACTTGGCACACCGGATTTCGACGCGGCTGCCACCATCGTGCTGTGGGGCTGCAATCCGGCGACCACCTGGCTCGCCCAGGCCGAGCGCGTGCGCACGGCGCAGCGGCGCGGGGCGCGCCTGATCGTGGTCGATCCGCGCCAGGGCGGCCTTGCGCGCAGCGCCGACCTGTGGCTGCCGGTGCGTCCGGGCAGCGACGCGGCGCTCGCGCTCGGCCTCGTTCATCTGTTGCTCGAAAACGGCGCCGCCGATGGCGAATTTCTGCGCCGCCAGTCCGACGCCTTCGATCCGGCGCCCGATGGCGCGGGAACCGTCCTCGACCACCTCGCCGCGGCCGCCGCGGCATGGCCCGTGGCGCGGGTGGAAGCCGTCACCGGGATCGACGCGGCGCGCCTGCGGCAAGCGGCGACACTCCTCGCCGAAGCCCGCCCGGTCAGCCTCGCCACCTGGACCGGCACCGGCCAGCAGGCGCAGACCACCGCCGCCACCCGTGCCATCAACATCCTCTACGCGCTCACCGGCAGTCTGGGCCAGCCAGGCGGTAACCGCTGGTTCCCGCGCCCGCGTCTCAACGACATCGCCGCGTTCGACACCCGCACCGCGATCGCCGCGGACACCCTGGGGCTCGCCGAGCGCCCGCTCGGCCCGCCGGCGCACGGCTGGATCACCAGCCGCGACCTGTTCCGCGCGGTGGTCGAGGGCCAGCCCTACCCGATCCGCGCGCTGGTCGCCTTCGGCAGCAATTTCCTGGTGTCCAAGCCGGCCACCCGCCACGCCGAGGCGGCGCTGGCGAAACTTGATTTCTTCGTGCAGACGGAATTGTTCGAGACCCCGACCGCGCGCTGGGCGGACCTGCTGCTGCCGGCGGCCTCGTGCTGGGAGCGCGAAGGGCTGCAGGCGGGTTTCATGGTGAGTGCGGCGGCGGAGGCCCACCTGCAACTTCGCCCGGCGGTGGTGGCGCCGCCCGGCGAGGCGTGGTCCGACACGCGCATCGTGTTCGCGCTGGCCCACGCGCTGGGGCTGGACGCTGACTTCTTCGACGGCGATGCGGAAGCCGGGCTTGCCCACCTGCTCGCACCGTCCGGTGTCACTGCGGCAGCGCTGCGCGCGGCGCGCGGGGGACTGCACGCCCCGAACCTGACGGCGGAGCCACCGGTTCCCCGCGTCACCCTGTGGTCGGAAGCGCTCGCCACTGCCGGCGACGGCGCCCTGCCCGACTACGTGCCGCCGCTGCCCGACGCCGAATTTCCCTATGTGCTCACCTGCGGCAAGACGGTCGCCTACTGCCATAGCCAGTTCCGGCAGCTCGACGGCCTGCGGCGCCGACAGCCACGGCCCGAAGCCGAGCTGGCCCCCGATGTCGCGGCCGCGTGCGGCGTCACGGCGGGTGACGCCATCACGCTGCGCACGCGCCAGGGCACCCTGCACTGCCACGCCCGCGTCAATCCCCAGCTGGCCGCGGGCACGGTATGGGCCGAATATGGCTGGTGGGACGCCCAGGCACCGATCAACTACAACGCGTGCATGGATGGCGAGCGTTTCGATGCGGTTTCCGGCAGCAACGCCCTGCGCGGTGTGGCGTGCGCGGTCGAGCGTCGCAGCGGCTGAACATCGGGTGGGCGGCGGTGTGAGGTGCCCGCCGGCCACAACGGGTACTATGCGCCCTTTGCCGAACTGCACGCCGCACCATGCCCTCCGCCTCCCCCCGCCGCAATGTCACGATCCTCGCTCTGAGCCAGGCGCTGATGCTGTCCTCCATCGTGCTGGCGATGACGCTCGCCGCAATTCTTGGCAGCATGCTCGCCGCCGACAAGGCACTGGCGACGCTGCCGGTCGCTGCGATGGTGATCGGTACCGCGCTGGCCTCGCTGCCGGCGGCGCGGATGATGCGCCGGCTGGGGCGCCGCCCCGGATTCCTGCTCGGCGCGCTCCTCGGTCTGGCCGGAAGCGCCGCGAGTGCGCTGGCGCTGCACCGCGCCGATTTCACGCTGTTCGTCATCGGCCATGTCCTGCTCGGCAGCTATCAGGGTTTCGCCAACTACTACCGCTTCGCCGCGGTGGAAGCCGCAGGACCGCAGCGTGCGAGCCAGGCGATCGCGCTGGTCGTCGCGGGGGGTGTGGTGGCGGCCTTCGCCGGGCCGCAGCTTGCGCTGTGGGGGCGCGACTGGATCGCGGGCGAGGCGTTCGTCGGTTCGTATCTCGCGCAAAGCGTGCTGAGTCTCGCGGCCCTGGCGCTGCTCGCCTTCCTGCGCCTGCCGCGACTCGATGTCGCGCATGCCGGCCCCGCGCGGCGGCTGGCCGAACTCGTGCGCCAACCTGCCCTGCCCGTCGCGGTGCTCGGCGCTGCCGTCGGTTACGCGGTGATGATCATGGTGATGACGGCGACGCCGCTCGCCATCCTCGGTTGCGGCCTGCCCGGAGAAAGCGTCACGCCGGTGATCCAGTGGCACGTGGTCGGCATGTTCGCGCCGTCCTTCTTCACCGGCACCTTGATCCGGCGCCATGGCGCGCCACGCATCATGCAGGCCGGATTCGTCCTGTTGCTCGGCCATGTGCTCCTCGCGCTTTCCGGCGTCGAGTTCACGCATTTCCTGTCGGCGCTGGTCCTGCTCGGCGTCGGCTGGAATTTCGCGTTCATCGGCGGCACCACCCTGTTGACGCAGACCTATCGTCCCGCCGAGCAGGCGAAGGTACAGGCGGCCAACGAGTTCACGGTGTTCGGCCTGGTCGCCCTGGCTACGCTGTCAGCGGGCTGGCTCTACGACCGCTTCGGCTGGTTCGCACTGAATCTCGCGGTGGTGCCGCTGCTGGTGGCGGCGCTCCTCGCGGCGATCGCCATCGAGCGCCATCTGCGGCGCGCACCGGTTGCCTAGTCAGATCCGGGCCGTGTCGGGCAGGTCGCGGGTCAGCTGCGCGTTCAATTCCGACATGCGCGCGCGCCACTCGTTGAGGTCGTCGTCGTCGCTTTCCCGTTGCAGCGCGATGACTTCGAGCGGGCTCAGCCTTTCCTCGTCCAGTCGGCGCCGCAGTTTGCCGTGTAGCCTGGACAGCAGACGCTCGATCTCGTTGCCAGACAGACGCCGGGCCCTTTCCAGATATTCATCCTTGGGGGTTCGTTTCATCGCAATGTGCTCCAGACTTGTGAAATTCGGCTGCGGCCATGTCGCGGCAGGTGAAATAATACCTGCATATCCGCTTTGTGTGCCAGCTCGACCGGTGCGCTTCGGACTTGCGGAACCAATTGCCCTCTGCCATAACTAACCAGACAGCGTTAACACACCTGAAACAATTCAGGCGACGCCAGCAGAGAAGCAACTCGAACACCACGCGGCAAGCCCCGCGGCTGAAACAAAAAATCACTCCGGTGTTCAAGCAGGCTTCACGTTCCGGGCGCAGGATTGCCGCCCCGGACGCGTATCCGGATGCAACGTCTATGGAGGTCACCATGGCGATAGCCAGCAATACGCAGTTGAAGTATTCCCACGACACGAACGCCCCACGCTCCCCTGCCGCCGCCGATGACAATCTGGCAGTGATCGCACTCGACGATACGGGCGAAATCAGCGATTGCAGCCGCGGTTGCGAAGAGATTTTCGGCTACCACCCGGACGAACTGGCCGGCCGCCACGTTTCCACGCTGCTGCCGCAACTCGGCGGCACCGAACTGGTTCTCGACGACCGCGTGCACCCTCGCCTCGCCTTCCTCTGCCACTGTGCCATGCCGTTCGAGGCACGCCATCGCAACGGCACGCGCTTCGACAGCGAGTTGTTCATCAACCGCCTCGACCGTCACAAGGTCGTTGTGCTCGTCCGCAGTCTGGCGGCCGGCGCCGCATAACCCAGGCGGCAGCGCTGCTGCCGCGCACTTCGCCGGACACGCCGGGTCCGTCACGGTCGCGACCCGGTGCGCGTCACCCAGCCGGTACGCAGCGATCTCACCCGGCAGATAAAGGTTGGCAAGGGCGCAAGAGCCAGTATTCATCCCGGATTGTCCATCAGGCGGCAGGATCCCCCTTGCACGCCGAATCCGGCTCGCGCGCGGTGCCAATGCCCATTTGCCCTGCAAGGGATGTGGTGTTGTAGCCCGATGCCGTGAAGGTTCCACCACCCGAAAATCGCGACGAGCACCCGGAGGGCATGAAGGCGCCGCTCCCATTCCTTTGGTTTCATCGTGCCTGTCTTTTCCATTCATCGTCCGTTGCGTCCAGTCTGGCACCGTTCGATGGCCAGTCACGCCATTCGGGCAAGGTCCGCATCGGCTGCTATAAAAAGGGTGTGGTTATCGGAAATCCGGCACCGTGGTGTGCCGATCCAGTGGGAGGTCTCCATGACGAACAACCCCATCGATGTCGCCAGCCTGGTGAGCCCACGGCTCTCCGCGCTTCTTTTGAGCCGCATCAACGACCCGGAAACGGAGCAGCCGGTCAGCCTGGTGATGGTGCGGCGATTCCTCGCCGACCTCCTGCCGGAGGATTTTCGCGAAGCCGAGCAGATGCACCACTTCGATGTCGATGCGTCGATGCTCGACGAACTGGATGCCCTGATCGAGGAATACGGCCCCGCGGCGCTCGCCATCGACTTTGCGCAGGCCTCCGCCAGCGAGGCGTTGAGTTGCGTGATCGAGGCGCTGCTCGACGACGACAACCGAGAAAACCTGACCACGCTGGGTACCGTGCGCGAGGCGATCCTGAGCGGGCTGGCGGCGCGCCTGGTGGGCGATGGCGCGCTGGAAGACGATGAGGACGACACCCTGCTGGCCGAAGTGGATGCCCTGATCGAGCAGTATGGGGTCGATGCGCCCGCCGAGACCTGCCTGTATCACGAATGAAAGGGGCGCACCGGACATGCTGAGATCTCGTACCGCACGACGCACCACGTCTGGCGCATTCGTCGTTCTAGGCGGCGTACTGATTTTTCTTGCGCCGGAAATGTGGCTGGGCGTGGTGCTGCTCGCCGTCGGGGTTGCACTCGAAATAGCCGGGATAGCCCTGGAACGCCGGCCTCCCGCGTAAACATGACGTTTTTTGGTTCCCAACGACAAGGAGCATCCATGAAAAACCGATTTGCCGGTTTCCAGCCCGTTCGGCGCGATCGCCTGCTGCAGGAGTCGCGTCACGATCCCTACCAGGCGAAGCGCAAACTACCCGAACCTACCGTATGCCCGGACTGTGGCGCAGTTTTTCATGGTGGGCGGTGGCAATGGCTCACCGCCTCCGCCGATGCGCACAAGGCGAGCTGCCCCGCCTGCCAGCGCCAGCGGGAAAGGATGCCAGCCGGATACGTCAGCATCTCGGGCGATTTTTTCAATGGCCATCGCGAGGAACTGCTGCAACTCATCCAGAATGAAGAGAAGCATGCGAAGACCGCAGGCCCGCTCAAGCGCATCCTCGGCATTACCGACGAGAACGGCGGCGTGCTCGTCACCACCACCGACATTCATCTTGCGCGTACCATCGGTGACGCGCTGCATCGCGCCTATCAGGGCGAACTGGAATATCACTACAACGAGCAGGAACATCTGCTGCGTGTCGCCTGGCAACGGTGAGGGGCCGGCGCCACGCGCGCTCCCCGTGTCACGCCGGATACAGTCGAGTTCAGGACCGCAATCGCCTGTACACGCGTCACACCTGTACAATCGTCACGGTGCGAAAGAACACGTCTGCGGCTAGAATCGCCGCATGAAATTCCGCCCGGGTCATCTGCTGGCGTCCTTCGCCCTGCTGCTCGTGATCGGGCTGTGGCTGCGGCATTCCAGCGCGCCACCATCGATCCGCATCGGCGTGCTGCATTCGCTGAGCGGCACGATGGCCGCAAGCGAACGCCCGCTGGTGGATGCGGTGCGCCTGGCGGTCGAGGAAATCAATGCGGGCGGCGGCCTGCTCGGCCGTCCGGTCGAAATGGTAATCGCCGACGGCAAGTCGGACGCGCGCACCTTCGCCGCCGAAGCGGAACGGCTCATCGCCGCGGAGCACGTCAGCGCGTTGTTCGCCTGCTGGACCTCGGCCTGCCGCAAGGCGGTGAAGCCGGTGGTGGAGCGGCACCGCCACCTGTTCTTCTATCCGCTGCAATACGAAGGCCTGGAGCAGTCCCCATATATTTATTATATGGGCTCGGCACCCAACCAGCAGATCATCCCCGGCACCCGCTGGGCACTCGACACGCTGGGTAAACGCGTCTATCTGGTGGGTTCGGACTACGTGTTCCCGCGCACCGCCAACCTCATCGTCCGTGATCTCGTGCGAGCCAACCATGGCAACGTGCTCGCGGAACGCTACCGTCCCCTGGGCGACGCCGATTTCAGCGGCATCGTCGCCGAACTACGCGCGCTGCGGCCGGACGTGGTGTTGAACACGATCAATGGCGACAGCAACGGTCATTTCTTCCGCGCGCTGCACGCCGCCGGACTCGGCGGCATCCCGGTGATGTCGTTCAGCCTTGCCGAGGATGGCCTCCGGACGATCGGCCCCGACGCCTTTCACGCCAACCATTATGCGGTGTGGAACTATTTCCAGAGCCTGCCGGGTGGAACCAACCAGCGTTTTGTCGAGGCCTTCCGAAAACGCTATGGCGCCGACCGCGTGACCAGCGATCCCATCGAGGCCACGTATGTCAGTGTCCAGTTGTGGGCGCAGGCCGTGCGCGACGCCCGCACCGACGAGGCGGAAACGGTCAACCTGGCCATGGCGGTGCAGAGCATGGCCGCGCCCTCGGGGATTGCCGCGGTTGACCGGCGCACGCGTCATCTGTGGAAGCATGTGCGCATCGGCAAGGCGCGTTCCGACTATCAGTTCGAGCAGGTGTGGGAAGCGGGCGACGCATTGCGCCCGGAACCTTTCCCGGACTACCGGTCGCGTGCCGAATGGCAAGACCTGGTCGCAGATCTGCCGGAGGCCGCTCCGTGAATACGCGCCGCATCGCCACGCGTCTCCTGCTGAGTTACCTGCTGGTGGCCGTGCTGCCGCTCGCCGGCCTCGCCGCGTTCTTTCTCGCTTCGTTCGAGACTTCGCTGCGCGATACCGTGCTGGCGAACATGGCAGCCATCGCCGACAAGAAGGCCGAGCAGATCGACACCTACGTGGCCGGGCGGCTGAACGACGCCCGGCTGTTCAGCGAGCGCCCCAGCCTGCGCCAACACATGGCCGCGCTCACGCGGGCCTACCGCGCGGGCGGCATTCAAGGGGCGGCATACCGCGCCGCCGCCGCCGAGGCCCATGGCAACTTCCGTCGCACCTTCGAATCGGACAGCTTTCACGACCTGCTGCTGATCGATCCGGCCGGGAACGTCGTGTTTTCCATGGCGAAGGAGGCGGACCTGGGCGCCCATCTCAGGGATGGCGCTCACCGCGGCAGCGAACTCGCGCGCGGATTCGAACTGACCATACGCGCCCTGCAGACCCATGTCAGCCGATTTGCACCGTATGCCCCCTCGGGCAACCGGCCGGCCGCGTTCCTCCTGGCGCCGGTCATGGAAGACGGACTGGCTATCGGCGTGCTGGCCCTGCAGCTGGACGTGAAGAAACTGGAGGCGGTGACGTCCGACCGCACCGGCCTGGGCCGCAGCGGCGAGACCCTGCTGGCGCAGGAGATCGACGGCGAAGCGCTCTTCATGGGGCCGCTCAGGCACGTTTCGCAGGCAGCGTTCCGCTACCGGGTTCCGCTGCGCTCGACGGCCTTGCCGATCCAGCAGGTGCTGCGGGGTGAACACGGCAGCGGTTTCGTGCGCGATTATGCCGATGTGGACGTGGTCGCCGCCTGGCGCTACCTGCCTGCGCTGGCCTGGGGCATGGTGGTGAAGATCGACGCCGACGAGGCTCTGGCGCCTGCGGTACGGCTGCGCCACATCACCTATTCGGCCGTGCTCACCTTCCTGGTGCTGTCCGCGCTCGCCGCGCTGTATCTCGGGCGGGGGTTGTCACGTCCCATCCAGGCGCTGACCGCGGTCGCCGACCGCATCTCGACGGGAGATCTCGGCCAGCGCGCCGAACTCGGCGACATCGAGGAATTGAACCGGCTCGCGTTGGCGTTCAATCACATGACGACGGCCCTGTCCGAGTCCCGCCAGAATCTTGAAGCCCGGGTCGAGGCGCGTTCGCAGGAATTGCGCGCGCTCACCACGCTGCAGAATGCGATTCTCGACAACGCCAGCGCTCTGGTGACGGTGCTCGACCGCGACGGCCGCATCTGCCGGTTCAACCGTGCATGCGAGACGCTGAGCCAGTATTCCTTCGCTGAGGTCGAAGGACGGTTCGTCTGGGATTTTCTGCTGCCGCCCGAGGAGTGCGACGACATGCGCGACAAGGCGTTCCGCGCGCTCGTAGAGCATCCGGAGCGGATGCGCGGGGTCCACACCAACCACTGGGTCGCGCGCGACGGCACGCGGCGGCTGATCGAATGGTCGAACAGCCTGCTGCTCGACGAGCAGGGGCGGGTCCAGTTCCTGATCGGCATCGGCATCGACGTCACCGACAAGACGCTTGCCGCCGCAGCGCTCGCGGAAAGCGAAAAGAACCTGCATCATGCCCAGCGTATCGCCCAGGTCGGCAGCTGGGAGCTCGACCTTGTCAGTGGCAAGCTCGACTGGTCGGACGAAGTCTATCGCCTGTTCGAAATCGACAAGACGCGTTTTGGCGCCACTTACGACGCTTTTCTCTCAGGCATCCATCCGGACGACCGCGAGCGGGTGAACCGCGCCTATTCCGAATCGGTGGCCTCCCGCACCCCTTACGAGATCACCCACCGCCTGCGCATGGCGGATGGTCGTATCAAGTGGGTGAACGAGCGCTGCGAGACACAGTACGACGAAACCGGCCGCGCGCTGCGTTCCAGCGGTACCATCCAGGACATTACCGCGCGCAAACTCGCCGACGAAACCCTGCGCCTCTACGCCAATGTTTTCGAGCACAGCGGCGAGGCCATCCTCATCACCGACAGCGCAGGCCGCATTCTGGCGGTGAATCCCGCCTTCACGCAGTTGACCGGATACACGCTTGCGGACATCGCGGGCAAGAACCCCAAAATCCTGTCCTCCGGACAGACGTCCGCCGAGACCTACCGGTCCATGTGGATGTCTCTCGGCGAGACCGGCTACTGGCAGGGCGAGATCGTAGACCGTCGCAAGGATGGTACGCTGTACCCGAAATGGCTGACGATCTCCGCCGTACGCCAGCCGGATGGCGGTGTTACGCATTACGTCGGCAGCTTCACCGATATCTCCGAGCGCAAGAAGGCCGAGGCCCGAATCACCCAAATGGCCTATCACGACGGACTGACCGGCATGCTCAACCGCATCGGGCTGCAAAGCCAGCTGGACCAGGCGCTCGCCATGGCCGGCCGGGAGCGGCGCGAATTGGCCGTGATTTTCCTTGACGTGGACCGTTTCAAGACCATCAACGACACCATGGGGCACGCGGTCGGCGACGAGCTGCTCGTCGAGGTGGCGTATCGCCTGCGCAACAGCCTGCGCGCCAGCGACATCGTCGCGCGCTTCGGCGGCGACGAATTCGTGGCGGTGCTGACCGAGGTGGACGATGCCCCCGCGGCGGCTCGCGTGGCCGAGAAGATCCTGCACGCGCTGGGCGCACCCTACCTCATCGACGAACACGAACTGCATTCGAGCGCAAGCATCGGCATCGCCTTCTATCCGGGCGACGGCAATGACGCGGACACGCTGATGAAGAACGCCGACACCGCGATGTACCATGCCAAGGCGCAGGGGCGGAACAACCTGCAGTTCTTCACCGCGGAAATGAACCGGGCGGCAGTGAGACGTCTGACGCTCGAGCAGGATCTGCGGGTTGCCATGGAAGCCCGCCAGTTCGTGCTGCATTACCAGCCGAAGCTCGATGGTGCCACCGGCCGCCCCGTCGCTGTCGAGGCGCTGGTGCGCTGGCAGCATCCGCACAGAGGACTGCTTACGCCAGCCGATTTCATTTCAGTCGCCGAGGAAACCGGGCTGATCCTGCAACTGGGCGACTGGGTTCTGGACGAAGCCTGCCGCCAGTTGCGCAACTGGCGCGAAGCCGGCTTGGTCGATCTGGTCATGGCGGTCAACCTGTCGGCGCATCAGTTGCGTTCCCCCAGCCTGCTGGCCGGTGTTGCGGACGCCCTCGACAAGTATGATCTGCAAGGCTCCGAACTCGAACTGGAAGTCACGGAATCCGTGGCGATGCACGATCCCGATACCAGTATCCGCAAGCTGAAGTCGCTGCGCGACCTCGGCGTGCGGCTGGCGATCGACGATTTCGGCACCGGCTATTCATCGCTCAGCTATCTCAAGCTGCTGCCGATCCAGGCCCTCAAGCTCGACAAGTCCTTCGTGCGCGATATCGAAACCGACAGCAACGATGTCGCCATCTGCACCGCCACCATCGCCCTGGCGCACAGCCTCGGCCTCGCCGTCGTGGCCGAAGGTGTCGAGAGCGAGGCGCAGCGCCTGCTGCTCGCCTCGCACCAGTGCGACTTCATGCAGGGCTACCTGTTCAGCCGGCCGCTGCCGCCGGAGGCCGCGCTCGAATTCGTCCGCCAGCGGCTTGTGATGTGACGGCTTCGCGTGACGCCGCCGACGCCTTGAAATCGCCGCGTCAGTCCACAATTGAAGGATAATTATCATAAAAGGAGATCTCATGGCCGCTCTCACCGTGCAGCAACTCGATCAACTGAACCAGCAACTGAAACAGTCCTACCAGGATCTCCTGCAGGAAATCCACAGCGAACTGGACAACACCGGCGATCAGCATCGCATCGACCTGCTCAACCGCGAGCCGGGCGACAGCGGTGACGAATCGCTGGCCAACGCGCTTGCGGACTTCAACGTGCTGCGCTTCGATCGCCACATCCGCGACCTGCGTGACATCGAAGCCGCGTTCGGGCGCATCAAGGCGGGCGAGTACGGCGTGTGCACCGACTGCGGCGACGACATCGCTTTCGAGCGCCTGCGCGCCTATCCGACCGCCAAACGCTGCATCGTCTGCCAGCAACGGCACGAAAAGCAATTCGCCCACGAAGGGCACCCCAAACTCTGACCAAAGGGACGCAAGATGAAAACACCGCTGCAGATCACTTTCCGCGACATGGAGCGCTCGGATGCGCTGGAAACCCACATCCGCGAAAAGGCGGAGAAGCTCGAACAGTTCTTCGCCGACATCGTGAGTTGCCGCGTCGTCGTCGAACAGGCCGCGAAGCACCAGCAGCAGGGCAAGCCCTTCAACGTGCGCATCGAACTTGGCGTCCCGGGCAAGACGCTCATCATCGACAAACAGGTCCACGAGGATGCCTACGTGGCCCTGCGCGACGCCTTCGACGCTGCCAAACGCCAGCTGGAAGATTACGCGCGGCAGTTGTGACGCCAATGCACAGGCGGTCATGGACGACACCCCCGAACTGATCCGCCACCTGCTCGATCCGGCCTGCTACGACCATCCGGCCGGCCCGGTGCGCCTGATCGAAACGCACATTTCCTGGGTGCTGCTCACGGGCGAGATCGCCTACAAGCTGAAGAAGCCGCTCGACCTCGGTTTTCTCGACTTCAGCAGCCTTGCCAAGCGGCTCGATGCCTGCCGCGAGGAAGTGCGTCTGAACCGGCGGCTGGCACCGGACATCTACCTCGGTGTCGTTCCCATCACCGGTACACCGCACGCGCCCCGCGTCAACGGCGGCGGGGAGGCGTTCGAATACGCGGTGAAGATGCGCCAGTTTCCGGTCGACGCGACGCTCG
Organism: Thiobacillus sp. 65-29; assembly: GCA_001899775.1. GTDB lineage: Bacteria > Pseudomonadota > Gammaproteobacteria > Burkholderiales > Thiobacillaceae > Thiobacillus. The sequence goes on from MKWN01000047.1 coordinate 31,740, forward strand.
ACCGCCTCGATGCCGCCGGTACGCTGGATGCCGCGCAGATCGAGGCCATCGCCGCCACCGTGGCGCGCTTTCATGAAAACGATTGCGCACGCGCGCCGGCCGACAGTGCCTGGGGCAGCCCCGACACCCTCTGGCAGCCGGTCGCACAGAATTTCGTGCAGATCGCGCCCAGGCTCGATGCCGATGCCGACCGCGAGCGGCTCGCCGTGCTGGAACGCTGGAGCACCGCCGAACATGCCCGCCTGGCGCCGCTGATGACTGCGCGCAAGCGCGCCGGCTGGGTGCGCGAATGTCACGGCGATCTGCATCTGGGCAACCTCGCGTGGGTCGACGGTCGCCCGCTGGTGTTCGACTGCATCGAATTCAATCCGGCGCTGCGCTGGATCGACGTGCAGTCGGAAATCGCCTTCTGCTACATGGATCTCTTGCAGCGTGGGCATTCGCAGTGGGCGTGGCTGTTCCTCAACGTCTGGCTGGAATACACGGGCGATTTTTCCGGACTGGCCCTGCTGCGCTATTACGCTGTCTACCGCGCATTGGTGCGTGCCAAGGTCGCCGTGCTGCGCGCGGGGCAACTCGACGGCGCCGCGCGGCGCGACGCCTTCGACGAGGTGCGCACCCTGCTCGATCTGGCCCTGTCATTGACCCAGGCAGCGCCCGCGTGCCTTGATATCACTCACGGTCTGTCCGGCTCCGGCAAGACCACGGTGACGCATCGTCTGATGCAGACACCGGGCGCAATCCGCGTGCGCTCCGACGTCGAACGCAAGCGCCTGGCCGGCCTCGACGCGCTGGCGAAAAGCGGCTCGGGTGTGGGCGCAGGGCTGTATGCCGGCGACGCCACGCGGCGCACTTATACCCATCTTGCCGCCTGCGCCGGCGCGCTGCTCGACGCGGGCTGGCCGGTCATCGTCGATGCCACTTTTCTCGCGCGCTGGCAGCGCGAGCTGTTGGACGAAACCGCGCGCAGCCACGGCGTGCCCTTCCGCATCCTCGATTTTCCGGCGGACCTTGCCACCCTGCGCGCGCGCATCGTCGAGCGCGCACGGGCCGGGGGCGACGCCTCCGAAGCGAACCTGGAGGTGCTGCAGCATCAGCTCGACAGCCAGGAGATCCTCACTGCGGAAGAGCAGGCGCTGTGTGTGAACGCCGGGGAGATTCGGCGACACGAGGGATGATGGCTGCGTCCCACCGGCGGCGGCACGATGAGGACTGTGTGCTGCCGGACTACGGCGGCGGCAGCATCGTCAATTTGATGAGTTCCATCGCCCTGGCGCTGGGGGCGCGCAGCGGCCATGCACCGCTGCACGCGCTGCCGCCCCAGGCGCTCGCCGGCGCGCGCCACGTGCTGCTGCTGGTCGCCGATGGACTGGGCCACGCCTTTCTCGCGCAGCGCGACGGCGCACTGCCGCGCCACCTGCGCGCGGCGATCACCTCGGTGTTTCCCTCGACGACGGCAAGCGCCATTCCCACCTTTCTCACCGGCCTCGCTCCGCAGCAGCACGGTCTGACCGGCTGGCACATGTACTGCCGCGAGCTCGGCGCCGTCATTGCGCCCCTGCCCTTCCGCACGCGCACCGGACGCCGTTCCCTGCGCGACGCCGGCGTTACACCGGCCTCCCTGTTCCGGCCCGCGCCGCTGTTCGACCGCCTGCCCGTGTCCTGCCACGTGGTGAGCCCGCAAGCGATCGTGCATTCGGATTTCAACGCCGCCCTGTCCGGCCGCGCGGAGCGCCACGGCTACGAAACCCTGGAGGAGATGTTCGACATTCTCGCAACACTCCTGCGACGCGAGGCGCCGCGCAGCTACATCTACGCCTACTGGCCACAACTCGACAGCCTGGCGCACGAATTCGGCATCGACAGCGCTCCGGTCGCGGACGCCTTCGCTGCGCTCGACGCCGGTTTTGCCGAACTCGTTACGGTCGCCGGTGGCAGCCGCATCCTCGTCACCGCCGACCACGGCTTCGTCGATACCTCGCCCGCGGACACCCTCGATCTCGACGACCATGCCGAATTGCGCGAAACACTGCTACTGCCGCTGTGCGGCGAACCGCGCGCGGCCTATGCCTACGTCCGCTCGGGACATGCCGCGCGCTTCAGGGATTACGTGCGCACGCATCTGGCCGAGCGTGTACGCATGATCCGCAGCGCGGATGTGGTGCGACGCGGCTGGCTGGGACCGGGTGCGGCGCACCCCGAGCTCGCCCGCCGCCTCGGCGATTACATCCTGGTTCCGCGTGGCCGCGCCATCCTGCGCGACTGGCTGGCGGGCGAGGAGCGCTACACGCATGTCGGCGTGCATGGCGGGCTGTCCGCAGCGGAGATGCGCGTGCCACTCGTGGTCGCGCCGCGCCTGGCCGACTGAAGCGCCCCCGCGTCGGCCGGGTGGTCCATCTTGCGGGCATGCGTCGGCGATCCGGATGCGGAGAGTATGACGCCGCCGGACATGCTGGAGCGGAGCTCCACGCGCGGCAAAATCAAGCGCGAGGCGTTCCCGCAGAAGTACGCCGGCTTGTTGGCAAAGTGGTCCCCGTGGGCCAGGTGCTGGCGAGGGGGGCGCGCAGTCGGGCCTCCGCCTCCATCGCCGGCAGCGGCCGGCTGAGGAGAAAGCCTTGCATATCCGTGCAGCCGGCATCGCACAGGAAGGCGTGCTGTTCCGGCGTCTCGACACCTTCGGCGATGATGCCCAAGCGCAGGCTTTTCGCCAGCTGGACGATGGCCTGGACGATGGCGGCCTGATCCGCGTCGTGGGTGACATCGCGCACGAAGGACTGGTCGATCTTCAGGCGGTCGACCGCGAAGCGCTTGAGATAGCTCAGCGACGAATAGCCGGTGCCGAAGTCGTCGAGCGACAGGCGCACGCCCAGCGCCTTGAGCCGCTGCACGGTATCGAGCGTATTCTCGACATCCTGCAGGAGGATCGACTCGGTCAGTTCCAGTTCCAGCAGATGGGGGGGCAGACCGCTGCGCGCCAGCGCACCGGATACCGTTTCGACAAGCCCGCCGCGGCGGAACTGCATCGCCGAAAGGTTCACCGACATGACGAGGTCGGGCAGGCCCGCCTGGCGCCAGGCCTGCGCCTGACGGCACGCCTGCTCCAGGACCCAGGCGCCGATCGGCACGATGAGGCCGCAGTCTTCCGCCACCGGGATGAAGCGCCCCGGTGGCACCTCGCCCAGCTCCGGATTGCGCCAGCGCAGCAGCGCCTCGGCGCCGATCGCCCGGCCGCTGGCGACGTCGAACTGGGGCTGGTAATGCAGGTGCAGTTCGGCACGGAAAAGGGCCTGATGCAGTCCATTCTGCAACAGCAGGTGCTCCTGTGCCTGGAGGTTCATGCGCTCGTCGAAGAAGCGATAGGTGTTGCGCCCCGCATTCTTGGCGTTGTACATCGCCGTGTCGGCCTTCTGCAGCAAGCGGTCGAAATCACTGCCGTCTTCGGGATATACCACGACCCCGATGCTGCACGAGGCGGCCAGTTCGTGGCTGCCAATCAGGATCGGCTCGGCGAGGTGTTCGAGAATTTCGCCGGCGACCCGTTCCACCGCTTCCATGTCCGGAACGCTGTCGAGCAGCACGATGAATTCGTCGCCCCCTTGCCGGCTGATGGTGTCGCTGTCGCGTGTGCAGCGCGCGAGGCGTGTGACGACCGACAGCAGCAGTTCATCGCCGGCCGCGTGGCCGAGCGTATCGTTGACCACCTTGAAATTGTCCAGGTCGAGAAACAGCAGGCCGACCCGGGCATGCGCCCGCCTCGCCTGCGCCACCGCATGCTCGAAGCGGTCACGCAGGAGCACGCGGTTGGGCAGACCGGTCAGCGCGTCGTGGTGCGCCAGATATTCGATGCGCGCCTCGGTCTGCACCCGTTCCGTCACATCGCGATCCACGCCCTGGAAGCCGGCCAGCTTGCCCGTTTCATCGAACAGCGGCGAAGCGTTCGATTCGAGAATGCGGTAGCTGCCATTGCGGTGGCGCCAGCGCAGGGTCACATTGGCCCAGCCATGGCGTCCCGCCACGGCTGCGGCGAACGTCGTGCGGTAAAGCGGAAGATCGTCGGGGTGAATGAGCGCCTCGGCCGGCATGGCCAACAACTCGTCCGTCGTGTAACCCAGCGCCTCGACCACATGCGTGTTGCTGTACACGTGCCGGCCATTGGCATCGAGCGCCCAGATCCAGTCCGCCGAATGCTCCGCCATGGCGCGGAAGCGTGCCTCGCTCTCGCGCAGCGACTGCTCCATGCGCGTGCGCTCGCTGATGTCCGCGAAAGAGACCACCGTCCCCACCAGTGTGCCGTCACGGTATAGCGGCTGGGAACGGTATTCGACCGGGAAACTGGTGCCATCCTTGCGCCAGTGCACCTCGTCGTCGACCTGCGCCGCTTCGCCCGCCTGCGTGGCGAGGCGCACGCGGCATTCCTCCCTGGGATAGGGGCGGCCGTCCGGATGCGAATGGTGGATGAGAGGGTGCACGAACTGGCCCAGCATCTCCTCGCGCGTATAGCCCAGCATGTCGAGGCAGGCGCGGTTGACGAAGGTGCAGACGCCGTTCGTGTCGATGCCGAAAATACCCTGGGGCGAGGAATCGAGCAGCAACCGGAAGCGCGCCTCGCTCTCGCGCAGCGCCGCGAAGGCAGCCGCACTTGCGTCGCTTGCGGCTGCGCGACCGGCGGCCTTGCGCATCATGGCGGGGTCCTGTCCGGATTTCAGTTGCGCGCGCGCCGCCTGGCGCCGGCGTCGTGCCTCGCGCAGTCCAACCTCCGGATACACGCCAAGCGCCAGAGTCTTGCGCTTGCCGCCATAGCGGTAGTCCAGCCGCCAGTAGCGCGACCCATCCGGCTTGATCAGCAGGTACATGCCACCACCATCCGCAAGCTTCAGTGGCCTGTCGGCGGGCATCGCTTCATGGATGCGTTGGACGGTAAGTGGGGTGGCGGTGCGGATCATGGAAGCGGATGGCGGGAACCGGCTCGACGTGATGGCTCGCTGATACCGTCAAGGATACCGACAAAAGCGCATTCGATAATGGTACGCAATTACCAGAACGACGAATTCCGCAGTCTCATGCAGCCGGCGGCCCCCTGCCATCGGGGCTCAAAGCAGTCCGCGCCGTCGCAACTGCCGGGTATGCACGCCGGACAGCAGCAACAAGGCGGCGATGGCGCCGAGCAGCGCGAGCAGCATGTCCCACTGGGTGTCCCAGACATCGCCCTGGGTAGCGAGAAAGGCGACGGCCTCATCGCCCGAGGCGACGGCGACCCACCATTCCACGAGCTCATAGAATGCGCTGATCGCCAGCGCCACGCACAACACGAGAAACGTCAGCCACTTGCCCGGGCGCAAGGGCGAGGTACGCAGCAGGATTTCGCGGGCGAGGATGGCGGGCACGAAGCCCTGAACGACATGCCCGACCCGGTCGTAGTGGTTGCGCGCCCAGCCCAGTTCGCCCTGCAACCACTCGAACACGGGCATTTCCGCGTAGGTGTAATGGCCGCCGACCATTAGGACGACGGCGTGCATCGCCATGAGACCGTACGCCAGGCGGGTGAACGGAAACGCGCGCCGGGTCAGGAACAGCAGCGGCAACGCCAGCAGCACGGGCAACACTTCCAGGAACCAGGTGAAGCGGTCCCTGGGCTCGTGGCCGGACCAGACCAGCACCGCCAGCACGATGCCCAGCAGCACAAGAAGGAAGGAACGATCACGCGCCACGCGGCAATTCCTCGACCCGAACGCTGCATGAAAAATATCCGGCCGGCATCGCGTCAGGCAAGCAGGTACTTGATCCCCACGGCCTGCCAGTAGGCCGCCTCGTCTTCCAGCGCGCGGCGCGTGAGCGGGCGATGTGCGAGCCAGTCTTCCGGCAGCACGAGGCGGAAGCGCTTGCCGCCGGTCTGCACCGTCAACTCGGGCAGGTGCGGCGCGGCCCGGCTGCGGCACAGGATCACCGCCTGGCGCAGCAGCCACACCAGCATGCGATCGTGCTCCGCTACCGTACCCGCGGCAAAGGCCGGCAACTTGGCGAGTGCGCCGCGTTGCGCATACGCAAGCAGCGCCAGACGTGCCTGCTCGGTCCGCGAAAAACCGGGCATGTCGGCGTTCTCCAGGATGTAGCCGGAATGACGATGATAGCCGCCGTGCGAAACCGACAGTCCGATCTCGTGCAGTCGCGCGGCCCAGTCGAGGAAGCGTGTGTCCTGTTCATCCGGAATGCCTGCGCCCTCCCGCAGTGCCTGCGCCACGCGCGCGACGCATGCAGCCTGCTGCGTGTCGACGTGGTAGCGGCGCATGAATTCGTCGACCGTCGCTTCGCGCATGTCCTGTTGCTGGAAACGCCCAAGGAGGTCGTAGAGGATGCCTTCACGCATCGCGGTCTCGGCAACGTCCATCTGCTCGATGCCGAGCTCGGCGAACAGACCGGCCATGATCGCGAAGCCGCCGGCGATGACCGGGCGGCGGTCACGTGCGAGTCCCGCCAGTTGCAGTACGTCGACGTGACCAGCCCTGGCGAACTGGGCACGCAGGCGCGCGAGGCCGTCGGCAGTGATGCCGCGCGCGGACCAGCCGTTCTGTTCAAGAAGGTCGCGCAGCGCACGCGCGGTGCCGCTCGATCCGATCGCCTGTTGCCAGTTCGTCCTGGAAAACTTGCGTCCAATGCGCTCGACTTCGACGCGCGCGGCCATCTCCGCCGTCTTCAGCGCCGCCTTGCCGAGTGCGCCGCCGGCAAAGAAGCGCTGCGAGAAATTCACACAGCCCATGTGCAGGCTCTCGCGTTCGTGCGGCGTCAGGCCGTGACCGACGATGAGCTCGGTGGAACCGCCGCCGATGTCGATCACCAGCCGGCGATCGGGCGAAGCCGGCAGCGAATGGGCGACACCCAGATAGATGAGGCGTGCCTCCTCGCGCCCGGCGACGATCTCGATGGGGTGGCCCAGCGCGCGCTCGGCCTGCGCAATGAACTGGGCCGCGTTACGGGCGACCCGCAGCGTCGAGGTGCCGACGCAGCGCACCGCGTCCGGCGGCACACCACGCAACCGCTCGCCGAAGCGTTGCAGGCAGGCGAGCGCGCGCACCTGCGTGGCATCGTCGAGCCGCTTGTCGCCACCGAGACCCCCGGCCAGACGCACGGTTTCCTTCAGCGAATCGAGGGGGTAGAGCTGCTCACCGATTACGCGCGCGACTTCCAGCCGGAACGAGTTGGAACCCAGATCGACGGCGGCAAGGGTATCGTGGGTTTTCATGCGCTGGCGCCGAAGAAGAGATAGGCCATGCCGATCGCCGCGAGAATGCCGGCGACGTCGGCGATCAGCCCGCAGGCGACGGCATGGCGCACGCGGCGGATGCCGACCGCGCCGAAATACACCGCCAGCACGTAGAAGGTCGTCTCGGTGCTGCCCTGCACGATCGACGCCAGGCGTCCGGCGAAGGAATCGGCGCCGTGCGCCTGCATGGTGTCGATCATCATGGCGCGTGCGCCGCTGCCGGAAAACGGCTTCATCAGTGCGGTCGGCAGGCCGTCGACCCAGCGCGCGTCGAAGCCGAGTCCGAGCACCGCGCCCCGCACGCCCCCCATCAGCAGGTCCAGCGCGCCGCTGGCCCGGAACACGCCGATCGCGACGAGCATGGCGACCAGATACGGAATGATGGTGACCGCCGTGTGAAAACCTTCCTTCGCGCCTTCGACGAAGGCCTCGTACGCGTTGATGCGCCTGCGCACCGCCATGAGCAGGAAGGTCGCGATGATGCCGAACAGCACGATGTTGCTCAGTACCGTCGATTGGCGCGTCATCGTGGCCGCGTCGAGGCCGGAAAAATAAAAGGCGAGTCCTCCCACCAGCGCCGTGGCACCGCCCAGATAGGCGAGCGTGACGCGATTCCACAGGTGCAGCTTCTGGAAGAACCCGGTGACGAAAAGCCCGACCAGGGTGCCGATATACGTGGTCATCAGGAGCGGCACGAACACATCGGTGGGGTCGGCGGCACCCAACTGGGCACGGTAGGTGAAGATGGTCACCGGCAGCAGCGTCACGGACGCGGTGTTGATGACGAGAAACAGCACCTGCGCGTCGCTCGCGGTGTCCCGCGACGGGTTGAGCGTCTGCAATTCCTGCATCGCCTTGATGCCGAGTGGCGTCGCGGCGTTGTCGAGTCCCAGCATGTTCGCGCCCATGTTCATGGTCATCGCGGCCAGCGCGGGGTGGTTGGCGGGCACCTCGGGAAACAGGCGGCGGAACAGCGGCGCGAGTCCGCGCGTCAGCAGATCGAGCATGCCGGCGCGTTCACCGATTTTCATCACGCCCAGCCACAGTGCCATCACGCCGGTCAGCCCCAGCGCGATCTCGAAGGCGCTCCTGCTGCTGTCGAACAGCGCCTTGACCAGCGCGGCCAGCACGTCCGCATCGCCGAGAAAAACCAGCTTGCCCAGCGCGATCAGGAAGGCGACGAGAAAGAATCCGATCCAGAGCGCGTTGAGCATCGGTGCCGCGCGTTTACGAGACCCAGCCGGCAATGACGATGAGCAGGCCGGCCGCGAGCCAGATCACCAGGCCGCGCCAGATCATGCTGACGGCGCTGTCGATGCAATCGGCGTCCGGATCCTGCCCGGTCCCCAGTTCCGGACGCCACACGGATTCGCCCGCGACCGTCACGGGTTGTCCGAGTTTCAGACCCATCGCGCCGGCGCCGGCAGCGACCACCACGCCCTCTTCCGGATCAGGCCAGCTTTCCGCCTGGGTGCGCCAGCAATAGGTGGCATCCTCGAAATTGCCGGCGATGGCATAGGTCAGCGCGGTGAGGCGTGCCGGCAGCCAGTTGAGCGCGAGAAAGGCGCGCTGGGCAAAGATCCCGAACAGGCCGCGGCTCGCCGTCCAGCGCCGCGACAGGATCGAGGCCGCGCGAAACAGCACCGCACCGACCGGACCGAGCGGCACCAGCAACACGAACCAGAACAGCACGCCGAACATCTGCCGATGGCTCGCCGCAAGGGTCTGTTCGATGGTGACGCGCGCGAGATCGTCCGCGGAAAAGGCGCTGGCATCGCCGCCGCGCCATCCGGCGAGCAGCGCACGCGCACCGTCCAGATCGTCGCTGCGCAACAGGCGCGCGATGCGTTCGGCGTCGTCGCTGTAGTACTTGAAGCCGAGGGTGAAATACAGCACTGCGACGTTCCAGGCCCAGCCGAGCAGTGGACTGACGCCGTCGAGGAGGACATACACCAGCCAGACCGCCGCGATCAGCGGCAGCACTGCCAGGGCCCAGGCGATTGCGCCGTGGCTGTATTCCCCCGCATTGAGGCGGTGTTCGATGTACTGCAACAGACGCGAATAGTGCTGGTAGTGCGGCAGCGGTCGCCGCAGCGGGCGCAGATGTTCGAGGACGACGGCACCGAGCACCGAGAAAAAGGCCATCAGCGGTTCATCTCCAGGGTGAAGGTGCCGATGCGGTTGGCCTCCCCCGTCGGGCGATACAGTTCGACCGTCGGCATGACGATGGTCTTCCCACGCGCGGCCAGTGCGTCGGCGAGCGCCTGATAGGCCTTCGACGGCGCCAGGATCACTGCCGCCTGCACCTCTGCCCGCCATACCGGGCGGCGCTCGATGCGGCCCTCCTTCAGCCCTTCCGGAACGGTCGCCGCCTCGGCGAGCGTGTAGCCCAGTTGCGCGTGCACGCGGCCGTTGTCCGCGCGCGGGTCGCTGAGGATCACGCTGAGGGTGTCGCCGGCTGCCACGCCCGCGCGCTCGAACCTGTCCAGCGCGGCGCGCTGGGTCTTGCCGACATTGGACAGCGGCCCGTCATAATCCAGATAGGCGAAGCGATAGGGCCCCGCCTCGGCCTCGGTCACGTCGACCGAACGAAAACCGCCCCACCACCAGTACACCGCCACGAGCGGCAGCACGAACGCCAGCACGAATGCTGGCCACTGTCTCCTCAACACGCGTCTGACTCCTCCATACAGCGCCGAAGATATCACAGGCACCAGCGCGGTGCTGAACAGACCCGGGACACTGCGTGTGGCACGACGCGATCCCGAGCCGTCGTTGATCAACAGGATCGTCACGTCGTTTGCGTTCTCGTAATGACAGGCAAATCGGCTCTGCCGGGCAAGCACGTGTCGCCGGGCAGGGTCCGAATTTGGATTTCGCGCGCTTTGTCGGTACGATTTGACCATCAGAACCCGAAACAAGCCTTTTCCCGTCCCAATTCAAGATGGCCGCACGCCCCGCCCGCGCGTCTCACCCGCAGACGCGTGCAGTTCCTCTCATTCCTCCGCGCTGAACGCGCATGCTTTGCTCCCCCGAGGAACTCGTCCAGAAGAACCAGGCCCTGTCCGAGGCCTGGGCGCGTTATCGCGCCACGCCCAGCTTCGAGAGCTTCGTCGAGCTGGCGGTGTCCATCAACAGCTTCACCGAATTCCTCATCGACAAGGGGGTGACCGCCCTGCACCACGCCAGCCACCAACTCGAACAGGTGGCGCTGGCGCGCTTCAGCGACGAGGTCGCCCATCCCCTGCCGCAGCACGAACTGGACGACCTCGATCAACGCATCACCGCGCTCGCGCAGATGACCAGCGCCCACGCGGATGCCACCGCCGGCCGCGTCGAGCGGCGCATGGACGTCACGCCCGGCGCACGCAGCACGCTCGAAGTCACCCACACCTGGCTGATCGGCCACGATCCCGAACCGTGGCGCGCATTGCTCGCGCAACTGGGCTACTTCGGCATCGGCACCGGATTCCTCACCTGGGACAGCCCCTTGCCGCAGGACACCGGCGGTGCGCCCTTGCTGCTGCTCGATCTCGCCAGCCTGCCGGTGGCGCAATGGAGTGAACGCATCCAGCTCCTGCGCCAGCGCTATGCCATGGGCCAGCTCATCGCCATCGGCGTGCCCTCGGAATTCGAACCCCTGCAGCAGGCGTTGCGCGGTGGCTGCGACGGCTGTCTGCTGGAAGGTACCTCGCTGCATGGCATCGTCGAGCGCATCATGGAACTCAACGAGCGACAGGAGCAGGAAGCGTATCGCGTGCTCATCGTCGAGGATTCCAGGACCGCCGGCCATCTGATTCGGCGCACGCTCGAGGAAAATCAGATCGTCTCGGAAATCGTCAACGATCCGCGCCAGGTGCTCAACGCCCTGCGCCAGTTCAATCCGGACCTGATCCTGATGGACATGTACATGCCGAACTGCACCGGCGTGGAGGCGGCGCGCATCATCCGCCAGCACGGCGAATTCCTCAGCACGCCCATCGTCTATCTGTCGGGCGAGACCAACGTCGCGCTCCAGGTCGACGCCATGCGTCTGGGCGGCGATCACTTCCTCACCAAACCCTTCAACCCGGTGTTCCTCAACGCCATCGTCAAGAGCAAGATCGAACGTTACCGCGCCCTGCGCCGCACCATGTACCACGACAGCCTGACCGGACTGCTCAACCACTCCAGCGGCAAACATACGCTGGACATGCTGCTTTCCGGCATCGCCCACGACGGCGGATTGCTCTCGGTGGTGATGATGGACATCGATCATTTCAAGAAGGTCAACGACAGCTACGGCCATCCCGTCGGCGACCAGGTGATCCGCAGCCTGTCGTGGCTGCTGAAGCAGCGCCTGCGCAAGCAGGACGTGCTGTGCCGCTACGGCGGCGAGGAATTCCTCATCGCCCTGCCGCACACCGACGCCGATCAGGCCTTCGTCATCATGGATCGCATCCGCCAGGATTTCAGCCAGATTCGCCACCCCTTCGGCAACAGCCATTTTCTCGCCACCAGCAGCGGCGGCATCGCCACCTACCCGCTCCACCAGACCGGCGATGCCCTCATCAAGGCCGCCGACGAGGCGCTCTACGAAGCCAAGCGCGGTGGCCGCAACTGCATCCGGATCAGCGACGCCTATTGATCCGGCACGAAGAAGTTTGAAACCGTATTGGTTTGCAAGGGCTTCAGGGGTGGACAGATTCGTTGAGCCGCCTCAATAGAACGCCGTTTTAATTGGTTATTGCTTCGGCCCATTCACCTTCCCGACCTTGCAATATCGAATCGGATTACCCCGCCACTTCAAACTTCAGATGGCCGAATCAATAACGTCGTTCCGCTGTGTTGCGGCTTCCTCAGAGCAAGCCGAGTTCCTTCGCCTGCACGACCGCTTCGGTGCGGTTCACCACGTCCAGTACGCGAAAGATGCTGGCGATGTGCGCCTTCACCGTGCCTGCCTCGATATCGAGTTCGCGGCAGATCAGCTTGTTGAGCTTGCCCTGGGCCATCAGGCGCAGCACCTGCATCTGGCGTTCGGTGAGCATGGACGATGCCCGCTCCCGGCCCCCTGCATGCGAGGGCGCGGCCGAGGTCACGGGCAGGGCTCCGGAAAGCATCTGCGGAGGAACATAGGTGCCGCCCGCGAACACCAGGCGGATCGCGGAAAGCATCACCGCCGGGGTCGAGCTCTTGGGAATGAAACCGCTGGCACCGGCGCCGAGCACCTGCTGAATCTGCTGCGGCGCCTCCGCGCCGGTCAGCACGACTACCGGCACATCCGGATACTGGGCCACGAAGCGCCGGATGCCTGCGACGCCATCCATCCCCGGCATGTCGAGATCGAGCAGGGCCAGTCGTACGTCCGGCGCGGCCGCCGCCTGCGCCAGCGCTGCATCGAGGCTGTCCGCCTCCAGCGCCTCGCAATCGGCGACCTGGCTTTTCAGCAGGAGAACGAGCCCGTTGCGGAACAAGGTATGGTCATCGGCCACGACAAGCTTCATTCCGTTCTCCTTGCACGCCCTGCCCGAGGTGCGTCTAGCGGGGCTTGCCTCCCGGCGCACCGCGCGTGCGCCGTCGCGGCCCGGGCGGCAAGCCCGCCCATTCCAGCACCCGCGCGACGAGGTCGTCGTCCAGTTCCGTCTTCTGCCCGCGCCGCAACTGCGGCGGCAGCGCGATGGGGCCGAAGCGCACGCGCGTCAGCCGCGACACCGTGAGGCCGAAATGCTCGAACAGCCGGCGCACCTCGCGCTTGCGTCCTTCCTTGATGACCACGCGGTACCAGCGGTTCGCGCCCTCGCCGCCTGCCCGGAAGCAGCTTTGCAGCCGGGCCGGGCCGTCTTCCAGTTCGATGCCGTCGAGCAGTTCCTGGATCTGCTCGTCGCTCAGTTCACCCAGCACGCGCACCGCATATTCGCGCTCGACCTCGAAGCGCGGGTGCATCAGCTTGTTGGCAAGCTCACCCGAGGTGGTGAAGATCATCAGGCCGTCGGTGTTGTAGTCGAGCCGCCCGATCGCGATCCACTTCGCGCCGCGCAGCTTCGGCAGCGCATCGAACACCGTGGCGCGTCCCGCCGGGTCGTCACGGCTGACGATTTCGCCCTCGGATTTATGATAGATGAGAATTCGCGTGCGCTTGTCCTCGAAGCGCAGGTAGATACGCCGGCCACTCACCTTCACCACGTCGCGCGGGCCGACCTTGCTGCCCAGCGTCGCGGTTTCGCCGTTGACCTGCACCCGGCCCTCGACGATCCACTGCTCCATTTCGCGCCGCGAGCCCAGGCCGGCCGCGGCAAGCGCCTTGTGCAAACGTTCCGCTGCGGCTTCAGGAGCCGTGGCCTGTTGCAGGCGGGCGGCCGCGCGTCCCTTGGGCGCACTCGGCGAACGCCGGATGGGAGAAGGTCGGGCCATGTCAGGCGGTCTCGATTGGAGTGGATGCGGTCTCGATCAGCGCACCGAACACGGGGGCGCTGGCCACTTCGACCACCGCAGCGAAGCGCTCCACAACGTCGTGCTCGCGCAGTTCGGGGATGAGCGCCGTCTCGCTCGGCACGACCAGGTTGCCCAATTCTTCCAGCGGCGGCAGCTCGGCAAGGCTGGTCATGCCCAGATCGGAAAGGAAATGGCTGGTGGTGCCGAACAGGGCCGGCCGGCCGGGCACGTCGCGGTGCCCCACCGCCTCGATCCAGCCACGTTCCTCCAGCGTCTTGATGATATTGGGGTTGACCGAGACGCCGCGGATGTCCTCGATGTCGCCGCGCGTCACCGGCTGGCGGTAAGCGATGATGGCGAGCGTCTCCAGCACCGCGCGCGAATAGCGCGGCGGCTTCTCGTCTTTCAGGCGCGACAACCACGGCTGCATCTCCGGGCGCGTCTGGAAGCGCCAGCCGTCCGCCACCTGCACCAGTTCCACCCCCCGGTCCCGCCAGGCGTCGCGCACGCCATCCAGCGCGATACGCAGCACGTCGCTGGCCGGCGCCGGCTCGAACATGCGCTTGAGGTCGGCCAGCGTCAGCGGCTCCACGGCCACCAGCAGTGCCGCCTCCAGCACCCGCTTCAGGTCCTCCGGGTTGTCATTCGGCTGAAGATTCATGGATTCTTACGTAAATGGGTGCGAACGGCTCGGCCTGGGAAACGTCGATCAGGGTTTCCTTGGTGAGTTCGAGCACGGCAAGAAATGTCACCACGAGTTCGTGCACGCTCGCCGATTCCGGGAACAGGGCCTTGAATTCCACGAATTCGCCAGGTGTCAGCCGCTTGAGAATACGCGTCATGACCTCGCGAATCGACAGGTCCTGGCGCGAGATGCGGTGATGCGTACGCGTTTTCGCGCGCGACAGGATCGCCAGCCACGCCGCCGCCAGCTCTTCCGGATGCAGGCTCGGCAGGCGTTTCGCCGCCGCCGGCAGCAACACGCTCACCGTCTGGAAATCGCGCCCCGCCTGCGGCAATTCGTCGAGCCGCCGCCCGGCGAGCTTCATCTGCTCGTATTCCAGCAGGCGCCGCACCAGTTCGGCGCGCGGGTCCTCGCCCTCGCTCGCCTCCTCCGCCTGCTCGCGACGCGGCAGCAGCATGCGCGACTTGATGTCGATCAGCATCGCCGCCATCAGCAGGTATTCCGCCGCCAGCTCCAGCCGCGTGGCACGCGCCACCTCCACATAGGCCATGTACTGCTTCGTCAGCGCCGCCATCGGAATATCGAGCACGTCGAGATTCTGCTTGCGGATGAGATAGAGCAGCAGGTCGAGCGGCCCCTCGAAGGCATCGAGGAACACTTCCAGTGCATCGGGCGGAATGTAGAGATCCTGCGGCAGTTCCGTGAGCGGCTCGCCGTGCACCTTGATGACGGGTACGGCAGGAGCCGCTTCCGGCGCGGGATCGAGGAGCGCGGCTTCGGTCATGGCGGCATTTTACCCGAGGGCGGGGCTGGCGGCCGTTTCCTGATGCGGCGGCGCCGAAAGTCGGACCGGGACGCCTGCCCATAGAGAAAGCGCATTCTTCAAGGCTTCAACCATCGGGCGAGGCGGGCCT
>MKWN01000047.1:47029-77732 GCA_001899775.1 Thiobacillus sp. 65-29
ACCGCCATTTCACCGCGCGCGATACCCTCCAGCACCGCCATGCGCTGCTGGAGCAGTCGACTCATCGTCTGGAATTTACGGGTCTCGAGGGCACCTGTTCGCACAGGGCAACACGATAAGCGTTCTTGCCGTGTCAGACAACGCAGACATGAACCAGGAACGGCTACGGTTTCGTGTACCGGTTCCGGTCGCCAGTTTCCCCGGAGCCCTTGCCGGATTCCGATCGCGCCGTCGCACACCCAATCGGCGACAGGGCACGTTTTCAACCCTCAGCCCACCGGCATCGCCGAGCGAAGCCCCAGATGCTCGACGAACGGATCGAAATCCCGGTCGCTGTACAGCAAGATCAATCCGCTCTCGATGCAGCGCGTTGCGATCAGGGTGTCGATGGTCTTGCGGACCGTTATGCCACGCGCCCGCAGCGTGCGGAAATTCCGGGCGGCCTGAATGGCGATGTCCTGCCCCACCATTTCCACGATCGTCACCGAACTCAGGAGTTTCTTCGCCTGGTTGAAATCGCGGTCGCTGACGAAGCCTTGCAGGATTTCCGCCAGCATCAGGTCACCCGTCGCGACGGGTTCAGTCCCCAGCAGGGCATCGAGTTTTTCCGCCTCAGGGGTGGCGGTGCCACGAAAATAGTCGATCCAGACGCTGGAATCGACCAGGGTCACCTGTCGGTCCTCAGCGCATCGAGATCGCCCTGCCAGTCGAGCTTGCCGCGAAAGCGCCGGATTTCTTCCTGCCGCCGTAGCCGGAGCAGGGTTCGCAGCCCGAGTTCCACCGCTTCCCGCTTGGTTTTCAGGCCGGTGGCTTCAAGCGTGTCCTGCATGAGCTTGTCATCGATGACGATGTTCGTGCGCATGATGTGCATCCTTTTTCATTTGTATACACATACTAGTCGCGGAATGCGGTGAGTGCAATCTCGCCCGACCACAAGGCGTCCCGCCAGGGATTTCAATAGCCTCAGGCCCCAGCGAACACCACCTCCGCCACATCCCGATAACGCTTCGCGAAATGCACCGTCAGTCCGGTGCGGATGTGGTCGGGCAGCTTGTCGAAGTCGCGTCGGTTGGCATCGGGCAGGATGAGTTCGTGCAGGCCGATGCGGCGGGCGGCGATGACTTTTTCGCGGATGCCGCCGACGGGCAGGACCTGGCCGGTGAGGGTGAGCTCACCGGTCATGGCCAGTGGTCGCGGCACTTTCCTGTTCTTCGCCAGGGACAGGAGCGCGGTGGCCATGGTGACGCCGGCGCTGGGGCCATCCTTGGGGGTGGCGCCTTCGGGCACGTGCAGGTGGACGAAGCTCTTGTCAAAGAAGGCTTCGTCGGCGCCGTAGGCCTTGAGGTGGGAGGCCACGTAGCTGTAGGCGATTTCGGCGGATTCCTTCATCACGTCGCCGAGCTTGCCGGTGAGCTTGAAACCACGGTTTAGGGTGTGGACGCGGGTGGCTTCGACCGGCAGCGTGGCGCCGCCCATCGCGGTCCACGCGAGGCCGGTGACGACGCCGACGCCGGTGATGGGTTTTTCCCGTGTGAATATGGGCTTGTCGAGGTAGGCCTCGATTTCCTTGGTGCCGATCCGGATCGGCGTGGCAGCGCCGCCGAGGATTTTTACTACCGCCTTTCTGGCCACACGGCCGAGCTGTTTTTCCAGGTTGCGCACGCCGGCTTCGCGGGCATAGCCTTCGATGACGTGGCGGATCGCGCCTTCGGTGATGGTGAGCTGGTTTTTCTTCAGACCAGATTTTTCCAGCACGCGCGGCCACAGGTGATGCTTGGCGATGGCGAGCTTTTCCTCGGTGATATAGCCGGACAGGCGGATGACTTCCATGCGGTCGAGCAGCGCCGACGGGATCGAGAAATCGTTGGCGGTGCAGATGAACAGCGCCTTGGATAGATCGAAACGCACGTCGAGGTAATGGTCGAGGAAGTCGGCGTTCTGCTCGGGATCGAGGACTTCCAGCAGCGCACTCGCCGGGTCGCCCTGGTAGCTGGCGCCGATCTTGTCGACCTCGTCGAGCATGATGACGGGGTTGGCGGAGCCGGCCTCCTTCAGCGCCTGCACGAACTTGCCCGGCATGGCGCCGATGTAGGTGCGGCGATGGCCCTTGATTTCCGCCTCGTCGCGCATGCCGCCAACCGAGAAGCGGAAGAATTTTCGTCCCAGGGCCTCGGCGACCGACTTGCCGATCGAGGTCTTGCCCACCCCGGGCGGTCCGATGAGCAGCAGGATCGAACCCGCCATCTCGCCCTTCATCGCGCCGACCGCGAGAAACTCGACGATGCGGTCTTTCACGTCCTCCAGACCGTCGTGGTCGCGGTCGAGAATGCGGCGCGCACGCTCGAGGTCGATCTTGTCCTGGGTGTGGATGCCCCACGGCAGCACGGTCAGCCAGTCAAGATAATTTCGGGTAACGGTATATTCCGGCGAACCGGTTTCCAGCAACGAAAGCTTGTGCATTTCCTCGTCGATGCGCTTGGCGGCCTGCTCGGGCAGCGTCAGTTTCGCGATGCGCTCGCGGAAGGTGTCGAGCTCGGCGGTCTTGTCGTCCTTGGCGATGCCCAGTTCCTTCTGGATCGCACGCAACTGCTGGCGCAGGAAGAACTCACGCTGCTGCTCGCTCATTTTTTCATCGACCCGCTCGCGGATCTGCGATTGCAGGCGTGCGACGTCGAGCTCCTTTTTCAGGAGCACCAGCACCTTTTCCATGCGTTTTTTCAGCCCCAGCGCTTCCAGCACCTCCTGCAGTTCCTGCTTCGATGCGGTGGTGAGGCTGGCGGCAAAATCGGTCAGCTGCGACGGTTCGTTGGGCCCGAAGCGGTTGAGGAAGAACTTCAGTTCTTCGGAATACAGCGGATTGAGCGGCAGCAGTTCCTTGATGGTGTTGATGATCGCGATGGAATAGGCGCGGATTTCCTCGGAATCCACCCTGCCCGGCTCGCTGGGGTATTCCACGCGCACGCGGTACGGCGGTGCGCCCGAAAGCCATTCGACGATGCGAAAGCGGCGCACGCCTTCGGCGATGAACTGCATCTTGCCGTCGGCGCGCACCGGATGGTGGATGCGCACGGCGGTACCGATGTTGCGAAAATCGCTGCGCTTGATGTCGTCGGTGCTGTCGGGTTTGACCACGACCAGACCGACCAGGTGATGCGGCGTTTCGCCGATGGCCTCGACGGTCGCGAGCCAGGGGGCCTCGTTCATCAGCAGCGGCAGCGTCTGCGCGGGGAAGAAGGGCTTTTCGGTCAGCGGCAGCAGATGCAGTTCGGTCGGCAAGGTCGGCGCGACCGGCAACTGGCGGTTTTCGGGCAGGATTTCGCCTTCGAGCGGGGTGTCATTCGGCATGGGACGGTCGGTTTTTGTGTGCGTACCGTCAGTATCGGGCCGATCCGGGGGTTTTCAAGGGGCGCGGCGGACCGGCAACTCCTCCAGCGTGTCCGGCAGGCCGGACAGGATCATGAGTTCGACGCGTCGGTTGCGCGCGCGTCCTTCGGGCGTGTTGTTTGGTGCCACCGGGCGGGTCGCCTCGCGGCCGATGGCCTGCATCCGTTCCGATGCGATGCCGTTGGCGGCCAGATGGCGCACCACGCTGGTGGCGCGCACGGCGGACAGTTCCCAGTTCGACGCGAAGCTCGAATTGCTGATCGGCAACAGATCGGTGTGGCCGGTGATTTCCAGGTTGAAGGGCTCATCACGCAGGCGCCCGGCAACGGCGCGCAGCACTTCGAGCGAGCCGGGTTCGAGTTCGGCCTTGCCGGGCTGGAACAGCACATTGGCATTGATCTCGATGCTGACGCCGCGACGGCCCTGGGTGATGCGCACCTTGCCTTCCTTCACCAGCGGCCCGAGGACGTCGAGCAGACCGCTCGCCACCTCGTTCATGTACGCGGCCTCTTCCTGCACCAGTGGGTTGCGTTCCGGTGGCGCCACGGCGTGAGTGGCGGGTCCGGCCGGCGGTGCGAGGGGGGCCTGACCACCGACCGTGACCTTGCCGAACGCGCCGCCGAGCGATTCGGCGACGACACGGTACTTCTGCTCGTTGACCGCCGACACGGCATACATCACCACGAAGAAGGCAAACAGCAGGGTGATGAAATCGGCGTAGGAGATCAGCCAGCGGTCGTGGTTTTCGTGATCGCTGCGGAGGCGACGGCGGCGGCGCATGGCGATTAAAGATACCCTTTGAGGCGCGTTTCGATGATGCGCGGGTTGTCGCCCTGGGCGATGCCGATGAGGCCGTCACAGATCATTTCGCGTTCGGCGACACGGCGCGCGATGGAGAACTTGATCTTGTTGGCGATGGGCAGCAGCACCAGGTTGGCGAGCCCGACGCCGTAGATGGTGGCGACAAAGGCCACGGCGATGCCGGTGCCGAGCTTGCCGGGGTCGGCAAGGTTTTCCATGACATGGATGAGACCGATGACCGCACCGAGGATGCCGAGCGTCGGGGCGTAGCCGCCCGCGACTTCCCACACGCGTGCGGCCTGGCGCTCGGCGGTTTCGAAACCGACGATCTGCACTTCCAGAATTTCGCGCAACCGGTTGGCGTCGGCGCCGTCGATGAGCAACTTCAGCCCGTCGCGCAGATAGGGATCGTGGGTGAGATTGACGTGCCGCTCCAGCGCCAGCATGCCTTCCTGGCGCGCGGTGTGCGCCCACTGGACGATGCGGCGGATCTGCGTCATGCCTTCCGGCTCGGGGGGGCGAAACGCCCATTTGCCCATGCGCACGCCCTGGACGAACACCGGCAACGGGTAATGCAGCAGCACTGCGGCCAGCGTGCCCAGCACCACGATGACGAAGGCGGTCGGTTGCAGAAAGAGACCGATTTCGCCGCCCTCGATCGCCTGGCCACCGAGGATTGCGACCCCAGCCAGACCAAGGCCGATCAGGCTTCCACGATCCATGCGTCTTCCTTGAGTCGGGCGCGCAAACGCGCGATCGCCTGGCCGTGAAGCTGGCAGATGCGCGATTCGCTGACACCGAACACTTCGCTGATTTCGCGCAGGTTGAGTTCCTGCTCGTAATAGAGTGACATCAGCAGCTGTTCGCGCTCCGGCAGGTTCTCGATACCGGCAATGATGCAGGCGCGCAGGTTGGCGTCGAGCAACTGCGGCAAGGGCATGCTGTCTTCGCCCGCGGCCTGCTTGTCGAGGAAGGATTCGTCCTCGTCGGTATCGCCGAAATCCTCGAAATACAGCAACTGGTGGCCACGCGCATCACCCAGCATGGCCTGATATTCCGCGAGTGGCAGCTTCATGTGCTCGGCGATTTCGGTTTCGCTGGGCTGCCGGCCAAGGCGGTGCTGCAGGGCGTTGATCGCCTGTTCGATTTTGCGCATCGACTGGCGCGTGCTGCGCGGCATCCAGTCGAGCTGACGCAACTCGTCGATCATCGAGCCGCGGATGCGCTGGATGGCGTAGGCCTCGAACTGCGCGCTCTGCGCTTCGTCGTAGCGGCTGACGGCATCGAGCAGGCCGATCATGCCCGCCTGCACGAGGTCGTCCTCCTCCACGCTGGGCGGCAGGCGGCCCATCATGTGGTGAGCCAGCCGCTTCACCATGGGCATGTACTGCTCCAGGAGTTCGTTCTTCTCGCTTTTCGCGCTCTTTCCGGTTGCGGTATACATGGCTAGCCCCGTTTATAGGCGTCCATCATTCGCGCACCTTCCACCAGGCGCTGCATGAATCCCCCTACCCCGCCCAGGCCGGTTGCGCTCGGCCAGCGCAGCAGGCCGTCGGCCAGCTTGCGGAATTGCGAGGTCGACGGCGCCGCCGCGAGCGCTTCGAGCGACGGCGCGCGCGGCCGTCCGCCCAGGGCGATACGCTCGTCGACGGGAATATAGCCCAGATAATCGACCGCCACCCCCAGATAGCGCTCGGCGGTGTCGGCGAAATTGTGCGCCACGGCCTGCGCCTGCTGCGGCGAATTCATGCGATTGAGCAGCAGGCGGAACTGGCGCTTGCCGAAATTCTGCGCCAGGCGCTTCACCAGTCCGTAATTCTGCGTGATCGCCGTGTTGCCGGGCGGCAGCACCACCATGATCTCGGAGGCGGCAAGCCCGAGTGGCAGGGCATCCGGATCGGTGGCTTCCTCCATGTCGACCAGCACCACGTCGACGCCGCACTGCAGGCGCTCGAAGGCCTGCGCGAGGCGCGCCTGATCGCGTGCGGAAAGTTGTCCGATGCCGCACAGGCCGCCACCGAGCGGCAGCACCTGGATGTTGTCGGGCCCGCTCAGCAAGGTCGATTCGAGCGCGCAGCGTCCGGCCAGCACGTCGGCCACGCCGCCTCGCGGTTTCAAGCCAAGCGCCGCGGCGGCGCCGCGCCCATGGCGGTCCTGGTCGACGATCAGCACATCGCGCCCGGAACGCGCGAGCGCGGCGGCAAGATTGACGGTGGCGGTCGTCTTGCCTGCGCCCTGCTGGCCCGACATCACGGTGATGACCTGGAAACCACCCTGCCCCAGCAGGCGGCGCAGGCCCGCGGCCTGGTCGGTGACGAACTTATCCAAGCGACACCGCGCTTTCTGCGGCGATACCCTGCGCACCGCTCAGCACGAACGGCAGCTCGCTGTCGTCGAGTTGCCAGGGTGACGCCAGGGTGCGCGTCTTGAAGGCGCGATGAATCAGGTACTGGCGGTTGGCCAGGTGCAGATCCTCCGGAACGCGCTGGCCGGTCGCAAGATAATGCACCCGCAGTTGATGACGGATCGCGCAGTCGAGTGCGGGGCCGAGACTGGCCGCCTCGTCGACCTTGGTCAGGATGCAGCCGTCGAGACCGCGGGTCTGATAGGCCTGCACCACTTCGTTCAGTGTTTCACCGTGACTGGTGGCGTTCAGCAGCAGCAGGCGCTTGATCGGCTTGCCCGCCTGGTAGAGCATTTCGACCTGCTCGGCGACCGCACGGTCGCGCTGGCTCATGCCCACGGTGTCGATCAGCACGGTGTGCTTGTTGCGCAGTTCCGACAGGGCGAGGCGCAGGTCTGCGGCGTCGCGTACCGCGTGCACGGAGACACCCAGAATCTTGCCGTAGATGCGCAGTTGTTCGTGGCCGCCGATGCGATAGCTGTCGGTGGTAAGCAGCGCGAGCTTGTCGGCACCGTGGCGCACCACGAAACGCGCGGCAAGCTTCGCCGTGGTGGTGGTCTTGCCGGCACCGGTCGGGCCCATCAATGCGAACACGCCGCCCCCGTCGAGGAGGTCGGCTTCGCTTTGCATGATGTCCAGACGTTTCATCAGCGTGGTACGCATCCATGCCTGCGCCTGGTCGACGTCGCTTTTCGGCAGGCTTTCCATGAGTTCGCGCGCCAGCGTGGCGCTGAAACCTGCCCCCAGCATGTCGCGCATCACCGCGGCGGCGCTCGGGTCGCGTCCCGGCAGGTCGCGCCAGACGATGTCGGCAAGCTGGCTCTCCAGCTTCGCCTGCATGGCCTTGATTTCACCGATGACGCTCTGCGCCAGTTGCGCCGTGTCGGCGCTCGGCACCGCGACCCGCTCGACCAGGCGGCGCTTGAAGGCGACGGCGGGCGCCGTGTCCATTTCGGAGCGGGGCGCGGCAGTCGGTGCCGGTGGCGGCGGCAGGTCCGCGGCAGGCGGCGCCATCGAAGCGATGTCCTCGGCCGGCATGGCGAGGACCTCAACGCCCTCCTCGACCTGCCGGTTGGACAGGATCACGGCGTCCGGGCCGAGCGTATCGCGCAACTGGCGCATGGCCTCACGGGACGTCTTGGCGACGATGCGTTTCACGTTCATGCTGTTCCTCCTACCAGGGAAGTCACTCTGATCTGTTTGCCTTCGGGCACTTCAGCGTGCGAAAGCACCTTGAGTTGCGGCACGGCGCGCCGCAGGAAACGGGCGAGCAGCGGGCGCAGCACCGCCGGCGTCAGCAGCACCGGCGGATGACCGAGCGCCTCCTGACGCTGGGCCGAGGACTGCGCGCGCTCCAGCAGCGTGTCGGCGAGACCGGGTTCGAGCGCCGCGTCCTGGCCGCCCTGCAGGGTCTGCATCAGCACGCGTTCGAGGTTCTGTTCGAGCGCGATCACCGGCAGTTCGTTGGCGGGACCGTAGATCTGCTGCACGATGGAGCGGCCCAGCCCGACGCGCACCAGCGCGGTGAGCTCGTTCGGATCCTGCACGCGGCCGGCATGTTCGAGCAGGATGTCGAGGATGGTGCGCATGTCGCGAATCGCCACGCCTTCGGCGAGCAGCGTCTGCAACACCTTCTGCACCGTCGACACCGGCAGCATCTTCGGCACCAGATCCTCCACCAGCTTGGGTGCGCTCTTGCCCAGATGGTCGAGCAGCGCCTGGGTTTCCTGGCGGCCGAGCAGCTCGGCGGCATGCAGGGTCACCAGGTGGTTGAGGTGGGTGGCGATCACCGTGCCCGGATCGACCACCGTGTAGCCCATGGCCGTCGCCTGCTCGCGCATCGCGGCATCGACCCACACCGCCGGCAGCCCGAACGCGGGATCGCGCGTGGCCACGCCGGGCAGGGCTGCGGTGACGTTGCCCGGATCGATGGCAAGGAACATGCCGGTGCGCACGTCGCCGCTGCCGATTTCCACGCCCTTGAGCGTAATGCGGTAGCCGTTCGGGTTGATGTCCAGGTTGTCGCGGATGTGCACGGCGGGCGGCAGGAAGCCGATCTCGCGTGCGAACTTTTTGCGGATGCCCTTGATGCGGCGCACCAGCTCGGCGTCCGTGTTGCTGTCGACCAGCGGAATGAGCCGATAGCCGACTTCCAGCCCGAGCGTATCGATGGGCGCGACGTCTTCCCAGGTCGCCTCCTGCGCCTCGACTGCCGCCGCGGGCGCTTCCTGAATCGCAGGCTCGGCCGGTTGCTGCTGTTTGCGGACGAGCGTGGTGGCGAGCCACACCAGTGCCCCCGCCAGGGCGAGGAATGCGAAGTTCGGCATGCCCGGAATCATGCCCATCAGACCAAGAATGGCGGCGGTGATGTAGAGCGCGTGCACCTTGCTGAACACGTTGGACATCACCTGGCCGGCGATGTCCTCCTCGGTGCTGACGCGGCTGACGATGATGCCGGCGGCGATGGAAATGACCAGCGCAGGAATCTGCGCGACCAGGCCGTCGCCGATCGCCAGCAGCGTATAGTTGTGCGCGGCCTCATCCAGGGAGAGATTGTGCTGCAGCAGGCCGACCAGCAGGCCGCCGACGATGTTGATGACGAGAATGAGGATGCCGGCGATGGCGTCGCCGCGCACGAACTTCGAGGCACCGTCCATCGACCCGTAGAAATCCGATTCCTGCCCGATCTCCGCACGACGGCGGCGTGCCTCGGTCTCGTCGATGAGGCCGGCATTGAGGTCGGCGTCGATGGCCATCTGCTTGCCGGGCATGGCGTCCAGGGTGAAACGTGCGCTGACTTCGGCGATGCGGCCGGCACCCTTGGTGATCACGATGAAGTTGATCACCACCAGGATGAGGAAGACGATGATGCCGACCGTGTAATTGCCGCCGACGAGAAAGTGCCCGAAGGCCTCGATCACCTTGCCCGCCGCGTCCGGTCCGGTATGGCCTTCCATCAGCACGACACGGGTCGACGCGACGTTGAGCGACAGGCGCAGCAGCGTGGCGAGCAGGAGGACCGTCGGAAAAGCCGCGAAGTCGAGCGCCTTGCGCGTCGACAGGCTCACCAGCAGCACCATGATCGACAGCGCGATGTTGAAGGTGAACAGCATGTCGAGGGCGATGGGCGGCAGCGGCAGCACCAGCATCGCCAGCACCAGCAGGATGAACACGGGTGCGGCCAGCGCGCGCGCATTGGCACGGGTGAAGAGGCTGGAGAAGGTCAGGTTGCCGTTCATGTGCTGGCCGGATCAAGTTCGCGTGGAACGGGCAGCGCCGTCGGCGCCGCGGGATACGCTCCGCCGGTCGTCCGGTAGCGGCGGAGCTGGAACACATAGGCGAGCACTTCCGCCACCGCGGCGTACAGGGTGGCCGGAATCTCGTCGCCGATCTCGGTGTGACGGAACAGCGCACGCGCCAGCGGCGGCGCCTCCAGCAGCGGCACGTGATGCTCGGCGGCAAGCTCGCGGATGCGCTGCGCGACGGCGTCGGCGCCCTTGGCGACCACGCGCGGAGCACCCGCCTTGCCTTCCTCGTATCGGAGCGCCACGGCGTAGTGCGTCGGGTTGGTCACCACCACGTCCGCCGTCGGGATTTCGGCCATCATGCGGCGGCGCGCCATCTCGCGCTGCTGCGCACGGATGCGCGCCTTGATGTACGGATCGCCCTCGCTTTCCTTGGCTTCCTTGCGCAGCTCTTCCTTGCTCATCTTCAGCTTGTTGTAGTGGCTCCACAGCTGATAGGGCACATCGAGCAGCACGATGAATATCATCGCCCCGGAGATCAGCAGGAACACCTTGCCGATCAGGTCGCCCATGTGGCGGATGGCGCTGGCAGGCGCCTCGCTTCCAAGGCCGAGGATGGCGTCGAAGTTGGAGCGGATGATCCACACCGCCACGGCGCCCAGCAAACCTGCCTTGGCAATCGCCTTGAGCAGCTCCACGAGGCCCTGGTGGGACAGAATGCGCTTCATCCCGGCGAGCGGATCGAGCCGGCTGAATTTTGGCGCCAGTGCCTTCGGACTGAACAGCCAGCCGCGCAGCAGCAGCGGCGCGGCAAAAATCGCGATCAGCAGCAGCAGGAAGAAGGGAGACAGCGCGAGGGCCGCCTCGAAGAACTGGCGCGACAGTTGCGCCATGACGTGAGCCGGGTCGCGCGCGATCGCCGGCTCGAATTGCAGGCCCCCGCGCATGATGCCCGACATGGTCTGGCCAAGATGGCCGGCCATCACCCACAGGGCCGCGCCCCCTGCCATGAGGAGGACGAAGGTCGACAGTTCGCGCGATTGCGGCACCTGACCGTCTTCGCGCGCCTTCTCCAATCGCTGTGGCGATGGCGATTCTGTCTTTTCCTGATCGCTTTCCTCGGCCATTCCGGGGCTCCATCCGTTGAATCGGCCCGCCGCGTGCTCGCAACGAACCTTCTCTCAGGCTGGATTATTGGCCAGACGATTGGCCAGCGATCAGGGGAATAAAGGTGGATTTGGCCTGCTATTTTGCGCCAGCCGGCGCATGATTCACTAAGGGGCAGCGACCTTTTCGATCTCGCTGCGCGCTTCGGTCTCATCCGTGACGTTCACGCCGGACGCCTGTCGGGTGATCGCGTCTTCGGTCTGCTTGTTCATCACGATGATGCTGATGCGTCGGTTGACGGGGTCCGTCGGCGCCGCATTCTGGAACGGTACCGACGACGCCAGCCCTACCACACGCAGCATCTTGCCCTCGTCCATGCCGCCGGCGATGAGCTCGCGGCGCGAGGCATTCGCCCGATCCGCCGACAGTTCCCAGTTGCTGTAGCCGCGCCCGGCATTGGCGTACTGGATGGAATCGGTGTGTCCGGACAGGCTGACGCGGTTCTGTACGTCGTTCAGCACGGCACCGATCTCGCGCAGGATCACCTTCGTGTAGGGTTGCAGCTCGGCGCTCGCCAGGTTGAACATGGGCCGGTTCTGCTCGTCGACGATCTGGATGCGCAGGCCTTCGCTGGTGATGTCGACGAGAAGCTGGCGCTTGAACTGCCGCAGCGTCGCATTGCTCTCGATGGCCAGCTCCAGGCGCTTCTTCAGCGTCTTCAGCTTCTCCACTTCGAGACGTTCGATTTCGGCTTGCGCCGCCTTGAGGTTGTAGGTCTTCTTGGGCGCCTCGGTCTGGCCACGCTGGATCTGTCCGGTCTTGCGGGTCAGATCGGCGCCGCCCCCCTTGATCACACTGGAACTGTCGCCGCTGCCGGACCCACCCTGCATCGCCACCTTCAGGGGTGTCTTGAAGTACTCGGCGATGCCCTCGAGATCGCCCTTGGTCGTCGAGCCCAGCAGCCACATCAACAGGAAGAAGGCCATCATCGCGGTGACAAAATCCGCGTACGCGATCTTCCAGGCGCCGCCGTGATGGCCGCCGGTGATTTTCCTGACGCGCTTGACGATGATCGGCGGCTTCTTGTCGCTCATGCCGGCACAGCCTCCGGGTCAGCGCGACTTCGCGCCCTTGACGTGGTCTTCCAGCTCGATGAACGACGGCCGTTCGGTCGAGTACAGCACCTTGCGGCCGAATTCCACGGCGATCGCCGGTGCATAACCGTTCAGGCTGGCGAGCAGCGTCACCTTGATGCATTGCAGCATCTTGGTCGCTTCGTTGGCCTTCTGTTCGAGCAGGCTGCCCAAGGGGCCGACGAAGCCGTAGGCGAGCAGAATGCCGAGGAAGGTGCCGACCAGCGCGTGGGCAATGAGAATGCCGAGTTCGGCCGGCGGCAGGCCGACCGACTCCATGGTATGCACCACCCCCATCACCGCGGCGACGATGCCGAATGCCGGCATCGCGTCCCCCAGCTTGGAGATGACGTGCGCGGGCACCTCGGCCTCGTGATGATGCGTTTCGATTTCATTGTCCATCAGGTTCTCGATCTCGAAGGCGTTCATGCTGCCGCTTACCATCAGGCGCAGGTAATCGGTGAGGAATTCGATGAGATGATGGTCGGCCACGATCGTCGGATACTTGGTGAACAGCGGGCTCTCGTGCGGGTTCTCGACGTCGGCCTCGATCGACATCAGGCCTTCCTTGCGGATTTTGCCGAGCACTTCATACAGCAGCGCGAGAACGTCCATATACAGCGCACGCGTGTACTTCGAACCCTTGAAGACCGTCGGCAAGGCCTTGAGCGTGGCCTTGATCGCCTTGTTGCTGTTGCCGACGAAGAACGCCCCCAACGCCGCCCCACCGATCATCAGCAGTTCCACGGGCTGGAAGAGCGCCGCCAGATGGCCGCCTGCCAGCGCAAACCCTCCGAACACACTCAGCGCAACGATGATGTATCCGACAATGACCAGCACGAGCGTTCATTCCTTCCCTAGTAGCGCGATCGGACACCGGTGGAGACCGATCCCATGCATGGGAATTCGACCAAAACGCGGGAAACTTGATGGCCGGGCAGATGAAAAGACCACGACAGCCCTTACATCCGCCACGCGTACAAGGTGTGTCGTGCGCCATCCGCCAGGGGCACGACGTCATGCGGGTGCTGCCCCGGCACGGCGAACGACAGGCTGACGAGCAGGCTGCCGGGGCGCATCTGCGCTCGCGCCTGCTGCCATAGCCGGGGCATCGCCGCAGGCGAGAGAAACGCGAACACCACGTCGAAGCAGCCCAGGTCGACCGCTTCATAATCGCGGCGCAGGAACGACACGCGACCGCCCCTCAGCCATGCGCGCATGCGGCTGATCAGCCAGGGCCCCGGCGCGACCTCGACGCCAGCAAACTCGCCGTTCGGGCGCCGCGCAGCCAGATACAGCGGCACCCCGCCAAGACCGCTGCCCAGATCGATGAAACGGAACGGCCGCTCCGTGGGCAGCAGCGCATCGAGCGCCTGCCACGCCTTGCGGTCGGACAGATACAGGGGTACCCGCGTGCGGAAAGTCGTCCAGTACACCAGCAGCAGCGTGACGAACGCCGCCAGATACACCCAGGATGGGGCCCCCGCACCCTGCGCCAGCCACACCAGCGGCATGAATCCGAAGTGCAGCGGCTGCCACCATGGCGGTTGCCGCCATGCACGGCTCAACAGCGCGGCAACACTGCCCTGCGCGAGCGCGAGCAGCCACAGGGGAGGAGTGGTTTCAAGCGGATGAAGTGCCGCGAACAGCGCAACCGGCAGCGCAGCGGCGATCTGGATCAGCAGGGACTGGAGGGCGACCGGAACCTGCATCGTCACCCTTCCGTGCGGGGAGGACTCAGGCGGCAGCGGCCAGCCCGGCTTCGGCGTTCTGTGCGGCCTTGGCCTTGCGCGTCTTGCCCGCGCGTGCCGGCATGTGGCACAGGCCGCACACGTATTTGTCATGAAGATCGTCGGGGTGCACCACGAAGTGCCCGCCGCATTCCTTGCACACCGCGGTTTCCAGCATGCGGGTGTCGAAGAAGCGGATCAGCGTCCAGGCGCGGGTGAAACTCAGCACGGCATCGATCTGGTTGGTGCGGACGTATTCCTGATACAGGCGAAAGCTCTTGAGCACGGCCTCGATACCGCTGCAATCGCTGTTTCGGGTCAGGTAGCGATGGATATTGATGAACAGCGAGGAATGCACGTTCGGCAGCCAGGTGAGGAACCAGTCGGTGGAGAACGGCAGCATGCCCTTGGGCGGCGAAACGCCCTTCACTTCCTTGTAGAGCTTCAGCAGACGCTCGCGCGACAGCGAGGTTTCGCATTCCAGCACTTGCGGACGGGCGCCGAGTTCGATCAGTTCGATCGCCAGCTGGGTGTCGCGCATCTCGTTCAACAGGCTCTTCTTGGTCATCACTCGCTCCCCCGCGTGAATATCGTAGCCGTCAGGCAAAGGCTTCCATCGGCTGACCGGCCATCAGGATGGCGGCATGCGATTGCGCCAGGGCACGGTCCTTGGTGTAGCTGGTCAGAAGATTGAGGACCATGCCGTCGTCGAAGCGGAAACGCGACACCAGCATGCCGGAGCCTGCCAGCTTGAGGATCTGGGCCGGAGTCAGGTTCTCGATGATGTCGGCGACGTCCTGGCTGATGCCGAGGCGGAACACCGCGGTCGCCTTGTCCTGCTTGATCATCTGCTGCGCCAGCATCATGTAGCTGAGATTGATGTCGCGCATTTCGTCCAGCATTTCTTCGAGTTTCATTTGGCCCATCCTTCCGCGAAGATTTTTTTCGAACCGGCGTTAAACTCGCCGTGGTGAAATCGTTTTCGGACGGACCGCGGGAAAGTTAATGCGGGCGATGGCTGGATTGCGGGTCGGAAGTCTGCTGGTTCATTTGTCGGTGTTTGTCCTACACGGCGCTCAATCGCGCCGGTAGACGTCCTCGAAGCGGACGATGTCGTCCTCGCCGAGATAGGTGCCCGACTGCACCTCGATCATGTGCAGATCGATCTTGCCAGGGTTTTCCAGACGGTGCGAAGTGCCCAGTGGGATATACGTCGACTGGTTTTCGCTGAGAAGTTCCACTGCCTCGCCGCGGGTGACGCGTGCCGTGCCTGACACCACGATCCAGTGCTCGGCGCGGTGGTGGTGCATCTGCAGGCTGAGTTTTTCGCCCGGCTTGACCATGATGCGTTTGACCTGGAAGCGCTCGCCCTCGTCGATACCCTCGTACCAGCCCCACGGCCGGAACACCTGCTTGTGCACCAGATGTTCGCAGCGCTTCTCCGCCTTCATGCGGTCGACCAGCCGCTTCACATCCTGCACCTGGTCGCGCGCAGCCACCAGCACCACGTCGGCGGTTTCCACCACCACCAGGTCCGATACGCCGAGCAGCGCGACCATGCGCGATTCAGCGCGCACCAGGCTGCCACGGGCGTTTTCCAGCATCACGTCGCCGCGCACCGCGTTGCCCTGCTCGTCCTTCTCCGCCACCGCCCACAGCGCCGACCACGCGCCGATGTCGTTCCACGCCATGTCGGCCGGCACCACGGCGGCGCGACGGGTGTGCTCCATCACCGCATAGTCAACCGACTCGGCCGGACACGCGGCAAACGCCGTCGGGTCGAGGCGTACGAAATCGAGATCCGGCCGCGCCGCATCGAGCGCGGCACGGCTGGCCTCCAGAATGTCCGGGCGCAGCGCCTTCAGTTCGTCGAGGAAATCCTGCGCGCGGAACAGGAACATGCCGCTGTTCCAGTAATAGTCACCCGAGGCAACGTATTGCCCGGCGGTGGCAACATCGGGTTTTTCGACGAACGCCGCCACCCGGTGGGCGCCCGCCGCGTCCGCCAGCGCCTCTCCGCGGCGAATGTAGCCATAGCCGGTCTCGGGCGCATCGGCAATGATGCCGAACGTCGTCAGATAGCCTTGCCGGGCCGCCTCCGCAGCCGTGCGGATCGCCCTGTGGAATGCCGCGACATCGCCGATCAGATGATCGGCCGGCAAGACCAGCATCAGCGCTGCGGGATCGTCGCGCACCAGCATCAACGCCGCCACCGCGATCGCCGGCGCCGTATTGCGTCCTTCCGGCTCCAGCACGATCGCACGCGGGCGCACATCGACCTGGCGCATCTGCTCGGCGATCATGAAACGGTGCTCGACGTTGCACACCATCAGCGGCGGCGTGATCTCCGGCATCTCCTGCAGGCGCGCGACGGTCTCCTGCAGCATGCTGTGCTCACCCGCCAGCGGCAACAGCTGCTTGGGCAACGCCGCACGGGAAAGCGGCCACAGGCGGGTGCCGGAGCCCCCGGAAAGGATGACGGGATGAATGCTGGTCATGTGTCGGAACCTGGAAAAATCGTCGCCTCGAAGCTTGTGCTTATCGTTCCCGGGCACGCGCGCCGGCGTGAATGGGCGCCCGGTCGGTAGGTATGGTGAAGCATCCCGCCCGGTCCGGCAAGCGTCGTGCCGGAAAACCAATTTTGCCTCCAGCAGAACATTCGTACCAGATATCTAAAGATCGCGCAGTCTGCGTCGTAATACGAAATCACTAGCTGAAGATATGTTTGTGCCACTGTCATTTCGGTTGCAATTGGCTATATTCGGCTTGTGGATTTCCCTTGTAGATATCCCGGTAGGGGTCACGACCCCAGGCGCTCCTCCTCCTGCCACACCGGGTTTTTTCGCGGCGCCTCCCCGGCGCCGCTTTTGTTTTCCGCACGCACAAACGAAGCCGGACAGGCACGCACACGTCCCGGCAAGACGGCTTGCGACGCGAAATGGAGGATGGAACCGTCAGGCGGCCCCCCACACAACACCACGCCCCCCTGATAGGAGCGGCGCCCTCGCCGCGATTTTCGGGCGGCGGGAACATCACGGCATCGGGCCGGGGGCGGCCCTCCTACAATACCGCGCTTCATGTAGGCGCGGCGCCCTTGCCGCGATGCGGGCCGTGGAACCTTCATGGCATCGGGCCGCGGGCTGCACCGCCACGGCGGATGGTCAAGCCGGGTTCATTCCTCGAAGGCCTTCGGCCCTGCCGAGGCGCGTGCCGCCTTGAGGGCTTCGGCGGCGCGCCGCTTCGCGTCCAGTTGCCGCTCCCGCTCCTGTTCGGCCTTTTCCGCCTGGAGCTTCGCCTCGCGCGCTTCGCGCTCGGCCTGCAGGCGCTCTTTCTCGGTCTTTTCCGCCCTGGCGGCGGCCTCCTGGCGCGCGCGTGCTTCGACGGCCGCCTGGCGGGACTTTTCCTCCTCCGCCTTCTGTCGCGCGAGATCGGCGGCGCGTTTCTGCGCCTCCTCGTCCCGCGCTTTTCTCGCCTCGAGGCGCGCACGCGCCGCCTGGACTTCGGCGCGAATCTGCTCGCCGGTTTGCCGGATGCGCTCGCCGGCGGCCGCAAGGTCGTCGGCGGATGCGCCGGTCGCGTCGGCAGCCAGGCCCTGGAGGGGCATGAAAACGATCAACGCAGCGGCGAGCTGCCTGACGGGGTGCTTCTTCATGGAAAATCCTTGCGTCGGGAACCGTTCCGGCCCCACCCCGCGCGCCTCTGGCAGGCGCAGGGAAGCGGCCATCCTGTCGTCGTATAACGGACAGGACAGACGAATTCTTGACAGGATTTTCAGGCCGGCACGGCTTCCTCGAACTCGAGCTGCGTCGCGCCCGCGGCGTCGACATCGATGGTCACACGCCCGCCGTTGGCCAGTCGGCCGAACAGCAGTTCGTCGGCCAGCGCCTTGCGGATCGTGTCCTGGATGAGGCGCGCCATCGGCCGCGCACCCATCGACGGATCGAAGCCATGCCTGGCCAGATGCGCCTTCAGTGCGTCGGTGAACACCGCCTCGACTTTCTTCTCGTGCAACTGCTCTTCCAGTTGCATGAGGAACTTGTCGACCACCTGCAGGATGACCGGCTCGGACAGCGGCGCGAACGGAATGATCGCATCGAGCCGGTTGCGGAACTCGGGGGTGAACATGCGCTTGATCTCGCTCATCTCATCGCCGCTCTCGCGTTTGGCAGAGAAGCCGATGGTTGCCTTGTTGAGCATCTCGGCGCCGGCGTTGGTCGTCATGATCAACACGACATTGCGGAAATCCGCCTTGCGACCGTTGGTGTCGGTCAGGGTGCCGTGGTCCATCACCTGCAACAGCACATTGAAGATATCAGGGTGCGCCTTCTCGATCTCATCAAGCAATACAACAGCATAGGGATGCTTGTTGATGGCTTCGGTGAGCAGGCCGCCCTGGTCGAAACCGACGTAGCCGGGCGGCGCGCCGATGAGGCGCGACACGGCATGGCGTTCCATGTATTCGGACATGTCGAAACGGAGCAGTTCGACGCCCATGACATAGGCGAGCTGGCGCGCGACCTCGGTCTTGCCGACCCCGGTGGGACCGGAAAACAGGAAATTGCCGATCGGCTTCTGCGGATTGCCCAGACCGCTGCGCGACAGCTTGATCGCCGCTGCCAGGGCGTCGATGGCCGCATCCTGGCCGAACACCACCGCCTTGAGGTCGCGGTCCAGTGTCTTCAGCGAGTTGCGATCGTCGGACGACACGGTCTTCGCCGGAATCCGCGCGATCTTGGCGATGATGTCCTCGATCTCCCTGGGCGTAATGACGCGTTTCTGTTTCGATTTCGGCAGGATGCGCTGTGCCGCGCCCGCCTCGTCGATGACGTCGATCGCCTTGTCCGGCAGGTGGCGGTCGTTGATGTAGCGCGCCGACAACTGTGCCGCGGTGGAAAGCGCCGCCGCGGTGTATTTCACACCGTGGTGGTCCTCGAAACGCGATTTCAGGCCACGCAGGATCGCCACGGTCTCGGTGACCGAGGGTTCGGCCACGTCGATTTTCTGGAAGCGACGGGAGAGCGCATGGTCCTTCTCGAAGATGCCGCGGTATTCCGTATAGGTGGTGGCCCCGATGCAGCGCAGGTTGCCCGAGGACAGCGCCGGCTTCAAAAGGTTGGAGGCGTCGAGCGTGCCGCCGGACGCCGCGCCGGCGCCAATCAGGGTGTGGATTTCG
Source organism: Thiobacillus sp. 65-29 (assembly GCA_001899775.1). Classification (GTDB taxonomy): domain Bacteria; phylum Pseudomonadota; class Gammaproteobacteria; order Burkholderiales; family Thiobacillaceae; genus Thiobacillus. The sequence goes on from MKWN01000047.1 coordinate 66,007, forward strand.
TCGATGAAGAGGATCGCCTTGGGGTTGTCCGACAACTGCTTCAACACCCCCTTCAGGCGCTGCTCGAAGTCGCCGCGATACTTGGTCCCGGCGAGCAGCGCGCCCATATCGAGTGCGTACACCGTGCTCTGCGCGAGGATATCCGGTACCTCGGCCTCGACGATACGGCGCGCCAGTCCTTCGGCGATCGCCGTCTTGCCCACGCCGGCCTCGCCCACCAGCAAGGGATTGTTCTTGCGCCGGCGGCACAGGGTCTGGATCACCCGTTCGAGTTCCCGGTCGCGTCCGATCAGCGGATCGATCTTGCCCGCCAGCGCCTGCGCGTTGAGATTCTGCGCAAAGCTGTCGAGCGGCGACGTGGCCGGCGTCTCGGCCGGTGCCTCGGGGGCCTCTTCGGAGCGCGCCGGCTCGCTCTGCGGCGCCTTGGTGATGCCGTGGGAAATGAAATTGACGATATCCAGACGGGTCACGCCCTGCTGGGTGAGGAAATACACCGCGTGCGAATCCTTCTCGCCGAACACCGCCACCAGCACGTTGGCGCCAGTCACTTCCTTCTTGCCGGACGATTGCACATGCAGGATCGCGCGCTGGATTACACGCTGGAACCCGAGCGTGGGCTGGGTGTCCACTTCTGCGTCGCCGGCGACCCTGGGCGTATGCTCGTCGACGAAGCGCCCCACCTGCTCGCGCAGGCTGTCAATGTTGGCGCCGCAGGCGCGCAGCACCTCGGATGCGGAGGGATTGTCCAGCATCGCCAGCAACAGATGCTCGACCGAGATGAACTCGTGGCGCTTCTGCCGCGCATCCATGAACGCCATGTGCAGCGTGACTTCGAGTTCCTGGGCAATCATCTCAAGTTTCCTCCATCGTACATTGCAGCGGGTGCTGGTGCCGGCGAGCGAAATCCACCACCTGCTCGACCTTGGTGTGGGCGATGTCCCGCGTGAACACCCCGCACACCCCCACGCCCTCAGTATGCACTTTGAGCATGATTTGTGTAGCGCGTTCGTGGTCGATGCCAAAAAACTTCTGCAGCACGTGCACCACGAACTCCATCGGCGTGTAGTCGTCGTTGAGCAGCAACACCTTGTACAGGGGCGGCGGCTTCGTCCTTACCGCGGATGGTTCAAGTAGGGTAGCCCCTTCTCGCTTGCTTGCCATAGCCTGAAAAACACTGGATTTACAGCCTTATTTTGAGGGGACGCACGGATTTTTCAAGCCTGCCCCGCGTAGGGACAAGCCGACGGCCCATTGTGCCACGGCACCCATGCGGATTCGGTGCACCGCGGCAGGAGACCCGTCCGCGACGACGGCACGGCCCGAGCTCCCGACATCGACGCGGGCCCGCCGAGAGACTTTCCTTTGTTTTCTGCAGCCTGTGCAGTCCCGCGGCGCTCCCCCTTTCTTGAGGCTACATCAGGCGTTCTTCGTGCTGGAGCGTCCTACAAGTGCCATGCCCGCCACCAGCATGAGAATCGCGCCGAGGAAGACCAGGCTGGTGATTGTCGTGCCCCACCCCAGGCCGCCATTGGCCGCCGATTGCGACAGCCAGTCGCCGAAGGAGGCGCCGAGCGGACGCGTGAGCACGTAGGCGATCCAGAACGCGGCGACTGCGCCGAGCCTGAACCTGTAATGCGCGACGGCAACCAGCACGATCGCGGCCGCGAATGTCAGCGCGGACGCCAGATATCCGAGCTTGAGCGTTTCCGCCGCGAGATCACCCGCGGCGGTACCGAGCGCGAAGGTGAGCAGAATCGCGAGCCAATACCATAACGAATGCGTACGAAACCGATTTCACGGCGGTGGATGACGAAAAGTTCTCCCGCTATGGCTTTCTGTTCGGCTCCCGTCTCGTCGAAGAGTTGCCGCACACGACCTACCACAATGCGATGATCCAGGATAATGCGCGGCGGTTCATGCTCAACTGCGTCAATCCGGAGTTGGACGAAAATCCCCAAAAATTGGCAGCGATGCTGAAGACCAACGATACGTGGAAGTTCATCTCGGGGCATCGTTCAAGGATTGGGCGTCGGAGGCCACACACTACCCCAACGAGATGTCTGAAATGGCACTCTCTCACACTGTCGGCAACAAGGTGGAAGCGGCTTACCGGCGCGGCGATCTGTTCGAGAAGCGGCGTCAGATGATGGCTGACTGGGCCTCCTGGTGCGAGAAGAAGGCCGACAACGTGCGGCCAATTCGGAGCAAGAAAGCCGCTTGACATGGTTCCATTCTTTGATACCCTCCTCCCATGAATGCCAGCCACCACAAGACACTGGTCGCCGTCTTTACCGACCCGGTTTCCAAGTCACTTGAGTGGCGTCGCATCGAGGCATTGCTGGTGGCTGTCGGCTGCCAGGTGATCGAGGTCAACGGATCCCGCGTTCGCTTTGAGAAGGCGGGCCATATCGCCACCTTTCACCGGCCGCACCCCGCCAAGGAGGCGAAGCCCTACCAGGTGCGCGATGCAAGGCAGTTCCTGGAAATTCTTGGAGTCAAACCATGAGCACGATGACACACAAAGGGTTCGCTGCCCGGGTTGAATACAGCGACGAAGACGGCTGCTTCATCGGCCACATCGCCGGCATACAGGACGTGATCGGTTTCCACGGCGAGAGCGTTGCCGAGTTGCGGACCGCTTTCGAGGAGGCCGTCGAGGATTACCTGGAAACGTGCCAGAAGCTGGGCAGAGAGCCGAGCCGTCCGTACTCGGGACAGTTCCGGCTAAGGCTTGCCCCGGAGCTTCATGCACGCGCCGCCATGGTGGCGGAGTCGCATGGCAAGAGCCTGAATGCCTGGGTTTCCGACGTGATCGAGAAGGGTATTACCGCCGCCTGAGGTACAGGCAAAGCGGACCGAGAAGGGGCTGCAACCCCTCCCCGGCCCTGAGCACAAAGCAACCTGTTTGGGAGATTGCATCACGCCTGCACGCTATTCTAGCCGTTCACTCAGCCTCACGACCGAGGATTACCCCCATCACCACTATGCCAGAGGGACACGCGAGGCGTTGATCCATCACGGCATCACCCGAGACGGGCCATTCCCGGGCGATCCTGGTGAGAAGAAGACCATCTGCAACACGACAGACCCACAGGGCCGCCCCATCTTCATGCGTCGCGCTTCCAAGACGAACACCCAGCTCGACAAGGCCGATCACCTCAAGCGGGAGGGGTTGCCAAAGCGCGAGCTTGAGCTGCTGCTGTCGGTCCTGTACCTCGAGGCGAATGGCCCGGAGAACCGGGGCGGCGCCGAACCCGATCTACTGCATGAATTCCCGCCATTCGACCCCAGCATGGCGATATCCCGTCGGCGATCGTCGCCCGCGCAGTCGCGCTGTTCGATGGATTGGGGTTAACTGGCGAGCAGGCGCACGCCATGTTCCTCGACGTGGCAACCAGGCATCGAAACAAGCTTATGCCGGTCTCTCCCATAGATGCGTGGGACGCGATAACGCAAACATCGGGATTCCGATCCAATCTAGTGACATACCGCCGACGCCTGCCACGCGTAGCGGATTTTTAGTGCATGACTGTCCAGCGGCCCTGTCACTGATTTAGAGGCGGTGGGTACGGTGGTGGGTATTCTGGCGTTACGCTTGTAACGTATTGATTTTATTATAGTGATGGCGGAGAGGGTGGGATTCGAACCCACGGTAGGCTTGCACCTACGCCTGATTTCGAGTCAGGTACATTCGACCACTTGTAAACCTCTCCGGCGGCGCGTATTGTAACCGAGGTCGGCGCCCTGGGGGTGGCTGGACGAAATTTTCGGTGTGGGTCAGACTGTCTCCATGCCCGTATCCATGAAAACCGCCGGCCTGCTCCGCGCCGCCGCGCTCGCGCTGAGTCTCGCGCTGGGTGCATGCAGTCAGCCGGCGCCACCGCCGGAAGTCAGCGGCGAACTGAACGTCGGTGTACGCAATGCACCGGCAACCTATTTCACCGATCAGCAGGGTGAGCCGGCCGGTTTTGAACACGACCTGATTCGCGCGTTCGCGCAGGCACAGGGCTGGTCGGTCGACTGGGTCGAAGAGGATCGCCGCGAAACGCTGTTCGAGATGCTCGACAGCCACCGCATCCACCTTGCCGCCGCGATCCTGCCGCGCCCCGTCGTCAAGGATCGCCACCTGATCGCCGGCCCGACACTGTTCGAGACACCGATCCACGTCGTCTACCGCTCGGATGACAAGGCGCCGCGCAGCGCAGCCGACCTGGCGGGCAAACGGGTGGCGCTACTGGCGGGATCCGGGCATCTGCCCGTCCTGATGCGCGAAAAACGCAAGCACCCACGCCTGTCCTGGGTGATTCTGGAACGTGCCTGGCCCGAGGAATTGCTGGCGCAACTGGATGCGGGCGAGTACGACGCGGTGCTGATCAACGGCATGGATTTCGATGCGTTGCGCAATGCCTATCCCCGCCTGGCGGTGGCGTTCGACCTCGGCGAGCCGCAGCAGATCGTGTGGGCCCTGGCACCGCGTAGCTCGCGTGCGTTGCAGAACACGCTCGCACGTTTTGTCGAGCAGGTCCAGCGGGACGGCACGATAAAACGGGTTTACGAGCGTTATTTCGGCCACGTCCGGCGGCTGGGCATGCAGGACGTTCTCGGCTTCCTGCAGCGGCGTCCACAGCGGCTGCCAGCGCTGCGGACGCATTTCCACGAAGCGCAGACGCTGACCGGTATCGACTGGCGTCTGCTGGCGGCGATCGGCTATCAGGAGTCACAATGGGATGCCAGCGCCACCTCTCCCACCGGCGTGCGCGGGCTGATGATGCTGACTTCGGAAACCGCGGACCGCCTGGGTGTGAACAACCGTCTCGATGCACGCCAGAGCATTCTCGGCGGCGCACGCTATCTGGCGCTCCTCAAGGACGCGCTCCCCGCGCGCATCGCCGAGCCGGACCGCACCTGGCTCGCGCTGGCCGCCTACAACCAGGGTATGGGACACCTCGAAGACGCGCGCCGCATCGCGCAGGCTCGTGGTGGCGACCCCGACAACTGGGTGGATGTGAAAGAAGCCTTGCCCCACCTGAGCCGCAGCACCTATGCCGCGGCAATGAAGTACGGCTACGCGCGTGGCTTCGAGGCACTCAGCTTTGCCGAGAACATCCGCAATTACTACGATATTCTGGTGCGACTCGAACCGGCCTACGATGCCCTGCTCCGGCTCGGGCGCGGCAGCGATGAAAAGGCGCGTTCCGACTGAGCCTAAAAACCGCAGTTGACCGCTTGATACGCTCACCAACGCCGCATGAATACTGAAAAGTCCGCCTTCGTTTGCCTTCACCTGTCAGGTGAGTCCACTACGCACCCGCTGGCACGCCGGCTCACGCACCTGCCTTTGCACCCGCAAGGGGCAGGCCGGATTCGTAAAGCCGCTTGCGCGGCAACGACTCCGCACTCGCGCCTCCTTGCAGGGGCGCCCCGGAGCGTGGGACGAGGGGCCCCGCGCAGCGGGGATCGGCCAGCACAGGGGTGCCAGCGACCGCGCCCTGGGGCGCCTGCATCCCGCTTCGCGGTCGCATCCCCACAGGGGCCCCTGCTCCGCGCTACGCGGTCGCGCCTGCGGCGTCGTTGCTTCGCGGCAGCCACGCGATCCGACGCACCATCGGATGCGTCCAACTGCGGTTTTTAGGCTGAGTGATCATTCGCGCCGCAGGCAGCTACAACCCGCCATCCACGGTTGCAATGCCTCGGGCACGGTGACGCTGCCGTCGGCGTTCTGGTAGTTCTCCAGGATCGCCACCAGCGTACGCCCCACCGCCAGACCCGAGCCGTTCAGCGTGTGCAGCAGTTCCGGCTTGCCCTGCGCGTTGCGGAAGCGCGCCTGCATGCGTCGCGCCTGGAAGGCTTCGAAATTCGAGCAGGAGGAAATCTCGCGGTAGGTGTTCTGCGCCGGCAGCCACACTTCCAGGTCGTAGGTCTTGGCCGACGAGAAACCCATGTCGCCCGTGCACAGCAGCACCTTGCGGTACGGCAGCTCGAGCTTTTGCAGGATCGTCTCGGCATGGGCGGTCAAGGCCTCCAGCGCATCATACGACTCCTCCGGCTTCACCATCTGCACCAGCTCGACCTTGTCGAACTGGTGCTGGCGAATCATGCCGCGCGTATCGCGGCCGTAGGAACCGGCTTCGGAGCGAAAGCACGGCGTGTGGGCAACAAACTTCAACGGCAGCGCATCGAGTGGCACGATCTCGTCGCGCACCAGGTTGGTCACCGGCACTTCCGCGGTGGGGATGAGATAGAGGCGGTCGGCGTCCGTGCGCGGAACCCGGAACAGGTCTTCCTCGAATTTGGGCAACTGGCCGGTGCCGCGTAGCGACTCGGCGTTCACCATGTAGGGCACGTAGACTTCCGTGTAGCCGTGCTCGCGCGTATGCACATCGAGCATGAACTGGACGAGCGCACGATGCAGACGCGCCAGTCCGCCCTTCATCACCACGAAGCGGCTGCCGGTGATTTTCACCGCCGCCGCGAAGTCGAGTTGCGCCAGCCCCTCGCCCAAATCGACGTGGTCGCGCACGGGGAAATCGAAGCTGCGCGGCGTGCCCCAGCGGCTGACCTCGACGTTGCCGGTTTCGTCCTTGCCGGGCGCAACGGATTCGTGCGGCAGGTTGGGCACGCCCAGAAGAAAACCGTCGAGCTCGCCCTGCAACGCGCCGAGCCGGGTTTCCAGCGCCTTCAACTCGTCACCCAGCCCCGCCACCTCGGCCATCACCGCGGTGGTGTCCTCGCCCTTCCCTTTCAGCATGCCGATCTGCTTCGACAACGCGTTGCGCCTGGCCTGCGCGTCCTGGGTGCGGGTCTGGATCGTCTTGCGCTCCGCTTCGAGTGCCTCGAAGCGTGTCGTGTCAAAGGTAAAACCGCGCGCGCCGAGGCGTTCGGCGACCTGGGCGGCGTCGCGTCGCAGCAGTTGGATGTCAAGCATGGCTATTCAGGACGAGAAAAGGAAATTGGAATTGTCCATGATCCTGCCTGGCAATGCCATTGGAGAGGCGTGATTGATTCGACTAACGCTCCCTGATGCTTTCACTCGTCGCCTGCATCAACGGACTCAGGAAATACTCGATCACCCGCCGCGTGCCGGTCTTGATTTCCACCGTCACGGCCATACCAGGGGTCAGACGCACCGTCTTGTTCTCCACGCGCAGCGTGTCCCGCGCGAGCTTCACCCGCGTCGAGTAGATGAGTCCGCGCTTCTCGTCCTGGATCGCGTCGGACGATACCTGGGTGATGGTGCCGTGCAGCGTACCGTACTTGGTATAGGGGAAAGTCTCAATCTTGATTTCGGCATCCTGGCCGGCGTTCACAAAGCCGATGTCCTTGTTGGGCAACATCGCTTCGACTTCGAGCACGTTTTCTCTGGACACGATGACCATGAGCGGCTGGGCCGGGGTGACCACGCCGCCCACAGTGGTGACGGCCAGTTGCTGCACCGTACCGGCCACCGGAGCCGTCAGCGTCATGAGGCGGTTGCGCTGCTCCGCCTTGACGAGTTCCTGCTCCAGTGACGCAGCTTTCTGCGTTGCGAGATTGAGTTGGTCGAGCAACTGGCTGCGGATTTCGGCAGCGAGTGTGTTTTGCTGGCGCTGTGCCTCCATCAACGCCGCACGAATTTCCGTAACCTTCGAGCGACTGGCCGCGAGATCCTGTTCCTGTTCAATGCGTGCCTGCTCACGTTCCAGGTAGCCGTGCCGAGAAATGAAGTTTTCCTTCACCAGTCTCTGGTAATCCTGCGCGCGCTGGCGGGCGATGGGAGCGGTCTGTTCCAGTTTGGCCACCTGATCCAGGGTCGCCTGGAGTTCCGCGCGGCGACGGCTGATCTCGGCCTCCAGTTGCAAGCGACGCGCCTGGTATTCCTGGTATTCGCCGGCAGCCTGGCTTTGTTCGGTGAGCATGCGCGCGGCATCGGCGCCCGCGAGGGGCTTCAGTTGCGGCGCAGCACCGTTTGCCAGGGCGATCAGAAGCGCTTGCGCGCGCCTGGCTTCCAGCCTGGCAGTCAGCGACTCACTGCGCAGGCGTTCGCTGTCGGCCGCCGCCGTCGTTGCATCCAGTTCGATCAGCACCTGCCCGGGCTGCACCTGCTGTCCATCCCGCACGTGTATGGTCTTGACTACCGCGGTTTCCACGGGCTGGATCACCTTGGTGCGGTCGTTGGGGATGATCTTGCCAACGGCCGTGGCGACCACGTCGACACGGCCGAACACCGCCCACAGCAGCGCGATCAGGGCGAAAGCCATGATCAGCCACAGGGCAGTGCGCGGCGCGGGATGGACGGGGGTGTCGCGCAGGGCCAGGGCAGCAGGCAGGAACTGGGCCTCGTGGCGGTGCAGATCGGGGCTGTCCATCTCTTTGCGGCGCGACCAGGCGTGACGAAAGATCTTGGCATAACGCCTGCATAAATCGGCTAAAGCATGGCGCATCGGCATGTGGTGCTTGCTCCAGTATTATTTCGTGCATACAACTTAAGATGCGCGTCGAATTCGATCCGGCCAAGAATGAACGGAACATCCGCGAGCGTGACTTGCCGTTCGAACGTGCGGCGGAATTTGATTTCGAGACCGCGATCTATCTGTCTGACGACCGCAGGGATTACGGTGAAATGCGCATCGTCGCCGTGGGCTATCTGGGCAGGCGGCTGCGTGTGCCGTGTTTCGTGGAAATCGCGGATGGCATTCGAGTCGTCAGTTTCCGCAAGGCCAATTTGAGAGAGGCAAAGAAACATGGCAAAACGCTCACCCTTAACCAATAAGGCCGGAGAAGTCCGGGAGCTCACTGAAGACGACTTCAAGCACGCCACTCCCTTCACCGCCCTGCCGGACTCGCTGCGCACGACGCTCTCGCGTCGTGCGCGCGGGCTGCAAAAAGCACCGGTCAAGGAACGCATCACCATCCGCCTTTCGCCCGAGGTGGTCGCGCCGTTTCGCGCCACAGGCGACGGGTGGCAAACCCGACTCGACGCCGCCCTCAAGGATTGGCTCAAGACCCACACACCGGGCTGATCCTCATGCATGCTGCAGTCGATGCAGGCGAGAGTAATGCCCCGCCTCGTGCTGCAGCAGTTCGGCGTGGGTCCCGGCCTCGACGATCTGACCGTGATCCATCACCAGGATGCGTTGGGCATGGCGCACGGCCGAGAGGCGGTGGGCGATAACGATGACCGTACGCCCCTGGCAGATCGCCTGCATATTGTTCTGGATGATGCGTTCCGATTCATAGTCCAGCGCGCTGGTCGCCTCGTCGAGGATGAGAATGCGTGGCCCGGTCATCAGGGCGCGGGCGATGGCGATGCGCTGACGCTGACCGCCGGAGAGCGTCGCCCCGTGTTCACCGACGATCGTGTCGTACGCTTCAGGCAAATCCAGGATGAATTCGTGCGCGCCGGCGAGCCTGGCGGCGGCGATCACCTGCTCCAGCGGTGCGCCAGGATCGGCCAGCGCGATGTTCTCCCGCAGGCTGCGGTTGAACAGCACATTCTCCTGCAGCACCACGCCGATCTGACGACGCAGGCTGGAGGCATCGGCGAGCGTGAGATCCAGCCCATCGATGAGCACCCGACCGCGTTCCGGCACATACAGGCGCTGGATCAGCTTGGTGAGCGTGCTCTTACCCGATCCAGAACGGCCGACGATGCCGATGATCTCGCCGGGCTGGATGTCCAGGGTGATGCCCTTGAGCACTTCCGGGGTATCGGGCCGATACCGAAAGTGGACATCGTCGAACGTGATGCGACCGGCGATGGCAGGCAGGCTGCTCTTGGCGGTGGCGGTTTCGGTGGGCGCGTTGAGGATGTCGCCCAGGCGCTGGACGGAAATGCCGGTCTGCTGGAAATCGGTCCACAGTTGCGCCAGCCGCATGATGGGTTGCGCCACGCGGCTGGCCAGCATATTGAAGGCGATAAGCTGGCCGACACTCAACTGCCCCTCGATGACCAGCCTGGCACCCAGCCATAGCGTGCCGACGGTAACGAGCTTGCCGACAAGGTTGGTGCTTTCGTGCGCCAGGGTGGACAGCGTGGCGGACTTGAAACCGGCGGAAACGTAGCCCGCCAGTTGGGCGTCCCAGCGGCGCTGCATCTGCGGTTCCACGGCCATGCTCTTCAGCGTGTCAATCCCGGAGACGGTCTCGACCAGAAAGGCCTGGTTCTCGGCGCCGCGGTTGAACTTCTCGTGCAGGCGCGCACGCAGGAGCGGCGTGACCAGCAGGGCGATCACGAAATAGAGCGGCAACGAGGCCAGCACAACCAGGGTCAGCCAGCCACTGTAGTAGAGCATCACGCCGAGAAACACCACCGAAAACAGCACGTCGAGCACGACGGTGATCGAATTGCCGGTGAGGAAGGCGCGGATGTTCTCCAGCTCACGTACCCGGGCAACCGAATCGCCGACACGGCGCGCCTGGAAATAGCCCAGTGGCAGGTGCAGCAGATGGTGGAACAATCGCGCACCAAGCTCCACGTCGATGCGACTGGTGGTATGGGCGAAGACGTAGCTGCGCAGCCCCGACAAGATTACTTCGAAGATCGACACCACCAGCAGACCGACGGCAATCACGTCAAGCGTCGTCAGACCACGGTGCACCAGTACCTTGTCCATCACCACCTGGAAGAACAGCGGCGTAACCAGCGCGAAGAGATTGAGCACGAAGGAAACCAGCAGCACCTCGCCGAGAAGCTTGCGGTATTTGACGACGGCGGGAATGAACCAGGAGAAATCGAACTTCGCCATCTCGCCGATCAATGATGCGCGCGAGGTGAAGAGAACCAGGCCACCCGTCCAGCGGGCCGAGAACTCCTCCCGCGAAACCACCTGCGGCCGCTCGGCGTGCGGATCGTGGATCAGGACCTTGTCGGCGTCGCAGCGGGCGAGAATGAAGTAGCCGCCGTTGCTGTCCACGGCCATGGCGGGCAACGGTGTCCGGTCCAGACGGTCGAGCGATGTTTTGACCGGCCTGGCTTGCAGGCCGAGATGCTTGGCAGCCAGCAGGATTTCGGTCTCGCCGAAAGGCGCGCTGGACACCCTGAACTGATGCGCAAGCTGCTCAGGGTCAGCCGCAAGCTGGTGAAAGCGCGCGAGCATGACGAGGCAGGCCAAGCCGCTGTCCAACGTGGCTGGCGCAGAGGGCACTTTGATGTTTGAGTTCATTTTCTAGCAGATGCGCACACTTCGACACCCGACAAGGTGTCAGCGCGCGTCACTCCAGGATATGTAAACACGTTGCAGCCCCTCTCCCCGAAGCGCCGCAACCCTCCTCTTCTTTATTGTTACTGCCAGTTGGCCGCGATCACCCCCGCCAGGGCGTCCTGGTAGCTGGGCGGCAGCGTGGTCTGCCCGGCGGCCGGCGGGGCGAAGCTCGCCATTGCGGATACCAGCGCGTCAACCTGGCCGTCGAGCAACAGCCTGCCATCCGCTGTCTTAAACTGTTCGACGTGATTGGCCGAGCCGAGATACCAGTTCTGGAGAACGAGTTTGTCGTCGGTGCCGATGACGCTGGCCTCCAGGTTGTTGCCCGCCTGCCGGAACCAGATCTGGTCGGCGGCGACACCGGAGAGAAACTGGACGACGTCCGTGTTGCCCGCAGTGGCGTCGTTTTCAACCACGGTGTCGACGCCAAGGCCGCGGCCGAATACGTAGGTATCGTTGCCCGCGCCACCGATGAGGTGGTCGTCGCCGCCGTTGCCGTACAACTGGTCGTCTCCCTGCTGTCCCTGCAGATAGTCGTTGCCCGTG
>MKWN01000047.1:77755-83681 GCA_001899775.1 Thiobacillus sp. 65-29
GATGGTGTCGTTACCGCCCCCGCCAGTACCGTTCTCGTCGTCACCGTGGATGAGGTTGGTGCCGGACCCGCCGGTGATGGCGTCGTCGCCCTGGCCCCCGACGAGGTAGTTCAGCCCGCCGCCGCCCGTCAGGACGTCGTCGCCGTCCTCGCCGTAGAGGGCGGCAAAATTGCCAAAGCCGTTCTCGCCGTAGAGGGTGTCGTTGCCGACGCCACCATGCGCTTCATCCCCGTTGCCGGCATAGAGCGTATCGTTGCCATCAAGACCAGACAGGATGTTGGCAGCACCGTTGCCGCGCAGGATGTTGCCAAGCCCGTTGCCGGTGCCGTCGATGGCGGCTGCTCCGGTGAGCGTGAGGTTCTCGACGTTGGCGCCCAAGGTATAAGTGATCGAAGACTGAACTGTATCAATGCCTTCAGCAGCATATTCAGTAACGACGTCACCCGCATCATCGACGACATAGATGTCGTCGCCGCTGCCGCCCGCCAGCAAGTCGACGCCCGTCCCCCCAATCAGGCTGTCGCTGCCTGCCCCGCCATGCAAGGTGTCGTCGCCCTCGTTGCCCGACAGATAATCGTCGCCGCCATTCCCGTAGACGATGTCGTTGCCGCCTCCGGCGCTGACGAAATCGTAGCCATTGCCGCCGTGAATGGCGTCATTGCCCACCTCCGCTCCAAAATCATCCCCCCAGATGTAGTTGCTGCCCGCACCGCCGGTGATGATATCGTTGCCGGCGCCGCCCCACAGGGCCGCCGAACCGGCTCCGCCCATCAGCGTATCGTCGCCGGCATCCCCCCACAGATAGACCCAGTTTCCATCCGTATTCTCTGCCAGGAGCGCGTCGTCGCCGTCGCCGCCATGGGCCGTGTCCATGTTGCCCGCATGAAGCGTATCGTTGCCTGCCAGGCCATGCAGGACGCTGCCCGCGCCGTTTCCGTGCAGAACGTTGTCGAGCGCGTTGCCAGTGCCCTCCTGGCTCTGCGAACCGGTAAGCGTGAGGTTCTCGACGTTGTTGACCAAAGTGTACGTCACACTGGACTGCACGCTGTCGGTGCCTTCATTGACGTTCTCGTTGACGACGTCGGTGGAGACATCGACGACATAGATGTCGTTGCCGGTGCCGCCGGACATCGTATCGCTGCCAGCGCCGCCATCGAGCACATCGTCGCCGGCGTTGCCGATCAATGTGTCGTTGCCGCCGTATCCGTTGAGAACGTCGTTGCCGGAACCGCCGCTCAGCGTGTCGGCATTGGCGGTGCCATTCAGGGTGAGGTTCTGCACATCAACAACGATGTCGAAGACGTCCGACGCCGTGAGATTGCCGGAATCTTTTACGGTCACGCGCACGCCGATCGTGTCCGGGACATCCGGTATGCCACTGAAGGTACGGGTCACGGCGTCAAAGCTGAGCCATGCGGGCAGAGCACTGCCGTCGGCCAGGGTGGCGCTGTAGGTCAGCGTGTCGCCTGCGTCAGGGTCGACAAAGGAATCTGCGGCAAAGGTATAGGTGAAGGTGGCGCCTTGTGCAGCGGTCTGGTCCGGTAGCGCCGCGGACAAGACAGGCGCATGGTTTACCGGCACCTCGCCCAGCATGGCCTTGACGGTGTCGAGGTTCCAGACGATCCAGTTCTGAAACCGGATCTGTTCCACCGAATACGGAGTGACGCCGCCGTTCTCCAGGTAATTTCGGATGGTCAGAACGTCCGATGTCCCGTTAATTCTCAGGACCAGATCGTTGCCCGAGCGGCTGGCGATGACATCTCCTGGAGCGATCGTGGTGTCGAATTGCACAACGTCGAGCTTGCCTGCCGTCGGATCGTAGCTGTCGATGGTATCTTGACCAGACCCTCTGCCAAAGTAGTAGGTATCGTTCCCCAAGCCACCGGTCAGAATGTTATTGGCGCTGTTCCCAATCAACTCATTGTTTAGTGCGTTGCCCGTCCCATTGATGACATCGTTACCGATCAACCTCAGGCGAGTGGTCGCGCTACCAGGGTTATACGTGCCATTGGCGTAGCGAGACGGTTGTGGGAGGGAAAACTCTACGCTGCTTCTGATCTCCTGAGCCGCACCAAGCACGCGGTCGCCTGCGTCGTCAACATACACGATTGGCTTATCGTACCCCCTGATAATAACGGTATCGGCACCGGCCCCTCCATCCAGAACGTCGCCTGTAACACCGAACCCATCACTGATCAAAGTGTTGTCCAGCGCATTCCCGAGCGCCGTGTAGTTGAAAATCCCGCGCGATCCCGAAATATCTTTCAGATCCCATATCTCGATGTTGTCGGCCAATACGCCCCCGCCTCTGCCGATGTAGGTGTCGATCCCTTCGTTCGCCAATTCGAATGGTGCAACTCCAATATAGGTATCGTTCCCCTTGCCTCCGTATGCCAGGTCATACCCCCCATTCCCAACCAGCACGTTATCGCCGTCATTCCCGCGCAGGATATTGTCCAGCACATTCCCGTAACCATTGATATTCAAATATCCGGTCAGCGTCAGATTCTCGACGTTGGCGGGCAAGGTATACGTCCTGGATGCCAGTACCGTATCAGTCCCTGCATTGGCAGATTCCGTAATAGAGTCCCATTCATGATCCACAATAAAAGTGTCATCCGCCAAACTGCCCACCATGCTGTTCTTTATGCCAACCTCAACACGTGCTTCAATATCAGCAGCAAGCCACACTGCCCCAGCACCGCCATCGAATTCGATACGCTCAATACGATAGTCCTGCGCGGAAAAATAACTGCTTATCCAGACTTGCGTGTTTGAGCCATCAATCACCACCATCAGGTCATCGGAACCCAGGCCATCCTGGAAACGATGCAGGGTGACATGCTCGGGTAATACGCCCGTCCCCAAACGCAACACATCCAGACTTGTGCCACTGGCATTGGGAACCTCGCCTACCTCGTCGAATCCATCCTCGCGGCCAAACAGATAGGTGTCGTTACCCTGACCGCCGAACATGCGATCATTCCCTGCGCCACCATACAGCACATCGTCGCCTGGATCATTATTCGCGGCAGACGTGTCGTCAGTCCATACCCCATAGCCCCGCAAGCGATCATTCCCTTCACCCCCAAAGAGAGTGTCGTTACCCAAACCGCCTTGCAGATCATCGTTTCCCCCGCCCCCCTGTAAAGTATCGTCACCCGCCTTGCCATTGATCGAGTCGTCGCCTCCCAGTCCATCAATAACGTCAGCCCCGGCATACCCTTTCAACGTATCATTCCCGTTGGTCGGAACAAGCAACCTTGACTGAACATTGGCATAGGTCCACACCGTGCCGTCAGAGAATTCGATCTGGTCGACCCGCTTGCTGTCATCCACCGACTCGAAATAATTTTTCAAGTGAACATGGCTTCCGGTTTCGGTGCCATTCGTATCCAGCAGTATCACGCGCAGACTATCTTCAACATTCCCCTTGCTATCCCAGGAAAACCAGCGGAGCAATTGGACATTTGCAGGCAGAACGCCTTCCTTAAACCGCAGCACATCGGCACTGCCGCCAGCCTCGATGATCGTATCCTGCCCATCCCCCGCGGCAAACAGGTAAACATCATTACCCCAATAACCCTGCAAGGTATCGTTGCCCAAGCCGCCATCGAGCGTGTCGTTCCCACCGCTTCCATACAGCAAATCGGCCCCCGTCGTACCGTTACGCACAACACCCGGTGCATCAATCACGATATCGAACACATCCGAAGCACTCAGATTTCCTGTGTCGCTCGCCGCAACCCGAACGCTGGTCGTACCCAAGCTGCTGGGCGTGCCGCTGAACGTTCTCGTCGCCGCATCGAAGTTCAGCCACGACGGCAATACACTGCCGTCGGCCAGGGTGGCGCTGTAGGTCAGCGTGTCCCCTGCATCGGGATCAGCAAATGCAGTGGCCGGAACAGTGTAGATAAAAGCATTGCCCTGGGCAGCCGCCTGATCTGGCAATGCGTTCGATAACACTGGCGCGCTATTTGGTATCTTCACCACGATATCGAACACATCCGAAGCGCTCAGACTTCCTGTGTCGCTCGCCGTAACCCGGATGCTGGTCGTATCCAAGCTGCTGGGCGTGCCGCTGAACGTTCTCGTCGCGGCATCGAAGCTCAGCCATGAAGGCAGGGTGCTACCGTCTGCCAGGGTAGCGCTGTAGGCCAGTGTGTCGCCCACATCGGGATCGGAAAATGCGGTCGTCGCAACCGTGTAACTAAAAGCGCTGCCTTGAGTGGCCGTCTGGTCGGGCAATGCCGTTGACAGTACCGGCGCCTGGTTCATCGCGGAAACCTCCAGCGTCACGTACCGGCCGTAAGCCATACCGTAATCGTCCGTTCCCCACAGCACGAATTGCAGACTGCCGATGTCCGACGCCTCGGGGGTGCCCGACAGCGTCCGCGTCGCCACGTCGAACGTGAGCCAGGCCGGCACCGGCGAGCCATCGGGCATCGATACGCTGTAGACGATGGAATCTCCCACATCCGGATCGATGATCGCATCGGCCGGCACCACATAGGAAAACACATCCTCCGCATGCGCCTGCAACGCAGGCACGGGCGCATTCAGAACCGGCGCCTGGTTGTTCGCCGCGCGGTCCACGGCCGTCTGGATCATCGCCTGGTCCCACACGACGCCGTTGCCGAATTCGACGCGGTCGACCCTGCGGTTCGAGACGCCGCCGCCATCGACCGTATCCGCGCCGTAATAACCGATGAAGGCGACCTGCTCGCTGCTGCGCTTGAGTTTGAGCACCATGTCGTCGCCAACCCGGTAGCCCACCACGTCCGTATCGGCGATGCCCGCACCGAAGCGCAGCGTGTTCACCGCAGCCAGCCCATCCAGGTCGTCGATGCTGTCCTGGCCATCCCCGCGGTTGAATACGTAGGTGTCGTTGCCCGCGCCGCCCGACAGGAAGTCGTTGCCGGCGCCGCCGGCCAGGGTGTTGTTGCCGAGGTTTCCCCATAGGTTGTTGTCGAGGATGTTGCCCACACCATTCAGATTGGCCGTGCCATCAAGCGCAAGCCCTTCAAGGCTCTCCACCAGCGCATAACTCACCGTGCTGAGCACGAAATCGTTGCCCTCGCCCGCCAGTTCGACGATGGTGTCGCCCGCGTCGTCGATCTCGTAATAGTCGTCGCCGGTGCCGCCGATCAGGATATCCGCCCCCGCGCCGCCGATGAGCTGGTCGTTGCCCGCCCCGCCCTCCAGTCGGTTCACCCCCGCATTTCCGGTCAGACTGTTGTCCTGTGCGTTGCCGGTGGCGTTCAGGTTGTCCGTTCCCGTCAGGTTCAGCCATTCGACGTTGTCCGGCAGCACGATGTCGACCGAGCTGTTGACAACATCACTGCCACCGTCCGCTGCCTCGATCACGACGTCGCCGACGTCGTCGACAATATAAGTGTCGTCATCCGCGCCACCAGCCATGATGTCGGCACCAATGCCGCCGTCCAGGTAGTCGTTGCCGGCGCCGCCGTCGAGGATGTCGTCGCCACTCCCGCCCAACAGCGTGTCCTTGTCCGCACCGCCGTAGAGGTCATCGTTTCCGCCGCCGCCCTCCAACTGGTCGTCTCCCGCGTCTCCATACAGGATGTCGTCGCCCTCGTATTGTGCAGCCAGAGTGGTGCCGGAACGTGCATCGCCTATCAGCACATCGCTGCCGATACCGCCCACCAGGATGTCGTCGCCGCCGCCGCCCACCAACTGGTCTTTGCCGTCGCCGCCGTCGAGATAGTCGTTGCCGTGGTATTGGCCGGCCAGATCGGCCTCGTCGTCCGCGTCGCCCCACAGCATGTCAGCACCGGCGCCGCCGAACAGAAAGTCGTCCTTGCCGCCGCCTATCAGCTGGTCGTCGTTATCGCCGCCGTCCAGGTAATCGCTGCCATGATACTGTCCGCCCAGCAGCGTTTCGTTCTCGTTATCCCCCCACAGC
>MKWN01000048.1 GCA_001899775.1 Thiobacillus sp. 65-29
CGACTTGCATGTGTAAAGCATGCCGCCAGCGTTCAATCTGAGCCAGGATCAAACTCTTCAGTTCAATCACTGCAAATTACTACAAACTTACGTCGCTCAACTCAAACTCGGCCGTTAATCAAATAACGGCCCTTCATTCAAGTGTGAGCACTATGCTAGCGCCACCCCAGCCAAAACCAGGACGGCTACCACCACAACACCCACACCTATCGGCTGTAAATTGTTAAAGATCAGTCGATCGACACTGCGACAAAACCGTCAGGCCGCTTCGAAAGGTGGGCATTCTACGTCGTTCACGTAAAAGGTCAACACCGGGGTTTCGAAATGGTTGCGGGGGCAGGATTTGAACCTACGACCTTCGGGTTATGAGCCCGACGAGCTGCCAGACTGCTCCACCCCGCGCCTGTTGCGGATGAACCGCATCAATCGAGAAGCGAGACTATAGCAACCCCGGTGGACCGAGTCAACACTAAGCGCACGCCAGGACCTTTTCCGCGGGTGACGGCCGCGCGAAAGCCGCTACCATGCGCGGGATACGAGGTCACCAGGAACTGCCGTGCAGATTACCGATTTCTCCATTTCCCGCCTGCCGCGCATCGAATTCGGCAGCGGCGCGCTCGCCCGTCTGCCGGCCATCGCGCGGGGGTACGGCCGGCGCGCACTGCTCGTCACCGGCGGCGGGTCGCTAAAGGCGTCGCCTGCCTGGGAAACGATCACCGCGGGGCTGCGCCAGGAAGGCGTGTCCTGGCTGCATCTCACGATTCCCGGCGAGCCGTCGCCGCGCGAAGTCGACGAGGCGGTTCGCGCGCTGCGTGCCGAACACATCGAAGTGGTGATCGGGGTCGGCGGCGGAAGCGCGCTGGATGCGGCGAAGGCGATTGCCGGACTGCTGCGGCCAGGCAATTCGGTCATGGATCATCTCGAAGGGGTGGGACCGGAACGGCCGTATGCGGGCCCGGCGACGCCGTTTATCGCGGTGCCGACCACGGCGGGAACCGGATCGGAGGCGACCCGGAACGCGGTGCTCAGCGTGCGGGGCGCGGACGGGTTCAAGAAATCCTTTCGCGACGAGAAACTGGTGGCGGAGGTCGCGCTGGTGGATCCCGATCTGCTGGCCACCTGTCCGCCTGCGGTAATCGCGGCGAACGGCATGGATGCGTTCACCCAGTTGCTGGAATCCTATGTGTCCAGCCGCGCCGCGCCACTGACCGATTCGCTGGCCTGGGGCGGCATGACAGCGGTGCGCGACGGCCTGTTGCCGCTCTTCACGGACGCGAACGACGCGGCGGCGCGTGCGCGCATGGCCTACGCGGCGCTGGTCTCGGGCATCACGCTGGCGCAGTCCGGGCTGGGGTCGGTGCACGGACTGGCGTCCCCGTTGGGGGCGTTCTTCCCCATTCCGCACGGCGTGGCGTGCGGCACGCTGCTGGCGGAGGCGACACGCGTCAACATCGAGGCGCTCGCCGCACGCGCGCCGACGCAGGGTGCACTGGAAAAATACGCAAAGGTGGGGCGGTTGCTGCGCGGGCAGGCGCAGCCGGATCACGACACCGCACACGTCGCGCTCATCGACACGCTGGAAAGCTGGACGCACGCGCTGGCGCTGCCGCGGCTCGGCCATTTCGGCGTAACCGCCGCCGACATTCCGCGTATCGTGGCGAACAGTCGCGGCAGCAGCATGAAGACCAACCCAGTGGTGCTGGAGGATGCGGAAATCGCCCGCATTGTCGCAGCCCGCCTGTAGACAGCCCCTCAAGTTCGCCACTCGCCCATCCGCTATTCTGGTGATATTTGTCGAAGAACATGCCATGTCCGGTCTGCTGGTCTTTTTTGTCATTCTCGCGGTGATCGCGGTGTTCGTGGTGTTCATTTTCAACCAGCTGGTGACGCTGAAACACAATATCGGACGCTCCTGGTCGAACATCGACATTCTCCTGAAGCAGCGTCACGACGAGCTGCCCAAGCTGGTCGAAACGTGCCGGCAGTACATGAAGTTCGAGCAGGAGACGCTGGAGAAGGTGATGCAGGCGCGCAGCCAGGTGGCGAGTGCGCGCGAGACGCAGAACATCGGCGCGCTGGGTGCGGCAGAAGGCGCGCTGCGCGTGGGACTGGGCAATCTGTTCGCGGTGGCCGAAGCCTATCCTGAGCTGAAGAGCAACGAGACCTTCCAGCACCTGCAGGCACGCATCACCGGCCTGGAGAACGCCATCGCGGATCGTCGCGAGTTCTACAACGAGTCGGTGAACATCAACAACATTCGAGTCGAACAGTTTCCCGACACCATCATTGCGCGCCTGTTCGGCTTTGGACAGTTTCCGCTGTTGCGCTTCGCGGCTGAAGAGAAGAAGGACGTCGATCTCAAGCAGTTGTTCAGCCACTGAGCTCCGCCATGCGCACGTGGGAAGAATGGCGCCACGATTACGCCAACCTCGCGCTGGGTGGCGGCAACCTCGCCATCCTGCTGCTCGGCTTTCATCTGGCGTCGCGTAGCGGCTGGCAACTCGCGCTCGCGCTGACCGGGGCAACAAGCTTTCTCGCATGGCTGGCCAACCTGCGGCGCCACCGCGCCATCGCGGACAACGCGACGGCACGCATCGCGTCGGCGCCACAGGGTTATATCGAAATTTCCGGATACGGCCGCCAGCCGCCCGGCGAGCGGCTGTTGAGTCCGGTCCACCAGTTGCCCTGCCTGTGGTATCGCTACATCATCGAGCGCAAGCGCAACGACCGCTGGGAGCGCGAAGAATCGGGCATGTCCGACGATACCTTCGGCGTGGATGACGGCAGCGGGATGATGCTGGTCGACCCGGAGGGGGCTGAAATCATCACCTCGCGCAAGCAGGTGTCGCGCACCGGCGAGTACCGCAAGACCGAATGGACGCTGATCGAAGGCGAGATGATCTACGTGCTCGGCGAGCATGTCACGCTGGGCGGTGCCAACGCAGTGCTCGACAAGCGCGCGGATCTCGCCGCCCTGCTGACGGAGTGGAAACGTGACAAGGCGACGCTGCGGGCGCGCTTCGACGCGAACGGCGACGGCGAAATCAGCCTCGACGAGTGGGAGCACGCACGGGCAGAAGCGGCGAAAGAAGTCGAGCGCGAACATCTCGAAATCCGCCTCAAGGACGGCGTGCACCTGATGCGAAAGCCGGGGCAAGGACGTCTGTTTCTGATCGCCAACAAGCAGGCATCGGCGCTCGAACGCCGCTATCTTCTGTGGAGCTGGACGCATCTGCTGCTGCTGCTGGGTGCAGCGGCGGGATTGAGCTGGCTGGGCGGCACTGCATAAGGCCACGCGGGGCTGTCGCAAGGCTTGCCCCGCTCGGCATAGCTGCTTATCATGGGTCAAGCTTCTGCTTCGCTGTCGGCAGTTCACCAAATGGAGGGAAGGCGATGAAACATCCGATACCCGAAACACCAGCGGACTACGATCACACCCGGGTGATCGAGCGGCCGGATGGCTTCTACTGGACCGACGCGGAGACGGGGAGCGAGTACGGTCCCTTCGAAACCCTGCTGGACGCCGTGCAGGACATGGAATACAACGCCGACAGCGATTACGAGCCCGGCGAAACCCTGGAAGAGGCGGAGGACGAACTCGGTATTTCCGACTGGATCGACCCCGAGACCGGCGACCCCGGCGAGGAGTCGCATCGTCTCAGCGACTGAGCAAAGGCTGAACACGTCGGCTGCCGCCGTTCCGGCGTACGGTAGCGCCCGGTGAACCCGGATTGTCCATTAGGCCGAGGAGACTCGCTTGCGCGCCGAATCCGGCTCGCGCGCAATGCCAATGCCCCTTCACACCGCAAGCAGTGCTCCACACAGGGGCCGGGCGGTGCAGGAGAGCCGCCCTCGAGCCGATGGGGTGACGCTTCCACCGCCCGAAAATCGTGGCGAGGACGCCGCTCCTGCATGGGAGGGGAGCGCGGTAATGTCGGAGGGACGCCCCCGGCCCGATTGGGGTGGCGGTTCCATCGCCCCTTGCGGGTGCGCCTGCCAGCAGCACAGGGAGTTTGTGCTGGCCGTTCGGGCTGATTGATCGCGCGCGATATGCGAAGGGCGTTTTGCGATCAACGAACCTCGATTGCACGGCGTGGCGCGGTGTACTCTGCGGCACGCGCCTCGCGCTCGAACAGGTTGTCGCGGTAAGGATGGCCGCCCTTCGCCCACGCCAGCACACTGGCACACGGGTACAGCAGCAACATCAGCGCCCCCCAGCGTTCGAACTGCCGCACGTGTGCGCGTTCATGCGCGCGCGTGGCGGTCAGCGCGTGTGCAGATACCGCGAGCACGACGTGACCGAAGGTGATCGCCGCCACCGCGCCGCTGAACGGCAAGCCACGCCGCAGGATGCGCGCCGGCCAGCCACCGGCGGTTTCCAGCACGCCGTCGACACGCTGCCAGGCGCCGCCCGTGGCCCGCGCCAGCAGCGCAAACAGCAAGCCGAACACGGTTGCGGGCAGCGGCCACAGATAACGCAGCAGACGCAGCATCACGCCCCGGCGAGCGGCTCGGCAAACCAGCGTGCGTCGTGCAGGCCCGCACGCACGAAATGGCCGTGGGCGCGTTCAAGCTGGTCGGCGGTACCCGACGCGTAGACGTCGAAGCGGTGCAGTTCGGAATAGTCGGCCGTTATGCGGCGCAGCGCCTCGTCGATGTCCACGCCGGATGGATGCGGCACATAGCTGAAATTGTCGAGCGCGTCGGCCCAGGCGCGGCAAAGATTGTCCTGATAAAGCCCGGTTTCGTCGGCGAACCAGTGCAGGTCCATCGATTCGGCGAGTTCCAGGGACATGGCGTGCTGCACCAGGCTCTTGATCGGCGCGAAACCGGTACCAAAGGCGAGAAAGATGACGGGGCGCGGCGAGTCCTCGTCCAGCACCACCTCGCCGAAGGGCCCTTCGAGCGCGACCACGTAGCCTTCCTGCAGGGTGTCGAACACCCACTCGGCGAAGCTGTCGCCCGCGCGACGTGGCACGTGCACCTCGATGTTGCGGTCCTCGCACGGACAACTGGCGAGCGGATAATGCCCCTGTGCCCCGTTTGCCGCCAGACGGATGCTCTGCCCGCCGAGATAGCGCAGGCGCTGGCTGCGCGGCGTCACGAGATACAAGGCGGCAACCTGCGGATTGAAAATTTCGACCGTCTTCACTCGCGCCTGGATGTGCTGCAGCGGAATGTCGTGCGCGCCGGCGACATTCGCCTCGAGCACCACGTCATTCACCGGCGCATACGAGCACATGAGGATGACGCCGGCATCCTTGTCCGCCTGCTTCAGGACGTAGTCGTGAGCGCGGACTTTTTTCACCTCGCCCGACACCACGCGCGCGCGGCACTCCCCGCAATTGCCATTGCTGCAGCCGTAGCTGAGCGACACGCCATTGCGCAATGCCGCGTCGAGCAGGGTGTCGTTGCCGTCGACAAAAAATTCGTGCCCGCTGGGCTGGATGGTGACGTGGGCAGACATGATACGAAGCATCCTTTCCTTGACGATGAGTGCCTGGGCCTGGGCCGCGTCTGGTGGGATTTCAGCAAGATTGCGCAGCAGGAACGCACGCAGCCCGTGCAGTGCATGCCGCGTTTCGGCGCTGGCGTTCTCGCCGAGTTCCTCGATCCGGTCGTCGAGCCAGCGCACGACGTTTTCGTAATGCCCGAGCAAGGCGGCGGCCGCCGCGTAATCGTCGCTCAACTCGGTGAGCCGCGCCGCAAGTATTTCCTTGTCGGGCAACACACGTTCGAGAATCCGTTTGGCGAAGGCCTTGTCCTTGATCTCGTTGACGCGGCGAATTTCGGCGTCATCTTCCCACTTCACGTCCGGGAAGGCGCGCAACAACTCGTCGAGTTCGACCATGCCGTCGAAGGTCGCAAGCGTCCCTGCGCGGATGCGTTGCTGCAGGGCGTGACGCGTAATCCCGACCAGGCGGGCGACGCGGGAAAGAGGAAGCTGGTGGCCCATTGATTAAAATATACTCCGCCTCGGCCTGATATAAACCCTGAATTTCATGGGGCGATTCTTGTGCCGACGGCGACGGCGCTTCGTTCTGCCCCTACAATCGCGCCATGCCTGCGATCACCACCCGCCCCTGCCCTGTCGGCACCCGGTCCGCACTCGAGCACGCCGGGCTCTCACCCATCTGGGCGCGGCTGTATGCGGCGCGCGGCGTGAAGCATCCGGACGAGGTCGCACACCGGCTGCCGCAGTTGCTGCCGCCAGACAGCCTGCTCAGTATCGACCATGCCGCCGCGTTGCTGGCCGACGCCATCACCGCGCAGCGCCGCGTACTCATCATCGGCGACTACGATGCCGACGGCGCCACGGCCTGCGCGGTCGGCGTGCGTGGGCTGCGCCTGTTCGGCGCGTTGGTGGAATATCTGGTTCCCAACCGCATCGAACACGGCTACGGCCTGAGTCCTGCGATCGTCGAACTCGCCGCGGCGCGCCAGCCCGAACTCATCGTCACGGTGGACAACGGCATCGCCGCAATCGAAGGCGTGGCCGCGGCGAACGCACTCGGCATTCCGGTGCTGGTCACCGACCACCACCTGCCCGGCGACGCGCTCCCGGATGCGGCCTGCATCGTCAACCCCAACCAGCCCGGATGCGGCTTCACCTCGAAAAATCTGGCGGGGGTGGGGGTGATGTTCTACGTGTTGCTGGCGCTGCGCGCCGAGTTGCGCCGGCGCGGCGCCTACGCGACCGCACCCGAACCGGACTTGCGCGGCTTGCTCGATCTGGTCGCACTTGGCACCGTTGCCGACGTGGTGCGGCTCGACGCCAACAACCGCACGCTGGTGGTGCAGGGGCTCGCGCGCATGCGTGCGGGCCGGGCAAACGCCGGGCTCCAGGCGCTGTTTCAGGTGGCGGGGCGCGATCCCGCGCAGGCGAGCGTTTATGACCTCGGCTTCACGCTCGGCCCGCGCCTCAACGCCGCCGGCCGTCTCGACGACATGACGCTCGGCATCGAATGCCTGCTCGCCGACGATGCGGCCACGGCCCAATCGCTGGCACAACAGCTCGATACGCTCAATCGTGCACGGCGCGACGTCGAGGCTGACATGCTGGAGGAAGCACTCGGCATCCTCGCCACCTTCGATCCGGCGGACAGTCATAGCCTCACCGCGTGGCAACCCGGCTGGCACGCTGGCGTCATCGGTATTCTCGCCTCGCGTCTGAAGGACAAGTTCCACCGGCCGACCGTCGTTTTCGCCAGCGGCGAGGACGGCACGCTGAAGGGTTCCGGGCGTTCCATTACCGGCCTGCATCTGCGCGACGCGCTCGATCTCGTCGATCGGCGCCATCCCGGACTCATCCTGAAGTTCGGTGGCCACGCCATGGCGGCGGGACTCAGCCTTGCGGCGGGGCGTCACGACGATTTCGCCCAGGCATTCGAAACCGTGGTGCGTGAACTGCTCGACCCGGCCGACCTGGAAGGCGTCGTCGAAACCGATGGCCCACTCGACGTCGCCGAGCACGGTTACGAACTCGCCGCCGCGCTCGAACGCGCCGTGTGGGGACAGGGATTTCCGGCACCCCTGTTTAGCGCCACCTTCGACGTCGTCACCCAGCGCGTCGTCGGCGAGAAACACCTCAAGCTACAACTCGCACGCGAGGGCGCGACCTTCGAGGCGATGCGCTTCTTCCACCCGGATCCGCTGCCGCCGCGAATACACGCCGCCTATGCGCTAATGGCCAACGAGTTCAACGGGCGACAGACATGCCAACTGAAGGTTGTGCACTGGGAGCCGGGGGAATAGGTCGGGGCGAGAATCAAGTCGCAGGTTGCACGGGGAAAGGCCGCCGGGCTGACGGCAAGCGGGCCAAGCCGCAAACCTTGAACCTTGAACCTTGAACCTTGAACCTTGAACCTTGAACCTTGAACCCTGAACCTTGAATCTTGAATCGTGTAACTCGAAACTCTCGTCGATGCCGCCGATCACATTCGCCCTCATTCTGCTCAACGTTCTGGTGTACGTGCTCGCGGGTTTCACCGGGCCGGACATCGTGCGGACCTTCGCATTGTGGCCGCCCGGTTCGGGTGGCACGTTCCATGTATGGCAGCTTCTCACCTACAGCTTCCTGCACGGCTCGCTGCTGCACCTGGCGTTCAACATGATCGCGATCTGGATGTTTGGTGCGGCGCTGGAACTGCGCTGGAACGACCTGCGCTACCTGCTGACCTATCTGATAAGCGTGATCGTCGCGGGCATGACGCAGATCGCGGTGAGCGGCTATTTCCTGCATGCGTCGGGCCCGGTGATCGGTGCCTCGGGCGGGGTCTTCGGCCTGCTGCTCGCCTATGCGATGTATTTCCCCAACCGGATCATCGCCTTCATCTTCCTGCCCTTCGTGCGCATGCGCGCGCGCACCTTCGTGCTCGCCTACGGCGCGATCGAACTGTTGCTGGGCGTCACCAACACCGCGGCGGGCGTCGCGCATTTCGCGCACTTGGGCGGTCTGTTCGGCGGTTGGTTGAGCGTGCAGTATTTTCGCGGGCGAGGGGTGTTCGGGGGGAGGTAAGCGGGGCGCTGCCGGTGGAGGAGGTTGACCCTCTCCCCAGCCCCTCTTCCTTGGAGGGAGAGGGGTTCGAGCGCTCGCCTCTGGCCTCACTCATTCATCCATACCCCTCCGGATTCTCCGACTGCCAGCGCCAGGTGTCCTCGCACATGCGTGCCAGGTCGTGCAGCGCGCGCCAGCCGAGGTCGTGTGCGGCGCGCGAGGGGTCGGCCCAGCACTGGGCGACGTCGCCGGGGCGGCGGCCGACGATGCGGTAAGACACGGGTCGGCCGCTGGCGGCCTCGAACGCACGCACCATCTCCAGCACGGTGACGCCGCGGCCGGTGCCGAGGTTCCAGGTGTGCACACCCCTCAAGGCCTGCATCCTGTTCAGCGCGGCGAGGTGCCCGCGCGCAAGGTCGACGACGTGGATGTAGTCACGCACGCCGGTACCGTCGGGGGTCGGGTAGTCGCCGCCGAAGACGTTCAGATGCGGCCGGCGTCCCACCGCGACCTGCGCGATGTAGGGCATGAGATTGTTGGGAATACCGCGCGGATCCTCGCCGATGAGGCCGGAGACGTGCGCGCCGACGGGATTGAAATAACGCAGGAGCGCCACGGTCCAGCCTTCGTCCGCATGCGCGACGTCACGCAGGATCTCTTCGATGACGAGCTTGGAGCGGCCGTAGGGGTTGGTCGCCGACAGCGAAAACTCTTCGGTGATGGGCACGCTCACGGGATCGCCGTAGACCGTCGCGGAGGAGGAGAACACCACCGTCTTCACGCCGGCCTCGGCCATCACCTCGAACAGGGCGACGCTGCCGCCGATGTTGTTGTCGTAGTAGAGCAAGGGTTTTTCCACCGACTCGCCGACCGCCTTCAAGCCGGCGAAATGCACCACGGCATCGATCGCGTAGTGCTCGAACAGGCGGCGCAGCGCCGCACGGTCACGAATGTCGCCTTCGACGAACTCTGCCTGACGCCCCGTGATCTTCGCCACACGGTCAAGCGATTTCACGCTGCTGTTCGAGAGGTTGTCGAACACCACGACTTCGTGCCCGGCCTCCAGGCACTCCACCGCAGTATGCGATCCGATATAGCCGGCACCGCCGGTCAGTAGCACTTTCAATCTTGTCTCCTCCTCATTGCTGCCTGTTGTGCGGCAGCGTCATTGTCCGATTTCGTTGATGATATGAACCCGGATTATCCAATAGGACCGTCGGGTTTCAGCCCGACCCGGCTGTCCACGCGGTCCCGTAGGTCGGGCTATTGGATAATCCGGGGTAAGACCGAAGCTCCGGAAACCATCAGGATTGGCGCAGTAGCGGAGTCCACTCAGCCACGCGACAGAAAATCGCGATATGCCGCCGCCAGCCCCTCGCGCATGCCGGTCTTCGCCTGCCACCCCATCGCATTCAGCCGCGTGACGTCCATCAGCTTCCTCGGCGTGCCGTCGGGCTTGCTGGCATCGAATTCGAGCTTGCCCTGGTACCCGACTGCGCTCGCCACAGTCTCGGCCAGCTCGCGGATACTGAGGTCATGCCCCACGCCGATGTTGACCAGCGGCGCGAGGCCGTCGTTGCGGTCCTGTCCAAGGAGTGGAACGAACGCTTCGGCGGGCAGGTTCATGAGATACACGCAGGCGTCGGCCATGTCGTCGCTGTAGAGGAATTCGCGCTTCGGCGTGCCGGTGCCCCAGACGATGACGCTCGGCGTATTCGCCAGCTTGGCTTCGTGGAAGCGACGGATCAGCGCAGGGATGACGTGGGAATTCTCGGGATGGTAGTTGTCGCCGGGACCGTAGAGATTGGTGGGCATGACGGCGAGGAACTGGGTCTTGTACTGCCGGTTGTAGGCCCAGCACATTTCGATGCCGGCGATCTTGGCCAGCGCATAGGGGCGGTTGGTCGGTTCCAGCTCGCTGGTGAGCAGGTGTTCTTCCTTCATCGGCTGCGGGGCGAGCCGGGGGTAGATGCAGCTCGAGCCCAGGAAGAGCAGGCGCTTGACCTTGTTCCTGTATGCCGCATGGATGACATTGGTCTGGATAGCGAGGTTGTCGCGGATGAATTCGGCAGGATAAGTGTCGTTGGCGTGGATGCCGCCGACTTTGGCGGCGGCGAGGAAGACGTAGTCGGGCCGGTGGGTTTCGAAGAAGGCGTCGACGGCGGCCTGATTGGTGAGGTCGAGTTCGCCGTGGGTGCGGGTGAGGAGGCGGGTGTAGGGACCGCCCTCTGTGCCGTTTGCCCTCTCTCCCGGCCCCTCACCCGCGAGCGGGCGAGGGGAAGCAGGCAACGCGCTCCCGGTCGCTTGCGACAGGCGGCGCATGAGGGCGGAACCGACGAGGCCGCGGTGGCCGGCGATGTAAATCTTGGCGTGCTCGTCCATCACCTTACTCGTGGTAATCCATGGCCTTGTAGCCGTGCTTCTTGATCAGTTCGTCGCGCTCGGCGGCCTTGAGATCCTCGCGCACCATTTCGGCGACGAGTTCATCGAAGCTGATCTTCGGCGTCCAGCCGAGCTTGGTCTTGGCCTTGCTGGGGTCGCCGAGCAGGGTTTCGACTTCGGTGGGGCGGAAGTAGCGCGGGTCGACGGCGACCACCACCCGTCCTGTAGGAGCGGCGCCCTCGCCGCGATTTTCGGATGACGGCGATCGCGGCGAGGGCGCCGCTCCTACAGATTCAAGGTAGCCTCGCTCTTCGACGCCCTGACCTTCCCAGCGAATCTGCATGCCAAGTTCCCTGGCGGCGGCGTTGACGAAGTCCCTGACCGAGTACTGCACGCCGGTGGCGATGACGAAGTCTTCGGGCTGGTCCTGCTGCAGCATGAGCCACTGCATTTCGACGTAGTCTTTGGCATGACCCCAGTCGCGCTTGGCGTCGAGGTTGCCGAGGAAGAGACAATCCTGCAGGCCAAGTTTGATGCGGGCGAGGGCGCGGGTGATCTTGCGGGTGACGAAGGTTTCGCCGCGCAGGGGGCTTTCGTGGTTGAAGAGGATGCCGTTGCAGGCGTACATGCCGTAGGCTTCGCGGTAGTTGACGGTGATCCAGTAGGCGTAGAGCTTGGCGACGGCATACGGGCTTCGGGGATAGAAGGGGGTGGTTTCCTTCTGCGGGATTTCCTGGACGAGGCCGTAGAGTTCGCTGGTGCTGGCCTGATAGAAGCGGGTCTGCTTTTCCAGACCGAGGATGCGGATGGCTTCGAGGATGCGCAGCGCGCCCAGGGCGTCGGAGTTGGCGGTGTATTCGGGTTCTTCGAAGCTGACGGCGACGTGGCTCTGGGCGGCGAGGTTGTAGATTTCGTCGGGCTTGACCTGCTGGATGATGCGGATGAGGCTGGAAGAGTCGGTGAGGTCGCCGTGGTGGAGGATGAAGCGACGGTTCTTCTCGTGCGGGTCCTGGTAGAGATGGTCGATGCGGTCGGTGTTGAACAGCGAGGTGCGGCGCTTGATGCCGTGGACTTCGTAGCCCTTGCCGAGAAGGAATTCGGCGAGGTAGGCGCCGTCCTGGCCGGTGACGCCGGTGATGAGGGCTCGCTTGGTCATGTCGTGTGGTATGGATGATCGGAAAGGGGGGATTGTCCTATTTTTCGGGCCGGGATGCAGCCTGGGGGGCAGTGACTCGACGCGGCTGCCCTCCCCTCTCGCCCACCCCGCTCCCGCGCGCGGGAGCGGGGCAACAATCCTTGTTATGCGAGCTGGACGCAGAGTTCCAGCGCTTCGCGCCAGGGGCGCAGGCGCAGGCCGAAGGCGCGTTCCAGCTTATCGCAGTCGAGGCGCGAATTCAGTGGTCGCCGGGCGGGGGTGGAGTAGTCGCGGGTCGCAATGGGCAGCAGCTCGACGGCGGCATTGTCCAGCGCGCGGATCGCTTCGGCGAAGCCGTGCCACGTGGTTTCCCCGGCGTTGCACAGGTGATAGACACCCCACGGCGCCGCGGCACCGAAGCCGCCACCGGGCACGGCAATGCGCGCGAGCACCTGCGCGGTCGCCTCGGCGAGGTCGCGACACCAGGTCGGCGCACCGGTCTGGTCAGCGACGATTTTCAGTTCGTCGCGCTCGCGCATCAGGCGCCGCATGGTCAGCAGGAAATTGCTGCCGCGCGCGCCGTACACCCACGACGTGCGGAAGATCAGGTGCGCGCAGCCGCTCGCCTGGATCGCGCGTTCGCCTTCGAGCTTGGTCGCGCCATAGACGTTGAGCGGAGCGCAGGCATCGTCCTCGCGCCACGGCGTCGTGCCGCTGCCATCGAACACATAGTCGGTCGAATAATGCACCAGCAGCGCGCCCAGCCGCGCCGCTTCTTCCGCCAGCACGCCGGGCGCGACGGCGTTGACTGCGCGCGCGCGCTCGGCGTCGCTCTCGGCCTTGTCGACCGCGGTGTAGGCGGCAGGATTGACGATGAGCGTCGGCGCCAGATTCCGCACGTAGCGGCGCACCGCATCGGCATCGCACAGGTCCAGCGTGTCCGCGTCGACGGCGACGACCTCCCCCAGGGCACCCAGCGTGCGGCGCAGTTCCCAGCCAGCCTGGCCGCCCGCACCGCTAAGGAGGATGCGCGCGCGGCTCATGCGTAAACCTCGGCGTCCCGCAGCGCGGCTTGCGCGGCATCCTTGGCTGACAGTTGCGGCGCGCCGTCCAGCGGCCATACCACACCGATCTCCGGATCGTCCCAGCGAATGCCGCGGTCCCATTCCGGCGCGTAGTACGCCGTCGTCTTGTACATGAAATCCGCGCTTTCCGACAGCACCAGAAAACCGTGACCGAAACCGGGCGGAATCCACAGCATCTGATGGTTGTCCGCCGACAGTTCGTGGCCGGTCCACTTGCCGAAGTGCGGCGACGACCGGCGCAGGTCCACCGCCACGTCGAACACCGCCCCGCTCGTTACCCGCACCAGCTTGCCCTGCGGCTGGTGGAGCTGATAGTGCAGCCCGCGCAGCACCCCCTGCGCCGAGCGCGAATGGTTGTCCTGCACGAAGTCGATATCGAGACCGTGTTCCGCGAATGTGCGACGGTTCCAGCTTTCCAGGAAAAAGCCACGGGCGTCGCCGAATACGCGCGGGGTGATCAGCAGAACTTCGGGAAGGGCCGTTTGCGTGATGTGCATTGTTCAAAAAATAATCCGTGAATCGATAGACCCCAATCGGGCCGGGAGCGGCCCTCCTACAATACCGCGCACCCGTGTAGGAGCGGCGCCCTCGCCGCGATTTTCGGGCGGTGGAAACACCACCCCAATCGGGCCGGGGGCGGCCCTCCTACAATACCGTGCACCCGTGTAGGAGCGGCGCCCTCGCCGCGATTTTCGGGCGGTGGAAACATCACCCCATCGGGCCGGGGGCGGCCCTCCTACAATACCGCGCACCCATGTAGGAGCGGCGCCCTCGCCGCGATTTTCGGGCGATGGAACATCACCCCAATCGGGCCGGAGGCGGCCCTCCTACACCAGCGCGCCCCTTAAAACAATTTCTCGCTCAACATGTTCAACAGATATTGCCCATATGCATTCTTCTTCAGCGGCTCGGCGAGCCTGGCGACCTGTTCGGCGCTGATGTAGCCCTGGCGGTAGGCGATTTCTTCCGGACAGGCGATCTTCAGACCCTGGCGTTTTTCGATGGTCTCGATGAAGAGCGAGGCTTCGAGCATGGATTCGTGGGTGCCGGTGTCGAGCCAGGCATGGCCGCGGCCCATGATGGATACGTTGAGCGTGCTCGCTTCGAGATAATGCCGGTTGATGTCGGTTATTTCGAGCTCGCCGCGCGGCGAGGGTTTCAGCGCGCGGGCGATATCGACCACCTGCTCGTCATAGAAATACAACCCGGTCACCGCGTAGTGCGACTTCGGTTGCGCCGGCTTTTCCTCCAGACTGATCGCCCTGCCGCTGGCGTCGAATTCGACGACGCCGTAGCGCTCGGGATCCTGCACGCGGTAGGCGAACACCGTCGCGCCCTGCTCGCGCGTGCTCGCCGCGTGGAGGTCCGCGGCCATGTCGTGACCATAGAAGATGTTGTCGCCGAGCACCAGCGCGCTCGGACCCTTGCCGACGAAATCCGCGCCGATGATGAAGGCCTGTGCCAGCCCTTCCGGATTGGGCTGCACGGCGTAGCTCAGACTGATCCCCCACTGGCTGCCGTCGCCGAGCAGCTGCTCGAAGCGCGGCGTGTCCTGCGGCGTGGAAATGATCAGAATGTCGCGGATCTCCGCCAGCATCAGCGTGCTCAACGGATAGTAGATCATCGGCTTGTCGTAGATCGGCAGCAATTGCTTGGACACCGCGAGCGTCGCGGGATAGAGGCGCGTGCCGGAGCCACCGGCGAGGAGGATGCCTTTTCGGCAAGCGGCATCGGGTGCCTTCGGAGAGGTGATCGGCAAGTGGTCGCCCTGCATACTCATTCAGTGTTTTCGGTCTGTTCAGTCAATCGGGACAGTGATTTTCCTATAGGTTCGAGCGGTTGCGGTAGATCCCTGCAGGAGAGCCCGCAAGGGGCAAGCCGTGGTTGCAAATGCCAATGAATTGGCAACAACCACGCACCGGCGTTCTCACCATGACGGTCGGGCGATGGAACCATCACCCCATCGGGCCGGGGGCGGCCCTCCTACAATACCGTGCACCCGTGTAGGAGCGGCGCCCTCGCCGCGATTTTCGGGCGATGGAACACCACCCCCATCGGGCCGGGGGCGGCCCTCCTACAATACCGCGCACCCGTGTAGGAGCGGCGCCCTCGCCGCGATTTTCGGGCGATGGAACACCACCCCATCGGGCCGGGGGCGGCCCTCCTGCAGCGCTCACCGCTCACCATACTGCACGTCCACCCACCGGCGATACTCCCCGCTCGCCACCCGTTCCACCCACGCCATGTTGTCGAGATACCAGCGCACGGTCTTGCTTATGCCGGTGTCGAAAGTTTCGGCGGGTTTCCAGCCAAGTTCGCGGTGGATCTTGCTGGCGTCGATGGCGTAGCGGCGGTCGTGGCCGGGGCGGTCCTTGACGTAGGTGACGAGGCGCGCATAGGGGCCGGTGGGGTCGGGTCGCATTTCATCGAGCAGCGTGCATACCGTTTTCACGATCTCGATGTTGGGCATCTCGTTCCAGCCCCCGATATTGTAGATCTCGCCGGGGTGGCCTTTTTCCAGCACCGTGCGGATGGCGGCGCAGTGGTCGGTGACGTACAGCCAGTCGCGCACGTTCATGCCGTCGCCATAGATTGGCAGCGCGCGGCCCTGCGTGGCGTTGAGGATCATCAAGGGAATCAGCTTTTCCGGGAACTGGTACGGGCCGTAATTGTTCGAGCAGTTGGTCGTCAGCACCGGCAGGCCGTAGGTGTGGTGGTAGGCGCGCACCAGATGGTCGGACGCCGCCTTGCTCGCGGAATATGGGCTGTTCGGCGCGAACGGCGTGGTCTCGGTGAAGGGCGCATCGTCCGACCCCAGCGAACCGTACACCTCGTCGGTGGAGACGTGCAGGAAGCGGAACGCCGCCTTGTCCGCATCCGCCAGCGCCATCCAGTAGCCGCGCACCTCTTCCAGCAGGTGGAACGTGCCGACCACATTGGTCTGGATGAAATCCTCCGGGCCATAAATCGAGCGGTCCACATGCGACTCCGCGGCGAAGTTCACGATCGCGCGCGGCCGATGCTCCGCCAGCAGCCTCCCGACCAGCACCCGGTCACCGATGTCGCCGTGCACGAACACATGGCGCGGATCGTTCGCCACGCTCGCCAGGCTCTCCAGATTGCCCGCGTAAGTGAGCTTGTCCAGATTGATGACCGGCTCGTCGTTCAGCCGCAACCAGTCGAGAATGAAATTTGCGCCGATGAAGCCGGCGCCGCCGGTGACCAGAATCACGATCGCACGTCCTGTTCAGTCAGAGTCAAGGGATTCGCGATGATAACCGCGCGGTACACCGTAGTGGTGGGTTTGCAACGCGGTGGAACCATCACGGCATCGGGCCGGGGGCGGCCCTCCTACAACACCGCGCGTCCCCTGTAGGAGCGGCGCCCTCGCCGCGATTTTCGGGCGGTGGAACACCACCCCATCGGGCCGGGGGCGGCCCTCCTACAACACCGCGCGATACACGGCGAGCGTGCGCCGCGCGATGTCATGCCAATCGTAGCGTTCGGAGACCCACGCCCGACGGGTATCACGCGCTTCGGGGCGCAGCGGCTGTGCTGCAAATTCGCGCAGGCGTTTGGCCAGCGCGTCCACGTTGCCAAGCGGGAAGTAGTGCTCGGCCGGCAACCCCACTTCCAGATTGGCGGGGATGTCGCTGGCAACCACGGGCAGGCCGTAGGACAGGGCTTCCAGCATGGCGATGGGCAGACCCTCATGCGATGACGGCAGCACGAACATGCCGGCGTGGGCGTACAACTCGCTCAGCGCCTGGCCGGTCTGCAGGCCGGTGCACACGACGCCCGGGGTTGCAGCGGCGGTGTCCAGCACCTGCTGCACATAGGCGTCGGGATGGTCCGACGCGCCGACGATGGCCAGCTTCCATCCCGGCAGCGCCGCCCGGCTGAATGCCTCGATGAGATCGAGGTGCCGCTTTTCCGGCACGAGCCGGCTCACCAGCAACACGTATTTCCCCTGCTCCAGCCCGAACGCCGTCAGGGTTTCCATCGTGTCCGGCAATGCCGGCAGCACGACGCCATTGGGAATCAGCGTGCTCTCACGCCCATGTTTGCCGCGCACCAAACTGCGGATCACCTCGGAAATCACGATGCGGCCGTTCGACCAGCGCATGCCGAAGCGCTCGCCGGTTTGCAGCACCCATTTGGCGAAGCGCCCCCATTTCTGGCGGTCGTAATCCGGCCCATGGTGGGTGACCACCACGCGCAGGCCGAGCAGCCGCGCCGGCAGGGTCATGATGGCGGGGCCGATCGCCTGGATGTGCAGGATGTCCGGGCGCTTCACCGCCGCGTACAGCACGCCGAGAAAACTGTGCAGGATCGCCTCCAGCCCTTTCGACCTGGGTGCCCACAGCGGAACGAGTTTCACGCCCTTCCATGCCGGGCCGACCTCGCGCGGCTGGTACGGCGAACGCGCCAGCACGGTGACGTCGCATCCCAGTTCCACCAGCAGCGGGCAAAGGTGTTCGGCGTGCGTCTCCACCCCGCCCTGCACGTTGGGGAAGCCGCGCAGGCCGAGCATCATGACCTTCAACGGTCGTCGCGCGCCTCCCACGGCTCAGTCCGCGCGCAGCATTTCGGCCAGCTCGGCCTCGGACAGCACCACCTCGGGCTCGCGCCGCTGGAACGTTACCTTCTGCGCCGCCACCGTGCCTTCTCTCAAATTGCCCTGCAACGGATCCTGGCCGACGTCGAAATGCGGCACGTCGTCGATGCAGATCGGCTTGCCGAGCATCGATTTGATCTTGTTCTTCACCACCCATGACGTCGGGTGCTTGATGTACTTCTTCATCACCGGCGCTGCGGTCCCCACCATCCAGCAGTTCTTGGGACAGGTGCGGACCAGGCCGCGCACCTTTTCCGCGCGCTCGCTGAACCACAGTTCGTCGAAACTGGACACGTCGCGGATGTTGCCCATGGACTCCTTCCAGTAGCGGTCCTCCAGACCGTTGCACGGGAACACGTCGCCATAAGGCTCGATGAAGAAGTTGGCGGTGCCCGCCTCGCAGGGCAGCATGCGCGGCTTGCCGCGGATGTAGTTGATCAGCCCCAGGTTGAAGAACGCGCGATACCAGCTCTTCGGACTATTGTCCTTGAGCAGTTCCTCGATCAGCTTGTGGAAGTTGCCGATCACCTCGTCCTTGTTGGTGATCTCGTTGTCGTCCTTGTGGAAGTAGTAGGAGTTGTGGAACGCCGCGGTGGCGAACTCCATGCCCAGCTCGCGCGACAGCTTGTACAGCCACAGCATGTCGGCCGAGTTGTGGTTGGACACCGTGCAGCCGTAGCCGATGTCCTTCACCCCCATCTCCTTCAGCGTCAGCAGCACCCGCAGCGCGCGGTCGAACGTCCCTTCGCGCCCGCGCAGATCGTCGTTCTTCTGCGAAAGCCCCTCGATACTGACGCGGATGCCGATGTTCGGAAACCGCTCGGCCATCTTGATGATGCGGTCGGTATGCCAGCCCGAGGTCGAAATCACGATGCGGTCGGATTTCCTGTACATCACCTCGACGATGTCCTGCAGGTCACGCCGCACGAACGGCTCGCCGCCGGTGATGTTCACGAACCTGAACTTCGGCAGGATCTCCAGTTCCTTCGCCTGGATTTCGCGCTTGCTGTCGGTCGGGTTCTCCCAGATGTCGCACATCTTGCAGCGCATCTGGCATCGGTAGGTCGTGATGATCGAAACGTCGGTCGGATATGCTGCGGCTGCCATCGTTCAAGTCCCCAAAATCGATTTGTAGATATCCATCAAACCCGCGTTGTGCGCGTCCAGCGAAAACGCACTTTCCACACGCTGGCGCGCCGCCGCGCCCATCTGCGCGCGCAGTTCGGGCGACGCCATCAGGCGGTCGAGCGCCGCAGTCAGCGCGTCCACGTCGCCGGCCTCGTACAGCAATCCGGTCCTGCCCTCCTCGACCAGTTCCGGAATCCCCCCCATGCGGCTGCCCACCACGGGCTTGCCATACGCCATCGCCTCCAGCACCGACATCGGGCAGTTCTCGTACCATTCCGACGGCACCACGACGACCGATGCGCGGTCGATCATCGCCTTCAGCGCATCGCCCGCAACATACCCGACAAAATTACTCGGGTTATATTTTGCCATCAATTCATCGGCCAATGGCCCCGTCCCCGCAATGGAAATGCGCCATCCAGCAGTCGATCTCGCATGCGCCCTGAGCAGCGTCTCCACGCCTTTCTCCTGCACCAGCCGGCCCAGAAACAGGACATAGCCGCCGTCCTCCCCGCTGCCGCGCACCGCGTTCGTGTCGATGCCGTTGTAAAGCAGCCGGATGCGATCACCCGGCACCCGGTGCGCGATGGATTCCTGCATGAAGCGGCTCGGCGCGATGAACGCATCCACCTTCTCGTAGCTGCCCATCATGCGCTGCACCACCGCCTCGGCATAGAGCAGCGCGCTCTTGCCGCGCGAGCCCTCCGCGCAGCGGTTGCGCAGCACGTGCGAAAAATCGCCGTCCAGGCAGTCCGAACAAGGCTTGCCGTCGTGCAGCCGGTTGTAGGTCGGACACACCGGCTTGTAGTCGTGCAGCGTCAGCACCACCGGCACGCCCAGCTTCTTCGCCGCGCCGATGATCGAGGGCGTGAGCTGGTGGTAGATGTTGTGGCAATGCACCAAGTCCGGCCGCGTCTCGCGGATCAACGCCGAGATCCTCTTCACCGCCTCGGACGAATGCAGCAACGACAGCGCCGACTTCAGCTTGCCCAGCTTGCCCGCCCCACCGCGGTAATCCTGCCGGCCGACAAAAAACGCCGCATGCGGACTCGGCACGTTGCGTTCGTCCTGCATGGAGAAATCGACGACCTCGTGCCCCGCGCCGAGCAGATGGTCGCGCTCCTGGAACATCACGACTTCGGAGCCGCCGTTGCGGAAGAAGAATTTGTTGGCGAAGAGGACTTTCATCGGTCGCACCCGTTCAGCGATAGCCCAGCTTCTCGTTCAGCCACCCTGCACGTTGCAGAAAGAATTTCTTTTCCTCATCGGCGAGCTTGGTCACCCAGGACGTGTCCAAGCGGATTTCAGAAGCGGTGGAGAATCGCATGTCATTGCCGTTGACGTTGTGATGTACTTTGGACTTGAAGTCGAGCATTCCCGGTTCGTAGCCGATGCCCGCGAATGCACAGATGCGCTGCATTTCCTTCGCGGGATCGCTGGCGAGGTCTTCATACTTGACCGTCAAAACATCCTTGGCATCGACGTGCTTCTCGATCAAGGGCAAGGCGCGCCGGAAATGTGTGTACCAGGAGTTGAGGCTCAACGTGCGGTCGAAATTCCGTTTGCGCATGGAGTAATACACCGCTCGGCCATCACGGACCAGCAGGATGATCTTGACCCGGTCTGGCGCCATCTTGTAAAGGCCGACGGCCTTTGCGTACACCTTCGACGAGTCCACCACGAAATCCACGCGGAGTTGCTTGCCGACGAGGTCGTACAGATAGAGATTGTTTTCCAGGCCGCGGTAGATGGTGGGCAACAGCGGCCGCAAGGCGCCAAAGGCACCGGCCTTCAGTTCGAGGTAATGCAGACCGCTTCCCAGCCGACGGCGGAGGCGGTACGCCCGCCCTGTCACCTTGCTGTCGCCCACAACCGCATAAATCGGCCCAAGGTTGAGCGAATACGGGTTGGCCGTCACGTCGATACCGTCCCGGCGCTCGAACTCGTGCACCACGTTCGACCAGACGCTGCAGTCGCGCACATTCGCCCCGCAGGTGCAACGGTTGTTGGTGGCCCAGTCCATCGGCAGGTTGATGATCTCGCCCAGCGAAGCGATGCGGGAATGGCTGCCGAGCAGCATGTCGAGCAGGGTCGAACCGGAATGTCCGGCGCCGCAGATGTAGAGGCATGTCGTCATGCGTTTTTTCCTGTCTGGCGAGGGTTGGTGACTCGATTTTCTTCGGAACCGCGTCCGGCAAGTGTTTCGTAACGCCGCGCCACGGTTTCGGCAATACCGTCGTAGGTGCGGTGGGCGCGCACCCAGGCAGGACCGTCTCCCGCTTTTGCCGCGGCCGCCACGGGTTCCGCGAGCAGGGCAGCGATGCCGTCGGCAAAACCGCTCGCGCTCCACGGCACGAGCGCGCCGACACCGGAATCATTGAGGATCATCGTCTGTTCGGGATGAACATTGGCAACCACTGGTTTGCCGAAAGCCATGTATTCGACGAGCTTTGTGGGTGAGGCGACATCCAGCGTGTCGCAAGGTGCGAAAGGCGAAACGCAGACTTCCGCAGTCGCGACCAGTTGCCACGCCTGCTCCATGGGAACGAAACCCGTGAACTCGACAGCCTGCCCAAGCCCGAGGCGCTGCACGCACTGCTCCAGGTTCGTGCGCTCGTGCGGGAAATCGCCGTCGCCAACGAACATCAGGGTGGCATGGGGAAATTGCGTGTGTACCTGCGCAAAGGCTTCGACGAGGGTTTCGAGCTTTCTGCTTGCAGCCAGAGTGCCCAGATAGAGGACCCGTCCCGGTACAACCTCACCCTGCGCCGTTTCCAGCCAGTCCAGCAGCCGCGGCGGGATGCCCATGGGCACAGGTGTCATTTTCTCTGCGTCTATGCCCATGCGCGCGATGTTCTCGCGCATCTTCGGGCTCTGCACGAAGACGTGATCGGCCGCCGGCATGATGACGCGGTACAGCCACCAGCGGGCGAAACGGCCGCGGAGTTGCAGGAAAGTCTTGCGCGCACCGGCGGATTCGGCCGCCATCGCCAAGTCGTGCTCCGGAAACGGGAACGACAGCCAGTAGGTGAACCGCGCACCCCGGATGCGCGCAGCCAGAAGCGCGAAGAACGCGGCGCTGTAGCGGTCATCGCGCACCTGGATGATGTCATAACGCTCGCCGAATACGAGGCGCAGGAAGATCAGCAGTTCGGAAAGCGGTTCCAAGAACCGGTTGATTATCTTCGCTGCCGCACTTTTCCTGCCGAGTGAAATCGGCAGGATCGCGGTCTGGTCGTGCATGTCGACCCGGCCCAGCCAGCCGGCGTCGTTGCGGCGCGTGGACCAGACGGTGTCCACGCCGAGTCGGCGCAGTTGCACGCCGAACAGTTCAACCAGGTCGACGCGCCAGGCAGGGAACGAGTCGGCAATGAAGTAAAAGAGACGCATGCGTAATTCCTGACCCTTCCGCATCAAAGCACGTCGAGCCTCGCCGCGGCGACGGACTGGGCCGGCAGCGCGAGCGCGGCGCGGCCCGCCTTGTCGAAAACCAGAACCTGCTCGGGCAGGTCGCGCGGCCGCAGGCGGTTGCCGTCGGCGTAGTTGTTGGCATTGAGGTTGTCGTCCGCGAGAACCCGCAGGCTCGCCTTCGCGCTCTTCCCTGCCAGCGCGGGAATGCGCAAGGCGATGGTCTGGGCCTTGGGCGCACGGTTGACCGACCAGACGGCCCACCGGGTTCGGTCGGGATTGGCCATGACGGAGGCGCGAAAATCGTAGCCGCCCATGTAACCGCCGGTGTTGCCGCTGTGGGATGTCGTCGCGAAGACGTCTGCTTCCATGCCTTCGCGAAGCACATGAAGCGCCCAGAACACCGCGCTTGGATGAGTCCGGGGGAGCGCAGTCCTGTTCTTGTGAAACATCGGCCACGGCGCGTCCAGCCCATGAAGTGCGTGCATGAACAGCCCCATGACCTCCGGTATCTGTGAGGCGGCAATCATGAAGTCTGCGACGCCCAGTGCCGCTTCGAGATCCGCGCTCCTGGGCCAGTTGGGTTTCCAGTTCGGACTTTCGCCAGGCTTGACCGGCTGACGTGCGTGCTCGGTCACCCAGATTCCGACCGGGCCCGCACCCGCATGCGCAGACTCCGCGGCGTCGATGCTCTTGCATATCTGAGCGATGCGTCTGGAGACCGCATAAGGCACCTCGACGTTTACGCCGTCATAGTACGAATGCTGCGCATATTCGGTGGCAAGGCTCGACAGTCCGGCCGCAACCT
Source organism: Thiobacillus sp. 65-29 (assembly GCA_001899775.1). Taxonomy (GTDB): domain Bacteria; phylum Pseudomonadota; class Gammaproteobacteria; order Burkholderiales; family Thiobacillaceae; genus Thiobacillus. Next base: position 23,062 of record MKWN01000048.1, read on the forward strand.
GGCGGTTGTACTTTTCGGCCGTCGCTCCCGGCGAGTGCCAGCGCCAGTGGGCATCATAGTCTTCCATGATGGCAACAAAGCGCGCCTGGGGGTCGGCGCTCCGGATCGCCTCGGCCACGCGCTTTGATACGTCGAGATATTTCTTTGCAGGCCAGAGATATTCGCCACGATCGAGCTCATTGCCCAGTTCCCAGCGCAGGACGGCCGCACTCGCATCGGGCCTGGCTTTCAGGTATGCAGCAAGCTCGTAGGCGTCGTCCGCGAGTTTTTTCGGGTCGGTTTCCTTGTCGTAATCCCCGAAAAGATTCGCCACATACCAGGATTGCCCGCCGACCTCGGTTACGAATGCCAGATACTCGTCGAACCCGAATGTCGCAACGAGCGGACCTTTCCATTTCACGATCTTGCGCGGCTCGCGCAGCTCACGCGAACCGACTGCCGCCTTCCAGTCGAAATGGTTGGATTCGGTGCCGCCCGGATAGCGATAAACGGCGCCCGGAAAGGCCTGTAGCCATTTGACCGCATGTTCATCGAACCGCCGTCTCTTTTCGTCCCACAGGGACTCCTGAAATTCCACCCAGGTGAAATTGAAGCCGAAGTAGTGCGGTTCGAGCGTGCGCAGGGGCGCCGCCGAAGTGACAAGGGCTGCCGGTAGCGCAGCCGTGCGAACCTGCTCGCTCCCTGTGCAGGCTGCGCCCGAAAAAGTCGGCCAGGCGCCCGCAAGGAGCGGAACGCAGACGGCCGCAACAATCCGTGACAGGCGCGGCTTCATTCCGTCCCGAAGGCTAACCTCTGTGCTCACCATACGAAAATCTTCCGATTGGCGAGCCGGTTGATGCTTTCGCGTTCCGACGATGTAAACGGCTTGATCAGATAGGCCGTCACGAGATAAACGAGACAGCAGGCGATCGCCGCGACGAACACCGACCGCCACGTATCGACCGTGACCGGCAACGCGGCAAGCAAAACCAGGCTGAGCGAGGCTGCCGCAAGGAGTTTCAGCATGCCGTTCCGGTCTGCCCGATACGCGTCCTCCCATGCCAGGCGCCCGAGGATGACGACGTTGAAAATCAGGTTTCCGGTTCCGATTCCGATCACCGGTGCCCACAACCCGAGCCCGAGCCAAAGCAGCGCGAGCGTCAGGGGCAGGGAAATCGCGCTACAGGCGGCTGCCACGGTACAAAGCCGGCTCCGCCCCACTGCAACGGCCAGCGTTTCGACGATCTGCCGCTGGCTGAACGGGATCAAGGCAAGCATCAATCCCGCCAGGTAATAGCCGGGCTGCACAAATGCCCCGCCACTCAGCACGCTGACCAGACCGGGGCCCGCCCACCACGTGAGCACGACCATGGGCATGAGCGCGAACAGGCTCAGTTTGCCCACGAGGTTGGCATTGCGGACAAGCGCGGCCATCCCGCCGTCACCGACATACGACGCCACCAACTTGGGCCGAATGATGCCAAACAAAAGTGCGGCGGGCAGATAGCGCGTAACCTGATCGTAGAGGCTGCGCAAGAAGCCGAAAAGTGCGGTCGCCTCGACCCCGAGATAGCGCTGCACCAGGAAGACGAATACTTGCGCACTGTAGATCAGGCTGATCATCTGGCTGGAATACATGTTTCCGGCAGTCGGCCACATGTCCAGCCACCGGGGTGGATGCCACTCCGGCGCACCGGTCTGCCGCCGCTGGTGACGCAGATGCCGGGCAAGACCATACAAGCCGATGGCCAGGCCCAACGCGGATGCGGCGACCTCTGCAATGACGATCTCCCGCAACGAGACGGCATTCCAGACGGAGAGGATACCAAGCAGCAGCAACAGCGCGATGTTGCGAACCACGAGACTCAGCTGCGCCCATCCCTGCTGCATCAGCGGTCCAAGCAGGCTTTCGCGTACGTGCCGGGCCGCGCCTTCCAGCAGCAACATCGGCAAGTACAGGTATCCGATGTCCTGCCACGCGGCGAGTCCGAGTGCGGCCATGAAAGCCGGAAGCAGGAAATAGAGCACGAGCGTGCCCGCAACCAGGAGGCCGCTGATCTGGGCCAGGAATTGCCACACGAATCGCGACAGAACGGGCCCGGTGGCATGCATCCGATACTCGGGCAGGTAACGCGCAGCGAGCCAGATCATGCCGAACCCCGAGACGGCAATGGCCAGTTCCACTCCGGCCACGAGCGTCACATAGACGCCATACTGCTCGACGGGAAGCAGACGCACCATCCACAACAGGATGACGAACGTAATCATTGCGGAGGCGCCCTTGCCCAACAGGAAGTGCGCGGCACTGCGCTTGAGCGCGGCGCCAGAATAAGGCAATGCGCTCATCGACAGTCAGGCATGGCTGGCGTGCCCGACGTGTCGACGGTGCATCCACGCGAGATAGCCGAGCAGTGTGGCAAAAACGATCTGGAAACTCAGCGTCTCCAGCAACGAGACCCGGTAAAAGACGTACAGCGCAAACAGCGGCAAAGCCGCCTGAATTGCGGCCGCATCCGCTCTGACCATTGCGTCGGTGGCGTCATTGCGCAGGCGCTCGGCCGTTCGCCACGCCAGTGCAAGGATGCCGAGGAACAGGGTGAGCCCCACGATGCCAAGTTCCCACAGCAACGTGGATGCGGCAGTCAATCCGATACCATAAGTCGGATAACGCATCGCCACATGCCCGCCCGTATTGGTATGGGCACTACCGAGGCCATTCCCCAGCAAGAGGGAAACCGGATCGTGCGCGCCCTGCCTTTCGGCCCAGAAACTCAGCACCTTGGTGCGATTGAGTTGGTAGGCACCATGTCCCTTTTCATAAACGTTGTAGGCCAATGTCTCTTCAATCTGCTCTTCGAGTGTCGTCTTGGTGATGCTCAGATAGGCGGCGCCCGCGCCGATGGTAAGCAACGCCCCCAAGGCCAGGCCCATCACGGCATAGTGAGGCCGTGCAAAGAGCTCCCGGCGATAAAGAACCAGGAACATCATCGGCAGGAGGATCACAACGACCTTCGTCTCACCCAGGAAAAGGGGCGCCAATACGAATGGCGCGAGGAACATCACATGCCGGGCGCGGAGGAGGCGTGCCCGCTGCCTGGCGAGCATGAATGCCAAGACGATGATGAGGAATGTGGCCATCTCCGAATTGGCGCCACCGGTGTAAAGATTTGCACCGAAAGTACCTGCCACCACGTCGATGGGTACGAGAAAAGGAATGCCAAAGCTCTGGCGCAAAGGTACCAATTCGATCAATTCGTACACGGCGAACGGCAGCTGCACCAGCGCCACGAAGACAAGAAACTTGCGCCACCGCCGCATGTCCTGCTCGCCGAGGGTGAGCCAACTCAGGGCGAACAACAATCCAAAAGCCTGAAAATAGCGCTTGAATCCGGTAAGAACCTCTCCAACCGAGTAGAACTGCACAAGCGTGGCGAGGATCGCATACAGCATGAAGATCAACGCCAACCAGACAAAACCCGGCGTGGCGATCGTCGCGCGCGAGTTCGTCATGGCGCCGAAAAAAGCACTCACCATCAGGATGAACCCCATGATGGAAATACCCCAGACGGCCTTGCTGGCAATGTAATCAGCCCAGATCGGTACGACACCCGCCACCAGCAACCCGAGTGACAGCACCAGCCATATATTCCAGGAAGGCTTGCCCAGAAGAAACGCGCCCAGCAGCATGGCGGCCGCCATGCTCACCAGAACGAAGCTGGACGTGACCGCTACAAATCCGAAGAAAAGCGCCAATATTCCTGCGACAAGGAGCACGCCAAGCAAGCCCCATATGCCGAGTGGCGCGCCACTCTGCCCGACTCCCGTAGATAGCGCCTGGCTGGTCATCGTCACCAGCCGTTCAGGATGCCGAACCTGGACTGCCGAGAATGCGCTTCTTGCCTTCCGGCGTCAGCGCACCCAGCAAAGCGCGCGAAAAATCATCCTGCGCCTGATATGCCGCTTCCTCATCGGCCTGGATGCTCGAAATGCGGAACAGCAGACCGTCCGGAATCTTGCCTGTGAGGCCGTACTTGATCTGACTCAGTTTCCATTGCAGGCCTTCCGTGATGGCAACCGTATCGCCAACCGTTGTCCAGTAGGTGATCGGCTCGACACGTGAGCCCTGCTTCGCAACCAGCCGCCTGACAGGAATCGCGGCGCCGTCGCTCGCGAACACATCATTCTTGTTCTTCAGGATCTCGAACCCCTGTGCCGGGTAGCACACCTCCGGCTTGTGCACGGCCATGGAATCGCTCTGGTCACCACCGTAGGCGATAGACAGCATGATGCGCTGGTTGCGCGAGTTGATGTAGGTGCGGGTGAGGGTCTGGTTGTAGATCTTGTCGAGCTTGGCCTGCGTTTCCGGGTCGACAAGCAAAGGCACGATGGTCTCGTCGATTTTCCAGTCGCCGAACGTTTTTGGAATCAGCACTTCCAGGTCGACCTTCGGTCCGGCGTCGGCGACCTTCTCGGTGGGTTTGAGCGCGAGCGCCATGCCCGCAGCGGCGAACATGAGCAGACCGACGATCAGGTGCTTGAAGCTGATGAGATTCATGTGTTGTCTCCAGAAACCGTGCGGTGGTGCGTGGGGGTGAGGGTGTTATGCCGTGGGCGGTTCACCCTCTCCCCCGGCCCCTTGAATGTGTCTGGCAGAACGATCGTCAGCGAGGTGCCGCGAACCTGCTCAATTCGACGTATTGCTTGCATGTGCGCGCTCCCGATTACCCGTGGTAATCCATGGACACCCAGCCGGGTGTCTTTCCGGAATGGTTGAACCGCCCTGCGGGAGCGGGTGCTGCAGATTCAAGTTCCAGGTTGCAGTGTTCCATGCGGCAAGCGGGCCCCCGCCTACCGAACCGACAGCGGGTTGATGTGCTTCAACCCGGGAAAGCGCCGGAAATCATTGTCCGCGGAATAAACGCTGTACCCCTGTTCCAGCGCCAGCGCGGCGATATGGGCATCGCTCGTGAGGTTGGCGGCCATGCCGGTTTGCAGCAGCAGATTGCGCAGGATGGCCCAGTGTCCAGTGCCCGGCGCAACCAGCTGGACGGGCGGCTGGTCCAGCCACTCGTCGATGTAGGCGATCGCTGCCTCGGGGGGCAAGGGCTGCGAAAAAATCCGCGGGTTGGTGCAAATGCGCAGAAAAGCCATGATGGATACCCAGGGAATGCCAACCCGCGCAGTGCCCGAGAGCATCCGCTCCCACCAGGCTCGTGCCTGCTTGTGCTGGGGCAAGTCCCGGTTGACTGCATAGATCAGCAGGTTGGCATCGACCAGGATCACTTGCGCTGCTCCAGTTTCGCGCACAGCGACGCGTCTTCCAGTTCATCCGCAAGGCGCAATGCCTTGTCCAGGTCGATGCCGGGCAACGGGGCGCCAAGCGACGCCGGTTTCAGGCGATAGGCGCGAGGCTTGCGTACGGCTTTCTGCTGCAACCCGATCAGCAGCGTCTCATTGACCACCTCCTTGAAAGGTTTGCCGGTCTCAAGCGCGCGTTTCTTGAGTTCGTTGGCAAGCGAGTCATCGATCGTGAGCGTGGTGCGCATCTTTATGTCTTCCTGTCAGGCATCAAAACATCATTCTACTATCGGGTTCGACGATGGCGCGCGATAGCGGTGTGTTGGGATCGCGGGCAAGGCGACCGTCTCGCTCATGCCTGCTCCCGGCTTTGTGGCTAACGGGCATGGCGCGTTGCCACCCCTGACCATGAAAGACGCCACACCCGTTTCCCTCACCCCTGCCCTCTCCCCGAGGGAGAGGGGGGACAAGGTGAGCGCTTCGCACTGTTTCACGTTGATGAACACCATGTCGACCCTTCGGGGCTTCCGGCGTTCAGGCCTGCGCCTGCGCCCGCGCGCGCGGGCGGTCGGGGAAGATGAAGCCGAGTATCCAGTCGAGCAGGAACAGGAACAAGAGGCCGATGACGAACAGCATGATGCCGGCGAAGCCGTGCAGGAAGCCCTGCCCCGCTTCGTCGCCCATGTGGTAGGTGATGAGGATGAGCACCATGACGCGGATGACGTTGGCGACGAAGGCGATCGGGATGATCGCGGCCATGATGACGAGGTTGCGCGCGAGGCTGGTGTGCTGCATCAGGTACAGGTAGAGCAGGCCCATGGCGGACAGGCTGAACATGGAATGCAGGCCGGAGCAGGCGTCGGCGACGAGCAATTGGTAGGGGCCGACGGTGAGGGTGACGCCGCTGCGCGCGATGGGGTAGCCGGCGGCGTACAGCACGTGCTCGGCAATGACGGAGATGTATTGCTTGAGCGGGCCGGTGGCGGCGTCGACGATGAAGCCGGGCAGCGGGATCATGAACAGCAGGAAGAACAGCGCGAACCACAGCGCGCGCGCGGCCTTTGCACCAACCGTGATGAGCAGCGCGCCGAGAATGACGGGGATCTGCGAGCCGACCTCGAACAGCAGGATGTCCTGCGAGCGGCCGAGGGCATAGGCGAGCAGGCCGACGACGAGCAGGATCCAGCCGGTGACGGTTTCGCCGCGGCCGGGGGCACCGGCCTGGGCGAAGACCTCGCGTTTCTGCCAGATGAGATAGAGGGCGACCACCAGCACGATGGGGCCGTGGGCGTGGTCGTCCTCGTTCCACAGTCCGTGCGCGAGCATCCAGTAGGTGGGGGCATAGAGCGCGGCGAGGCCGAGGACGACCGGCCACCAGGTCTTGAGGGCGGCCAGGGCGTCGAGTGCGGAGGCGCGGGGGGCGAGCGTGTTCATGCGTTCAATTCAATCCAATACGACGGCACCGACGACCTGGGCGCCGGTGAAGATGATCTTTTCTTTCAGCTCGGCCAGCGGCGCGAGCCGGCTGACGTTGCGGCGGGTGGCGACGAGCATGCCGCCGGCGCGCGCGGCGACGAGCTGGAAGTCGGACGCGAGCTGCGCGGGCGCGGTGTCCAGCAGGATGATGTCGTAGCTGGTTTCCAGGCCCATGAGCAGGCTGCCGAACGTGGGGCGCGCCAACAGTTCCGCCGGGTTGGGCGGCGGCGAGCCGGCGGCCAGGACAGACAGTGTGTGGAAGGGCTGAACGGTCTGCACCTGCAGCGTGGGCACACGTTCGGCCAGCAGGTCCGACAGGCCCATGCCGTTGCCAAGGTTGAAGATGGCCTGCTGGCGCGGCTGGCGCAGGTTGGCGTCGATCAGCAGCACCTTGCGGCCCATCTGCGCGAACAGCACGGCGAGGTTGGCGGCGAGGTAGCTCGCGCCTTCATCCGCGCGCACGCTGCCGACGGTGAGCGTCTTGCGGCCATCCTTGAACCAGCGCATGAGGAGTTCGGAACGCAACGAGCGCAGCGCCTCGGCCTCGCGGCTGTAGGGATTCACCGCGGCGGTGAGTTCGGAACTGAGGTTGGCACCGGTGGCCGGCAGCGTCGGGTATTCGAACTGGCGCGACAGCGCGGCGCGGATGTCGGCCTCGGTCACCAGGCCGAGTTTCTGCGCGGCTTCGCCGAAGCGCAGGCTCTCTTTTTTCTGCAGATTGAGCACGCGCTCCATGTCCTGCGGCTTGAGCTTGCCTGCGGCCTGCAGCAGCGTGCCGATGTGATCGTCACCGCGGGCCGTGGCGGCCTCGACGATGCTGCTCTGTTCGCTGGGGCTGGTGATTGAGTTCATGAATTACCTCGACGTGGGTCGTTCAGGCGATGAGAAAAATGCGGGAGTGCTGTCCGTGGGAGGCCCGCCCTCGGGTCGATGGGGGCGTTAGCGCAGTGCGAGCGATCGCAGCGAGGCGCATGATCTCGCTCACGCCACCGCGGGCCGGTTGCGGCGGAAGAGGCGGCGCAGGCTTTCCATCAGGCCGCCGGCTTTCTTGACTTCGGCCAGCACGGGGATGTCGAGGCCGCCTGCGATGTCCTGGCCGGAGCGCACGCGGCGGTCGAGCAGTTCGACGAGGAAGCCGGTGCCGACGCCGAGCAGGCTGCCGAGGAAGACGGACAACAGGATGTTGAGGAAGACGCGCGGTTTGGACGGCTCGGTGGGCGGGACGGCGGGCGTCAGCACGGCGATGTCGGTCTGCGTGGATTGCGCTTCCATGCGCGTCTGGCCGTAGCGCTGCAACGCGGAGTCGTAGACGCGCTGGGCGTTTTCGACGTCGCGGGCGAGGCGGCTGGCTTCTTCGCGTTCCTGCTTGAGCCCGAGGACGCGGGTCTTCTGCCGCTCGAAGGCGGCAGTGAGCTCGTTGAAGCGCTGGCGCGCGGCACCGGCGGTGGCGCCGACACCACGGGTGGCGGTGCCGAGTTCATTGGCGAGACGCGCCTTGTAGCTGTCGACTTCGGCCTTCAGACGAACGTAATCCGGATGGTTGGCGCCGACGCGGTTGCTCAGTTCGGCGAGCTTGCCTTCGCCCTGCGCGACCTGGGCCTTGAGGTTCTGCACCACGGGGTTGTTGATGACCTCGGGCAGGCTGGCGCTGTCGCGGGTGCGCGAACTGGCATCGTAGGCCGCCGACTGCGCGGCGATCATCTGCCCGGACAGTTCGGCCATGCGGCGGGTTTCGACGTCGAGGCGCTCGTCGGACTCGACCAGCCCCTTCTCGCGCTGGTAGGCGGTGAGCTTCTGCTGCGCCTGATCGAGGTCGTCGCGCAGCTGGTTGATCTGCTGGTCAAACCAGGCGGCGCTCTGTTTGGCGGGGGCGACGCGCAGGTCGAGGTTGGTTTCGATGTAGGCCTTGGCGAAGGCGTTGGCGATGATGGCGGAAAACTCGGGGTTGGTGCCGGTGAAGCTGACGCGGAAGATGCTGGATTCGCGCGAGGGTTCGACGTCGAGTTTCTTCAACAGCACGTCACCCAGCCACTGTTCGATGCTGCCCTTGCCTTCGGTGGCTTCCATGAACTGCTCGCGGGTTCCGGGGGCATCGGTGAGCTTGAGGCTCTGCACCACGCGCGTGGCCACCTGCGGACTCTTGATGACGTCGACCTGGGTGGCCATGTAGCCGGGAAACATCTGCGCCGGCAGCAACTGGCCGGTGAAGGGATCCTTGCTCTTGGAATCGACGATGAGAGTGGCGCTGGCGGTGTATTCCTTGGGCAGCCACAGGCTGACCGCGGCGGTGGTGGCGACGGTAACGAACAGCACGCCAAGGATGATCCACTTGCGCGCGTTGAGGACGAGGAGGAATTGGGTGAAGTTCATGGCGCGGTTCTCAGAACAGGCTTTCCTTGACGAAGATGACGTCGTCCTTCTGCACGGGGTCGCCGAGCTTGACGGGGATTTCCTGCGTGGTGCCGCCGTCGTCGCGGCGCAGGATGCGCAGGCCGCGTTGCGTGCCGCGCGGGGTGATGCCGCCGCCGACGGAAAGCGCCTGCGCGACGGTCATGTTCTGCTCCAGACGGAAGGTGCCGGGACGCTGCACTTCGCCATAGATGTAGAACATCGGCTGGCGCGCGACGTTGATGACGTCGCCGTCCTCGACGGGCACGTTGTCGGTTTCGCCGCCGGAACGGAACAGGGCGACGATATCGATGTTCCGGTATTCGGTCTTGCCGTCGCGCGTGCGTACCAAGGTGACGACATCGGCGCCGTCGGGCACGATGCCGCCGGCGAGCGCCAGAACGTCGGTGATGCGGCCAGGCTTTTCGAGGTTGTGCTTGCCGGGCCGGTTGACGCGGCCGAGGACGGACACCTGCTGCCCGCGATACTGCACGACGTTGAGGCTGACGAAGGGTTCGAGGATGAAGCCGCCCTTGGCGAGGCGCCGGGTGATTTCCGCTTCGCCCTGTGCGGGGGTGTTGCCGGCGACCTTGACTTCGCCGATCAGCGGGAAGGTAATGCTGCCGGCTTCGCTGACGCGCACCTCGGTGGCAAGGTCCGGCTGGCCGTAAACAGTGACGCGCAGGACGTCGCCCGTGCCGATGCGGTAATCGTCGCTCACCGCCCACGCCGGCGCCGCCAGCAACAGGGCACACCAGAACATCCAGACACTACGCCACAACTTCGTCATTACGCTCTCCAATTTGCGGACGCCGATTGCCTGCGCCGCACTCCTGCCTTGATTTTTTCGAACCCTGCGGGGCGGATCGAAGGGGGTTCGCACCCTCTCCCCCACCCTTCCCCCTTCCGAGGGGGAAGGGAGCATTGCGATGGCGCGTCGACTCACCGCTTACTGCCCCCCACTTCCCCCTTGACGCTCGTCACTCCCCCCAATCCTGCCAGCAATTCCCATACCCACCCGCATCAAATAACCATTGACCCGCGATTATTGTTCTGTTCTGCTTACGATGGCAAATAGTCCGCCCGACACGCGCGATCTGGACCCCGGCGTTCGCCGGGGTGACGGCGTGTTCAGCCGTTCCTCAAAAATCTCCCCGCACGCTGAAAAACACTGAACTGAACGTGTAATCTCCGGCGGAAATGTTGGAATCCCGACGCCCGGCGCGCATACCGAAGTCCATGGAGACGGGTCGGATCGGCGTGTAGTTGAGCGAAAGCGAGGCGCCGACCGTGTCGTCCTCGGTCTGCGTGGTGCCGGCCCCCATATCGCCCCTGAAATCGCGATTCTCATAGCTCGCTTCGCCGTTGAGGCGCCATTTCTCACGGATCAGCCACACGCCGCTGACGCTGGTGCCGCGCTTGAGCACGGAGCTGGCGTTGATGTCGGTGGCGCCGCCCAGTTCCTGGTAGCCGGAAAGACTCAGCAGGGTTTTTCCGGTGGCGTACCAGTCGGCGGTGAGGCGGCCGTTGAACCCGCTGTAGTCGGGGCGGTCGACGAGCAATGGCTCGTAGGGCGCCATCCACGGTTCGTAAGGCGCATAACTGCCTTTGAGGGCATTTGTGTATTTCCGGTCGACCCAGCCGGCTTCGCCACGCAGCACCAGCTTCGCGGAAAAGCGCCAGTCGGCCAGAAGCGTGTAGTCGGTTTGTGCGTAGCTGCTGTCGGCAACCGCCGCCAGCGGCGGGAAGGGGTTGAGACCCAGAAGCTTCATCGTCGGGAAATCACTGTCGATCCTGCGCACGCGGCCGCGCACGGTGCTGCCCTTGGGGGTGCGATAGGTGACCAGAATGTCGTAGCTGTCCTGGTTGAAATCCTGGGAAAACAGGGACGGGTCGCTGTTGGTGTTGTCCGTCGTTTCGACGCCCGCACCGATGCGCCAGCGCGGATGGAATTCCCATTCGGCCCGACCGAAGCGGCGTTCGCGGTCGACCTGGTTGTTGACCAGGCCGATGTCCGCGAAGCTGCTCTGGCTGGTGGACTTGCTGGCACCGAGGTTGCCGGAAAAACGGTTGCCCAGGCGCCAGTTCCACATGGCCTTGAGATCGTCGCCGTCGTAATCGAGGTAACTGTAGCGGTCGTAACGGACCAGGGTCTTGCTTGCGTTCACCAGCACCTGCTGGCGCCCGTGCTTCCAGTCCACGTCGACGCCGGCGCTGAGCAGGCCGTAACGGTCCGCGCGCTTGAGATCGGGGGCTTCGCCCTTGTCGAGGCGGAACAGGTTATCGTCGTGGAAATACGCCCCCGACACGAACGGCCGGAAGGTGTCGCCCTCCTTGGCATGCACCGGCGCCGCCAGCAGCGCGACCGCCGCGGCGAGCAGCGCGGCGTATCGGTTCACCAGAATCTCCATTCTCCCGTATTCACGACGTACACGCCGAGCAGGCCGTTGGTGACGGCGTGCGCGACGACCGGCGCCCACAGATTGCGGGTGCGGATGTAGAGCCAGCCATAGGCGAGGCCGGCGACGAGACCCGCGAACCATTGCAGGTGCTCGACGGCAAACAGCGCGCTGGCGATGAGCAGGGCCTTGATGCCGATGCGACCGGGATCGAGCTTGAGAAAATCCGACTGCTGCACCCAGCGCTGCAGGAACGAGCGCCAGAAGAGTTCTTCCATCAGCGGCACGACCAGCGCGGCGCCGGCGATGCGGAAGGCGACGAGCAGCCAGTCGATCTCACCGGCCACGCTGGTGGGGTCGTAGCCTCCGCCCATCTCGCCCATGAGCATCCAGCCGGCGTCGAGATTGACCCACAGCACCAGCACGATGATGCCCGTTGCGATCGAGAGCAGCAGATGGCGAGCCGGCAGGCCCCAGGTACGCAGTTCGTCGTAGTGGCGCCACAGCGCCGCGAGCGCCAGTGCGACAAGACCGGCCTTGACCGGATACAGCCAGCGCACGTCGAAATCCGGCGCCCAATCGGGCAGCAGGCCTTCGAGCGCAAGCAGGACGATGTACAGCCCGAACGGCAGGCTGCGAACGAAGATGGGAGACGTCAACACGAGTTTCAAGCTGCAAGCCACAAGCGGCAAGTTACAAGAAGAACCTTGCAACTTGAGACTTGCAACTGTCTTTACTTCAACCCGGAAACGCCCTTGCTGATGGCGTCGGCGTCGTGCGGTTCTTCCACCGCGGACGCCGGAGCGGGTGCCGCGGCTTCCTTGCCGGCATCGACGAATTCGCCCACGTACTCGATCTTGGCCGCGGACTTGATCGAATCCAGCTCGACCTTGGCGGCCTTCTGGCGCGCCTGCGTCTGCAGCAGACGCACGATCGCGGGCTTGGCCTGTTCCTGCGTCACCGGCTGCAACTGCGAATCGGCCAGCACAATGACCAGCAGGCCGTCCGGCGCGTTGACCACCATCGCCTGGCCGTCGGGCATCTGCGCCAGTTGCGGCAGCAGTTGCATCGGCAATTGCTCGGCCGGCTTCACGCCCTGACCCACTTTGTTTTCGAGGTTCTGCGCCTTCAGCCAGTTGACGAAATCATTGAGATTGTTCGACGCGCCCAGTTGCGCGCGAATCGCGTCGTGCTTGTCCTGCGGCGCCTTGATGTTGATTTCCTGCAGGCGGTAGATCTTGCGCTTGGAGAAAAGCTCGGGATGCTGGTTGAAGTACTCGGTGACCTCGGCATCGCCCGGCTCGGCCGGCGTGCCCAGCTTGCGGCTCATGTAGGCCTCGGCGAGGATCTGGCGGCGCGTCGCGTCGAGCGCCTGCAGCACCATCGGGTCGCGGTCGAGCTTTTCTTCCATCGCCTTTTGCGCCAGCAGTTCCTGATCGACCAGATTGCGCACCACCTGCAGCGAAGCCGCCTTGGATTGTTCCGGATTGAGATTCGGGATGCGCTGCAGCGCATAGTTGACCTGGTGCACCGTGAGTTCGGTACCGTTGACCTTCGCCGCCACCTGGCTCGCGGATTTCTCGCCGCCCGCCGCCTCGTCCTTCTTGTCGCCGCAACCGGCCACCAGCGCGGCAACCATCAGCGCCACGTACACCTTCTTCAGACCTTGCATGTTCTCTTCCTCGTCAATCCGGTTGTTGGAGATTATTGGGGTACGAATGTTACACGAAGCCCAACAGGATGGAACATGGCAGGAAACGTGCCAGAAAAGATTTTCCCCGCCCGCGGCGCGGGGCGCGCCGTTGATAGGGGTAGAGAAGGGCGCTCGCCCTCCCCTCCCTCCGAACCGTGC